>CACJZL010000031.1 GCA_902597865.1 uncultured Pelagibacteraceae bacterium | reverse complement strand
CTGAATTTTTATCATCCCATCCATACCTAATTTTGTTCGAAATATAGTTCTTTTCAATAAAAGTAACATTAGATGAATTGAATCTTTTCATTATTATTATTTCAAGCCCCCCCATTCCACCACCGATACTCAAAATGTTTTGATTTTGATTTAAAAAATTACTAATTGAGGAAACCTCTTTCGCCATTAAAATTGAATAATCTTCAGATATTTTTTTAACATTAATTAAATACTTAGAAAAAAATTTTGAAAATAAATATCTTCCAAATATTTTTCTGAGCCTTTTCAATAAAGGACTTGCTAGCTCTATTCTTTGCAATAAAGCTAATTGAGCCATATTTCTATTAAAATTTAAAATTTCCATAAATAAAGATATAAAGTAATAAATTAATTAAATTAGCTCCTTTAAAATTCAATTTTTTAAAATTCTGTCTATTTTGGATATACTTTCAAGATAAGTTATATTTTTTATTCTCAATTTTTTTTCTACGCCCCAAGATGCATGTAAATAATTTATTTTTGCGGCGGTTGCAGCTTTAAAATCGAAAATTGTATCACCTATAAAAAAACTATCTTTTTTTTTTATTTTCATCTTTCTGATAATCTTGATTAATCCCTCTGGATTTGGCTTTCCCTTTTTTACATCATCAGCTGAGATAATTGTTGAAAAGATTTTATATCTTTTTAATATTTTTAATGTTCTCTTTTTATCTTTGGATGTAAATATCGCCAAATGATATTTTTTTTTAAGTTTTTTTAATGAAATCAGTTTTTTTTTATCAATTTTCAATTTTTTTATTTTTTGCAATGAATATTTTGAGTAAAGAAACTTTATTTTATCATATTCACCTCTAATTTTTAATTTTATTAAAATTTTTTCAAAGGGTAATCCAATATATTTTTTATATTTTTTGAAAGATATTTTCTGTTTTATATGATTTGCAGTCTTTGAAAGTGCAAACTTCATATTTGGCAATGAGTTTATAAGGACACCATCCAGATCAAAAATAATTAATTTCTCTTTAGATTTCAATTTATATTCTTTTGTTAAATATTTAATTTAATTTAAATTTCATGACATTTAAATCATCTGACGAAGTTTAGCTAATTCTAACTTAAAGATTTTCACTTTAGTTTACTAATATACTTTTGGCCTGCTATTTCAATAGAATATTTTTTGAGTTGTTTTTTTGCTAAAAAAGTTTTTTTTAATGCTTCATCATAATGGCTTAATGAATAATTTATTTTATTCAAAAACTCCTCTGAATTCATTTTATAAATAATTTCACCTCCTTTACCTTTAAGAAGTAAGTCTTCAACACCGCTTGAATTGAAGGCAATGATAGGGATACCATTATTTAAAGCTTCTATTAATACATTCGGCATGCCCTCATAATAAGAAGTAAATATAAATAATTTTGATTTTTTATATAAAGAATCATTAAACTTTCTCCACGCTAAGAATTTAACTTTTTTTCTAAGTTTAAGTTTATTCACTTTATCTTTTAGTTTTTTTTTATCTGGCCCATCGCCATTTAATATTAGGGTAAAATTTTTATTTTTTTTGCTAAACTTATAAAAGATGTCTATCAAAAATGATTGATTTTTCTGTTTACAATACCTTCCAATATTTAAAAAATATTTTTTTGATTTTTTTATTTTTTTAACTTTATTTAATTTATTCAAGGTTGGGTTATTTAAAAGTAAAATTTTGTCTTTATTAAAAGTAAATTTTTTAATGCAGTCTCTACTTTTTTTTGCATTTGCAATGATTTTATACGATAAATTGTAAGTTAAAAATTTAGTTATAAATATTAGATATGCAAAAACTTTATTATCAGCATACTTTGTGGCACCACATGGATCTTCTGAAACTCTAACAATTGTTTTGAACCTAAAAATAAAACCAATTAATGACGAAAAAAAATTACTTTGCATCGACAAGATTATAGTTTTTTCTTTGTCTAAAATCTTGAACAGTTTAATTAATAATACGGCTGCTTTTATACTTGTAATTATTCTGTTGTTTATAA
>CACJZL010000030.1 GCA_902597865.1 uncultured Pelagibacteraceae bacterium | reverse complement strand
GTCATCGGTGAACCTATTGATGAAAAAGGTGATGTTAAGAGTAAAGAAAATTGGCCAATCCATAGAGCGGCCCCAGAATTTAATGATCAATCTACAGAGACTGAAATATTAGTTACAGGTATTAAAGTAATTGACCTTTTAGCGCCATATGCCAAAGGTGGAAAAATTGGATTATTTGGTGGTGCAGGTGTTGGAAAGACTGTTTTAATTATGGAATTGATAAATAACGTTGCTAAAGCACATGGTGGCTTTTCGGTTTTTGCAGGTGTAGGGGAAAGAACTAGAGAAGGAAATGACCTTTACCATGAGATGATTGACTCAGGAGTAATTAAGCCAGAGGGCAAAGGTTCAAAGGCTGCATTAGTCTATGGTCAAATGAACGAGCCTCCAGGCGCAAGAGCAAGGGTCGCGTTAACTGGATTGACTGTTGCTGAGTATTTTAGAGATCAAGAAGGCCAAGATGTATTATTTTTCGTTGATAATATTTTTAGATTTACGCAAGCTGGCTCGGAAGTTTCAGCACTATTAGGCAGGATACCTTCAGCTGTTGGATATCAACCAACTCTTGCTACTGATATGGGTAACCTACAAGAGAGAATTACGACAACAAATAAGGGCTCTATTACTTCAGTACAAGCGATTTATGTGCCTGCAGATGACCTAACTGACCCTGCGCCAGCAACATCTTTTGCTCACTTAGATGCAACAACAGTATTATCGAGACAGATAGCAGAAATAGGTATTTATCCTGCAGTTGATCCTTTAGACTCTACTTCAAGAATACTAGATCCAAGAATTGTTGGTGATGAACATTATAGAGTAGCTAGAGAAGTACAAAAAGTGCTTCAGACCTACAAATCTTTACAAGATATCATTGCAATTCTCGGAATGGATGAGCTATCCGAAGAGGACAAATTAATTGTAGCCAGAGCTAGAAAAATACAAAGATTTTTATCTCAACCATTCTTTGTTGCAGAGGTTTTTACTGGATCACCTGGAAAATTGGTAGATCTAGACTCAACTATAAAAGGATTTGATGCAATTTGTAAAGGTGAATATGATCATCTTCCTGAAGCAGCATTTTATATGGTTGGTACTATCGAAGAGGCCATTGAGAAAGCTAAAAAAATGGAGAAAGAAGCCGCTGCATAATGTCAGATTCGTTTAACTTGGAAATTGTTAATCCAGAAAAATTATTTCTTTCTTTAGATAATGTATCTGAAGTAGTGGTACCTGCATTTGAAGGTGATATGGGTATTTTGAAAGATCACATATCTATAATTTCATTTTTAAAACCTGGAATAGTTAAGGTTTTTACAGGCAATGAAGTAAAAGAATTATATGTTGAAGATGGAATTATAGAATTTAGTGAAAATTCTTTATCAATTCTTACCAGCAAAATTATCGACATAAAAGAAATAAAAAAAGACGATTTAAGCTCAATGATTAATGTGGCCAATGAAGCTTTAAAAGATGAAAATTTAGACGACCAAAAAAGATTTTTAGCAAATCAAAAAATTGATGTTTTGAATAGACTCAATTAGATTATTTTAAAATATCCAGCACTTTTTTTTTGACTTCATTATAAACGTCTAATTTGAAATCAACCACATTTTTCGTTATATCTTCAAGGTTTATCCATTTCCACTCTAAGAACTCAGGCTTTTTGGTTTTTATATTTATTTCGTTATCACTACCTAGAAATCTCATACAAAACCACTTTTGTATTTGACCTTTGTATTTTCCTTTCCATATAATTCCTAAAAGATTTTGAGGAAGCAGATAAGTTTGAAAACCGTCCAACTCTTTAATCAATTTAACATTTGTTATACTTGTTTCTTCTTCTAACTCTCTTGTAGCTGCATCAAGATAGTCCTCATTTTCATCAATTCCACCCTGAGGCATTTGCCAATAATTGTTTGGATTATCTATTCTTTTTGCTACAAAGACTTGGTTATTTTGATTAAGTAAAACAATGCCCACTCCTTTTCTAAGTGGCAACTTTTGAAACTTTTCGAGCATCTATCCTGCCAAAAGTTTACGTGCAAAATTTAATTGATTGTCGGTTTCTGTATCAATTCGAAAATCACTCTCTTCTTCTTCAATTGATATATCTGGAGCTACACCAACCTCTGAAATTGATTTTCCTGAAGGTAAATAATATTTTGAAATTGTTAGTCTAATTGCTCCCTCATTTTTAAGAGGAATTATTGATTGAACAGAACCTTTGCCATATGTACTTTCACCAACCAAAACTGCTCTTTTGTGATCCTTTAATGCTCCCGCAACTATTTCTGATGCTGATGCAGACCCATTATTAATTAAAACTACAAGAGTTTTACCATTTATTAAATCTCCACTACTTG
>CACJZL010000029.1 GCA_902597865.1 uncultured Pelagibacteraceae bacterium | reverse complement strand
TTTATAAACTGGCCTGAACATCAGGTGGTCTTGAAGGTTTTTACCAACACCTTTAAGATCTTTGACAATATTAATTCCAAAATCTTTTATTTTCGAAGCTTCTCCAACACCTGAAGTTTGAAGTAAATGTGGGCTTCCAATTGACCCTGCACAAAGTAAAATTTCCCTCTCAGCTTTAACAGTAAAAGATTCATTCCCTTTTGAATAAGTAACGCTCTCTGCGTTATTTCCATCGAAATTAATTTTTTGAACATGACAGTTTGTTTCAATTTTTAAGTTTTTATTTTTTTTGATAGGATTTAGATAACCAACTGCAGTGCTGCATCTTAATCCATTTCTCTCTGTAACCTGAAAATAACCACATCCAAAATTATCTCCTTTATTGAAGTCATTTACCTTTGGAATACCAACTTCCTCAGCTGCATTCATAAAAACATCTAAAATATCTAACTTAATTCTCTGATCTGATACAGCTAATGGCCCTCCGACACCATGGAACTGGTCTTTACCTCTTTCTTGGTCTTCTGCTTTTATAAAATAAGGTAAGACATCTTTCCAAGCCCAACCAACATTTCCTAGTTGTCTCCATAAATCATAATCTTGCTCTTGACCTCTTATATATAAAAGTCCATTGATCGAGGAACTACCTCCTAATGTTTTTCCCCTTGGATAAGGAATTGAAACATTTTCCATAGTCTCATCAGGCTCAGTTTTAAAACACCAATCCGTTTTAGGATTATGCATGGTTTTGTAATAACCTACCGGTATATGTATCCAAGGATAAGTATCTTTACCTCCAGCCTCAATCAAGAGAACTTTAAACTTTCCAGTTTTCACTATTCGATTAGCCAAAACACACCCCGCAGAACCCGCACCAATTATAATAAAATCAAATTTCTCCATTTTGAGTTTTATAACAAAATTTTTGAGTATTTATCACTTAATTAAAGCTTTTTTTATTATTAATAAAGTCAAATGCAACTTGTATAACCTCGTTTTTTTTGGTTGGATACGGCTTATTAAATTTAACTTAAGAGAGGAAATAATGAAAAAAATCATTTCATTAATGTTTGCAGCATTTTTAGTTCTTGGTTTTATATCAAATGCTAATGCTAAAACATTGAAATGTCAGACTGTCCTTAACACTAAGGCTGATGAAGTTAAAATGTTAAAAGACTTTACTGACACTGTAACAGCTCTTACTGATGGCTCACTAAAATTTGAAATTTTGCCAGCAGGTGCAGTTGTTGGAGTAAAAGAAACATTAGATGCAGTTGACAAAGGTTTAATTGACTGTGGATTTGCTTGGACACACTATTGGTCAGGTGATCACCCTGCAGCTATGTTATTTGGTTCACCAGTAGCAGGTGGTGGAGTAGGTATCGATAACTTAGCTTTTTTATCATGGTTCCAATATGGAGGTGGTAAAGAGTTGTATGATCAATTGTGGAAAGAAATGGGAAGAGATATTAAAGGGTTTATGCTTCAACCAGTTGGCCCAGAAGCTTTAGGTTGGTTTCCAAAACCAATTAAAGATATGGCTGACTTTAGAAAATATAAATTCAGAACTCCTCCAGGAATTCCAGGACAAACTTACAAAGATATCGGTATAGCATCTGTAGCAATGGGTGGTGGAGATATACTTCCAGCTTTAGAAGCAGGTACAATCGATGCAGCTGAGTGGTGTTGTCCAAAACCAGATTTAACATTTGGTTTCCAAAAAGTTTTAAAACATTACTATCTACAAGGATTACACCAAGTAGTAGTTAATGCTGACTTTTATATCACTGGAAAAACTTATAAAGCAATGACAGCTCATGAGAAAAAATCTCTTGAAGTTGCTGCTAATGCTTCATTAGCTAAATCTTTAAGCTATAGAATCTATGAAAATGGAAAAGCTTTACAAGAATTAACTACAAAGCATGGAGTTATTTTAGAAGATACACCTTCAGATTATTTTAAAGAGTACATGGCCGCTGCAAAAGCTACATTGAATAAAAATGCGGAACAAAACAAGTTCTTCAAAGAAGTATACGATTCAATGAAAGAGTTTGCAGATGTTGCTGTTCCATTCTGGAGTGGTGCTCAAATGTCAAATGCTAAGCTAGGAATGGCTCACGCAGCGACATTGAAGTAAAAATATAAACTTTAAATTTATTAAGAGCGGGCTTTACAGTCCGCTCTTTTTGTTTAAAATCTATCTATGAATGATCAACCTCCAAAAATAGATATTTCAGATGAAATGATCGCTGAAAGGCGAGGGGGTTTAGATAAGATGCCCGATGATATGCCATCTTGGATGGCGAATTCTATCGTCAAGATAGATAAGTTTAGCAAGTTAATAGGAAATATTGTTTGTTGGATATTGATGCCTTTAATA
>CACJZL010000028.1 GCA_902597865.1 uncultured Pelagibacteraceae bacterium | reverse complement strand
TTATGGCGAACATATTTTGACAAGCGAGTTTTTAGATTTATCTTTTGAAAAAAGTTTAGTTTCTATATATGATAATGTTCGTTATCTAAGCGGTATTTCATCTTTAAGTGCTGATAGAGCTGAGATAGATTTACTGAATAAAAAAACAAAAATTTTTATGAAAAATCCAGGAAAAAAAGTTCAAATAAATAATATATCAAAAAATGGCAATAATTAAAAAATTTCGAATAAAAAGTTTTAAACAAAAAAAACCAATTTTGAAATTGGAAAATGTTTCATTATCTTTTGGAAGTAGGCAAATTCTAGAAAATATAAATTTTGAGATTAATAAAGGAGAGATTTTTGGCATGCTAGGGCCAAATGGTGTTGGAAAATCTACTATTTTTAACCTTGTTACAGGTTTAATTTCACCTGAAAAAGGATCAATTTTTATCGGAGGAGAAAAAGTAAACAATTTTCCAATATTTCTTCGTACCACTAAATTTAAGATAGGGTACGTCCCACAGTATGGAGGATATTTTTATGATTTGACTTTATTTGAGAATCTTAAGGCAGTTGGTGAAATTCTTATAAAAAATTCAAGAGAAAGAATTGAGAAAATAAATTACTTAACATCCAAATTTGATCTTGAGTCAATAAGAGACATTAAAGCAAAATTTTTATCAGGAGGTCAAAAGAAAAAACTGGTAATTGCAATGGCTCTGCTTGGAAATCCAGAGCTTCTTTTATTAGATGAATGTTTTGCAGCTTTAGATGTAATGACAATTAAAATGTTGCAGCAAATTATAGTAAATCTTCAATCGGAAAATAGAATAACTATTTGTATATGTGATCATCAAGCAAGAGACCTTTTAACCTGTGTAGACGTAGCTGTTGTTTTGTCGGATGGTAAAGTAATTGCGAAAGGTACTCCTTCCGAACTTGTAAAAAACCCAAGTGCTCAATCAGCTTATTTTGGTGACTCATTTAAATTCAACTAGTCCTAATGGGTAATAAATTATTTATAAATGCCAAAAATAATTCATTCAAAAAAACTATTTCGATTGATGGTGATAAAAGTATTTCAATTAGAACATTATTACTTGGATCCCAAGCTGTAGGTAAATCACAGATAGAAAATATTCTTTTATCTGAAGATATAAAAAATTCAATTAATTGTTTAAAAAAATTGGGAATTAAAATTTCTTTAAACAAAAAAGATTGTTTTATTTATGGAAGAGGCCTTAATGGATTCCAATATAAAAAAAATATTGTTTTAGATGCTGGAAACTCTGGGACGTTTGCGAGATTAATTTTAGGACTTCTAATTAAATCACCCTATTACATAAAATTAATTGGTGACAAAAGTTTATCCAAAAGGGATTTTCAGAGAGTAATTTTTCCATTGCAAAAAATCGGTGCTAATTTTAAAGTTAACAACAATAAAACTTTGCCGCTAAAGATTATTGGATCTAATTTTATAAATCCTATTATCTACAATGAAAAAAGAGGATCAGCACAGTGTAAAAGTACAGTTATGTTGGCTGCTTTAAATTCACCAGGCCAAACCATAATTAGGGCGAAAAAATCAAGGGATCATACTGAAAAAATTTTTAAATATTTGGGTATTCCTGTCATTGTAAAGAAAAAGAAGAACAATGATGAAATTAAGATAAAGGGAGAAAAAATTTTTAAATCTTTTAAATATAGGGTACCATCTGATCCAAGTTCCTGTGCTTTCTTTATAGTTCTTACACTTTTATCAAAAAATTGTGAATTAAAAATAAAAAATGTAAATGTAAACCAAACTCGAATTGGCTACATAAATATCTTGAATAAAATGGGAGCAAAAATTAAAATTAAAAATTTAAAAATTAGATATGGTGAAAGACAAGCTGACATAATTGTTAAAAGTCAGCCGTTTTTAAAAAAAATTAATTGTCCACCCAGATTAAATAGTAGTTTGATTGATGAATTCTTGATTATATTTTTAGCAGCAGCAAAAGCGAATGGTGTCTCAAGTTTTTCTAATTTAAGTGAATTAAACAAAAAAGAAAGTCCAAGATTAAAGCTAGGATCTAAATTATTAAATCATTTAGGTATTAAGACAAAGTTAACAAAAGACTCAATAAAAATTTTTGGAGACCCAAATATAAATATAAAAAAAAATATAAGCATCAAAAACTACTATAAAGACCATAGAATATTTATGACATCCGTAATTGCAGCAATTATATTTGGAGGAAAATGGAAAATATATGATGTAGACTCATATAGAAGCTCATTTCCTTCCTTTTTAGATATCATTAAAAAATTAGGTTTTAAATTTAAACTTGTTTAATTTTCCATATTTGCCATTAAAAAAACCTTACATATTGGTAATGGATTTACCTAATTGTAGCTTGATTAATTCATGTTTTTTATC
>CACJZL010000027.1 GCA_902597865.1 uncultured Pelagibacteraceae bacterium | reverse complement strand
TGCCGCCAGGTACCAAATTTTTCTTAATCGTTTGAAAGTAATTTTTTAGATAATCTTTGCCTACAGCTTCTATCATCTCTATTGAAGCTATAGAATTATAATTTTGTTTTACATCTCTATAATCTTTCATTTGAATATTAATTTTTTCATTAAGACCAGCATCATGAATACGTTTTTTAGCAAATTCATATTGTTTTTTTGATATGGTAATACAATCAAGATTAACATCGTGGTTTTTTCCGATATATTCTGCAAATCCTCCCCAGCCACATCCAATTTCTAGTAGTTTGTCACCTGACTTTGGCTTAAGTAGATTTGAAAGTTTTTTATATTTATTTATTTGTGCTTCGTATAAATTTGATTTCTCATTTTCAAAAATTGCACTTGAATAAGTTAGTGAATCGTCAAGCCATAAAGAAAAGAATTCATTTCCAAGATCATAGTGTTTTGAAATATGTTCTTTACTTTTTGTTTTAGTGTTTCGATTAATGAATTTTTTAAAATAATTTAAATATGTTAAGTCCAGTATTCCAGAGAATTTGTGAACTAGTTTAATATTTTTAGCACTTAATTCAATTAACTTTGATAAATCATCTGTTTCAAAATCCCCTCTCATATAAGATTCTGCTAAACCAACACTACCTTTTGCAATTATATTTTTTGAAAAATCTGGCTTATTAATTTTAATGCTTGCCTCTAAATTACCATCGTCTCCAAACTGCAATTTTTTGTTTTGGAAAGTTGTTACATTTAGCTTACCGTACTTTATTAACTTTAAACCAGAAAAGACGATTTTATCTGAAATTTGATTTATCATTAGTTTTCAAAGGTCGTATTATTCTTAATTTTACTATTTTTTTTAATCAATTTAACGCCTTTGATCCACAATTTTAATGCTTCAAAATGTATAGCTGATATGACTTTAAAACTCATTAGAGGGTGTTTAAGATAGCAAATTAATAAGTTTTTAGAGGTTAAATCACGCCTGTTTCCATCCTGGGATGCAAATAGAAGTTTACCTTCCTTGTCTCTTTGATCAATAATTACAGACAATTTTTCATTGGGTAATAATACTTTAAAGAAATATTCTGATTGAAGATCCATAAAGGGAGATACGAAAAACTTCTTTTTACAATCATTCTTAATTTGTGTGTTTGGATGTTTGATTTCGAATATATATGTGTGTTGTTCTCCAAATGTATTTTTTACCTCATAAAAAATTGCAATTGGTTCACCAATTTTATTATAAATGAAAAAAATACTCAGAGGATTAAAAACATATCCAAAAATTCTAGGGTAACAAAGAATTTTAATCTTAATTTCTTCTGAAGTTATTCCTTTTTCTTTTAATTTTTTTCTTACCCAAACTCCTAAATCAGAACCATCCCTCTCACCATGATCTTTATCAAAAAAACTTAGAACATTGAATTTATTGTAAGAAAAAAAGGGAATTTTTTTATTTATAAGTCTTATTTCGCTAAGATCAATTAGTAAAGAAAATACACTATATTTAAAAAAATGTTCTTTTGGTTTGAATCTTTTATGAATGACTTCACCCGTATATATAAATGAATTCTCAATCATTAATGAATTTAAGCATATTTAATGTTGATTTAATACCGTCTTCATGAAAACCATAACCATGATAACTTCCACAGAACAATATATTTTGTTTATTTTGTAATAAATCTAATTTTTTTTGATTTTTTAAAGTATGATGATCATAATATGGGTGACTAAATTGAATTTTATCAATCACAAGTTTTTCATCAATATTGAAATGGGGATTTAAAGTTAAAAAGATATTTTTTTCTATGTTTAAATTCTGTAATAAATTTAACCAGTAGGTTACTGAACTATCATTATTTTCTGATACAAAAGTATTCCATGCACTCCAATTTATTTTTTTTTGGGGCATTACAGTCTCATCTGAGTGAATTACTGCCAAGTTTTTTTTATATTTAAAATTACTTAATATGTCTTTTTCATCTTTTGAAGGGCTATCGATTATAGATAAAGCTTCATCTGCGTGGGTTGCAATTACGACTTTATCATAATCAAAATACTCACTTTCTCCGCCATAAAAAACACGTGTAGCGTTATTAGATCTTGTCACTTTATTAATCTTATAATTTTTAAAATGCTCCCCACTAATTTTTTTTATTACTTTATTTACATAATCAATACTTCTATTTTTCACGGTGTACCATTGAGGTCTATCTTTGAATTTAAACAAACCATGGTTCTGAAAAAACTTTAAAAAAAACTTAATAGGCATATTTTTTGCATTATCGGGTGGCATCGACCATATGGCTGATACCATTGGTAAAATATGATAATTGATAAAAAAATCTGACATTTTTTCTTTTTGAAGAAATGTTCCAAGATTAAGGTTTTCATCTATATCATCTAATT
>CACJZL010000026.1 GCA_902597865.1 uncultured Pelagibacteraceae bacterium | reverse complement strand
TATCTTTTTTGGTTGGAATATTTTTCATATCTAGTTTGTGTGGTAAGCAAACATCTCCGTTTCCCTCAATAGGATTTTTTTCAAAGGTAATTTCGACACATGTTGGATCATTATTATGATCTATTAAAGAAGCATTATTTGGATGTATATGAACTAATTGTAAATCCAGTTTGTTTATAAATTCTTTTATAGAATCTTTATGATAGTCAATATCATGAAATTCTATTATTATTCCTGTAACTTTCTTTTGGTATGTAAGAATTTCATTAAGGACTCGGTACTCAAACCCTTCAATGTCAATTTTCAAAAAAATTGAGTTACTTTCAATATTTCTGATAATTTCTTTCAGATCGCCGTAGGCTATTTTTTTTTTATTGAAAATAATTTTTTTTTTATCTTTTTAAACGATGTAAAAACTTTATTTAAACTTAAATGATTAATAAAAAAAACTACATCAATAATCATTTTTTTACATAAATATTTCAAAATTGGTTTATCATCATAACAAAATATTTTTGCTTCTGAATTTATCTTCTTAAAATGATTTTCAAAAGACCAGTCATCGTTTATTCCTAGAGATAATAATGTGTCCGACTTTAATATTGTTTCTTTACTTACCAAATATCCGCCATCAAAATCTTTTCCAACTCTATGAAGATTATAATTCTTTTTTGGCTTGAAACAATTTGGAAGAGCCATAATTTAATGTTTTTTTTAGATTGAAGCTTGTTTGATAGATAATTTTACTTTTCCTCTATCAAATCCAATAACCTTAACTTTTACTTCATCACCCTCTTTAACTACATCAGTTACTTTAGCAACTCTTTTATTAGCAAGTTCTGAGATATGTACAAGTCCGTCTTGTTTTCCTAAAAAATTTACAAATGCTCCAAACTCCATAATTTTCATAACTTTACCATTGTAAATTTTATTAAGCTCAGCTTTCGCAGTTAAATCTTTTATCATTTGCATAGCTTTATTTCTAGAATCCTCATCCGGTGCAGCTACTGTAACAACTCCTTCGTCATTTACGTCTACTTTAGCTCCTGATTTTTCAACAATTTCTCTTATCGTGGCACCGCCCTTACCAATAACAGTTGCTATATCTTTTTTGTCAACTGTAATCTTTTCCATTTTTGGAGTATGTTTGCCAACATCATTTCTTGATTTAGCTAAAGCTTTATTCATTTCTTCCAAAATATGAATTCTTCCATCCTTGGCCTGTTTTAGTGCTTGCTCCATAATCTCAAAAGTAATTCCTGTAATCTTAATGTCCATTTGCAGAGAAGTGATTCCATCCTTAGTCCCAGCTACTTTAAAATCCATATCTCCTAGATGGTCTTCGTCCCCAAGAATATCCGAAAGTACGCTAAAGTCATCTCCCTCCTTAATTAATCCCATTGCTATGCCTGCCACAGGTTCTTTAATTGGTACCCCTGCGTCCATTAAAGCAAGAGATGAACCACATACCGTTGCCATTGAGGAAGATCCGTTTGACTCAGTAATTTCAGAAACTATTCTAAAAGTATATGGAAAACTTTCTTTAGAAGGTAATGAAGACTTAATTGCTCTCCAGGCTAATTTTCCGTGCCCTATTTCTCTTCTTCCGGTACCAATTCTGCCGGTCTCTCCAACAGAAAACGGAGGAAAATTATAATGAAGCATAAATCTCTCTCTTTGAAGACCTTCCAAGCTTTCTATTCTTTGTTCATCATCTGAAGTTCCTAAAGTTGTTGTCACTATTGCTTGAGTCTCACCTCTAGTAAATAACGCAGATCCATGAACTCTTGGCAATATTCCAACTTCACACATTATTGGTCTTACGTCGGCAAGTCCTCTACCATCAATTCTATTTTTATTTTTTAAGATATCTGTTCTTACGATTCCTTTTTCAATATCTTTAAGCTCATGCATAACATCCAACTCGGTGAATTTTTCGTCTTCTTCATAAAGTTTTTTTGCTTTCTCTGTAACCTCAGATATTAGATTTGATCTCTCCTGTTTGTCTTTAATTGAAAATGCCTTTTTTCAAATCTTTAGAAAATTCTTTCTCTAAATTTTTCTTTATTGTAGATAAATCTTTTTTCTCAACAACCCAGTCAGGTTTTTTACATTCCTTTGCTAAATCTTCGATCATTTTTATAACAGGAACAAACCCGTCATGACCAAATTTTACAGCATCCAACATCTGTTGTTCGGTCAAACCACTTGCCTCAGATTCTACCATAAGCACAGCATTTTTTGTTCCTGCAACAACTAAGTCTAATTTTGAATTTTCTAAATCTTTTTTTGATGGATTTAAAACATATTTTCCATCGATAAAACCAACTCTTGATGCACCAACTGGTCCTAAAAAGGGCATTCCTGAAATAGCCAATGCGGCTGAAGAGGCAATAATTGACAAAATATCAGCTTCATTTTCC
>CACJZL010000025.1 GCA_902597865.1 uncultured Pelagibacteraceae bacterium | reverse complement strand
ATTTGTTGGATAAAATAATGGAATCTGTCCTTTTTCTTTATAGACAATTTTGTAATTTTTAATCTTAAGAATATTTTCGATATATTCCTTAATCTGAAAATCATAGTCTTTTTCTGAAGGATCTTTCATATTTGATAACCAAGTTGTTTCAATTAAAGCTTTATTTTTTGAAAACGGAAGAGTGTAAAAAAAATGAACGCTATTTTTTTGGTCACAATCAAAATCCATTAAGTTGATTATAGAATCATCAAATATATTCTTATCCGTTTCAATTTCATAACCTCCAAAATGTTGCCAAAGATCATTTTCATTTGAATTTATTTTAGGAACACTATTAAATACGTATGAATTTTCTGTATTTACATCCTCCTTATTTCTGAAGAAATGAATATTTTTATTCGCTTTAAGTTTGTTTAAAGTTTTTTTGTAAAATAGACCACTGTCAATAGATTGATATGGTAGACTTTCACATTCAATCTGCTTTGATTTATTTGGAATATTAATTGAAAAAGAATCCCAACTTTTAATCACACAATCTTCAAAATTATGCGGAAATGTTTTCCAAAAAGACCATGTTTTATCTCTTTGGTATTCTGTTCTAGGCTCAATAATAGCTAAGGTTTTATCACTTAACTTGTTATTAATTTCAAGCTCGTAAGCTAAGGAGAGGCCAGCGCAACCGCCACCAATTATTGTATAATCAAATTCTTTCATCTATGTTAATTTCTAAACTAATCTCATTATGTTCTTCATTTCTGTAATAATTATCTGATTGAATAAATAATAATCTAAAAAAATCAAAAATACTGAAAATAGTTTGAACGATTTTGCCAGCTTTAGTAACATAAATTTTTCCAGATTGATTATATTCTTCAATGTCTACTTTTTTAATGATTTTATAACCAATCTCTCTATAAACTCTGCGAGCGACCAATATAGCGAAACGGCACCTAATAGGAATTTCTCTGATTGAATTAAAACAACTATTATAAAACAAATCTGCAGTAGTAATTGTACTTTTTATATTTGAAAGATCATGCTTAATATATTCTCTGTTTTTCTTTCTATCTTCTATTACATCTCTAGAAATATTTGTAAGCTGCATCGCTATCCCTAAATCAATTGCAGATTTCAGAGCTGTTTTAGATTTTACTCTAAGAATTTTCGCCATCATCAAACCTACCGTTCCAGCCACTCTATAAGAATATACCAGCAGCTCTCTTTTAGATTTAAATTCTATTTTTTCTTTTAAATCAGACTCAATGCCATCAAAAAGATCGAGAACAATTTTTTCTGATACATCGAAGTTTTTAATAATGCGATGTATCTTTTTGATACTATCGTTTTCGAAGTTGTGGTTAATAAAGTCATTTTTATAGTTAAGGAATTTCTTTTTTTTAATCTCTAAAGATATTTCTTCATCTGCAATATCGTCTAATATTCTACAAAAATCATATAGGTCAGATCCATTTTTATAAACATCGCTAGGCAAAAAAAATCCAGCCCAGCTAAAAGACTTTGCATGAATTGATAAAAGATTATTCACCATTAAAGAATTTTATCTAAAACTTTTGCCGATGATAAAACTCCAGGTACACCAGCACCAGGATGTGTTCCAGCACCAACAAAATATAATCCATCATAAATTTCAGACTTATTGTGAAATCTAAAATAAGCAGATTGCGTAAATTTTGGTTGAATTGAAAAGCCTGATCCAAATTTTGTGTTAAGATCTTTTTCAAAGTAGTCGGGCGTTAAGTAGAAATCCTCTATTATGTTTTCTCTTAAATTTGGAAGTAAATCCTTTTCCATTTTATCAATTACTAAATTCTTTATTTTTTCACCACTTACCGACCAATTTATATTTGATTGATTATTAGGAACGGGGACTAGAACATAGAAACAATCGCATCCATCTGGTGCCATCGAATTATCTGTTGCTGTAGGTCGATGCAGATAATAGCTAATATCATCGTTAAGTTTCTTTTTATCAAAAATATCATCCAAATGTTCTTTGTATTTGTTACCAAACTTAATTGTGTGGTGAGCGACATCCTTATAAACTTTTTTAGTTCCAAAGTAATAAACAAATAAACCCATTGAATAATCCATTCTTTTTCTCTTAAAGTTGAAAAAAAAATTCAGGTCTTTTTTATTTAATAATCTCTCATAGACATCGGGTGGATCAGCATTACAAACCACATTATTTGCAGAAATTTCATCACCGTTTTCCAATCGAATACCTTTAATTGTTTTTCCATTTGAAATAATTTTGTTTACCTCAAAGCCTTTTTTTATTTTTATATTTTCCTCATTCATTAATGTCTCAAGACCCTTAATTATATTTCCGGTTCCCCCCATCGAGTAATGAATTCCCCATTTCTTTTCTAAATATAGTATTAAGCCATAAATTGAAGTTGTTGTGAAAGGATTACCAC
>CACJZL010000024.1 GCA_902597865.1 uncultured Pelagibacteraceae bacterium | reverse complement strand
GACATATTTATAAATTAAAGATTATAACTATTGAAAGAACACCTATACAAGAGCTTAATTACTACTCATCTTATTCAAAACTCTTTAAAAATTTTATAATAAAAATTTTAATAAAACTTTATTATAAATATGCTTTAATACGAATTGGTAATTCCAATCCAGTATCAAGAGATTTAGAGAAATTTTGTAATTGCAAGGTGAAAACTATCATTCCATATATCAAAATAAGCAAAAAAAACTTTAAAAAATTTGACAAACATCAAATAAATTTAACTTGGATTGGAAGAGTATCTCCAGAAAAAAATATAAATGACCTTTTGAAAGCTATAAATCATTTGAAAGAAATAAACTTTAATTTAAATATTGTTTCGGATATGAAAGTTAATTTAAATAATTTTAAGATAAACAAAAAAATAGGTAAAAGAATCAATATTTTAAAATTTGGCAGCCTAGACCTGACTAAAATTTATAAAAAAACTGATATACTCATATCTACTTCACTCTATGAGGGTTTTCCAAACGTCATTGCAGAGGCAATAAACTATAATTGTCTTATAATTTCAGCAAAAAATTTCGGGGGTGTTAGACAATTAATTGGAAACGAAGACAGAGGTCTTTATTATATTTCAAAGGATCCACACGATTTATATAAAAAGATAGTATATTCAATCAAAAACAAAAATTTAGTCAAAAAGAAAATTTATAAATCAAAAAGAAATCTTGTGAAACTATCAAGGTTAAATAACAATATTTATAAAGATTTATTTAATAAACTTTAAAATTATGGGAAAAAGAAAACAAAAATTATTATTTTCTATAATTACTGTATCTTTTAACCAGCCAAAAATAATTAATAATTTTAAATCTTTAAAAAATCAAACATATAAAAATTTTGAACACATCGTTATTGATGGCGGCTCTACAGATAAAACAATAGATATTATTAAAAAAAATTCTAAACGTATTACTTTTTGGCAGTCAAAAAAAGATAAAGGAATTTATGATGCTATGAATATTGGAATAAAGAAATCAAAAGGACAGATAATAGGTATTCTTAATGCAGATGATATTTATTACAAAGATGCTTTGAAAACTGTGAAAAAATACTTTGAAACTAGAAGAATAGATTTTTTATTTGGAACAGTAAGAAAAGAAAGAGTTTTGCAAGGATTCTGGCCAAATAAAATTAAGTGGAAATTCAACATATATCCATCTCATTCTGGGGGTTTTTTTATAACTAGAAAAGCTCAGAAAAAAATCGGATATTATGATTTAAAATTTAAACATTCTTCAGATAGAGATTTGATATTTAGAATGATAGTTAAATATAAATTAAACGGTGTTTGCACAAAAAAAAATGAAATTATATCCAAATTTGATACGAGGGGCATTTCAAGTAAAATAGGCTTTTTTGAGAGATTATTTGAGGAAACACGTATAAGATTGAAAAACAATCAAAATATTTTCTTTGTTTTTTTATTGGTAATAGCCCAAATAATTAACAAATTTTACAATTTGATAAAAAAAAAATGAAAATAGCTATTATACCAGGGGTTTTTTTTCCACAGCCAGGCGGTGCCCAGGTACAAACCCATAATTTAGCGAATAAATTAGTACAAATGGGTCATGAGGTAGATGTTTTGCTACTAAACAAAACAAATATAAAAAACAATCTTTATAAAACTTTGGTAATAAATAAGCTTATCTTAAGTTTTTTTTTTTATTTGAATGAAATTTTTAAAATCAATTTTCCTTTTTATTTAAAACTTTATTTAAAAAGAATTATAGAGAAAAAAAATTATGATGTTTTCCACTTTCAACTTTTAAATTTTAAAACATTATATATTTTAGAATTATTAAAAGATTTGGATCAAAAAGTAGTTGTTACTTTTCAGGGTATTGATATTCAAATTGATAATAATATAAAATATGGTTATAGATTGAATAAATCATATGAGAAGAGATTTTTAAACATTTTGACTAAAATAGATAAGTTTTTGTCAATTTCAGAAAATATCAAAAAAGATCTTTTAAACTTAGGTATAAATCAGAATAAAATTACAATGATACCAAATGCGATCGTAAAGCAAAAATTTTTAAAATTGGAAGAGACTAGAAAGAATATAAACAAAAAAATTTTTTTGGTAACAGTTGCAAGATTTGCAAAAGAAAAAAAAGGATTTGATTTAATACCTAAAATTACGAAATTATTAATTGAGAGAAAAATAGACTTTCAATGGACAATAGTAGGTTATAACTCGAAAAGTATCAGAGCTATTAAAGAAATGAGCAATTTTGAACGGTATTTTAAGTATTTAGACAATATTGAAAATTTGGATGAAAAATTTTTTCCGCACAATAACTTGATTAAAATTTATAAAGACAATCATCTATATCTCAACTTATCTAGAATAGAATCATTTGGAATAACAATTGCTGAAGCTCTTGCATCCGGTTTACCTGTTATAACATTTGATACCAAAGGTGGTAATGAGCTTATAAAAGATAATCTAAATGGAATCGTTGTTAAAAACCTGTCTCCTGAGCTTTTTGTTGATGCAATTGATCAATACATTAAAAATACAAACTTGTATGAAAAACATAAAAAAAAAACTATTTCCTCTATAGAGAGTTATGACCTTACTTCAGTAGCTTTAAAAACAATTGAAAGCTATAAAGTTGTTTCGTGAATTTTTTTAAGTTTTGAGGAAGTTAAACTCGGCCGATAATCTACTGAGATTGAGTAAAAGTTCTTATTATTTTCAATAAAATCATAAATAAGTGTAGAGGTTTGAGAAATTAACACTTTTGAAAAAAAAATATTATTAATTTTTTCAACTTTTCTCATAAAATAATTTTGATTAAAATTAATTTTTATTTTTGGATGAAACTTAAAATAAAAAATTTCATTCTTACTTTTATTTTTCCTATTTCTCACAAGATTATATATGTCCTTAGCGTCATGAGTTCCTGTAAAAATTAAAATTTTGTTAATTTTTGAATTTGTTTTACTACTCTTTAAAATATTAGGGAAATTTAATTTTTTTTCTTTTCCTTTATAAGAAATATAATTACTTTTTAATAAATATTTATAATCTTTAGCAGAAATCTTATTTAATGCTAAAATTTTTTGTGGCAAGTAAGTCTTGTTACTTTTTATTAAATCCAACCACATTATTTTGTCTGAAAATATACCATGCTGATATCCAATTAGATTAATATTTTTAAAATTACTTTTAAATAAATTAGTAAGGAAAAAACCAAAACTATACTCGAACATATAATAATGAAAATTTTTTATATTAGGAAATTCTCTCATAAACCTAATTATTGATTTTTTATAAATTTCAAGCTTAAATCTATTAATTAGACTTATATTAAGATAATTTTTGAAAAAGTCAGAAAAATCACAATTTTCTATTTCAAGTTTTCGATTAAAATTATAA
>CACJZL010000023.1 GCA_902597865.1 uncultured Pelagibacteraceae bacterium | reverse complement strand
TTTTCCTGATCTTGTTTTTGGTAATCTCTTTACAACAATAGCAATTTTGAAAGCAGCAACGGGACCAATTTTATTTCTTACCATTTGAATACATTCTTTTGATATAGTGTCATTATCTTTGTCTACACCTGCCTTTAAAGTAAGTAACCCAATTGGTAATTGACCCTTAAGTTTATCAGCAATTCCAATTACAGCACATTCTGCAACGGATTTATGTTCTGATAAAACTTCTTCAATTGCACCTGTAGAAAGTCTATGACCAGCAACATTAATGATATCGTCTGTCCTCGACATGATCCAAATGTAACCATCCTCATCAATATGCCCTGCATCATATGTTTGATAAAATCCGTCATAGTTAGACATATAGTTATCTTTATATCTTTTGTCAGCATTCCACAAAGTAGGAAAAGTTCCTGGAGGCAGAGGTAGCTTGACTACTATGTCACCCATCTCATTTGCTTTGGCGATAGATTGATCTGGTTTAATTATTTTTACATCATAACCAGGAACTGCTTTACATGCTGAACCATATTTTGTTTTCATCATTTCTATTCCAGTGCAGTTAGAGCTTATTGCCCAACTTGTCTCTGTCTGCCACCAATGATCAATTACTGGAACTTTTAGCAAATTTTCAGCCCATTTTATTGTATCGGGGTCGGCTCGTTCACCTGCTAAAAATAATGACTCAAAAGAGCTTAAATCATATTTAGAAAAAAACTTTCCTTCTGGGTCTTCTTTTTTAATAGCTCTAAAAGCAGTAGGTGCTGTGAATAAAGACTTAATCTTATAGTCTGAAATCATTTTCCAGAAGGCACCAGCATCTGGAGTTCCAACTGGCTTACCTTCGAATAAAACAGTGGTGCAACCTTTAAATAAAGGAGCATATACAATATAGGAGTGACCTACAATCCAACCAATATCACTTGCAGACCACCAAACATCGCTTTCATCTATGTTATAAATATTCTTCATAGTCCATTTAAGAGCTACTATGTGGCCCCCGATATCTCTTACAATTCCTTTTGGTACACCAGTTGTACCTGATGTATAAAGAATATAAGCATATTCATTTGAATTCATCTCCACGCAGTCCGTGTCCTTTGCATTTGATAAAGCATCATCCCAGCTAACTTCTTTTGGAGCGTTTAATTTTATCTCATGGCCCTTTCTTTGAAAAAAGATAACTTTTTCAACTGAATGTTTGGCAAGTTTTAAAGCTCCATCTACTAGCGGTCTGTATTCTACTGTTCTTCCAGGTTCAAAACCACACGACGCCGTTATTAAAATTTTGGCTTTACTATCATCTATACGACTTGCAAGTTCGTTTGAAGCGAATCCTCCGAACACAACTGAGTGAATGATACCTATTCTTCCACATGCCAACATAGCAACAACAGCCTCAGGTACCATAGGCATATAAATTATAGCCCTATCTCCTTTTTGAAGACCTTGATTTTTTAAAGCTCCTGCAAATTTTGAAACCTTTGACTTTAATTCATTATAGGTAAACTTTGCTTTGTTACTTGTAATTGGGCTATCGTAAATAAGTGCAGTTTTTTCTCCTAAACCATTATCAATATGGAAATCTAGAGCATTATAGCAAGTGTTTGTGGTTCCGTCTTCGAACCACTTATAGAACGGGGGATTAGTTTTGTTTAAAATCTTAGTTGGTTTTTTAAACCAGAATATATCCTCTGATATTTCACGCCAGAATTCCTCAGGTTTAGTTATAGATTTATTGTAAATTTGCTCAAATTTCTTGCTCATAATAAATGACTCAAAATCTTGTTATTTAAGGCTTTTTCTACGTGTTAGTTGCATTTAATTTCAAAAAGTCAGTAAAATCAACCTAAATTAGTCCTAAATAACTCTTCTAATAACCCTTTATATTTGGTATTAGGACCCCAACTTTGATCTAAATTGAGTTTAGGTCGTAGTTTAAATTTAAACTAACAAAAAACTAACTAAAGAGGGAGTTTTTTATGAATAAACTAAAATTGTTTGCATTAGCAGCATTAGCTCTAGTGGGCTTTGCTGGTGCGGCAAACGCAGCAGACACTGTTCTGTTAGCTACGGATGACCTTGTAGGAATATCGTTTTGGTTAATTTCTATGGGTATGGCTGCAGCAACTGTCTTTTTCTTCATGGAAAGAGGTTCAGTAGCTGGTGGTTGGAAAACATCTATAACAGTTGCAGGTCTAGTAACAGGTGTTGCATTTGTTCACTACATGTACATGAGAGAAGTATGGATCATTACAGGTGACTCACCAACAGTGTACAGATACATTGACTGGTTAATTACAGTACCGTTACAAATGATTGAGTTTTATCTAATATTAGCAGCGATAAGAAAAGTACCTTCAGGAATTTTCTGGAGATTACTAATCGGATCAGTAGTAATGCTAGTAGGTGGATACTTAGGAGAAGCAGGTTACATCAACGCTACACTTGGTTTCGTAATCGGTATGGCTGGATGGATCTACATCTTATATGAAGTATTCTCAGGTGAAGCTGGAAAAGCAGCATCTAAAAGTGGTAACAAAGCACTTGTTACAGCTTTCGGTGCAATGAGAATGATCGTAACAATCGGTTGGGCAATTTACCCATTAGGTTACATTTTTGGTTACCTAACAGGTGGAATTGATGCAGCTTCATTGAACATCATTTACAACTTAGCTGACTTTATTAACAAGATCGCATTCGGTCTAGTTATTTGGGCAGCTGCAGTTTCAAGTACACCAGCGAGAGCTAGATAATTAAAATTATCTTAATTTTAAAATAGGGCGAGTTTAACCACTTGCCCTATTTTTTTTTGTGCTTATATAAATTTAATGGCAAAAATTACTTACATAGAACATAATGGAAAAAATCATACAGTAGACGTTCAAAACGGACTGACAGTTATGGAAGGTGCCGTTCAAAACGATATACCAGGAATTGATGCAGATTGTGGAGGAAGCATGGCTTGTGCAACTTGCCATGTTTACGTCAAAGAAGATTGGTTTGATAAGATAAATAAAAAAAATGAAGGTGAAGATGACATGTTAGACCAAGCTTACGAACCAAAAAAAAATAGTAGACTGAGCTGCCAAATAATTGTTTCAGATGATTTAGATGGTTTGGTAGTAGACATGCCAGAGAAACAGACTTAATGATCAAAACAGATGCATTAATTATTGGAGCTGGACCAACCGGTCTTTTTACTGCACACCAATTAAAATTAATTGGTCTAAATTGTGAGATCGTTGATAACTTAGATAAAATAGGTGGGCAATGTATAGAACTTTATCCTGACAAACCAATTTATGATATTCCAGCAGTTCCAGAATGCACAGGTGAAGAGCTTACTAATAATTTAATTAATCAACTTAAACCATTTGATATTAAATTCCACTTATCTGAAAGAGTTGATGAAGTTAAAAAAGATGGTGATAAATGGATTGTCAAAACAAATAAAGGAACTTCATTTACTACTCCGAATGTTATCATAGCAGGTGGAGTTGGATCATTTGAACCAAGAAAATTTTCAGTTGAAGGCCACGAAAAATTTGAAAATAAATCAATTTTATACTCAATAAAAGATAAAAATATTTTTAAAGGAAAGACAGTCTCAATCTTTGGAGGGGGAGACAGCGCTCTTGATTGGGCAGTTGAATTATCAAATAATTGTAATGTTAATCTTATACACAGAAGAGATGAATTTAGGGGTGCTCAAGCAACTGTTGATAAGGTAC
>CACJZL010000022.1 GCA_902597865.1 uncultured Pelagibacteraceae bacterium | reverse complement strand
AATTTGATTTTTTGAAATTTGATCAAGAGAATTTTTATATTGATCATTTAATTGTTTTGAGACTAAATTTTTTAGATCAGCTAAATTTTTAGCACCAAGTTTTTTTGCAAATTCGTCATCGATAGGTAAAGGTTTGTGTTTTTTTACTGAAATGATTTTGCATATAAATATTGCTTTTTTTCCAACTAATTCCTTCTCTGGAAAAATTTCTGGTAAAACTGCTTCAACTTTTATTTCCTCGTCTTTTTTTGCTTTCAATAATTGTTTATCAAAACCTTTTATGAATAAATCTTTTCCTAACTCTAATTGTGTATTTTTTCCCTCACTGCCTTTGAATTCTTTTCCATCTACTGTTGCTTTATAATCAAACGTAACTAGATCACCTTCATTAGCAACTTTCGCTTTATCAACTTCAACAAAATTTTTTTGATTTGAGGCAATTTCTTCTATTCTTTTGTCTGTTTCCTCTTTGGACAAATTTACTTTATATTCTTTGAACTTAATAATATCTAAAGAATTTAATTTTACTTTGGGAATCTCTGTAACGCTGATTACATATTCAAGATCTTTGCCTTCTCCAAATTGTTTTAAATCGATTTTAGGTTGAAGTGCAGGTTTAATCTTTTTTTCATCCAATGCTTTAGTGGTAGTTTCTTTTAAAATTTTATCTATCACTTCGCCATAAATTGCCTTACCAAATTGTCTTTTAATTAAATCTTTAGGAACTTTTCCTGGTCTAAAACCTTTTAGAACTACATCTTTTTTTAATTGGTCATACTTTACATCAAGTTCTTTGTTGATAGTGTTTTTATCAACAAAAACTTTTAAATTTTTCTCAAGACCTTTTTTTGTTTCTACTGTTACTTTCATAAAAATATGGTAGGCGAGAAAGGACTCGAACCTTCACATGTT
Source organism: uncultured Pelagibacteraceae bacterium (assembly GCA_902597865.1). Classification (GTDB taxonomy): domain Bacteria; phylum Pseudomonadota; class Alphaproteobacteria; order Pelagibacterales; family Pelagibacteraceae; genus Pelagibacter. The sequence goes on along the minus strand of CACJZL010000022.1, from coordinate 6,457 downwards.
GCCATATTGGTTCCTAAGACCAACGCGTCTACCAATTCCGCCACTCGCCCAATTTAAAAAATGTTTATATCTTATAGAATGAAATTGTCCAATTAGAATAATTGTGTAATTATGAGTAAAATTAAAAAAAATTTATGATTGTTTCGCCTTGTATAAGTATTTGTAAAACAGATCCTGTCTCAGGCTATTGCTATGGTTGTGCTAGAAAAACTGAGGAAAAAATTGCTTGGAAAAACCCGGAGACTAATGATGAATGGAAAAAGAAAAATTTAGAAGAATTAAAAGGTAGGATGTCTAATTGGCAATTAGACGCATTTTTAAAATCCTATGATAATAAGATTAAAGAAGGAGTATCTTTATTTAAAAAAAATTTGAAATGAGTAAGTCAACAACAGTTATTATCATTTATGTATTAGGTCTTGTAATTGGTGCATTATTTTTTGATCTGTGGGGCGCTGAAACTAGTATCAAAAAAGGTCTGATTGGTATCGGATGGACAGCCTTATTCTTAATTTTTCTTTTTCTTGCTGAGAAAAAAAAGGATTAATTAATTTCTAATGAAGAAAGAATTTCCAAGTTATTATCAGTAATCACAAGCTCACCAGAACTTGTTGCTAAATCCAATATTTCAGAAATTACAACATAATGAGTAACTAATATTAAATTTCCAGAGAAATCCCAATCTTTAATAAATTTTTGAAAGCCTAAAATTTGTTTGTCTTTGTTTTCTGAAAATCGTTCATCATAAAAAGAGTTTAGAAAATTTTTAGTCTCATAACTCCCAAAAGCTATTTTGGCAGTATCTTTGCACCTGCACCATTCACTCGATAGTACTTTTGTAAACTCTATTTCGTTTTCTTTAAAAAACTCACCAATTTTCAATGCTTGTAGTTCACCTTTTTTACTAAGGTTTCTTTGAGTTGAACAATCTAAAATATCAAAATTTGGAGGATCGCCATTTCCTGGAGCGATAGCATGACGAATGAATATTATGTTGTTCTCTTTTTTCAAGATTTCCACAATATTTTCATTAGCAAAGCTTGTATTGTTCAATAAAAATAGAAAAAAGATTAATATTATCTTAAAATATCTCATTATGAATTTGAATTTTCAAAAACTAAATCAATCTATTATCAAATGTGGTAAATGTCCAAGGTTAGTAAAATTTAGAAAAAAAATTTCTGTTGAAAAAAGAAAACAATATGAAAATGAAACTTATTGGGGCAAACCAATCACTGGTTTTGGAGATACAAAAGGGAAAATTCTTTTTGTCGGATTAGCGCCTGCAGCTCATGGTGGTACAAGAACTGGAAGGGTATTTACCGGTGATAAATCATCAGATTTTCTTTATAAATGCTTGTACGGTGTCAAAATTTCAAATCAGCCGAATTCAGACAATATTAATGATGGATTAAAACTTACAGATGCATATATAACTACAGCGCTTAAATGCGTTCCACCTGATGATAAACCTAATCGAGACGAATTGTTTAACTGTTTTCAATTTTTTAATAATGAAATCGACAACTTAAAGAATCTTAAGACAATTGTTGCTTTGGGAAAAATTGCTTTTGATAGTTGTATTCTTTTTTTTAAACAAAATTATAGTTTTAAAGAAAAAATCAACTTTTCGCATGGAAAAATTTATTCACTACCAAAAAATATCAAGTTAGTTGCATGTTATCATCCAAGTCCGAGAAATGTAAATACTGGTCGAATAAATGAAAAAAAAATGAAAGACCTCTTTAAGCGAGTGCTAAGATTAAATTAGTTTTTCTAGCTCCTCTTTTAATCTTTTAGGAATTTTGACAGGCTTACCCTTTTTATCAATAGTTACTAAATGAACTTTCGCCTCAGTAATTTGATCATTACCTTTAAATACTTTTTGCAACATAAAAAATGAAGTTTTGGTAATTTCTTTTATATTAGATTTTATCTCTAAATCATCTTCAAGTAAGGCAGGTTTTGTATAATTTATATTGCATGATTTAACTATTATATAAGTTCCATTTTCTTCGATTAATAACTTATTAGTAAAGCCTAAAGATTTAAGAGCATCACTTCTAGCTCTTTCCATAAACTTAAGATAGTTAGCATAGTATACGACACCTCCGGCATCAGTATCTTCATAGTAAACTTTTAATTTAAAAGTAAAAGTTTTCATTTTTTGTTTAAACTAACTTATTCTGCAGAAAAATATATATTTTTATAATAAGATATAGCTTTAGATTTTGATTGATCAGTATCAACCATGATTGCGACACCATCTAAAATATCAACGTTTAAATTGTGGAATCTTTTGTAGTCTTCCTTTACGTTTGTTTTGACTGTAACCCACTCATTTTTATTCATATCAATACTAGATAAAACATAATCAATCGAACTTTTGGTATAAGGACTTGGCCAACTTTCTCCTATAGATGAATTACTTGAGAATACATAGTTTATTGCCTTGTTCGATAATGGAGTCATGCCTGTTTTTTTAACAACAAAAAATCTTGCTGCGAAATCATGACCTTTTTTTGATTTTTCATCGATACCAGGTAACCCCTTTTCAACCTTCCAAGTAATATTTAAAAATGGTGTTTGATTCAGATCTATAGGTGCTTCCTTGCCCAGTCCTGAACCGCCGTTTTCTACCTCAGCCTTTAATATATTTACACCATCTTCAGTTAAAATGTTGTATTCAGTCATATTTTTAGCTCCACGAACTTTTCTGACTTTAAGATTGCTTAACTCTTCATCAGTAAAATTAAACACTTCAACATTTTGGGAGTAGCTAAAAGATATAGAGGATAAAAAGATTAAAAATGCAATTAATAATTTAGGCATGAAATTCATATAAACTAAAATAATTTTTTTTCAAATTTTTTTTAAAATCTTACTTTTGACAATTTTCAGTCATTCAAAATTCATTATTGAGGCTTATAAAGTTAATATGAAAAAATATATCTCCTTAATCTTGTTGGTTATGTTAACAAACTGTTCAACTCATACAGTAAAATTGGGTAAAAAATGTACAAAATTAGCTTCAGATAATACCTATGAGAAGTCATATGTATGGATCATAAATAAAGGTAATCTTGATACATTTGATGATAAAATAAATAAGGAAAATTGTGCTAACAATGGAGAGAAACTTTGAGGACTTTATCTATTTTTATGCTCTTAATTTACTGGTCAGTTATAATTTTAGCACCTGTTATAGCTAACGAAAAAAGTAAATATTTTGAAACAAATATTATAATCCCTATAGAAAAACCTAATAAGTAGATCTTCCGCCGCTAATATCAAATACAGCGGCGGTTGAAAAAGAATTTTCTGCAGAAGATAACCAACAAACCATTGATGTAAGTTCTTCTAATTCGAGAAATCTTGCTCTAGGTACTTTTGAAAGCATCCTTTGAACATGCTCCTTTGACATTTGATCAAGAATTCTTGTTTTAGCTCCCGCTGGGGTTACTGCATTAACTGCTATGTTCTTATCTGCAAGTTCTTTACCCAGAGATTTTGTCAGCGCTATTACACCTGCTTTAGATGAGCTATATGCGCTAGCTTTTGCGTTCCCATCTTTGCCAGATACAGATGCTATATTAACAATTCTACCATAATTATTCTTAATCATGTGCGGTACAATTGACTTACAACAATTAAAAGTTCCATGTAAATTAATATCAATGATCTTTTTCCATTCTTCGTAATCATAATTCCATAATTCCGCTGTAGAGCCAGTAATTCCTGCGTTATTTATGAGAATATCAATTTTTAATTTTGAGGTAATTTTGTTAACAGTATCATCAACGCTTTTAGAATCCGATACGTCTACAACATTACATGAAAGATTTTGATCATTAATTAATTTTAAAGCTTTTTTAAGTTCTTTTTCATCAGAGTCCCATAAAATCACTTTTGCCCCTGATTGCAAAAATCTTTTTGCAATATCAAGTCCAAAACCTTGTGCACCACCGGTTATAATTGCATTTTTATTATTTAAATCAAATTTATTCATTAATCACTTGCTAATAAATAATAAGTAATACCCGCAATTATAAAACCGATTATAAATGAAAAAGTATCTAAAAACATGAATTTTGAATTCCAAATTGTTGCAGATGAAAATATGAATCCTATTATAAAAGAATAATACGCTTTTAAATGCCATCCCCCAGAATAAAGGTATGCACTATCGTTTCTTGCTGAAAATAAATCTTTATTTATGACGACTTTATTTTTCACTACATAATAATCAAAAATCATCACACCAAAAATTGGTCCAAAAAAAGCTGAAAGTGTATCGATTATTGACATGGATCCATTTTGACTGAAGAACGGTGTCCAAAAAATTCCAACTAAAAAGCCAAACAATATTATTAAAAATCCAGAACTTTTTAAGGTTAAGCTATTTGGAAGCAAATTTAGTAATATATTTTGTGAAGGAAAGTAATTTGCAATTAAATTAGTCGATGATGATGCAAATAAAATAAAGATTAAGACTGTAACAGTTATATAAGTATTGTTAATTTTGCCCACAATATCTGTCGGATTTGTAAGCAAATTTTGAGTTGATATAAGGCTACTTTTGAAAAAAATATCTGCACCTATCACAATAACTAGTAACAAAAATGAATAAATTATTGTGCTTACAACTAAACTTAAATTTCCTTTTAGAAGTTCTCGGGAGCTTTTTACGTATCTTGAGTAATCTCCAAAATTCATAATCAAAATAGAAAAATATGCGAATAAAGTTCCCGTGATACCAATCATATTTTTTAGTTGAAAATCAGTGAATCCGCTATCAAGATTTATTTTACTTATAAATGAGTCCATAACAAATAACTCAGGATCAGCTATAAGTATCACGAAAAATAGTAATAAACCTAAGTAAACAAATAAAGCTGAAAAATTAATAAAATTTCTTATAAATTTTTGTCCTCTACTAAATAAAAAATATTGAATTAAAATCGTAAAAACAAAACTGACCCAATCAATTAGATTCATGGTCATAAAGAAGTTGAAAAAAATATCGTTGTTTAATAAATCACTGTCAATTTGAAATAAAAAAATTCTAATTAAATATCCAATAGATTTTGAAATAAAATATGTTTGAACACCAAAAAAGAATATACCAACTATGCCCCTTATTAGACTTATAAATTTTGCTCCTTGATAACCAGATGACACTCTTAAAAAAACCGGGAAAGGGATTCCATGCTTTTGAGAGGGTTTTCCAATTATATAAGACAAGTAGCTCACCAACAAAGAGGCTAACAAGCTTCCAAATAAAACTTCATAAAAATTTAAATTATAAACAAAATATAAAGAGGCTATAAGGGCAAATGACATTATGCTTTGAAGCCCAACAGACCAAAAACAAAACATATCTTTCCAGTCCCAATTTTTGTCAATAGGATTTACCGAAACGATTTCCCAGTTAGTAAGATTAAATTTTTCTTTTTCTGAGCTCACTATTACATATTAAACAAATATGTATTACTGTCCATACAAGACAGTAGGTAACCAAAGGACAATTTTAGGAAATATTATAATAATGATTAATCCAATAATCTGAAGGACCATAAACTGCATCATTCCAAGATAAATGTCCTTTAAATCCCACTCTGGAACGACCCCTTTTAAAAAATAAGCTGATAGAGCAACAGGTGGGGAAAGCCATGCGGTCTGTAAATTGACTGCTACAAGAATCGCAAACCAAGTTAGATTAAATCCTAAAGCTTCAACTAACGGTAGGATAATTGGAATTATAATCATGACTATTGGAACCCATTCCAAAGGCCAACCTAATAAAAAAATCATCACCATTATCATTACAAGTATTAAGTATTTATTCATTTCTAAACCTAATAAAAATTCAGTAAGCAATGTCGGAGTACCTAGTCTTGCAAACACTGCCCCAAAGAAATTTGATGCAGCAACTAAAACCATTATTAAAGCTGTTATTTCTAATGTTTTTACAAGAGCTTCTTGTAATTTTGGTAAAGTTAATTTTTTATAAGATAATGACAATAGCAGTGCACCCATTGCACCACATCCGGCAGCCTCTGTTGGTGTAGCAAATCCAAATAAAATACTTCCTAAAGCTGCAAAAACTAATGCAGCTGGTGGTACTAGACCCAAGAAAAATTCGATCCATACCTCTCTCATACTTACTGCTCTCATTTCCTCAGGTAGAACAGGTCCTAATTTTGGATTAATCATGCATCTAATTGTTGTGTAAGCCGCATATAAAGATGCAAGTAGTATTCCGGGTAAAATTGCAGCCGCAAATAAATCAATAACTGGTATTTCCATTATTGGGCCCATTACCACCAACATAATACTTGGTGGAATTAAAATTCCCAAAGTACCACCAGCTGTTATTGTACCTGCAGCAAGTTTTACATCGTATCCAGATCTGTTCATTGACTTAGCAGCCATTATTCCTAAAATTGTTACTGAG
>CACJZL010000021.1 GCA_902597865.1 uncultured Pelagibacteraceae bacterium | reverse complement strand
ATAATCATTTTCTAAAAGTAAAAAATCGTATTTCTCCTCTAAAATTTTCACTTCTTCCTCCAGTATAAAAATTTTTTTTTCTAATTGCCTTGTAGATGATTTGACAATTGATGTTGTAATAATTAGGAAAATAATGCCAAAAAGAATTATGTATTTTTTCATAATTTCACAGAAAAGTTTTCAATATTTAACAAATTTTCGTATTTCAAAAATACATTCGTATTGTTTTCATATGTACCAATTTTTTTTATTGCTCTTAATTTTGCAGATCTAGATGGTGGATTTAATTTCAATTCTTGAGAACCGGGTGTAACAGGTTTTGTAGTTATAAGACTGAATGATTTTTTTGTCGTTTTTTGCTCTGGTAAATATCTAGAAACCGTATCTTGTTTTGCAAGATAATTAAAAAAAAATTTACAAATTTTATCCTCTAAAGAATGAAACGAGACTGTTAATATGACTCCGTTTTGACTAACAATACTTGCAGACTCTTTTAAACCCTTTGTAAGTTCACTTATTTCTTTATTTACAAAAATTCTTAAAGCTTGGAAGACTTTTGTTGCTGGATTAGTTTTTGTATAATTTCTTTTTTTTACTCTTTTGACTATATTAACTAAATCCTGAGTATCTAAACTTTTTTTTTGTCGCTCAAGTATAATTTTTTTGGATATAAGTTTAGAATTTTTTTCCTCACCGAAATACTTAAAAACTTGCTCTAATTCTTTTTGATCTAACTTATTTATTACGTCTTTTGCAGAAAAATCATTTAGCCCCATTTTCATATTAAGTTCACCTTTGCTATCGAAAGATAAACCTGTTGAAAGGTCTTTAATTTGATTAAGTGAATAACCTAAATCAAAAACTATACCTTTAATTTCATCTTTAAAATTTAAATCCTTTATTTGGCTAAACTTAATATTGTAAAAAGAAAATCTATCTTCAAATTTTTTTTTTAAATCTGATGCAATCTGTAGAGAATTTTTATCTCTATCAATAGCTATGACTTTAGTGTTAGGATATTCCAATATTTTTTTTGAGTAACCACCTTGACCAAATGTACAATCTATAAAAGTGCCACCATTTTGAGGGGTTATAATATTTATTACTTCATTTAGAAGTACCGGATAATGTAAAGTTTTTTCCGGTAAAATAGTGGCACTCATTTATTTTTTCGAAGACCATTAATTTTTTTGTCTTCTTAAAAATGCTGGTATTTCTAGTTCGTCTTCTTCATTTGCATCATCCTCATTAATATTTGTTTCGTGATCAGAGTTTATATTTTGACTCTCATCAAATAATTGAGGATCTTGTGCATCTAAATTAAAGTTTTCAAGTCCATTAGAATCTACGCTTGGAATATTTGCATCATTATCGCTTAAAATCAGTTTTTCATCGAGAGAATTCTCCTCATTTTCGGACTCACTTGAAATAGTATTTTCTACTGCCATTTTCTCGTCTAACATAGAAGACATTAGATCTTTCTCCGAGACTTTGACATCATTTGTTTCTATTTTAAGTGCATTAGCTCCACTAGTGGATAATCCTTGATTCATTTCATAAGAGTAATTTGGTCTCAAATTTGAAAAATCTGAATAGCCCGGATTTCGGTTCTGAATTCTATGAACCATATTGATAACTGACTTTGATTCAGGTTGTTGTCCATCTAATGAAGTTGCAACAATAGATACTCTAAATTTTTCCTCTAATGTTGGATCAATTATACAGCCTTTAATAAATTCAACTTCTGCATCAACCTCGGAAGTAATTTTTTTAACAACCTCATCAACTTCAAAAAGTGTAGGTTTTTTTGCCGTTATATTGATAAGTAAACCTTTTGCACTTTTCAAAGAATAGTCATCGATAAGAGGATTGGTCATAGCTTGTTCTGCGGCTTTTAAAGCTCTGCCCTCACCCTCTGCTTCTCCTGTACCCATCATTGCCTTACCCATTGAGCTCATGATAGTTTCAACATCAGCATAGTCTAGATTTACTAGACCGGGACGTACCATTAAATCTGTAACACTTTGAACACCTTGTAAAAGAACATCATTTGAGAGTTCAAATGCTTCTTCAAAACCTGTGTGCTCATTTGCAATTTTAAATAAGTTTTGATTAGGAACTACTATGATCGTATCTACATGTTTTCTTAATTCCTCAAGACCTTGTTGAGCTCTTCTCATTTTAGATGACCCCTCATATAAGAAAGGCAAAGTTACAACACCCACTGTTAAGATATTAAGTTCCTTTGCAGCTCGAGCAATTACATGAGCAGAACCAGTTCCTGTTCCACCACCCATTCCTGCAGTTATGAAAACCATGTTTGCTCCTTGCAAACAATTTACTATTTCATTTAATGACTCGTCTGCAGCAGCTTGACCAATATCAATTTTTGCCCCAGCTCCAAGACCCTTTGTTAAATTTAAACCAATTTGTATTTTTGCTTTTGCTTTGCTGTGAATTAAATCTTGCGCATCTGTATTTACTGCAACAAATTCAACGCCTTGTAATCCACTTTCAATCATTTTATTTATCGCATTTCCTCCAGCGCCACCTACACCTAAAACCAGTATTCTAGGTTTTAGCTCCTTTATCTCTGGTGTTTTAAAATTAATTGTCATTTTTCCCCCTCTATATTAATTATTAGTTTATCTTTTTTTCCCATTTAAGACTTGATCTGTTTAGATTTGATTTTTTAATAGCTTTTGTCTTAAATTTTTCAAATAACGTTGGTTCCCAAATTTGGAAAGTTTTGCCTAAACCTACAAATAAAATTCTTGTTTTTATTTTTGAATGTTGAAGAAGTTTTTTTGTTAAAGAGATACGTCCCTCTGTATCAAAAATTAAATTCACACTTTCTGATAAAATTGAGGTTGCAAAATAATCTTTTTTTTCTTCAAATGGATTTAAATTATCGATAGCATCTGATATTTTTTCAATTCTGTCTTGGGGCCAAGCTTCTAAACATTGCTGGTTAAATGAGGGAAAACAAATAATACTGTTAAATCCCAAGCTAGATAAATGTGATCTAAATTGTGCAGGCACAGATACCCTCCCTTTTTTGTCTATATTGTTTTCGTAGGTCGATAAAAACATAATCCATAATTAACCCATTTGGGTATTTATGGGAATATATGGGTTTTTAATACAACCGTCAATACCTATAATTTTAAGGATAGAACATTTGAGAAACAAAATTTTCAGTGATTTGCTAGATAAGCTATAAGCCGGGTTCTGTCGTTTAAACTTATCATTTATCTAGGCCTTAAGTCGCCTTAAGGCTCAAGCAACTAACCCAGATGACTAGCCAAAGACTGCTTTTAGTTTGCACAATGTCATCTCTACTCAGTCTTGCTCTCAGTGGGGTTTTCCATGCGTTATTTGTTACCAAATAACCGGTGTGCTCTTACCACACCTTTTCACCCTTGCCTTGATGAGGCGGTTTATTTTCTGTGGCACTATCCCTAGGGTTTCCCCCGCCAGCTGTTAACTGGCACTGTGTCTTTGTAGAGCCCGGACTTTCCTCTTTAAAATTTAAAGCGATAAGTCACTTATCTAGCACATCGTTTTTTACAGTAATTTGGCGATTATACAATCTTAATTTAATCCGCGTTTTATGAGGTTTTTTGCTATTTCTAAACACTCATTATCGATTTTTCCATTAATTATTTTTGACCTAAATCTTCTTTGAAAAGCTTTAATAGCAAACTTAGAATATCTGGCCTTTTTATTTGTGAGACAATAACCTATTTTTTTAAGATAAGTTATGAAAAGCCTTTTGTTTTTTTTTGAAACTTCAATATCTTTAAATTTTAGATATTTTTTAGGCAAATTATACCAAATACCTATTTTATATTTAGCTAAATATTTCCATGGAAATTTTTCTCCAGGGTCTTTTTTTCTATTGGGCGCAATATCAGAATGACCTAAGAAATTCTTGCTTTTAATGTTATATTTTTTTTTTAAAATTTTTGATAATAACAAAATACTCTTGATCTGCTTTGTTGAAAATTTTTCGTATTTATTTGTGTATCCAGAGTTTTGAATCTCAATGCCTATTGATCTACTATTTAAATTTTTATGACCCTTCCAACACGACAAACCCGCATGCCAAGCAACAAATTTGTCAGGGACCATATTAATAATTGTTCCATCTCTTTTGATAAAATAGTGACAACTTACCTTTGAGCTTTTATTAGCCAACCTTTCAATTGCTTTTATTTCAGATACCATTCCAGTATAATGAAAAATAACGTAAACAATTCCCTTTTGTGATCTCTTAAATTTGTCAAAATTTATTGAATAATTTTGTTTAAAAATTTCCATTTTTGCCTATTTATTAAGGTTTTTTTGACAAATTTCTGATTTACTTTGCACTAAGATATAATATACAGAATTTAAATGAATAGAATAATAACAACATTTTTTACGATTTTTATAATTCAATTACTGGTTGTAAGTAAAACATTAGGTAATGAAGGTGAAGTTAAAGACTGTTTTGAAAAGCTTAATAGGGCTACATTTGCCTTAAATATGGGTTTAGATAAAGTAATTTTTAAACCTTTGTCTAAAGGCTATAGAAAGCTTCCTTCTCCTGTAAGAACTGGAACAGGTAACGCTTTGAACAATTTATCAAATTTAATCACGATCCCAAATAATATTTTACAAGGTGATTTTGGATCTGCCGCAAATAATAGTGCTAGACTTTTAATTAACACCACACTCGGTATAGCTGGTATTTTTGATCCAGCTAATTCATTTGGATTTGAAAAAAGAGAAAAAGAGGATTTTGGACAAACTCTAGGAGTAATGGGAGTTGGAGAAGGTTGTTATTTAGTTTTGCCAGTATTGGGTCCAACTACTATCAGAGATACCGTTGGATCCTTCGTTGCAATGAATGGTGGAGACGTATGGCATAATATTACTGTGAGAGATGACGAGGAGTATGTGAAGGAATTTAAGGAGTCCGATTATTGGGCTTCGAGAGTTACGTCAGGTGTAGATTTCAGAGCTAAAAATTTAGAGGCTTTTGATGCTATGGAAAAAAATTCAGTTGACCTATACGCAACTGTAAGAAGTTTGTACTTACAAGATAGAAAGAAAAAAATTAATAATTCAAGTGAGAAAACTGAAGCCATGGAAGATGGTGATTGGGATACTCTAGAAAATCAATAAAACTTTTAAAGTATGAAGATTTTGAAAAACGTTTTTGTTTCAATCTTAATTTTATTTTTTTTAACAAGTAACTCATGGTCAAAGAGTGCTTCAGAATTTATTAGTTCATTGTCAATTGAAGCATCAAGCATCTTATCTAGTAAACTCTCAGATGACGAAAAAATTTTGCGGTTAAAAGAAATTGGAGAACAATCTGTTGATATAAAAGGAGTTGGTTTATATACTTTGGGAAAATATAGAAAAACTCTTACCGATAGTCAAAAAGAACAGTATGAAAAACTTTTCAAAGATTATTTTTTAAAGAGTTTTTCAGGCCGTTTAGTAGGTTATACTGATGCAAAGATAGCTGTCTTATCCGAAGAGATCAAAAATGAGAAATACACAATAGTATATTCAAAGTTAATTGGAACTTCAGAGAGACCAGAGGTTAAAATAGATTGGAGGGTTTATACAAAAGATCCTGAAAATCCTTTAATTAGAGATCTGGTTATTGAGGGATTAAGTTTAGCTAGAACACAAAAAGAGGAATTTAATTCAATAATAGCAAATAATAATGGTAATATTGAAGCTTTGTTCGAAAACTTAAATAAATTTTTAGAAAATTAATCGTTAATTGGTGGGCCCGCCAGGACTCGAACCTGGGACCAATACATTATGAGTGTACTGCTCTAACCAACTGAGCTACAGGCCCAAAAGTAATTGTTTTAATCACTACTACACACTTGATAAAGGATTTTTTAAATTTTTAAAAGAAGTTTTTTAATTTTGTGGTGGGCCGTGTTGGTTACGCTCCAACTACCCCTGCAATGTCAATGCAGTACTCTACTATTGAGCTAACGGCCCAAAAAAAATTAAGATCTTTTGATCATTTTTTTTGAAAAAATATTTGTTTCTTTATTTAAAGCATATATTAATGAAAAATTAATCATAAATAAAGTCAAATTAAAATCGTTAAAAAATGATCCACTTGGTAACAATGGAATGAAATTTACCAAAATAAAAATGAAAGCACCAATTTGAGGATAATTTTGAGACTTTATTATTTGCTTTAATATCCTAAATAAGAGATAAAAAATTATTGATAGAATAATTGCTGTTCCGAAAATTCCATGTTCTGAAAGTAATTCAACATAAATTTGATGGGGATGAGTTAAACAATGATAATCTTCATTAATGTTATTTTTTTTTTCATCACATGTTTCAATTCGATAATTCTTATTACCAACACCTAAGAAAGGATGATTCTTAAAAACTGATATTCCTGATTTTTGCAATTTGAAGTATAAGCTATTCTCAATGAATTTTTTTCTATTTTCCTCTGTCTTAATCTGATTTAAAAACTGACCAATATATCTCACTTTAAGGTATTCAGAAGAGTAAATTGTTGTACTCACAAATATTAAAAACACTAAAGAACAAATTATTTTTAACTTCCATTTTAAAAAATCTGTTATCAAGAAAAATAAGATTATTCCAAAAAAAGCTTTAATTGTATTTGATCTTTCTCCTGTCACTAGTATGCCAATTAAAGCAAACAGTATTATAAATAGAAGCAAAACCTTGAAATTACCCCCAATTTTTTTAAAACTGTTAATAAGGAAACCTGAAACTATAAAGAAAAAGCCCGTTATAAATGCTCCGGCTATTGGCTCAGTTTTAAAAAAACTTACTACTCTAGGACCATGTGGTTGAAGAACACCATCAATTTGAATCTTTCCATAACCTAGTAAGTTACTTCCTGTGAATCGTTCAACGTAAACATCTATTATTACTAAAAAAAAAATTGAAGTCCAAATTTTAAATAAATATTTATTATTACCAAATTTATAAAAAATAAGATTTATAGTCAGAAAAAATAAAATAAATCTTAAAAAACCAGCGTTTCTAAAAATTCCAGAAAAAAAGTCGATTGAAATTAGTGAATTAAATATTAAGTAAACATAAAACACAACTAAAGCAATCAAAGCATTCTTGTCATGAAGTTTGATTCCTTTATTTTTATAGTACTCTGGAAAAAAAATTAAGCTTAATAAGACAGTATTGACTAATGAAATGCTCGGTCCTAAAATTATTGAAATTGGCATAGTCATTAGAAGAAAAATTGGTAAATTTAATTCTTTTAATTTAAATTTGTCGATCATCTAAAAAACTTACATGCAATTCTTTTTGATTTATGAACTGTATTTTCATTAACTTGTATAATTTTAACATCTCTAAAAATTTTTTTAAAATATTCATACCTTATTGTATCGAAAATTATAATCGAATTATTTTTTGTAGACCTCTTTAAATAATCTAAATAAATATTGAAATCATAATGA
>CACJZL010000020.1 GCA_902597865.1 uncultured Pelagibacteraceae bacterium | reverse complement strand
TCATCTATAAAAAATTCGACACATAAAGTTCCCACATAATCCAACTTTTCACTAATTATTTTTGCATATTCAACAGATTGAGAAAAATGTTTTTTACTTATGCTAGCTGGAATTTTTGACACTTTTAATATTTGGTCTTCATGTTTATTTTCAAATGGCTCATAAATTTCGTATTCATTTTTTTTAAATCTTGTGACTATTACAGAGATTTCTTTTTTTAAACTAACCATTTTTTCTAATATATAGTCACTATTTTTAGAAAGGCTAATATTCTCACAATCCTCAAGATTATTTAATTTAAATTGTCCCTTTCCATCATAACCAAGAGTAGCTGTCTTCAACATCGCAGGTAAAAGATCGCCATTTGACATCAAATCATCTTTATTATTAATCTTTTTGTATTGTGTAGTTTTAATATTTTGATCATTTACAAAATTCTTTTCCAAAATTCTATTTTGAATGATCTTATTTATTTGAGGTTTTGGCAAAACTTCTTTTATCGAATTAAGTTTATCCAAAATATCAAAAGGGATATTCTCAAATTCGAAAGTAATTTTGTCTACTTTTTTAGTGAAATAATTAATTTTTTCTTCATTGTTATAATTTGACAAAATAAATTCATCAGAAAATTCTTTTGCGGGAGACATTGGGTCATCGCTCCATACAATTGTATAGACATCCAATTTTTTTGCTGCCATGCAAAGCATACAACCTAATTGACCGCCACCCAAAATACCAAGATTAGTTTTCTTCATTAGTTATTTTGGTTTTTTTTTCACTGAATTTGTTTGTTTAATTCTTAATTTAAGCAAGATTTTTTTTATTTTTTTGTCAGTTATCCCAAGAATAGAGGCAGCATACAGTGCAGCATTTATTGCACCATCTTTTCCTATTGCAAGAGTTCCAACAGGAATACCTTTTGGCATTTGAACTATTGATAATAAACTATCAAGACCTTTTAATTTTTTACTTTCAACTGGAACCCCAATAACTGGGATTGTCGTTAAAGAGGCAATCATGCCAGGCAAATGGGCAGATCCGCCAGCGCCAGCAATTATGACTGAATAACTAGACTCTGATTTTTTTGCAAACTCATAAAGTCTTTTTGGTGTTCTGTGTGCTGATACAATTTTTACATCAAAACTAATTTTTAAACTTCTTAGGATTTTGACACAATCTTTCATAGTTGAATAATCCGATTGACTACCCATAACTATCGCTATTTTATGATACTTTTTAAGTTTCATTTAAGTATTTATTATCAGATATATAATAAGTATTATATAACTAAACTTATTAATTTCAAAATTGACAACTTACAAAACTATTAATGATTGAGAACAAAAATAATGTGGAATACCTTGATGATTTTTGTGAGGAATGTGGGTCTGAGGATGAAAGTGTTTCACAAAATTTGTTGATGTTTGGATATAAAATTTGTGCTTCTTGTAAAATCTCTAAAACTATATTTCCTATTTAAGTTATATTACTGATAGGTAAACTATTTAACCTACTCATCACAAAAGAAACAGATAAAATTGCTAATATTAAAAATGATAAAAAGACTATTCCAAAAGCTTTAATATTTGATTTAAAATTTAATACCTCTTTAGTTGAAATAATTAATGAGGCAAATATCCAAAATTGAGTTAAAAAAATTATTGGCATTACTAAATCAGGTGTCAATGCTATAAATCTTAGTAGTCCAGGGGCATGTGCAATACCTACTGCAATTAAAATTTTTTTAAAAGTGACCTTGGTATCTTTATCAGGAAAAATTTTAGCACCTATTGTAAATATCAAAACAGCCCAAAAAAACCAAGTTAAGATAGCAGTTAATGCAGATAGGCTTAATGATGTTTTATAAAAATTGTTAGTGGCAATCGCTCCCGCAACGCCATCTAGTATCATTATAATAGCAGCAAAATAAATTGAAACTTCCGAATAAGTCTTAACTTCTCTATAAAGTTTTTTTTCAAGCTTTATTGATCTGAAAACTATTTCTAAAAAAAATCCAAACATTTATTTTTTATTTTTTTTTGAGCATAATAAGAAATTAATAATGGAAAAATGATTAAAATTATACCTATAATAATGCACATTATTAATAAAAAATATTTCGACATTAAATGAGTTTAATTAAGAAAAGAAGGGGGATTACCCCCCCTTTTTAAAAATTTTATTTAGCGACTTCCCTTGTATTTGGATTGTACGACTCTGTGAAAGGTA
Source organism: uncultured Pelagibacteraceae bacterium (assembly GCA_902597865.1). Classification (GTDB taxonomy): domain Bacteria; phylum Pseudomonadota; class Alphaproteobacteria; order Pelagibacterales; family Pelagibacteraceae; genus Pelagibacter. Next base: position 6,482 of record CACJZL010000020.1, on the reverse strand, counting down.
TATCAACGACTACAGCATCAACTGGATCATTCCCTTTTTCACAATATTTCTTTGGAAGATGAATTTTAAATTTTCTCCCAACTTTACCCATCGGAAAACCGTTTTTATTTAAAGTTCCATCGAACGGCACGTACCCCATCGCAATATTAGTTCCCTTTTCTGGATGGTACCAAGGCGATGTAATAAATCCTACTGGATTTTTTCCATCCTCAGAGATTAACCAAAAATCAGGTGCATATTCTTCAATTGGTTTTCCTCCTAGTTCCATTCCTACTAGTTGAAGTTTGTAAGGTTTTCCTCCAGAAGATATCTCGCTTTTCATTTTTTCTAAGGCTTCTTTACCAACATAGTCTCCTTGCTTCTCCCAAACACCTTTTCCTGATAATGAAACTTGATAACCTAAGTTACATTGAAATGGATTATGCTCGTTATCCATGTCCTGACCCCAAGATAAAATACCAGCTTGTATTCTTCTGTGGTGAGCAGGAGCGATAACCATAAGATTATGTTTTTTTCCAGCTTTTAAAACTGCATTCCACATATCTTCTGCATATAAAGTCGCATTTCTTAAATAAATTTCATATCCAGCTTCACCTGAAAAACCTGATTGTGAAATCACACAACTTCTTCCACCAACCTTTGCTTCAGCCAATCCATAAAAAGGCATGTTGTCTAAATCAACCTGATTTCCTATTAAATCATTCATTAATGCCTTCGACTTAGGACCTTGAATTTGAACTGGACATGCATCTATCTCATCAATTTCTACATTAAATCTTTTGTCGGCGTTAACACCTTGTAGATAAAGACCAATATCACTATCAGATAAACTAAACCAAAATTCATCTTCAGATATTCTTAATAGAATAGGATCATTTAAGACTCCACCTTTGTAATTACACAAAATTACATATCTAGCACGCATTGGAGAAATTTTTGTTGCATCTCTTGTAATAACATAATCAGTAAATTTTTCAGCATCTGGACCTTTCACTCTTATTTGTCTTTCAACTGCTACATTCCACATTGTTACGTGTTTTTTAATAGCTTCATACTCAACCATTGCCCCGCCTTTTTCGGGTCTTACATAACCACGTGGATGATAAATTCTGTTATAAACAGTTGCCCTCCAACATCCAGCTTTCATAGATAAATGCCAGTAAGGAGATTTTCTAACTCTTGTTGATATTAACATTTCAACTTGAGTTGGACCACTTTGTCTTAAATTATACGGAACATATCTATCAGATTGATCAACAGCAGTAGAGTGAGAAACTTTTGAATAATCAACTTTCTCAATTATTCTACCTTTTGATTTCGGCTTACTTACTTTCTTAGATTTTACTTTAGCTATTTTTTTTGGCTTTCTTTTTTTTGAACTTACCTTCTTTTTCTTTTTTTTCTTAGGCATAGTTATTATCCTTTAACCATTTGTTTGTTTCCTTAAGTCCACCAAATGTATAAATATGAAAGTGTTCTGTATGATCTTTTAATTTATCAATTAGATCATTTGGGTCTTTAGGTTTCAATAAATCTAGAGCCTTACTAAAATTAGATTTAAGGAAATTTATAGAATTTTTTGCACCTACAATATTAGCAAATTTTATTAAGCTTGATATCTTAAGAGGCCCAGTAATTCCAACATGCACTGGCACTGTTTGTTTAGAAATAAAATCTATGATTGGCTGAGGATCAAGTAACCATTGAGTTACTATATAATCAGCGTAAGGCTTTTTATCTTGCATAGCTTTTTCCAAATCTGAATCGGATATATCAGGACTCCCCTCGGGATGTCCAGCAATTCCTATCTTCATCTTCTCAAAATAACCAGTCTCTAAAAGTTGAAATGAGCTATCAAATTTACCAGCTGGTTCACGACCACCCCCAATAATTAAAGCCTGTTTAACCCCCCCATCTTTACAGATACTTACATACTCTTTTAATTGTTGCTCATTCTCCATTGATCTAGCAGGAAAATGGGGGATAGGGTTGAAACCTTTTTTGACCAGTTGTACTGCTTGATTTGCTGTCTCTTTAAAATCCCCACCTGGCAACATTGTTATATAAACGTCTTTTAGTTCTGGTAAAGTAGTTAAGTCTGTATTAGGCCCAATTTCTATAGAAAAATTCATTTACCGAATTATTATCTATTTTTAATTTGTGTGTCTATAAAATATAATTAACAAGAATAAATTTATTAATTAAAAAATGGCCCAAAAAGACATTGGAAATAAAGTCCCTTTACATACTCTAAAGAAAGTTGAGGATGTAGCCGCTTATTATGATGAGTGGGCACTAAATAATAAGTATGACAAAGATATGGAAGCTTGGAATTATACTGGACCGAAAGAAACTTCCGAAACATTTAATAAATATCAAAAGAATAAGAACATTGAAATATTTGATGCCGGTTGTGGAACTGGTTTAGTTGCAGTTGAGCTAAAAAAAATGGGTTACCGAAATTTTTATGGCGCTGATATTTCACAAAAATTGTTAGATCTAGCGCCGCAAGGTCTTTATAAATCTTTAGAAAGGATCGATTTAAACAAAAAATTGATATACGAAGATGATAAATTTGATTCGGTATTTTGCGTTGGAACATTTACATTTGGGCATGTCAAACCTGATGCTTTAGATGAATTTATAAGAATTACAAAAAACAACGGTTTAATTTGTTTTACAATTAATGTTGGTGTTTATAAGGATTATGGTTTTGATAAAAAGATCAATAATTTAATAGATGATGATAAATGGAAAAAACTTGAATTTTTTAAATCAAACTATTTATCCAGCAAAGATGTAAATGCTTGGCTCGGAATATATAAAGTTACAAAATAATTAATATGAATTTAAAGATAATTTTAATAATGGGTTTACCTGGCGCAGGCAAAACAACGCTTGCAGATGCACTTGCCAAAAAAATTAAAGCAAAAAGACTTAATGCTGATGAGGTAAGAAAAGATGCAAATGATTGGGATTTTTCCGAGGAAGGAAGAAAAAGGCAAGCAAAAAGAATGTCAGATTTTGCACTTAAACTAAAGAATGAAGGCAACAATGTTATCGCTGACTTTATATGTCCTACTCCTGAGGCACGTAAATTGTTTCCTGCAGACTATATAGTTTGGGTTGACACAATTAAGTCTGGAAGATTTGATGATACAAATAAGATGTTTGTGAAACCTGAAAAATTTGATTTTCATGTTACATCACAAAATGCTAAGGAATGGTCTGAGAAAATTTTAACAGATTTAAGTAAAAATGTATAAGTGGGATAATAAAAAACCAACAGCGCAAATGTTAGGAAGATGGCAGCCTTTTCATGACGGACATTATGCTCTGTTTGAGGAAATAATTAAAAAGACTGGTCAAGTTTGTATTCAAATACGAGATGTTCAGGGCGTGGATGATAATCCATTTGATTTTGAAACAGTAAAAAAGAAAATTGAAGATAGATTAAATCCAAAATATGAGGGAAGGTTTAAAGTAGTGCTAGTCCCAAATATTACAAATATATGTTATGGAAGAGGAGTGGGCTATAAAATCGAAGAGATAGTATTAGACGAGGAAACTCAAAAAATATCAGCAACTAAAATAAGAGCAAAAATGCGGGAAGATGGAGAGCTTAAATAGAATGACAGTTATTGTTAAAGATAATGGTTTCGGTATCAAAAACATAATAATAAACGAACCTAAAACTTATAATTCCTTGTCCTTTGAAACATTAAATATTTTAATAAATATTTTTAGAAGATTAGAAAACGATAATAAGACTCGAGTAATAATTTTAAGTGGAAATGGCAAGGGTTTTAGCGCAGGTCATAATCTTAAAGAAGTAAAAAATTTAAAAGTGAGATCTAAATACTTAAAATTATTTAATCTTTGTTCAAAATTAATGCTTAACATTGTCGAAGGAAGAAAACCTGTTATTGCTAAAGTCCATGGTTCTGCATTTGCAGCAGGATGTCAACTCGCAGCAAGTTGCGACTTAGCTTATGCATCAACAGATGCAAAATTCGCTACCCCAGGAGTAAATATAGGTTTATTTTGTAGCACACCAATGGTTGCGGTAAGTAGAAAAATTGGAAAAAAAAGAATGATGAAAATGTTGTTAACAGGCGAACCCATTAATGCAAGATATGCAAAAGAGATTGGTTTGATAAATGACTGTTTTCCAAAAAATAAATTAAATTCAAAAGTATTAGAAGTTGCTAAAGTAATTTCAGCAAAATCAAATTTATCAATCAAAATTGGAAAAAAAGCATTTTATAAACAATTAGAAATGCCTCTAAAAAAAGCATACGCATACACAAGTAAAATGATGACATTGAATATGATGTCAATGGATGCAAAAGAGGGAATTTCAGCATTTTTAGAAAAAAGGAAACCTAATTGGAAAAACAAATGACAAAATTAATTGAAGACATTTTAAAAAATTCTAAAAATATTGCCATGGTGGGTGTTAGCTCCCTTAAAAAAAAAGAGGATCCAAAAAACTTAAAAAGAAAACCATCAACCATTGTAATGAAATATATGCAGGAATTTGGTTATAGGGTAATTCCCGTAAATCCTTTTGCAGAAGGTGAAATTATCCATGGTGAAAAAGTTTTTTCAAAATTAGAAGATATAAAAATACCTATAGATATTGTTAATATTTTTAGACCTTCAAATGAAACTCCTGATTTAGCAAACGAGGCAGTAAAAATTGATGCAAAGGTATTATGGCTTCAATACGGAATTAAAAATGACGCAGCGGAAAAAATAGCCTTAGAAGCAAAAATGAAATATATATCAAATCGTTGTATTAAACAGGACTATCAAAATATATTTCAAAAAGTAAATCCTGTTTTTCCAGCTTTAAAAAGCTAAACATTTTAAAATTAATGCGTTATTTTATTGTCATTTTTATTTTTATTTTTTTTGTTAATAACCAATCGTATTCTCAAGAATTGAAAAAAACTTATTTTGGTGGAGGATGTTTTTGGTGTATGGAGGAGTCTTTCGATAAGGTAGAAGGTGTTACCAATGTTGTCTCTGGTTACTCAGGGGGAACAAAACCTAATCCGACTTATAAAGAGGTGACTTATGGTGATACTGGTCATATCGAAGTAGTTGAAATAACATATGATACAAACAAGATCAGTTATGAGGAATTGTTAAGTGTTTTTTGGAAAAATATTGATCCTTTTGATGCGGCAGGTCAATTTTGTGACAAAGGTTATAGTTATAAGTCTGCTGTATTCTACATTAACGACAATCAAAAGAAGCTAATAGAAAAAAGTATTAAAGCTATAGAAAATGATTTTAATAACAAAGTTGTTACTTTTGTTAAAAAATTTGAAAAATTTTATCCAGCAGAGGATTATCACCAAAATTATTATCAAACAAATTTTATAAATTACTTACTTTATAAAAAAGGGTGTGGTAGAGAGAGTAGGTTAGAAAATATCTGGCAACAATGAAACAAATTTTTTTAATATACGGGCATTATAACGATAAATCATTTAATGCAGCAATAAGGGATACTTTTATAAAATTTTCAGAAGACAAAGGTAATAAAGTTGATTGTGTTGATCTTTATAAAGAAAAATTCAATCCAATTTTTGCAGGAGAGGAACCAGATAGCACTGTTTTGGACCACAGAAAAAGAATTGAGAAAAGCGATGTAATTGTTCTTATTGCTCCCATATGGAATTTCAGAATGCCAGCGATGGTCGAGGGATGGATTGATAAAGTTCTTTCTCCACCATGGGCTTTTAGTTTTAAAAAATTGTTTGGTAATTATGGATATCCTATTGGAAATTTAAAAGGAAAAAAGGCCGTGGTATTTTGCACTTATGGGTCACCTCAATTTGCAATTAGAACATTCTTTTTGAATATGCCAACAAAAAGGTTGAGGAGAGGGGTTTTTAATATTTGTGGGATAACAGACGTTGTTTATAAAAGATTCTTTGCAGTTCCATTTGTATCAAAAGAAAAAAGAGAAAAATTTTTAGAGGAAGTAAAACGAACAGCCTCCCAAATATAATTATTTTTTTAATTTATTAGAAAAGATTAAATTATCACTTTTAAATTTTTGCGAGTTACTCTTAATAAATTCTTTCATAATTATTATTTTTTCACTCTCAAATTCTGAAACTTTTCTTTGATCTAAATCAACATAAAGAGATAAAATTTCGATGGTGGATGCTAAAAATTTTTTTTCTTTATGAATCATCTCAAGCTTGTATTGCAATCTTTTTTTGTCGTGATCGAAATATAGTAAATTTACATCTACCTCGTCACCCTCTTTTACTTCTTGGTTGTAAGTAATATGTGACTCAACCACCATGGTACTTTTTTTCGTTTTCTTGGCCGATTCTTCGCCCATTTTAAACTTGTCCATTAATATTTCAGCACCAAACAAATCAAAAATTAAGACATAATAAGCCACGTTCATATGCCCATTATAATCGGTCCATTCTTTGATTATTTTCTTAGAATTT
>CACJZL010000019.1 GCA_902597865.1 uncultured Pelagibacteraceae bacterium | reverse complement strand
TTGCAATTTTTACTGAATTTGAACAAGATGGGGAGAGATTAATAAAGTCAATTCTTGACTCAGGAGCTTTTGAAAAATTCATTCTGTCAGATAGAATAATTAATGAGGCTACTGAAAGAAAGTTTGGTGAGTTAATTAATAATTCATTTGGGATAATTCCAGGCTCAAATTCCAAAAATATTAATTTATTTAACAAAATTGCCCAAAAAAATAACGTTGAAACCTCAGGACCATTTATACGGGAGTCTTATGATGCAGCAGCTTTAATTATTCTTGCCTTACAGGAAAAAAATTTTAAATTAAATAATAATTTATCTGAAAATATTATGTCAGTGAGCAATTCACCAGGCACTAAAATATATCCAGGTGAGATTGCTAAAGGTTTGAAACTTCTTAAAAAAGGAAAAAAAATTGATTATGAAGGAGCGACTAATGTCGAATTTGATATAAATGGTGATGCCCTTGGAACATTCTTAGAAAAAGAGGTTAGTAAAGGTAAATTTAGAACAAGACAACAAAGATAATTTCTAGTAGCTGTTTTTTTTAGAGGGAAATTTTTTTTGTTTTACTGAGTTTTTATATTTTATAACTGCACTTTTAATGTATTTCTTAACATTACCAAATTTTTTTACAAACCTAAAGTTGGTCTCGTTCAGACCAATTAAATCATCCGTTACAAGAACTTGACCATCACAATACACTGAAGCACCAATTCCAATTGTTGGTATATTAATTGAGTTTGTTATTTGTTTTGAGATATCGCTGTAAATACATTCTAAAACAATTCCAAAAGCTCCGCTTTGTTCTAGATCCTGAGCATCCTTCAAAAGTTTTCTTTTTTCCACTTCATTTTTACCTTTAGATCTAAATTTTCCTTTAGTCGTTTGTGGTGTTACGCCAATATGACCTAGTACGGGTATTCTATTTTTTACCAAATGTTTTACGATTTCTTTCACTCTTGTTCCCCCCTCAACTTTAACAGCATCACACTTTGTCTCTTTAATTGATCTTTTAGAATTTTTAAGAGCTTCAGATTTATTTCTGTAGGTATTATGAGGAAGGTCAATTACTAAAAGACTTTTTTTAACCCCTATTCTGGCACTCTTGGTATGTTCGATCATCATATTCAGACTTACTTTTCTTGTCGTATCATAATTATATAATACAGATCCAAGAGAGTCTCCGACTAGAACTATATCTGCATGATCATCAACAATTTCAGCAATATTTTTAGAATATGCTGTAAGGCAAACAATCTTTGATTTATTTTTTTTCTTTAAAATTTTTTTTATTTTATTGTTCATTACTCTAATTCAATAGTGCTTGGTGGTTTTGAAGTAACATCATAAACAACTCTGTTTATCCCTCTAATGTTGTTAATAATTTTATTAGATACATTTTGTATGAAATTTTTAGGAAAATCAAAAAAATCTGCTGTCATACCATCTTGAGAAGTTATTGCTCTTAGCAAGCAAATATACTCATAAGTTCTATTATCACCCATAACACCAACAGTTTTTACCGGTAACAAAGCGGCATATGCTTGCCAAATTTTATCATATAATTTTTCTTTTTTAAGTTCAGAAATAAAAATATTATCTGCCTGCTTTAATATTTCTATTTTATCTTTTGATACTTTGCCTGGCATTCTTATTGCTAATCCAGGCCCTGGAAATGGGTGACGACTAATTATATTTTTAGATAAATTTAATTTTATTCCAAGTTTTCTTACTTCATCCTTAAAAAGTAATCTTAGTGGTTCGCACAATTCTAATTTCATTTTTTTTGGCAATCCGCCAACATTGTGATGTGATTTAATTTTAGATGTTTGACTTCCAGTAACTGACTTACTTTCAATTAAATCTGGATATAAAGTTCCTTGGGCTAAGAATTTCACGTTCTTTAATTTTTTTGCATATCGTTCAAAAATTTTAATAAATAAATTTCCAATTATTTTTCTCTTTTTTTCAGGTTCTGTAATATTCTTTAATTTATTTAAAAATTCATCTGCTGCATTTACATATATCAAATTCATTCTTAGTTTTTTTTTGAAAGTATTTACTACTTGTTTTTCTTCATTAAGTCTTAACAATCCTGTATTAACAAATATACAGTGCAATTGTTTACCAACTGCTTTATTTAACAATTGTGCAACAACGCTACTATCTACACCCCCAGAGAGTGCGCATATTATTTTTTTGTCTCCAATTTGATTTTGGACATTTTTTATTAATGTTTTCTTTTGATGATCTGTTGACCAATTTTTTTTTGACTTACATATTCCATAAACAAAATTTTTGAGTAACAAAATACCTTTTTCTGTGTGAGTTACTTCAGGATGGAATTGGACACCATATCTCTTGATAGCTTCATTTTCAATTATCGTAAATTTTGAACCTTTTGTTGATGCTACTCCCTTAAAGCCTTTTGGTAATTTTGTTACGTGATCCGCATGGCTCATCCATACATTTCTTTGTTTACGGTTATCAAAAAAATTTTTGGTTAATTTAGAATTTAATTTTTTTTTAATATTAGCCAAGCCGAACTCTCTATTATTTGCTGTTATAACCTTACCACCATAATGTCTTGAAATTAACTGATGGCCAAAGCAAAGACCTAAAATTGGAACTTTCAAGTTTAAAATCTTTTTATTAAAATTTATTTTTTTATCTTCATAAACATTTAAAGGACCACCTGATAAAATTATCCCGAATAGTTCCTCTGCATCTACTTTTTTAACTTGTTTATGATTTGATATTTCTGAAAATACACCTAGCTCTCTTACGCGTCTTGCAATTAATTGGGTATATTGAGAACCAAAATCAATTATAAGAATTTTCTTTTCTCTATTGTTTTTTTTCATTTTTTGCTTCAAGGTTTTGGAGTGATTTTTCAATTTCTTTTTTTTTGGAGCAAAAATCCTTACAAACTATATCTAGTTTTGTTAGCAATTCATTTGCTTTAGAAAAATTTGATTTATCAAGATTAATTTGTATTAGCATATAAATTGCTTCTTCATTATTTGGTTCAAGTAGAAGAGTAGTGTTTAAATTTTTTTCTTCTTCTGTCTGGTTTTTTTCAGAATTGAAAATCTTTGCTAAATATAAGTAAGATTTAGCGTCTGTAGGGTTAAATACAATATTTCTATGAAACAAAAATTTTGAGTCATCAAATTTTTTGGCATTAAATTTATCTACTGCTTGATCGTAAAAATTTTCAGAGCCATAAGCAATTGTTTTAAAAAACAATAAAATTAAAATTAAAAAAAATTTATTTATATTCCTCATAAATATTGGCTGTTTTTTTTTACCTCATCTATACTATGAACCATACTCTCATAAAATCCAGCTTTTGTAATTTTAACAAATTTAGGTTTATTTCTTAGATTAATTACATTTTTAGAGCCTAAGTATCCCATCGATGATTTAAGTCCTCCAATAAGTTTAAAAATTATCTTAGATACATCACCTTTATATTTAATCAAACCTTCCACTCCTTCAGGAACATATTTTGAACTATCCTTTTGTTTTTTTTGGAAATATCTGTCAGCAGACCCTTTGTTCATTGCTCCAACTGAACCCATTCCCCTAAAAACTTTGAACAATTTACCATTTTTTTTTATAATTTTACCTGGAGCCTCGTTAGTTCCAGCAATCATTGATCCTACCATTACAGCATCTGCACCTGCTGCAAGTGCTTTTGCAATATCTCCAGAAAATTTAATCCCCCCATCAGAAATCATTTTAACATTTTTGCTTAAACCTTTTTTTACATCTAATAATGCGCTTAACTGAGGAACACCAATACCTGCAACAAGTCTTGTTGTGCAAATCGATCCTGGTCCAATTCCTACTTTTACTATGTCTACTCCAAGTTTACATAAAAATTTTGCTGCCTCAGCTGTTGCAATATTGCCTGCGCATAGAGATGTTTTGCTCGATTTTTTTTTTTTTATAAATTTAATTATATTTGCCACCCTTTTAGTATGGCCATGCGCTGTATCCACAACAATCAAATCTACTTTACATTTAATAACTTTATCTACACGAGTTAGTTCGGTATCATTAGTCCCTACTGCTGCTCCGACTGCAAGCCCTTTTTTTTGAACTTTTTTTATTTCTAATATCTGATCACTAATGGACAGATTTCTGTGAATAACTCCAATGCCTCCTGCCTTTGCCATTTCAATTGCCATTTTGGACTCTGTAACTGTATCCATGGCAGATGAAAGTAATGGTATTTTAAGATACAAATTTTTTGAGAGTTTGGTAGAAGTATTGACCTCAGAAGGAAGTACAGAAGAATACTTTGGCGCTAAAGTTACATCATCAAAGGTAAGTGCTTCTTTTATAGGATCCATAATAGTTTATATACGATTCCTAAAAATTTTAAAGTGACTATCTTAAATTTTTACAGATGATGAAGCTTTCTTTTGAATCTTTTCTGCTTGAGGGTGGTTTAAAGATTTTGCTCTCTTTGAAGTTTTTTTTTGCATTTTCAACAATTTCATTAAATGTTGAGCCCATAAAAATTTTCGATAAGAAAATTCCTTTTGGTCGCAGCATACCAACAGCAAAGTGCATTGCCGTTAAAGAAAGTTCACCCGTTTGAATTGAATCTAAATTTTTATTTCCAGTTGTATTAACTGCCATATCAGAGACTACAAGATCAATTTTTTTTGGAAAATAATCTATAATTATTTTTTGTTTTTTATTATCTAAAAAATCACCAACAACATGATATACGTCTTTTATTTTCTCAACTTCTTTAAGATCAATAGACATTATTTTTGAGCCTTTTGATTTTTCAGATAAATATTGAGTCCAGCTTCCAGGTGCAGAACCTATATCTAAAATATTAAAATTATTTTTAATAATTTTAAATTTTTCGTCTAATTCTTTAAGTTTATATACTGCTCTCGACCTGTAACCTTCCAACTTTGATTGACGAACATATTTATCCCTTCTTTGTCTGATAACCCAACTTTTAGATATCTTATTTTTTTTCAACTATCGATAAACCTTAAGCTTTTAAGTTCTTTTTGATCTTGAAGATTATAAATGTCAATTTTTATGTTTTTATCTAATCTCATATCAACATTATTTTTCCAAATTCCAGCAGCTAAATGCATGATACCGATTTTATTATTTGGTAAGTAAGGTTCTACAAATGTTTTTTGGATACTATCGTATTTTGGAAGTAAATTACTTGCAATCCAGTTGCAATTTAAAGGTAAAAATTCTGTATCTACTTCATCTATGTAAACACTTAGATTTATTGCTAACCCTTCTGAGCCAAAAATTTTTCCACTTTTCAAAGTTTGTCTTAAATTTTTTTGCCATACCTCCCAACATGGTGAATTTTTTTGAAGTGAAAATACACCAATGTTTATATGAGGTGCAAACGCAAGTTTTCTTGATTTTGATATATCAATATTTGATGAGAGAGCATGTTTAAAATTTTGGCTTTTAACAATTGCAAATTTTCCAAATAACCATTTAACTTTTGACATTACCCTATAGCCTGGGCCCATTGTTTGAGTTATTCCCAGTTTCCCTTTTTCACATGCTTTGAAATATAGATCTACACATTTCCAATCGTTGACCCATGCATCACAATCTATCCAAAGATACTTTTCATATTTTGAAAAATATTTTGGTAGGAATGCTCGAGACACTTGGCTTTTGAGCCATTCTTTTCCCATTACTTTTAAATTTGAAACTTCAATATCCCACTCTGCTTTGGCAACCTCATCAACCTTATTTTTTAATTGTTCTCTTTGATTATCATTCAATCCAGCATCAAGTACACAAATTGCAATATCTTTACTTTCAGGTTTTTTTTTTATTGAGTCAATTAATTCAATTAATAAATCAAAATACTTTTCATCTGCTAATGAAACTATAGCGTTTGTTTTCATTTAAAGGACATCTTCTTGATCTTCACCATCTTGACTTACATGGCTAAATTTTTTGGAAAGTTTGCGAAAATGGAAAAAGCTAATTGGTATGAGAAGTAAGTATATTAACGTTGATATTACTATAACGTTATAAGTATAGATTAATAATAACCCAAAAAATAAAATTAAAGTAAATAATAAAAAAATTGTTAATCTTCTGGGGACTACAATTTTCTTAAAAGAATAAGTTGGTATTTTGCTAATTAACAATATTGAAGTTAAAATAAAGAAACCAGGGACTAGATATTCATTTTCAATTGAAAAAATTTGAAACTCGCTAAAACTATAGATTAATGGAAATAAAACTAAAATACCCCCAGCCGGTGAAGGTACTCCTTCAAAAAAGTTATCTTTCCACTTTGCATTTGTGTTAGATGTAATATTAAATCTCGCTAACCTCAAAGCAACACAAATTACATAAATCAAACAAACTAACCACCCGACTCTATCAAGATTATTTAATGACCAAAAATACATTATAAAAGCCGGAGCAACCCCAAAACTTATAACATCTGTTAAAGAGTCTAGTTCTTTACCAACTTCTGAAGTCCCTTTGATCAATCGTGCAATTCTCCCATCAAGACCATCTATAATCCCAGCAACTAATATTGCTAGAACTGCAAAACCAAATCTGCCATCAAAAGCAAATTTAATAGACGTTAAACCTATGCATACGCCTACTAGTGTAAACATATTAGGTAAAATTGATCTTGTTTTTTTGTTCGCAACTAATTTGAAATTTTTGTTTTGTTGTTCCATTCTATTTTTTTGCGATTAATGTTTCACCAGCTACTGCTCTTTGGTTTATTTTTACTAAAGGTTTATAATTTTCAAAGTATATGTCTGCCCTACTACCAAATCTGATCATTCCTATTCGATCACCTTGGTTTAGTTTTTCCCCTTTGTTTGTTTCGGTAACAATACGCCTTGCAATCAAACCAGCTATCTGAACAACTACAACTTGATCACCATTGTTATTTTTTATTTTATAATAATTTCTCTCATTGTCTTCGCTGGCTTTGTCTAATGAAGCATTTAAAAATTTTCCAGGTTTATATAAAATTTCTTCAATTTCGCCACTACATGGAATTCTGTTTACGTGACAATCAAAAACATTCATGAATACGCTTACTTTGGTAAATTTTTTATTCTCTAAAGAAAGTTCTGAAGGACCATTAACTTCCTCCACTTTAATCACTAATCCATCAGCTGGACTAACAAGATAATTTTCATCATTTATTGGGAATCTATCTGGATCTCTAAAAAAATAGTAAACCCATACTGTAAGAATAATACCTATTAAACCCAAGAAACCACTTATTAAATATAAAACGAGTGTTCCAAGTCCAAAGATTACTAAAAACTTATAACCTTCATTATGTATTTTCGGAAAAACTTTATCTATCATAATCCTTTATTTGATAATTTCTGATTAATATGTATATAAAAAGCAGAAATTCAATTACTAAGATTTATACGTAAATATGAGCAAAATTAAGGTCAAAAACCCAATCGTTGAGTTGGATGGCGATGAAATGACAAGAGTAATTTGGGAGTTTATTAAGAACAAACTTATATTACCGTATCTAGATTTAGGTATTGAATATTATGATCTTGGTATGAAAAGCAGGGATGATACCTCGGATCAAATAACCATTGATTGTGCGAACGCAATAAAAAAGAATGGTGTAGGTATTAAATGTGCAACAATTACTCCAGACGAAGCACGAGTAAAAGAATTTAATTTAAAAAAAATGTGGAGATCTCCAAACGGTACAATCAGAAATATCATTGGAGGAACTGTATTTAGAGAGCCTATAATCTGTAAAAATGTTCCAAGGTTAGTACCTTCATGGACTGATCCTGTAATTATTGGAAGACATGCATTTGGTGATCAATATAGAGCAACTGATTTTAAAGTTCCTGGTAAAGGAAAACTTGAAATTAAGTGGACGTCTGAAGATGGTAAAGATACCAAAAATTATGAAGTATTCAATTTCCCAGGATCGGGGGTGGCTTTATCAATGTACAATTTAGACAAATCAATAGAAGATTTTGCTCGATCTTGTTTTAACTATGGATTGATTAAAAAGTGGCCAGTTTACCTATCAACAAAAAACACAATTTTAAAAACTTATGATGGAAGATTTAAAGACATATTTCAAAATGTTTTTGAAAAAGAATTTAAATCGTCATTTGAAAAGAATAATTTAACCTATGAACATAGGCTTATAGACGACATGGTTGCTTGCGCAATGAAGTGGAGTGGAAAATATATTTGGGCTTGTAAAAACTATGATGGTGACGTTCAATCAGATACTGTTGCTCAGGGATATGGTTCTCTTGGACTTATGACCAGTGTCTTACTTGCACCAGATGGAAGAACAATGGAAGCAGAGGCTGCTCATGGAACTGTTACTAGACATTATCGAATGCATCAACAAGGAAAAGAAACTTCAACAAATCCTATAGCATCAATTTTTGCTTGGACTAGAGGACTTGCTCATAGAGGAAAATTAGATGCAAATGATGAGCTGAAAAATTTCGCAAATACGTTAGAAAAGGTTTGTATTGATTGTGTTGAAACTGGATCAATGACTAAAGACTTAGCAATTTTAATAGATGCGAATCAAAAATACCTTACTACAAATCAATTTCTTGATGCAATTGATGGAAATTTGAAAAATAAGTTAAATTAAGTTTTTAATCTTTTCAAAACTTTCCTCTATTTTATTTGAATGAACTCCACCGGCTTGGGCAAAATCAGATCTACCTCCACCACCTTTTCCACCAAGAATTTCTGAACCAGATTTTACAAATTTTATTGCATCGTACTTTTTTGTTAAAGAGTCTGTTACTCCTACTGCTAAACCAATTTTATCATCTTTAATTGCATATATAACTACAATTCCCTCTTTGATATCTTTCTTACCTTGATCAACAAGTCTTCTTAATTCTTTAAAAGGTAAGTCATCAACTTTTTGAAATCTTATATTTGTCTTTTTAATATTTTGGTCTTTGATAATATTTTTTTTCTTATCTGATAAAATACTTTTTACTGTTATTTCCTCTAATTGTTTTGTCAGCTCCTTAATCGTAGTTTTAAGATCTTCGGATTTTTTAATTGGTTTTCCTCCAAGCTTGGTGATTTGACTTGATAATGATTTGATAGTTTCTTCATTTTTTTGAGAGGACAAACTAGACATCTTATCTTTTGACTTCAGATATTCTTCAAGTTGTTTATCTCTTAATGCTTCAACTCTTCTAACACCCGCGGCTATTGATGATTGACTGACTACTTTGAATTTACCAACCTCAGCAGTGTTTTTTACGTGTGTTCCACCACAAAGTTCTGTTGAAAAATATTTGTTACCCTCTTCACCCATAAACACAACTCTAACTTCATCTCCATATTTTTCACCGAATAAAGCCATTGCCCCTTGTTCAATTCCCTCTTCAGGTGTCATTAGTCGTGTAACAACTTCCGTTTTCGAGTTTACAAACTTGTTAACATTTTCATCGATTTTTTTCATTTCTTCATCTGTGATTGGTTTCATATGACTAAAATCAAATCTTAATCTGTCTGGCGCAACTAATGATCCTTTTTGCATTACATGTGTTCCTAAAGTTCTTCTAAGAGACTCATGTAATAAATGTGTTGCTGAGTGATAGGCTCTTATATTTTGACGTCTTTCTGAGTTTATTTTTAATTCAACATTATCTTTAAGTTTAATTGTTCCTTTTGAAACTTTACCAAAATGGACAAATAAGTTTCCAATCTTTTTTTGAACATCAGTTACCTCAAATTCATTTTCACCCGAAGTTATCATGCCTTTGTCACCAACCTGACCACCAGACTCCCCATAAAAAGGAGTTTGATTTAAAATAATTTGTCCTTCTTCACCTTCTTTTAGTTGTTGAATTTGTTTATCATTTTTAATAATTGCAGTAACAC
>CACJZL010000018.1 GCA_902597865.1 uncultured Pelagibacteraceae bacterium | reverse complement strand
ATCGGTGATTACTTATAATATTGGGGTAAAACCGAACTTAATTAAAGATAAAAAAAAATTTTTATTAAAATTAAAATATTCATTTCCTGAATTAAATTTCAATAAAATAGAAAATGAAATTGATAAGAAAAAATTCTTCTATTTAAAAAAAAAACTTACACCTCAAAAATCAGAAGAAATAAAATTATTAGGTGAAAAGTCTTTAATTCTTGAACCAAAAATTACAAGAATTTATCCAGATAATAATTTGTTTTCTCACACAATAGGCCAGATAGATGACGAAAATTTTGGAGTGTCAGGTATTGAAAAAAACTTTAATAACTATCTCAAAACAAATACCGAACCACTTACTATGACTTTAGATAAAGAAATTCAATTTCTTGTGAGACAAGAACTTCTCAATTCTGAAAAAATTTTCAAAAATGTTGGAAGTGCAAGTATTTTAATGAATATTAATAGTGGAGAGATATTATCATTAGTATCTTTACCTGACTTTGATATTAATAAACGTAATAATATTTCTGATAAAAAGTATATCAATAGAGCAACTAAAGGGGTTTATGAATTTGGATCAGTTTTTAAAACATTTACAATAGCCGCAGGATTTAATGAAAAATTAATTGAACCAAAAGATATGTTCAATAATCTTGAAAAAAAAATTAATTGTGGTGGCAGAACTATCTCTGAATATGATGAAGACTTATCGCAAAATTTATCAGTTGAAGAGATTTTGATTAATTCTGGAAATATAGGGACTGTAAAAATAGGCCAAAAATTAGGAGTCGATAAGATTAAAGATTTTTTAATTCGAATTGGTATTCTAAGTGATATTGAATTTGATATTCCAGAGATTGGAAAACCTTTACCTTTTTATTGGGGAAAGTGTAAACTATTAACTGTTTCTTTTGGTCATGGTATTACAACTACACTCATACAGCTTGCTAAAGGCTATGCGATAATATCAAACGGTGGATACGATATTACACCAACTTTAATCAAAGACAAAAGTATTGGCTATGCAAGAAAAAAGAGAGTTATAAGTAAAGATGTAAGTTTGAAAATAAATCAAATTTTAAGAAGAGTAGTGACAGAGGGAACAGCAAGTTTGGCTGATGTAAAAGGATATAATGTCGGGGGAAAAACAGGTACTGCACTTATTGTAGAAAATGGAAAATATACAAAAAAAAAAATAAATACTTTTGCATCAATTTTTCCAATAAATGAACCAAAGTATGTTTTTATTGTTATGTTGGAAGATACTAAATTATCTAAAAGTTATGTTTACAATTATCGAAACAAACCTGGCTCATTTGTAGGCACACCCTTCAATACTGCTGGATGGACTTCAGTAGAAGTAGCAGCAAAAATAATAGAAAAAATAGGACCTATTTTAGCCACAAAATACTAAGAATTTAAAAAAATGTTATTGGGTAAATTAATTAAAAATATTAAACCAGCTTATAAATCTATAAAATTTAATAATATTCGATTTAACAGCAAAAATTGCAAAAAGAACGATATTTTTTTTTCTATCCAAGGAAATAAATTTAACGGAAATAATTATATTAAAGACGCTATAAAAAATGGCTCAAAAATTATTATTTCAAACCTAAATTTTGAGGGATTTAATAAAAAAAAAATTTTATTTATTAAAAATAAAAATCCAAGAAAAGCATTAGCAGAGGCTGCAAGCAATTTTTATAAAAAAAAACCTAAAAATATTATCGCCTTAACTGGTACAAATGGCAAAACCTCAATTGCGAATTTTTTTTATCAAATATTATCTTTAAATAAAAAAAAAGTTGCTGCCATAGGAACCCTAGGTGTTTTATCAAAAAAAATTAAGTTAGAGACGAATAATACAACAATAGATCCAATTAAAATGCATCAAATTTTACATAAATTAAAAAATTTAAATATTGATAACGTAATTATAGAAGCATCAAGTCATGGTTTAAAACAACATAGATTGGATGGATTAAATTTAAAAACCGCATTGTTTACAAACTTGTCAAGGGATCATCTAGATTATCATAAAACATTCAAAGATTATTTGAATTCAAAACTCATTCTTTTTGATAAATTGTTGCTTAATAAAGGGAATATAATTTACGAAAATGGAATATCTCAAGAAAAAGAACTTAAAAAGATTTCAAAAAAAAAGAAATTGAAGATTTATAAAATAGGTAGTGAGAATTCTTTCATTAACTTGAAAAAAATACAAAAAATAAACGATAAAAAAAGAATTAGTTTTAGTCTTTTAAAGAAAGATTATTCATTCAACTCTTATCTAATTGGCAGCATTCAGATTAAAAATTTACTTTTTGCAGTTTTGGCTGCATATTTATCGGGCATAAAAATTGATACTATTCTAAGGAATATAAGTAAGATTAAACCTATCAATGGAAGATTAGAGCAAATTGGTAAATTAAAGAATAAATCAAGAGTAATACTTGATTATGCACATACTCCAGATGCATTAAAAACAGTTATATCAAATATAAAGGAAGATTACCCTTTAAGTAAAATTTCTTTGGTGTTTGGGTGTGGAGGGGATAGAGATAAAAGCAAAAGACCTTTAATGGGAGGTATTGCAAATAAGTATTGTGATAAAATATATTTAACCGACGACAATCCAAGGTTTGAAAGCCCCAAAGTAATAAGAGATCAGATAAAGAGAAAAATTAAGAAAAAAAAATATGTTGAAATTTCCTCGCGGGCTGATGCGATTTCAAAAGCTGTTAGTGAATTAAATTCAGGTGATATTTTAATTGTTGCTGGAA
This sequence comes from uncultured Pelagibacteraceae bacterium, assembly GCA_902597865.1. Classification (GTDB taxonomy): domain Bacteria; phylum Pseudomonadota; class Alphaproteobacteria; order Pelagibacterales; family Pelagibacteraceae; genus Pelagibacter. The sequence continues at coordinate 9,261 of CACJZL010000018.1, read as the reverse complement.
AGGGACACGAAAATTACCAAGAATATAAAAAAAGAATTTTTTTCTCGGATAAATTAGAGATTATTAAAGCTATTAGAAAAAAGAATAATTTATTATCGGATTCTCTTAAAACAAATATCTTAACTGAAACTTTCGGTAATAAAATCTTAAATAAAAAAACTTTAATCAACTCAGTGTCTTTAAACTCTAAAGATATTAAAAAAAATTCGGTATTTTTTGGGGTAAAGGGTCAAAAATTTGATGGAAATAAATTTGGAATTGAGGCGATAAAAAATAATGCAATTTTAGCAATCACAAATAAAAAATCTAAAAATTCCAGAAATATATTTAGTAAAAATCCTTTCGATAAGCTAAACAAATTTAGCTTTGTTTATAGAAAGTCTTTAGAAAGTAATAATATTGCAATAACTGGATCTGCTGGAAAAACGTCAGTTAAAGACTTAACTGGATTTTGTCTAAGTAAATTAGATAAAACATATTATTCAAAAAATTCCTTTAATAATAAATATGGTGTGCCTTTAAGTATTTTAAATTCACCTCAATCGACTAAGTTCTCAGTTTTAGAGGTCGGAATGGATAAAAAAGGAGAAATAAACACTTTATCAAAGCTAATAAGACCCAATCTTGGTTTAATTACAAACATCTCATATGCTCATATTAAGAATTTTAAGAATCTAGACGAGATTGCAAAAGCTAAGGGTGAAATAATTAATAATATTTTTCCCTCTGGAGTAATGATTATAAATAAGGACGATAAATACTGTAACTATTTTATTTCAAAAGCAAAAATGAGAAATTTAAATATTATTTCTTTCAGTAAAAAAAATAAGTTAGCTGATGTTGTTTACCTAGGGGAGAGTAAAAATAGAAATAAATTTTTATGTAAATTTTTAATAAAGGGGAGAATAAAATTTTTTCTAATTCCAAATTATTTAATTGATTTTAAGGAAAATATTTTATCTACACTGAGTATTATTATTAATTATTTTGATATAGATGTCTTACCTGTGAATTTATTTTTAAATTTCAAAATTTCCCAGAGTAGAGGCACTATAATAAGGTATAAAAATGGAAAAAAAAACTTAACTATTATTGATGAAAGTTATAATTCAAATCCTCTTTCATTTAAATTTGCATTAGAAAGATTTGACAAAAGCTATAAGGATAGTAAGAAAAAATTTATTTTGATTGGAAATATGTTTGAATTAGGAAAATTTTCAAAAAAACTTCATATTAAAATTGCGAAATATATTAATAAATCTAACATTAATAAAACTTATGTTTTTGGTAACTATACAAAACATACATTTAACAAATTAAAACCACAAATGAGAGGTAAAATATTAAACAATAAATTAGAGATTTTGAATTTGATAAAAAAACAATTACCTAATAACGGTTTTTTAATGATAAAAGGATCTAACTCTACTGGATTAAATAAAATAATAAAAAATTTGTAAAAATGTTGTATAATATACTTACAAGCTATTCAGATACATATTCGTTCCTAAATTTTTTCAATTTTTTAACTGTGAGAACAGGTTTGGCTGTGATTACTGCAATGATTATAGTTTTTTTAATAGGGGATAAGTTTATAAATTTTTTTTCATCAAAACAAATTACAAATCCTATTCGCTCTGATGGGCCAGAAGATCATTTGATTAAAAAAATTGGAACACCCACTATGGGTGGAGTTTTAATATTAATAGGTTTATTCACAGGTATTTTTTTGTGGGCTGATTTATTAAATCCATATAATTGGTTATTAATATTCATCACTTTATCCTTTGGAATTTTAGGAGCGTTTGATGATTATAAAAAAATTAAAAATAATAACTCAAATGGGATTTCTTCAAAATTAAAAATATTAATTCAAATCTTTCTTTGTCTAATTTCATTAATTATTTTTTATAAATTTATAGACTCTGATATTAAAACTAATTTGTATTTTCCATTTTTTAAAAATTTAGTAATTAACTTAGGATGGTTTTTTATACCTTTTTATTTGTTTGTTATAGTTGGATCCTCTAATGCAGTAAATCTAACTGATGGTTTGGATGGGTTAGCTACTGTTCCTGTTATACTTGTTGCGGGCTGTTTTGGTTTTATAAGTTATGTGTCTGGAAACATAATTTTTGCAGACTATTTATTAATTCCCTACATAGAGGGTGTTGGAGAAGTTGCGGTTTTTTGTGGAGCAATCATCGGAGCATCAATTGGTTTTTTATGGTTTAATGCCCCACCTGCTAAAATATTCATGGGAGATACAGGCTCATTGGCTTTAGGCGGGTCTTTAGGTGCAATTGGAGTAACAACAAAACATGAAATAGTGTTAGCTATTACTGGTGGACTATTTGTATTAGAAGCAATTTCAGTAATTGTCCAAGTTGTTTCATTCAAACTAACAGGTAAAAGAATTTTTATGATGGCACCGATTCATCATCATTTTGAAAAAAAAGGTTGGGCTGAATCTACAATAGTCATAAGATTTTGGATTATATCTCTTATTTTGGCAATGATTGGTTTAGCCACTTTAAAACTAAGATGAAATCAAAAAAGATATTCTTTCAGAATAAAAAAATTCTTATTTATGGGTATGGCAAAACTGGCAAATCGGCCTTTAACTTTTTGAAAAAAAGAAATAATTTAAAAGTTTTTGACGATAATTTACCATTAACAAATCTTCCTTCTAACAAAAAGTTTACCAGAGGCAGTGATAGAGTAAACAATTTTGACTACGTTTTATTAAGCCCTGGGATAAATTATAGAAAATGTTTACTATCTAATGAGATAATAAAAAATAAAGCAAAAATCATCTCTGATTTGGATGTGTTTTACAAAAGTTTTCCAGAAAATTTTTTTATCACAATCACAGGAACAAATGGAAAATCAACAACTTGCAAACTTTTATATCAAGTTCTTAAATCTCAAGGAATTCACACAAAATTGGTTGGCAATATTGGAAAATCGATTTTATCAAACTATCATTTTTCCAAAAAAACATTGTTTGTAGTTGAAGCCTCTTCTTATCAAATCGAATATAGCAAATATTATAAAACCAATTTAGCAGCTATTTTAAATGTTTCAATTGATCATCTAGAAAGACATGGAAATTTCAAAAATTATATCAAAAGCAAAATAAAACTTATCGCAATGCAAAATAAAAGTTCTTGCGCTTTCATAGAAAATAAAAATAAAATTATTGATAAAATATTAAATGAAAAAAAAATTAATTCAAAAGTTTTAAGAATTGACGAGAAAATTTATTTGAGATTTCAAAATTTAATAAAAAATAATTACCTAAATAATAGTGTAAATCAAAAAAATCTTGTCTTTGTTTTCAATATTTGCAATTTTTTAAAAATTAATTTGAGAAAGATTATACCCACACTAAATAAATTTAAGGCTTTAAGATTTAGAAATGAAATTGTGATTAATAATAAAAAGATTAAAGTAATTAATGACTCAAAATCGACCTCCTTTTCCTCTACGCAAGAACTTATAGACACCAAGAAGAAAACTTTCTGGATTTTAGGAGGATTACCAAAAAAAGGGGATAGATTTACTTTAAGTAAAAAATGTTGTTTTAATTTAAGAGCCTATATATTTGGAAAAAATTCTGATTTTTTTGTAAAAAGACTTAAGGATAAAGTCCATTATCAAAAGTTTAATAATATGATTTCCGCAATAAAGAAAATCAAAACTGACCTTAAAAAAGAACAAAACCTAGAGGAAAAAATTATTCTTTTTAGCCCCGCTTCAGCTTCTTTTGACAATTTCAAAAATTTCGAGGAAAGAGGAAGATATTTCAATTCACAATTAAGAAAAATCGGTATTTACAGGAAAAAATAAGATATGAATTTTTCGTTATATAATTGGTGGAAAGACATAGATAAATTTTTATTTTTTTTAATAATCTTATTAATTTCTTTAGGTATTTTTTTTTCACTTGTTTCAACTTCTTTAATTGCATCTACCAAACTTGAGACAACAAGTTATTATTTTTTTTTTAAACAATTTTTTTACACTTTACTGGGAATATTTACAATTTTCTTTTTTTCCTTACTTGAAGAAAAAACCTTTTATAAATTATCATTAGCGTGTTTTATAATAATATTTTGTACACTAATTTTAGTTCCAATTTTTGGTGTAGAGGTTAAGGGTTCTAAAAGATGGATAGATATATTCTTTTTTCCAAGGTTTCAACCAATCGAAATCCTTAAACCATTTTTAATAATCATACTATCAATGTTACTAACATCTGATAAATATTATAATAAGTATGTAAGATATCTTTTTAGTTTGATTGTAATCATTCCAATTATCCTTTTATTATTCTTGCAGCCAGATATTGGTCAAACATTATTAGTGTTATGTCTTTGGTTAAGTCTCATATTTGTCTCAGGTATTAATCTTATATTTTTAATACTTTTTATATTAATTGGTTTATGCACTCTGCTTCTAATGATTAATTTTATCCCTAAGTTGAATTATATAAAATTTAGGATTGAATCATTTTTTGATGTAACGTCAAAAGGAAATTATCAGTCTGAGAGAGCATCAGAAGCAATTATGAACGGGGGTTTTTTTGGAAAAGGTATTGGAGAAGGCACTCTAAATGTTAGAGTGCCAGAGGCTCACACAGATTATGTTATTGCCGTAATAGCCGAGGAATTTGGAATTATATCAATAATAGGAATTATTTTAATATTTTTATGTCTTATTTTTAGAGTTTTCAAAAAAGTATCATCCATAGAAAATGAATGTTTTAAATTAATACTTGTAGGCTCTGTAATGTTAATTCTTTTTCAAGTTTTAGTTCATATTGGAGTAAATATTAGATTTTTACCCACAACAGGAATGACTTTGCCATTTCTTAGTTATGGAGGTTCTTCTATAATTGGATCTTCAATATTAATTGGAGTAATTTTAAATTTGACGAAGAGAAAAATAAATAAATGAGCTCTATGATAATAAGCACTGGTGGGACAGGAGGGCACGTTATTCCAGCAAAAGTATTTTATGATTATTTTAAGAATAAAATTAAAGTAAAGATAATTTCAGATAAAAGAGGCCTAAATTTCATTAAAAAAGAAAATTACAATGTAAGTGAAATTCATATCCCGCAATTTAAAAAAAATTTAAGCATTTTAATATTTCCTTTTTTTTTAATTGTTTCATTTTTAAAATCCTTTTTTTTTCTAAAAAAAGAAAATCCAAAATTGCTATTATCTACAGGTGGATATATGAGTATTCCGCACTGTCTCGCAGCAAAAATTTTAAATATTAGAATATTCCTTTTTGAACCAAATTTAGTAATTGGAAGATCTAATCTATTATTATTAAAATTTTGCAAAAAAATATTTGCGTATGAAAATAATTTAAAAAATTTACCATCAAAATTTTCACACAAACTTAAAGTAATCAAACCTATAGTTAGAAAAGAATTTTTGAAACCAAAAAAAACTTTATCATCAGATACCGGATTAAAAGTTTTAATAATTGGAGGAAGTCAGACAGCAAAAAAATTAGATACTATTTTTCTTAAAGATATTTTAAAAATCTCAAAGATAATAAACTTAACTATATATCACCAAACTAGCAAATCTAATCAAGAATATATAAAAAATTTTTATCAAGAAAACAGTATTGCAAATAAAGTTTTTACTTTTGAAGATAAATTAAGTGAAATTATGTCGTTATGCGATTTTGCAATTACACGTGCAGGAGCATCAACTTTATCAGAACTTGTTTCTTTAAAAATCCCATTTTTAGCAATTCCTTTTCCATTTTCAAAAGATGATCATCAATATTTTAATGCAAAGTTTTATGTGGATAAAAATTTTGGTTGGCTTATTAATGAACATGAAATTTTTGAAAACTATTTCTATCAATTTTATATGGAAAATATTCAGAATAAAAAAATGTTGGAAAATAAGGTAGAAAAAATGAGCGATTTTATTTTGGAAGAATCATGGTCTGAAAATTTTAATATGATAGAGCAAACTTTTTATGAAAATTAATCTAGGAAAAAAAGAAATAATCCATTTCATTGGTATAGGAGGCATTGGTATGAGTGGATTAGCATTAATAATGAAACAACTTGGTTTTAAAATACAAGGGAGTGATATTTCAATAAATAAAAATATAGAAAGATTAAAAAAAAGTGAAATTAAAATTTTTACAAAACACAAAATTTCTAATCTAAACAAGGCTAATATTGTAGTCATATCCTCAGCGATCAAAAATAACAATATTGAATTAAACGCAGCTAAGAAAAAAGATTTACCAATTTATAAAAGAGGAGACATGCTTGCGCACATGACCTCTCTAAAAAAAAATATTGTTGTGGCAGGTTCTCATGGTAAAACTACTACAACTTCATTAATTGCAAGTGTTTTTTCAAAAGCAAAATTAGATCCTACAATAATAAATGGAGGTGTAATAAATTCGATTAACAACTCAGCTAAACTAGGGAAGAGCGAATGGTGCGTGCTAGAGTCTGATGAGTCTGACGGTAGTTTTATAAAAGTCCCATTCACTTATTCTATAATTACCAATATTGATAGAGAACATATGGATTTTTATAAATCTGAGGATAATTTAAAAAAATATTTTGAAAAATTTATTTCAAACGTTCCATCTTTCGGCAAAACATTTTTGTGTATCGATGATGACAATAATAGAAGTTTATTAAAAAAAAGTCTTGTAAAAAACTATTTTACTTATGGTGTTAACAAAGGTTCTAATTTTAGAATTACAAATATAAAATATAAATTAAATAAATCAATTTTTGATCTTATTATAAAGATACCCAACAAAAAAAAGATAAGTATTAAAAATATACAAATTCCTTTGATTGGATTTCATAATATAAGTAATGCGGCTGCAGCATTTGCATTAACTTCTCACATAGGAATATCTACATACTTAATAAAAAAAAGCCTTAAGGATTTTCAAGGGGTCGAAAGAAGGTTTAATAAAGTTTTTGAGTTTAATGGTGTAACTTTTTTTGATGATTATGCTCATCACCCAACTGAAATAAAAGAAGTTTTAAATGGTGTAAAAAAAAGCTACCCAAATAAAAAGGTCATATCTATTTTTCAACCACACAGAGTTTCAAGACTAAATGATTTGAGTAGCGATTTTAGTAAATCATTTAAAAATTCCGATCAAGTATTGTTATGCCCAGTTTTTAAAGCAGGCGAAAAAATTAAATTGAGATTTAAATATGAAAAATTTGCTAGAGATATATCAAAAAATTCAAAAGCGTTAGTAATTATGGTTAATCAAAAACAAGACCTTGTAAATTTTTTCAAAAACAATTTAAAAGGAAATGAAATTGTAATTGGAATGGGTGCTGGATCAATATCTGGATGGTTAAAAGAACTTAAAAATTTTCTCAGATAATGAATATGCAAGAATTTAAAATCTTTAAAGATCGAAACAATTCTAATCTAAAATTTGATTTTTCTCTTAAAAATTTGAATTGGATGAATATTGGTGGATCAGCAAAGGTTTTTTTTAAACCAGAAAATTTAAAGGAGCTTATAAGTTTTTTAAAAATAGTACCAAAATATAAAAAACATGTCTTAGGAGCAGGATCTAATCTTTTAATAGGCGAAAATTTGGGGGAAAAAATTTTTATTAAGTTAGGCAAAAATTTTAGTAATATATCATTGATTGATAATAATAAATTAATTGCTGGCTGTTCATCTTTAGATAAAAATGTTTCTGACTTTGCCTGTGAAAATGGTTTATCTGGTTTAGAATTTTTGTCTTGTATACCTGGCTCAGTAGGTGGTGGCATTAGAATGAATTCTGGATGTTTCGGGTCTGAATTCAAAGATTTTTTAGTTTCAATTCAGGTTGTAGATTTTGAAGGAAGGGTAAGTTCGATTAAAACAAAGGATATTATTTTTGGTTATAGAGAATGTAATTTGCCTTATGATTTGATCTTTTTAAGTGCCACATTTGAATGCAAAAAGAGTAATAAGGAATTAATAAGAAAAGAAATTGAAAGATTAAAAAGATTAAAAGAATCAACTCAACCACTCAAAGTCAAAACTGGGGGAAGCACTTTTAAAAATCCAATCAAGAGCACTAAAAAGAAAGTTTGGGAACTTATTCGTGAAAGTGTACCCGAGGATATTAGTTTTGGCGATGCTAAAATTTCATCCAAACATAGCAATTTTTTTGTTAATTCAAAAAATGCCTCTTTTTCTGAAATGAACAAGTTGATTAATTTTGTAAGAGACCAGGTTAAAAAAAAAACAGGCATATCTTTAGATCTTGAGATAGAAATAATAGAATAAATGAAAAAAAAAATCCTTATTCTTGGAGGTGGTATTTCAGGAGAAAGATCCGTTAGTCTTAAAACTGCAAAAGCAGTAAAGAACTGTATAAAAAAAAAATATAATTGTAGAATAATTGAGCCTGACGAAAATCTATCAAGAAATATTGACAAATTTCTCCCCCATGTTGTTTTTAATGCGTTACATGGAAGATTTGGTGAAGATGGTTTCATCCAAACTTATTTAGAAAGCAAGGGTCTCAAATATACACATTCAGGTGTTTTATCCTCTATGATGGCAATGGATAAAGAAATTTCAAAAAAAATATTTATCAAAAATAAGATTTTAACACCAAAGTTCCTTAAAATAAGAACAGATTTAAATAAAAAAAAAGTAATAAAATTATTAAAAAGCAAATTTAAATTTCCTGTGGTGATCAAACCTATTAATGAGGGATCAAGTTTAGGTGTATATATTTGTAATGAAAAAAATATTATTAAAAATTTAAATAAACTTAAAGCTTATGATGAAATTTTAGTAGAAGAATTTATACCTGGAAGAGAAATTCAAGTTGCAATACTTGGTAAAAAAAAATTAGGTGCTATAGAGCTAAGACCTAAAAGAAAGTTTTATGATTATAAAGCGAAGTATAGCTCTAGGGCAAAAACAAAACACATTATTCCAGTAAATATTAAAACAAAAGATTACCAAAATGTGATGAACATAGCATTAAAGGCTCACAAAGTTCTAAAGTGCAAAGGGGTTACTAGATCTGACTTTAAATTTCACAATGGAAAGTTTTACCTTTTAGAGACTAATACTCAGCCAGGGATGACAAACCTATCGTTAGTGCCGGAAATAGCTTTACATCATGGTATGAATTTCTTTTCATTAATAGACTGGATTATAAAGGATGCTTCAAAAAATAGATAAGAAAAAATATATTTTCTTTTATTTAATTATTTTT
>CACJZL010000017.1 GCA_902597865.1 uncultured Pelagibacteraceae bacterium | reverse complement strand
ATATTTAAAATTAAAGCGCATATATATGAATTAACAAAAGGATAATTATGAAAAAGTTAACTTTAATTTTATCTATTTTACTATTCACAAGTTCTGCATTTGCAGGTTCTTGCCCAATGATGGCAAAAGGTGTTGACGCGAAGATTGCAGAAGCTAAAGAACTTAGGGATGCTGGTGTGAAAGCTCACGAAAATGGTAATCACGCTAAGTCAGAGGAACTGCTTGGTAAAGCATTAGGAATGTTTAAAGGATAAATTCAATTATGGGGTGTTTAAAAAAACACCCCTATTTTCTCTCTTATTTTTAATATATTAATATTTTGAATGAAGAAAAAATTATTAATTTTAATCGTTGTATATAATCATGAAAAATTTATTGAGAAAGTACTAAACAGAATAGACAAAAACTTAACAAATAAATTTAATGTTGAAGTATTAATTAATGATGACTCTTCAACAGACAATACACTTGAAGTCATAAAATCATTTGTCGATAATAATAGTAAGCCCTTTAAATATACAATTCTCTCAAACCCAATCAATCAAGGTTATGGTGGAAATCAAAAAATTGGTTTTCAATATGCAATCAAAAATAACTTTGATTATGTTGCATTAGTACATGGTGATGGACAATATGCTCCTGAGTATTTAGAGAGACTTATCGACCCACTAGTTTCTGAAGGAATAGATTTTGTTTGGGGATCAAGAATGATTAATAAAAATGGAGCATTAAAAGGAGGAATGCCCCTATACAAGTTTATTGGAAATAAAATACTAACTTTCTATCAAAATTTTTTATTTAAGACCGATTTTTCTGAGTTTCATTCAGGCTATAGAATATATAGCGTAAACGCACTGACAAAAATCCCTTTTAACTTGAACTCCAATGACCATTCATTTGACAATGAAATAATTGCACAATTTTTAATATCAAAACTAAAAATTAAAGAAATAGCTATACCAACCTATTACGGTGAAGAGATATCCTATGTAAACGGTTTAAAATATGCATTTCAAGTTTTTATAATTAATTTAAAGGCAAAATTTCAAGAACTTGGGATTTTTTATGATCGTAAATTTGATTGTTATGAAGGGAAATTAGGAAATTATATTTTAAAAGATAAATTTGAAAGCACCCATAAAAAAGCACTCGATATAGTAAAAGACAATACAAAAGTTTTGGATATTGGATGCAATACAGGAGAATTAGGAAATCTTTTTATTAAAAAAAAATGTGAAGTAACTGGTATAGATTATAAAGTAAATCAAAATCAAAAATTGGAAAATTATATTGAGCAGAACCTTGATAATGGGCTGCCAGAAATCAACTATGATCATTTTGATTACGTATTAATTCTAGATGTAATTGAGCACTTAAAAGACCCAGAAAATTTTTTGATTGAACTAAAGAAAAAATTAAAAAATAATTTAAAAGCCAAAGTCCTTATATCGACTCCAAATATAGCTTTTTTTATAATTAGATTAATGCTTCTGATTGGAAATTTCAATTACGGCTCAAGAGGTATTCTAGATAAAACTCATACACGTTTATTCACCTTTTCTAGTTTTTCAAACTTAGTTAGACAAAGTGATTTTAGTATTTTAAAAACATATGGAGTTCCGGCACCATTCCAACTTGCAGTTGGGAGTAACTTTTTGAGTAAATTTTTTGAGAAATTAAATATTTTATTTATAAAATTATCAAAAAGGTTGTTTTCTTTTCAAATTTTTTTAGAAATTAAACCTAATATTTCATTGGATAAGCTTTTAGAACAAGCAGAAACAAATGCAAAAGATAAAATTTAATATTTCAAATTTGAAAATTATTTTTATTTTTTTTTTATTTTACGTATCAATTTTAATCGGATTTTATTTTAATGAGGACTCATTAGGTGGTGCTAAGGGTGATTTCAATTATCACTTCAAAATATCCTTGGCATTTTCAAAAAATTTTTTTGAAACATTCAGTGGTTTTGGGACGCAAGAAGCTTCAATGGTAACGAGAAATTCACCATTATTTTGGATTATATTATCGCAGGTTAATAAATTTATCTCCTATGAAACTTTAAGAATAATTAATTCATTTGTATCAATATTAATTTGTTTATACTTTTTTCGATGCCTAAAAATAAGATATAAAGATACAGAAAGTTTTACTCTAGCTCTCATAGCATGTTCAATATTTCTATCACCAACAATCAGATCACTTTCAATTTGGCCTTACTCACTTATTTGGGGTTTATTATTTTTTGTAGTGTCTATTTTTCACTACTTAAAATTTCATGATGCAAAGAGAGAAATGGACAAATTTAAACAAAGTTTAATTGCAACATTTTTTGTTGCTCTTAGTGCTTATTTTTATCCTGCTTTTGGTATATTTTTTTTCTTCTACTTGGTTAGTTTCTTTTTTATTTTTAATCTTAATCAAAGATTTTTTCTTATCTTGATATTTTCTTTAATTCTGGCAACTCCTTTTTTATATTATATTTTTTCAAAAGATATATTTGATGCATTTGAAGGAGCGCAAGGTATGTCTATGAATAATTTTAACACTCTCAATATCTCAAACAAAATTCTTATAATTTCAACTATGATACTCTTTTTTATTGCACCAATTTTAAATTTTAAATTAATAAAGAATGAAATCGCAAATTTAAAATCTATAGAGATTTTAGTTTTAATTATTTTTGGTTTGATTAATATATATTTTTTTAATTATCCTAAATATGATAGTGGTTTTGGAGGAGGGTTTTTTTATAAACTTTCGAATATTTTTTTTAATAATAACTATTTATTTTTTGTGTTTTCTATTTTTTCAATCGTTTATATTTACACTATCTTAAAAAAAAATTATTTCAATTCTTTGATCTTTTTGACCCTAATTCTTTTTAATCCGCAATTAACCATTTATAATAAGTATTATGATCCACTCATTCTTATAATTTTTATGACCTTAATAAATTTTGATTTTAAAAAACATTATTTTGAAAAAAAATATAAAACACTCCAGCTTTATTTTTTTGGTATGAGCTACTTATTGATTGGATTATTAAAAAATCAAGTATACTAACGATTCCTTTTCTTATCTCTTTTATTTTTTCTCTTCTCTTTAAAAGACAATTTAGGTTTTTTCATTACGCTTGAATCTTTAAATGATTTTCCGCTGTATCTCTTTGTCATATATATTCAGATATCTTTTTATTTATAATTAGTTAACCACACCGTCTCAAATGGTTTGAGTTTAAATTTACGATTTATTTTTGATTTGTCCAACAAGTTTTTGTATTTTATGAATTTTTTATTCAAATCAAATTCTTGAAATTTCGACGATAAATTCGTAAAATTATATATAATCTGTCTCTTATCTAAGCTCGTTCTTTTAAAACAAAATATTTTTTTTCCCATGTTTAAATTTTCTCTTTTGGCATTAGGGTGAAATGCTTTATTTTTTTTCTTAATAGATATTAATCTTGTGATTTTTCGGTAAAAAGTACTTTGTTTGGAATTTTTATCTTTAAGTAAACTTTCTAATCTTTTTTTATTCCATTTATATCTATTTAGATCTCTTTTATTACCAGAAATAATATACTTATATTCATCATTTGAAGTTCCAAATATAGAGTTAAAATAAATTGCTGGAATTCCCTCGAATGCAATCATAATAGCATGTGCGGATATATATCTCTCTAAGAAGTATTTTCCCCTTTTATCATAATCAGTTTTTTGAAAAGCATCAAAAAGTGTAATATTTGCCTCGTATACCTTTTTTGATGAATTTTGAACTTTCCTGAATGACAATTGTCCACCATTTTTTTTTATACGTTTAAAAAATTTTGACAAATTTTTCTTGTTTAAATATCCCTCAACTGGTCTCATGCCTATTCCATCATGCGAGGCGATAAAATTTAAATAGCTATTACCAATCTTTGTTTGTGGAAGATTTTTGCTCCATTTATTTAAGTATGTGCTATCTTCAAAAAGAAAAGAGTGAACTAATAATGGTGGTAAAGAAAAATTATAAATCCAATGGGACTCATCATTTTTTATCCCAAAATAACTTAAGTTTTCATTTTCTGGTAAATTAGTTTCTGTAATTATGATTGGTTTTGATTTAAGAGAATCACAAACAATCCTCAACAATCTTATTATTTCATGAGTTTCTTTTAAATTAATGCATTTTGATCCACTTTTTTTCCATAAATACGCAATAGCATCCAATCTAAAAATAGTGACACCATGATTTAATAAATTAATCATTATCTTTATGAACCTTAGAAGGACTTTTGGATTTCTAAAATCAAGATCAATTTGATCGTCACTAAATGTTCTCCATATAAGATTGTTTTTTTTAAATATACTGATCTTTTTAAGTAGTTTATTTTCTCGTGGTCGAATAACTTTAGAAGTGTTAAATTCTTTACTTACTGCTAAAAAATAATCTTTTCCTGGCGATTTATTAGCCAAAAAGTTTTTAAACCATAAGCCTTTTGAAGAGGCGTGATTAATTACAAGATCTGCCATAATAGTAGTCGTTTTTGACAGCCTAGATATATCTGACCAATCTCCCAATTTTTTATCTACTTGATAATGATCTTTTACTGCAAATCCACTGTCGCTGCTTGACGGATAGAATGGAAGAAAATGAATTGCCTCAAAAAAATGATCTAATTTTTTTTTATAAAATTTTCTAAAAATCCTAATTGTTTTTTCTTTATTACCATCTAGCAAGCTGTCTCCATAACAAATTAAAACAGAGGTTTTTTCAGATATTCTTAATTTTTTACCCTTTTTTCCAAATTTATTAAATGTGTTGATGACTCGAAAGATTTCTTCAACACAAATATCTAGATTTTTTTTTGAATAATATAAACTATAAATTGAACTTATTTTTTTTTTAATATTCTTTTTACTTAACTGAGATAACATTAAGAGTTGTCTTTATTATCTTCACTAACAGCTTTGTTTAGTTTGGTGAGGAAATCTGGTATAGCGCTTTTCACTCTGCTCCATGTTGGTATAAATGGCGTATCCATAGGATTTACATAAAAATCATCTCCAGCTTTCATTATATTAATTGCAAATAATTCAACTGCTTTCTCTTCAGTATGTGAGTCAAACTTGAGACCGTTCATTGTTGCATCACTTCTATAAATATCTATCATATCTAAAGCGCATCTATAATAAGTAGCCTTCAAAGATCTAAATGTTTCTCTACTAAACGAATTTCCTTGTGTTGCTAATTTCTTAATAAACGTTTTAATAATATCTATAGACATTTTAGATAAGCCTTTAGTTTCGTCATCTAAAGAAAGATCTTGGTGTTTGTGATCATAAGTATCTGCTAAATCAACTTGGCAAATGTTATTTGGGGAAAAATTTCTTTGCATTTCAGATAAAACACCAACTTCTATACCCCAATCTGACGAAATCCTTAACTCTGATAAAACATTTCTTCTAAATGAAAATTCACCGGATAAAGGATACTTAAATGACTTCATAAATTGTAAATATTCACTGCTGCCAATTGTTTTTTCTAAAGCTATCAATAGTGGGGCAACAAGAAGTCTTGCAACTCTTCCATTCATTTTTTCGTTGGCAATTCTAGGATAAAATCCTTTACAAAATTCAAAATTAAAAACTGGATTAACAACTGGATAAAAAAGTTTAGCAAGCATCCTTCTATCATAAGTTTTTATATCGCAGTCATGAAGAGCAACAGATCTTGCGGTGTCTCTTGCAATCGACATCCCTAAACAATACCAAACATTTCTACCTTTGCCTGGTTGATTTGGTGCTAAACTTTTTTCTTTTAGTTCTTTATCTAATTTTTGAAGTCTTGGACCATCATTCCATAAAATAGTAAAATCAGTTTTAAGTTTTTTAAAAAATTTCCATGCATCTTTTGCCTGACTTTTGTTTGCTTTATCTAAACCAATAATAATATGATTCAAATATTTTGTTTTACTTATTTCACTAACAATTTTTGGTAGAGCTTCTCCTTCTAATTCTGAGTAAAGGCATGGTAATATCAATTCCATTTTTCTTTCTTTCGAAAATTCTAATAATTCTTTTTCAATTTCATCAGTAGATTTAGTCTTAAAATCATGAAGAGTAGAAACTATACCGTTTTGAGAAAAATCACCCATATCTTAGTTTAATAACATTATTGAATTTTTTCCAGCGCCATTTTGACAACTTCTTCCCACCCCTCTGGAGCAGGCTTTTTAGAAACTAAACAATTTTTTATATTCAATGTATCTAACTTAAACTTTTCGTTAAAAACCAAACATGCTATGTCGCTATTTTTAAGCATATCTAGGTCGTTAAAATTATCTCCTACTCCTATTATTTTTAATTCTTGTTTTTCAGTTTTCTCAAAAATTCTTCTTACTTTTTTCATTGCAAATGCCTTGCTCACATTGTCAGAAAGATTGATAACACGACCACCCTCTTGCATTGTTAAACCCATATCAGAAGCTAATCTAAATAAATTATTTTTTTCTACCTTATTTCCTTTAAATATAAGAGGTACTGAAAATTCTCTGTCAGATGCATAACTTAGCTGTTTCTCAGATAAACCAAAAATTTTAAGCTGTTCATCTTTTTTGAGTTTTAATACAAACTTGCATTTTGAAATAAATTTTTTTGGGATTTTTTTAAAGAAGATATTTAATATTTCATCTTTATCTCTACTAAGTATAATTTTCTCAGGAAAATCTGAATTAATTAAGTTCATCTTGTATATAGCGGCACCATTTTCAGCAATAAAAGGGAGTTCTTCCTTTAGCTCGGTACAAAAATTTAAGATCTCAGCTTTTGTTTTACTTGAGTTAGGTATTATTGATATGTTTTTAGATAGTAAATTTTGAATGTATTGCCTTATATTTTCAAATTTAAATGTTTCATTATGTAATAAAGTTCCGTCTAAATCAGTAAATATAACTATTTTTTCAATCATTTATTGTTTATGTCTAAGAATTTATTTACTTAAACTTAGATATCAACAATTAAAGTATCTTTTGAACCGCCGCCTTGCGAGCTATTTACGATTGTACTGCCTTTTCTTAATGCAACTCTTGTCAAACCGCCAGTTGTTACATATGTAGATTTTCCACTAAGTACAAATGGTCTTAGGTCAAGATGCCTTGGTTCAATATCATTTTTGGTAATTGTTGGGGCAGTAGATAAAATTTCTAAAGGTTGAGCTATAAATTCTCTTGGATTCTTTTTTATTTTTGCAATTACTTCTTCTCTTTCTTTTTGCGGTGCCTTTGGACCAATCATTATTCCATATCCACCAGATGCATTTGCAGGTTTCACTACTAATTTTGATATGTTATCTATTACATAATCCATTTGGATCTTGTCATGACATAAATAGGTTTCAACTTGATTTAAAATTGGTTGTTCCCCTAAATAATAAACTATCATTTTATTGACGTATGAATAAACAACCTTATCATCAGCAACACCAGTTCCTATGGCATTTAAAATTCCAACGTTCCCTTTTCTCCAAGCTTTGAATAAACCAGGAACACCTATAACTGATCCTTTATAGAATGCTTTTGGATCCAAAAAAGTGTCATCCAAACGTCTATATATACAATCAACTCTTAAAGGACCTTTAACAGTCTTCATGTAAACTATATCATTTTCCACAAAAAGATCTTTTCCTTCTACTAAGGCAATACCCATCTGTTCAGCTAAATATGAATGTTCAAAGTATGCAGAATTATAAATGCCCGGAGTTAAAACAACCATGTGAGGGTCTTTTGTTTTTTTTGGAATACACTCTCTCATACAATTAAATAACTTATTTGTATAAATACTTATGGATGCAACCTTGTATCTTGTAAAAAGTTCTGGAAAAACATCTCTCATCACCATTCTATTCTCAAGCATATAAGAAACACCTGAGGGAACTCTTAAGTTATCTTCTAGAACTAAATAATCACCAGATTTATTTCTAATTAAATCTACTCCTGAAATATTTGACCATGCTTTATATTTCGGAGAAAAGCCTTCACATTCTTTAACATAATAAGGTGATTTAAAAATTATTTCTTTAGGAATAACATTATCCTTAAATATTTTTTTCTGGTTGTAAACATCATCAATAAATAAATTAAGAGCTTTTACTCTTTGTTTCAATCCTTTAGCAACTTTATTCCATTGAGTTCTTGGAATTATTCTTGGTATAATATCGAGAGGCCATTTTTTTTCTTCAGCTCTATTATTTGCGGCGTACACTCTAAAATTAATTCCTCTTGCACTTATAGTACTTTGGCAATTTTTTTCGATTTCTTGAAGTTTTTCTTTCCCGTATCTTTCTAGAATGTTTGAAATTATTGTTGCATGTTTACGAAGCTTATTATCCTCCGTAAAATATCCATCGTAAGCATATTTAGCATTATAATTTTTCCACAATTTATTGACCATTTTAATAGCTTTTAATAGTTAAACATATTATGCAAATGCATTTTAGATATATCAGATATGATATAAATCGATTATAAATACATCGTTTAATTAAATAATACATATAAATATATGACTTATTGCATAGGGATTAAAACAAAAGAAGGCATAATAGTAGCATCAGATAGTCGAACCAATGCTGGTTTTGATAATGTAAATATTTACTCAAAAATGTTTACATATGATGTTGGTGATAGAACTATATTAATAGTAACTTCAGGAAACCTTGGAACGTCACAAGCAGTTTATAAATCTATAGAAAAAGATCTTAAAGATAATTCTGGTAAGAAAAATCTTTCTTCATGTGAGGATTTTGATCAAATTGCAAAATATGTGGGATCTTTAAACCTTAAACATTCCTCTCCAAAGGGAATGAATACAGATACAGTATTGCTGGGTTCAACTTTTATTGTTGGAGGTCAAATCAAAGGTCAACCTATGGAGTTATTTTTGGTATACCCACAAGGAAATTATATAAAGCCAGCAGACAGTAAACCTTACTTAGTAATTGGAGAAGTTAAATACGGAAAACCAATATTAGACAGAGTAATAACTCCAGATGTAAAATTAGGTGATGCCTCTAGATGTGCACTTATTTCTATGGACTCAACTTTAAAAAGTGATTTGACTGTTGGTCCACCAATTGATTTTGTGGTGTATAAAAAAGACCAATTTAAAATTGCCTCTCAAAAATGTTTAAATTTAAATGATGAAGAATTTTTAAAAATGACAAATGAATGGTCTGAAGGAATTTTAAAAGTTTTTAAATCATTCCCAAGATTTGATTGGGAATAATTACTAGTTTATGTCAAAAAAAATATCCATCTTTGGTTATCTTATTTTATTTACGCTTATATTTTTCTTTATTTCAGGTTTTTTAAAGGAGCAATCAATTTATATTGAAGCGGGTCCAAAGGGTGGTTTTTTTGATACTTCAGCCCATGTTCTAAAAAAAAGATTAAAAGAATATGATATTAATGCAGAAGTTATTAATCGTGAAGATACAATTAAAATAGTAGATGATATTAATGATAACAAAAAAAACATACATGTAGGTTTTGTTGCTCAAGATTTAAAAAATGCTCAATTCAAAAATGTAGAAGCTCTTGGATCTTTAATATTAGAACCTCTGTTTATTTTTTATCGTAAAGATTTAGTATTGAACTCTTTAGCTGATTTTAAAGGATTAAAGGTTGGTATTGGTCCAGAAAATTCTGGAACTAGGTTGTTAGCAGAAACAATATTAAATCTTTACGGAGTGGATAGTAAAAACACCACTTTTATTGACCAAACACATTCTATT
The DNA here is from genome assembly GCA_902597865.1 of uncultured Pelagibacteraceae bacterium. Classification (GTDB taxonomy): domain Bacteria; phylum Pseudomonadota; class Alphaproteobacteria; order Pelagibacterales; family Pelagibacteraceae; genus Pelagibacter. Next base: position 3,077 of record CACJZL010000017.1, on the reverse strand, counting down.
CACTTTGATATGATGGAAAAAGGAGAATTGGATGTAGGTTTTTTTTTATTGCCCGCAAATAATCAATTTGTTTTTAAACTGGGTACAAATCCTAGCTTAAAGATCTTTTCACTTAAAAATTCAAAAGCAATTTCGAGAAGATTCGACTATTTGTATCCAGAAATAGTACAGGCAGGTGGATTTGATTTAAGAAATAATATTCCTAATGAAGATATACAAGTCGTGTCATTACCAGTTGATTTGGTGGCAAAAAAAAATTTGGATCCATCAATTGTGGTTGCAATTTCTTTGATATTAAAAGAAGAATTTAAGGAACCTAATATAATTTCTGATGCATCATCATTTCCATCAATGGAATACATAAAAAATCTTGAAGTTAATAAACGTGCTAAAGAAATCATTGAGATGCCTTTTGGATCATTACCTTTTTTATATAAATACTTACCTTTTAAATTTGCAGCTTTTATTGATAAATTTGGAGTTAATTTATCCTACATTTTTACAATTGTACTTATATTAAGATATATAGGATTTCCTACACCATTTGATTATTACAAGAAACTTATGGCGCATGTTTACTTTAAAAAAATTGAAAAAATATATAATAAATCATTAAATAGTAAACTATCAGAACAAGACATTAAAACTCTGAAAGAAACAGAAAAACGTTTTGAAGAATTTATCGAAAATGAGCAAGCGTCCAAGATAATTAGAGAAATTAAAAAAAGAATTTAATTTATTTGATCTTATTATAAAGGTCTTTTGCGCTCAACCATCCATTTTCTAACCTTGGACCACCAAACCAGTCACCGCAAATACCTAGACCAATTGTTTTATCCCAGTAACTTTGTGTTTTCAATGGTGTTGAATTAGAGGAATATTTCCATCCATGTATATGGGTAAAATATGTCTTTCTGATTTTAATTTTTGTTAGTTTTTTAAACTTATTAATTAAAACATTTGTGTAAAATTTTTTTTTATCTCTGTAACTATCAGTATGTTTTTTTCCATACTCAAAAGTACTTTGAAGTACCCATAGATCTTTATTGTAATTAAATCTTTTTTTCGAATTTTCATTAGAAACCCAACCTAAAACTTTGTCATTGGTAAAAAAACTACTAGATTTATTTCCTGTTTTATTAGTCATTAACAAAACTGTTAGACTTGAATTCATTATAACCTTATTTTTGAAAAGTTTTGTTTTAACAAACTTAGATGAAAGTTTTTTTGCTTGTGGAAAAGGAATTGATAAGATTAAATTTTTTGAATAAATATGCTTATTATCTTTAAATCTAAGATACCAACAATCTTTTTGTCTCTTTATTTCAGATAGTTCTGATTGAAAATTACAGTTAATATTTTTAAGTAAAAATTTACTTATATCATTATTTCCTTTAACACCGATTAATTTAATATGTTTTTTGTCTCTTTTGACCTTCCGATTTAAAAATTCATGATTGCCTCTCCAATGTTTGAGAACCTTTTTTTTAATAAGTTTATTGGTAAAAGATTTAAATTCCTTTGATCTTGGAGATAAATATTGAAGACCATGGTCAAAACCTATTTTGCCTTTATATCGCTTAAAAGAACTTCTGCCACCAACTCCTCTTGCTTTATCGTGAACGTTGATTGAATATTTTTTTTTTAGATAGTGAGCAATTGTTGATCCAGAGATACCAGATCCTATTATACAAAAATCTAACATTATTGAGATGGTTTAAAGATTAAGCAAAGCCCATTATTGCAAAACCGTTTACCAGTTTTTCCGGGGCCATCAGCAAATACATGTCCATGGTGTGCTCCACAATTTGCACAATGATATTCTACTCTTTTCATTCCAAATGAATAATCTACTTTTGTATTAAAAGCACCTGGAACTGCTTCTGTAAAAGATGGCCAACCGGTTCCGCTATCATATTTTGCAGTTGAGTCAAAAAGTAAGGCTCCACAATTAGCACAATGGTAAGTACCTTTTCTTTTTTCATTTAACAAAGAGCTGGTAAATGCTCTTTCAGTTCCTTGGTTAAACATTATATCTTTTTGTTGATTTGTAAGATTTTGATTTATAATTTTTTTTGTAGCAGCGTAGATTATTTTTATTGGTAGACAAAAAAACAAAAGAGAATAACTCAAAATTTTGAGAATTTTTCTTCTTTCTAAAATCATTAAATTATATTAAAGACTTTTGAGGCTTCATATCATTTTTCTTAATTCCAGCAACCTCAACTGGTTTTTTCATTGCGTCTCTTCTGAATGGTTCACCTAACTCTTGATTTAAAATAATTTCTATAAAAGTAGTAATTCCTTTTTTTTGGTCCTCACAAGATTGTTTTATTGCTTTAGTTGTTTCTTCCATAGTTTTACATGTAACACCTTTTAAACCACATGCATTCGCAACTTTTGCATAACTTAATTCTGGATCTAGCTCTGTTCCAACAAAATTATCGTCAAACCATAAAATAGAATTTCTTTTTTCAGCACCCCATTGATAATTTCTAAATATTACCATAGTTATAGCTGGCCACTCTTCCCTGGCGCATGAACTCATTTCATTCATGCTTATTCCAAACGCACCGTCACCAGCAAAACCAATTACAGGTGTATCAGGACATCCAATTTTTGCACCTAAGATTGCTGGAAATCCATAACCACACGGTCCAAATAAACCTGGTGCTAAATATTTTCGCCCTTTTTCAAAAGTTGGATAAGCATTTCCTATTGCGCAGTTATTGCCTATATCACTTGAAATAATTGCATCCTTAGGTAACGCGTCTTGTATCGCCCTCCATGCTTGTCTTGGAGACATTCTATCTTTATCTCTTTCCCTTGCCTCTTTATTCCAGACTGTTCCTGGGTCATCTTCCTCATGATCTAGCCCAGCTAAAGTTTGTAGCCAAGCAGACTTAGTTTTATGAATTAAATTTTTTCTCTCATCTCGACCTGCATTACCAGCATCAGATGAAAGTTTATCTAAAATTTGTTGCGCGACCTGTTTAGCGTCACCACATATTCCTACTGTAACTTTTTTTGTTAGACCTATTCTATCTGGGTTCATATCAACTTGAATTATTGTTGCA
>CACJZL010000016.1 GCA_902597865.1 uncultured Pelagibacteraceae bacterium | reverse complement strand
AAACAGCGATAATATCTTCAAAAACATCGGTAAATCATTTAACAGGTGATGGTCATCCTGAACAACCTAAAAGAGTTACAGCGATAACTGAAAGACTTAAAAAAAATAAAAGTTTAATTTGGGATAAGCCAACTTCTTTTGATCAAAATATACTAAAAAAAGTGCATGATGAAAATTACGTTAGTATAGTTAAAAAAAGTTTTCCTAGTCAAGGATTAAAATTTTTAGATGGCGACACTATAATTTCGCCTGGAAGCAAAGATGCAACAGTAGATGCAGTTGGATCAGTAATTAAAGCAATAGACGGCGTTGAACAGAAAAAATTTAGAAATGCTTTTTGTGCAGTGAGGCCTCCTGGTCATCATGCAGAAAAAAATAAAGCGATGGGTTTTTGTATATATAATAATTGCGCAGTTGCCGCTCATTACCTTATTGAAAAGTATAAATATAAAAAAATTGCAATTTTCGATCCTGATGTCCATCATGGAAATGGAACGCAAGATATTTTTTTTGATAATAAAAATGTATTATATTTATCTACACACCAATATCCATTTTATCCAGGCACTGGAAGTGAAAAAGAAAAAGGTAAACATAATAATATTTTCAATGTGCCTCTTCCTGCTGGGACTACATCAGAGAAATACATGAATGCTTTGGACAGAGTTTTAGATAAACTGGTTGAATTTAAACCTGAATTTTTAATCCTAAGTATGGGCTTTGATGCAAATATTGCTGATCCTCTAGCACAGTTTGAATTAAAATCTGAAGATTTTTACGAGATTACAAAGAGAACTCTTAAAGCAACAAACAAATTCACTAATGGAAAAGTTATATCAGTTTTAGAGGGAGGGTACGACCTTAATGCCCTTGCAGATAGTGCATTTAATCATGTAAATGCCCTCGTAGAAAATAATTAATGAAACTATATAAGATCAAAAAGTCTAAAATAGACAATAAGCGAGGCTTATATGCAACTAAAGATATTAAGGAAGGAACAAAAATAATTAATTATATTGGAAAAATCATTACTAATAGAGAGGTCGAGGAGTCAGCAAAATTTGACAATAGTAAACCTATCTATTTATTCACACTTAATAATAAATATACCCTAGACGGAGACTTTCATTGGAATACTGCAGGATTGATTAATCATTCCTGTAATAATAATTGTGATTATGAGGGAAAAGGTTTTAAGGTCTGGGTATCAGCAATAAGAGATATTAAAAAAGGAGAAGAGCTTACTTGCGACTATGGTTTTGGATTTGATAAAGACTATAAACAGTTCCCTTGTAAATGTGGTGCAAAAAATTGTTGTGGATATATTGTAAGAGCAGGTTCAAGGTTTAGGATAAATAAAAAATTCGCTATTAGTAAAAAAAAAACTAATAAATCACTTTAATTAAATATAGTCCTTCTGCTGGAGCGGGAGGTGCACAATTAATTCTTTTTTTTTGATTTGATAATCTTGTCAAATTTTTTAATGCTCCACCTGTCCTCACCAACATTCTTCAAACAACCAACCATCGATCTTACCTGATTTTGAAGGAATGACTGAGCTTTTATCTCAATCTCTATAATGTCTTTTTTAGTTAAAAATTTTATTGATTTAACTGTTCTTACTGGAGTTTTCGCTGAACAACTTGATGATCTAAATGTTGAAAAATCTTTTGTACCAATTAATTTTTTTGCTCCTTTTTTCATCATTTCTAGATTAAGTTTTTTTATTATGTGCCAGCACCTTTTATTTTTTAACACGGAGCCAGATTTACGATTTAAAATAACATATCTATATATTCTTGCCTTTGCAGAATATCGAGCATGAAAAGTTAGCTTCCTTTTTTTTAAGCCTAAAATACTAATGCCGTATCTGAATAAAAAATAATTAACTGATGTTAAAAATTTATAGGCATCTTTTATTTTTGTATTTGTATCAAAATGAGCTGATTGTTCTAAAGCATGTACTCCGGAGTCAGTTCTGCCTGACCCTATTATATTTATCTTTTCTTTTAAAATTTTTGAAATAGTATTTTGAATTCTCCCTTGAATTGTTTTTCCTTTTCTCTGTACCTGCCATCCATTATAATTAGTACCATCATATTCAATTAGAATTTGATATCTATTCATTAAGGATGTAGCCTTTACTTATTTTTGAACCATTCAAAAATTCATCTATTTCTTGAATTTTTTTCCCCTCTTTTTGAATTTCAATAACCTTTATGCTTTCATTATTTGAGCATGCTATTTCAAGTTTGTCATTAAGAACTTTACCGGAGGGTCCTGTTCCATTTCCAATTTCAGCTTTTAATATTTTATATCTTTCTCCTTTAAATATAAAATATGCGCCTGGATTAGGGTGTAAACCATTTATTTTTCCAATGATTTTCTTTGCACTATCATTCCAAAATATCTTCCCTTCAGCTTTATTTATTTTTTCAGCGTATGTTGCCTCGGAATGGTCTTGTTCTTTAAAATTTGCTTTACCACTTATAATACTATCTATGTTTTCAATAATTTTTGAGGCTGCGAGTTTGGATAATTTTTCTTGGAGCTCAGTTGCATTTAAATCTAATTCAATTTTAATTTTATAAGTTTCAAGAACAGGACCAGCATCCAAATGTTCATTAATTTTCATAAAACTAATTCCCGTTTCAATATTCTGGTTCATAATTGCTCTCTGTATTGGTGCAGCCCCTCTAAATTTAGGCAAGATGGATGCATGAATATTTAAAAAACCATTTTTAGAAAGGTCCAAAAATTCCTTCGGTATAATTTGACCATATGAAATTACTACAACAATTGTGGGCTTTATTTTTTTTATAAAATTATATTCATCAATATTATTTTTGAGACTACTTGGTGTTCTAATTGGTAAGCCAAGTAATTCTGACTTAACGTGGATCGGGGTTTTTTGAACTTTCATCCCCCTGTTAGATTTTTTGGGGGGTCGCGTGTAAACAACAGAAATGTTGAGACTACTTTCAATTATCTTTTCAAGTATAGGTACAGCAAATTTTGAGGTACCCATAAAAATAATATTATCTGACATTTATACAATAACTCTACTAGATGTATTTTTGTTTTTAGATAATTTTTTTATTAAAATTTCTTTTTTAAGCTTTGACAAAAAATCAATGATCAGTTTACCGTCTAAATGATTAATTTCGTGCTGGATACATGTAGATAATAAATCATCACATTCCATATTTTTTTTTTTACCTGTAATATCAATGTATTCAACAATACAGGTTTTTGGTCTTTCAATTTCTATAAATGTTTCGGGTATTGATAAACAACCCTCTTCGTATGTCGATCTATCTTTACCAAATGATTTTATGACTGGATTTATCAAACAAAAAGGTTTTTTTTTTTCATCTTTCTTTGAAACATCAATTACAATCATTCTTCTCAAAACACCAACTTGAACAGCAGCAAGACCTATGCCATTATTTTTGTACATTGTTTCAAACAAATCATCTGCTAACTGTTTTTCTTTTATGGTTATTTTCTCAATTATTTCAGATTTTTTTTTTAATATTTCATCTGGAACCAGTATGATTTTTCTTTTTGCCATAACAAAAATTATACTCTAACTGGTAAGATTCTAGAAAGGATTTCATTTCTTATTAGATCAATGTCCATTTGATTTAGTGCGTTTACCAAGAAATAAAGAGTTTCCGAGCCAAGATTTTTAAGTTCATCTTCACCAATTATTTCTATAATTCTTAACATTGCTAAACCAATTTCTCCGTCATTAATTAAAACCTGTATATCTATAGGCATAGTATTCTCATTAATTGAATAAAGATCACTATATTCCTCGTTAATTTCAATACCATCAAATTTTAGAGACTCTATAACAATTACATCTTTAGTTATTAAATAATTTTTTTTGCTTTTTTTAATTTTTTTTAAAAAATTATTTAAATCTTTCTCTGTTTTTTTCTTAGAAGGTTTTTCTTGTATAAAATAATTTATAATTTTTGATTGATGTAAAATTTTATTATTATATTTTATTTTTTTATTTGGATTTTCTACTTTAGAATTCAGAACATAGAAGTCTGTTAAATCAGAACTTAATTCACTTTCTTCAAATCTCTCCAAAATAAACCTTAATTCATCTTTAAACGCATCTTCTATACCATCATTAGTAAAGGATGTTTTTAAATCTTTAGAGAGTTTCGTTACCTTGTTAGGGTCATCATTCAATAAAATACCTTGATAAATCAGGGCTCTGGCTTTTATGTTTGATAAACTTTCTTTTTCCCTCTCTATATTAAGAAGTTGATCAACGGAAAATTGAAATTTTTTATAAATGTTAAGTAAATCTTTCTCATTATAATTTCTCTCATGCGTAGCTTTTTCTAATAATGAGATTTTTTCTTCATCAGCAGTGTCGATATCACTAGTGCTGTCTAGCAAGTTGTTAGATCTTAAGTAAGTCCAAAATAGCTTTGAGGTTTTTTTTGTAGGCACATATTTAAAATCTTTAATTGTATTAAAAGAAAGATGTAAATTTAAAAGATTTTTATCTGATGAAACATTATCATCTTTTGAAAGTCCCATTAATGAATTAAATTTTTTCTCAAAAAAAGGATCTGAATAACCAGACTCCTTTTCTAAGTCAAAACGCATCATGGCAAGATCATTTTGTTTACTATGTATCAAGCAATATATCGAAAAGTTTTTCAGATAATAATCATTAAAATTTTGATTTATCTTTTTGAATAAATCACATGCTTCTTTTATTTCTGCTTTAGATAAATATTCATTTAAAACAAATTTAATTAAATTTTCATTTGGTATTATATCTAGATTTTTAGTTACATACTCAATTATTAAATCGAGATCTCCGTTTTTAATTAACCATTCTGCTTTTAAATCAAAAAATTTTTTTTTATCCAAATTATCTTTTGGTGGAAAGGTATTAGTTAGAAGAATTTTTTTATAGATATCACCAGCATCGTTAGAAAGATTCATAGAATTAATTTTCTTTTGAAGATCATATATTTTTTTTCCGTCTGATTTTGCCCACATATCCAATTCGAATCCATATTTTCCAGGGTCATATATCCCAACAACTAAATCATTTTTGTCTGTGAAGATTTCTTCTGAGACCTTAATGTCATCTGCAATACCAGCATTAATCTTAATTTTCTTATTTTCTATTTCACTTGATGGATTATCAATTGTTATATTTTCTTCGCTGCTTTTTTCCTCTTTCTCAAGACTCCAAATATCCGTAGGCTCATTACTTAAAGCAAATTTAGTAAAAGATATTAAAATTAAAAAAATTATGAAAAAATTATTTAACAATTTTCAAGTTTTCTTGTGGGATTTTTTTTTCAATTAGTTGATTTGGTGAAGGGAAATTTATTTTACTTACTAACACTAAAATTCCAAGTAAGATCGCCAAAACTACAACTACTTTAATTATGAGTTTTAGTGGATTTATAGAGCTGCCAATACTTGTCTTTTTATAAAATTGCATATACTTTTTATTAAATTCAAATTAAGACATATTTGTGTTTTTTCAACTTAGAAAACTATGAAAATAAAAAAAAAAATTGTTTTAATAGGCATGATGGGATCAGGAAAATCAACAATTGGTGCACTATTATCAAAAAAAATTAATATGAAATTTATAGATCTAGATCAAAAAATTGAAACTCTTGAAAAACAAACAATTAGCAAAATTTTTAAACTTAAAGGTGAAAAGTATTTTAGATCGATAGAAGTTAAAACAATCTTATCGCTTCTAGACTCTAAAGAAAAAGAACTAGTTTTGTCTTTGGGAGGCGGTTCGATTCTCGACGAAAAAGTCAGAAAGAATGTCAAAGACAATTCGTTGTCATTTTGGTTAAATTGGAAACCTTCAACAATTATTAAGAGGATTAGGAAATCTTCAAAAAGGCCTCTTATTCAGGGATTAAACGATCAAGAAATTCAAAAAATGATGCTAGATAGAAATAAATATTATTCTAAATCAAATTTCAAAATAGATTGTGATAATCATAAAAAAAACGAAATTGTGGATAGAATAGTTTCAATATTAAAGGAAAATGAAATTAAAAGTTAAAACTAATTTAAATAATTATAGAATAATTATTGGAAAAAATCTTTACTCAAAGATATATAAAATAATTTTAAGTGAAAGAATACATTCTCAAAAATTTTTACTTGTTTATGACAGTAAAGTGCCGGCTCAAATGATTAAATCTATAATAAGTAGATTTAATAAGGATATAATAGAAAAGAAGAAGATAGTTTTTAATGAAAAAAGTAAAAATTTAAAAACTGTTTCATCTATTGTAAAAATTCTTGAAAAAAATAATTTTAGCAGAAATGATAGTTTAATTTCTGTCGGAGGGGGTATTTGTGGAGATGTATGTGGATTTGCATCAAGTATTTTTAAAAGAGGTTTAAATTTTATTAATGTGCCTACAACTTTACTGAGTCAGGTTGACTCAGCGATTGGTGGAAAGACAGGGATTAATTCTTTATCTGGAAAAAATATGATCGGAACCTTTTATCAACCTTCATTGGTTATTTCAGATATAGATTTTTTAAAAAGTTTACCTAAAAGAGAAATGATATGTGGGTATGCTGAAATTCTTAAACATTCTCTTATAAAAGATAAAATATTTTTCAAATTTTTAAAAAAAAATTTTATTAAGGTTTTGAGCCATAATCATAAAGTTTTAGAAAAAACAATTTATAAAAGTTGTTTAATCAAAAAAGAAATAGTTGAGAAAGATGAGAAGGAAAAAAATATTAGAAAAGTTCTTAATCTAGGTCATACTTTTGCCCACGCCTATGAGGCAACAGTTGGATATAATAAAGGGCTAAATCACGGTGAGGCTGTTTTATTAGGAATTATGTCAGCTGTTGAATTTAGTAGAAAAAAAAATATTTTAAAAAAGAATGATTTTGAACAAATCACTGACCACTTAAGAAGATTAAATTACGATAGTTTTAATAAATATTTTAAACTTAAAGATATACCAAAAATTATTTTTTATATGAAGCAAGATAAAAAAAATAAAGATGATAAAATAAATTTAGTTCTCCTTAAAAGAATTGGAAAACCCGTACTAAATAAATCATTTAGAGAAAATAATATTAGATCATTTTTAAAAACTTTAATTTATTGATAATTGAATAGAGTGAATGTGGTTTTTTAACTCATTTTCTAAAATCTTGTAAATTCTCTTAGTAGAGTCAATTTTTTTTTTAGGTTTAAGCTCATCTGAGATAATTGAAATTTTGATGTGAAATTTGTTTGGAGAATTATTTTCATGATCCTTGTGTAAAAATGATTTGTCCTCTACATCTATCTCTTGTAGAATAATTTCTCTTGAAATTTTTTCTTTTACGATTTCAATTAATTTATTTATTTCCATAAAATGTATTGTAATAATACTATAATGAAAATTATATGCGACTGGAATAACTGTAATAAAATTGGTGAATACAAAGCTCCAATTGAAAAAGATAATAGTAAAGAATTTAGGTATCTTTGTTTAGAGCATATAAGGGAATTTAACAAAAATTGGAATTACTTTGCAAACATGACTGATGATCAAATTAATGAGTTTATCAAATCTGACATGACTTGGCATAAACCAACTCAAAATTTTAGTGGACAAGACAACTTTTTTAAAATTTTATGGAATAATACTCTTAAGGAGAATTTAGATGGAATTAATAATGGAGATATTAGAGCTTCCAAATTGCGACAATTCAACTTTTCGGATGATGATATAAAAGCTTTCAACATTTTGAGTTTAAATATAGGCGCAGAATGGACCATTATAAGAGATAAGTTTAAAAAACTTGTCAAACGATTTCACCCTGATAAAAACTCTGGGAATAAGAAATACGAAGAAAAATTAAAGATAATAACATTGGCTTATACACAATTAAAAAGGTCTTATAAAAAATGAATGAAAACATAAATACGGTACCAGACATTAAAATTTCTGTGAAACAAACTTTTGGAATTGATTCAAATCTTGAAGTCGATGCTTTCTCAAAAAAAAATGAATATGTTCCAGAAATAGATAAAAACTATAAATTTGATAAAGATACTACGCTTGCAATATTGTCTGGTTTCTCTTTCAATAAGAGAGTATTAGTTCAAGGATACCATGGTACAGGTAAATCTACTCATATTGAACAAGTTGCGGCAAGATTAAATTGGCCTTGCATAAGAGTGAATTTAGACAGTCATATAAGTAGAATTGATTTAATTGGAAAAGATGCGATTACAATTAAAGACGGGAAACAAATAACAGAATTCCAAGAAGGTATTTTACCTTGGTCTATACAAAATCCTATAGCATTAGTTTTTGATGAATATGATGCTGGTAGACCTGACGTTATGTTTGTAATTCAGAGGGTTTTAGAAGCAGAAGGAAATTTTACTCTTCTTGATAAAAATAAAGTTTTAAAACAACATAAGTACTTTAGGTTATTTGCAACTTCAAATACAGTTGGTCTGGGTGATACCACTGGATTATATCACGGTACACAGCAAATAAACCAGGGGCAAATGGATAGATGGAACATAGTCACATCTCTTAATTATTTAAGTTTAGAAAGAGAGATGGAAATAATACTTGCTAAAAACAAATCTTATAACAACTCAAAAGGAAAAGAGGACATAGCGAACATGATCAAGGTTGCCTCTCTTACAAGGAAAGGTTTTGTGTCTGGAGATATTTCAACAGTTATGAGTCCAAGAACAGTAATGCATTGGGCTGAAAATAACCTTATATTTAAGGATCTCGGATATTCATTTAGAGTAACTTTTTTGAATAAGTGTGATGAAGTAGAAAAAAATATTATTGCTGAATATTATCAAAGATGTTTTAGCGAGGACCTTCCGGAAGCAATAATAAATAATCAATCAAATGAGTAAAAAAGAGGAATTCTTTAAAGAGAGATTTAAACAAGCATTAGACTCAACATATAAAGTTATTTCAGAAGAGTTACATAATTTAAGTAAAAATGAAAATCAGAATATAGTCGAGGATTATAAAATTTCAAATTTACATTCTAGAGAAGATTACATTAAATTTCGTGCCTTAACTGACTCCAATGCGTTAAAAAAAAAGTTCTCAGATAATATCATTTTTAATAAGAATTTTCCAAAAAATCAATCCTACAAAATATTCTATGAAATTTCAGAGAGAATAAGGTGTGAGTTATTAGGCTCTGAGATGCTTAACGGTATTAAAAAAAATATCAATGAAAATTATAATAATAAAATTTTAAACAAAAAAGATACTAATATTAATAAAAGGGAAGATATAAATGTTTCAGAAGCATTTGAGCTATATCTTTTAAAAAATTTTCTAGATATCAAATTGAGCAATGTATCTAAGAAGATTTTAAGTTTTTGGGAGGATAAATTTGATAAAAACATTAAAAAGCACACGAAATTTTTAAAGGACAATATAAACGATCAAAATAAATACAATAAAAGATTTTCAGAAATATTTCAAAATATGGAGATATTTGAAAACGAAAATGAAGTAAAAAATGAGAGCAATGATGACAATAATAGTGAAAATAAAAAAAATAATAAGGATGATAATAATAGCGAGGATAAAGAAGGTAAAGCCGAAGAATCTAGTGATCACAAAAATTTAGAGGGGAGTGAAGATCTAAACGACTTTAGAATGGAAGAAGAATTTTTTGAAGATGGTGATCAGAAAGAAAATGTAGAAAATGTTATTCAAAAATTAAATATATCAAAAAGTGATAAGGAATATAAAATTTTTACAAGTAATTATGATGAAATTGAAAAGGCAGAAAATTTAGAAAGTGACGATGAAATCAAAAAACTAAGAAATAATCTAGATCAACAATTAACTAGTTTTAAGGATGTAATAACTAAACTTGCTAACAAATTACAAAGGCAATTGTTAGCAAAGCAAAATAGATCGTGGGAATATGATCTGGAGGAAGGTTTGTTAGATAGTTCTAAACTAAGTAGAATAATTATAGATCCACAAAATTCTCTTTCATTTAAAAAAGAAAAAGATTACGAGTTTAAAGATACCATGGTAACACTTTTAATTGACAACTCAGGATCTATGCGAGGAAGACCAATAACAATTGCTGCATTGTGTGCAGATATACTCTCAAGAACACTTGAAAGATGTAACGTTAAAGTAGAAATACTTGGATTTACAACTAAAAATTGGAAAGGTGGAGAGGCAAGAGAAAAATGGAGTAAGTATGGTAAACCAAAAAATCCGGGAAGACTTAATGACTTAAGACATATAATTTATAAAGCTGCAGATGTGCACTGGAGACAAGCAAAAAAGAACCTTGGACTAATGCTCAAAGAAGGATTACTTAAAGAAAATATTGATGGGGAAGCAATACTATGGGCGTTCAACAGACTTATTAAAAGAAAAGAAGAAAGAAAGATAATGATGGTCATTTCTGATGGGGCTCCTGTTGATGACTCAACGCTGTCGGTAAACTCAGGTGATTATTTGGAGAAACATTTGAAAAGAACTGTAAAGTTTATAGAGGCTAACTCAAATATTGAGCTTCTTGCGATTGGTATTGGACATGATGTTTCAAGATACTACAAAAAGGCAATTAAAATTTCTGATGTTCAAGAATTAGGAGATGTTATGATTTCGCAGCTTAGCAATTTATTCGAAAAAAAAATAAATCCAAAAAAATTAAACTAAAGGTTTTTCAAATCGTTATTTTTCCACTTTAATAAAACTTCAGCACCTGATCTAGTTTTTGAGTTTCTACAAATTACTTTTGCACCATTTCTTTCAAGCAAAGTTTTTCCAATAAAAATTCCAAGACCTAATCCTGAATTTGACTTGTCTTCGTAAGACGAAGACTTAATATATGGTTCGCCAATTTTATTTAAAACATCTTTTGAATAACCATTTCCGTCATCCTCTATAGATATCTCAGTTAATAGATTATCACTTTTGATTGATATATATATTTTTTTTTTTGCGAATTTATTTGCATTGCCAATAAAATTTCTTATTCCATAAATAATCTCTATTAATTTTGTGATTTTAAAGGAATTAGTGTCCTGACTGTTGTTCAATATAAATTCCTTATTTGAGATGTCTTCAAATGATTTGATAATTTCACTAACATAATCAAACATTGAACATTCTTGATCAATAAAATCATCCTCAACACCAGGGTTTAGTGATAATCTTTTAAGGATCTGACTGCATCTTTCAACTTGGTTTACAAGTAATTCAAGGTCTTTTTTGAGTTCTTTTTTGTTTTTAAATTGATCATAAAGATCTTGAGAAATTATTTTAATAGTCGATAGGGGTGTATTCAAAGAGTGAGCAGCAGCTGCAGCTTGTCCTCCTAATGATACTAACTCGTGTTCTTTTGCAATGAATTCTTCGATTTTATTTAATGCTTCTTTTCTTAAATTAGACTCTCTTCCAAATAATATTGCAAAATAGTTAAGAAAAATAAGAGCAATAATTAATGATATTGATGTGCCATAATGGTAAAAGTCACTAATGATTAATCTTATGCCTGAAGGGTAAATCAAATGTTTATGGAAAAGGGTAAGTAAAATTATTGAAAATATTGTAATTAAAATCAATGATAAACTTGTTTTAAATGACAGATTAGATGAAGAAAAAACGCTCGGAATTATTAAAAAAATTGAAAAGGGATTTATAACTCCCCCTGAAAAATAAAGTATTAAACTTAATTGAAGTATATCAATCAACAAAAATGAAAATGAAGCTCTATTTGAAAGAATATTTTTTTCATAAAAATAAATTAAAATTATGTTGGATATTACTCCTAGAACTATAACAACATTGACAATTAAAATATCAAATTCAAAATTAAAAACATATTTTACAACATTGACTGTTAAAAACTGACCTAAAATTGCTATCCATCGAAGATTAATATAAGTAGTTTTGTTTAATGTATATATTTTCGAAACTGACTTAGGCTCCATACTTAGATATCTAAATTACTTATTTCCAAAGCATTAGAAATTATGAAATCTTTTCTAATTGATACATCATTGCCCATTAAAGTATGAATAATTTTCTGATCTCTTTTTTTGTCACTTGAATATTTAACTTGAAGCAAATTTCTTTTTTCAGGGTCTAATGTGGTATTCCAAAGTTCATCTGGGTTCATTTCACCAAGACCCTTGAACCTTTGAATATTTAGTTTTGACTTTTCCTCTGACAACATTTTTTCAAATTCCTTTGACCCTTTTTTAAGTTTTCTTGAATTTTTAGAATTATTTAGAATAAAGTGTTCCAAACTTTTTTCATCTTTAATGTAAATACTTTTGCCTGATTTGTTTATTTTGAATAAAGGGGGTTGTGCTAGGAAAATATTTCCATTTTCTATAAGTTTGTTAAATGGTTTATTATTAAAAAATGTTAATAATAATGCTCTAATATGAGATCCGTCAACATCTGCGTCAGTCATAATGATTATTTTGCCATATCTAAGATCATTTAAATCAATTTCTTCAGCCTTTGGATCTAGACCTAAAGCATTTATTAATGTTACGATTTCGTTTGATGAAATCATTTTTGATAATGCTTTAGTTTTAATATCGTTTGAATTTCCATTTCTCTTTGAATTTACTTCTTCTACATATGTGTTTAATATTTTTCCTCTAAGAGGCAACACAGCTTGGAATTCTCTGTTTCTTCCTTGTTTTGCTGAACCACCAGCTGAGTCTCCCTCAACTATAAATAGTTCAGTCCCTTCTCTCTTAGAGTTTTGACAGTCTGCTAATTTACCTGGTAAACCTGTAAGCTCAAGCGCACCCTTTCTTCGCACGCTTTCTCGAGCCTTCCTAGCTACATCTCTAGCTTGCGCTGCTTGAATTATTTTTAATAAGACAATTTTTATTATACTTGGATTTTGGTCAAACCAAATAGATAATTTCTCATTCATAAAGTTTTCAACGATATTTCTCACCTCTGAAGAAACAAGCTTATCTTTTGTTTGAGAAGAAAATTTCGGATCAGGCATTTTGATAGACAATACAGCACATAAACCTTCCTTAATATCATCCCCGGTAATTGAAACCTGATTTTTTTTTAAGATATTATTTTCGTTTACATACTTATTAAGAATTCTTGTGAGCGAACTTCTAAAGCCCAAAAGATGCGTTCCCCCATCTTTTTGAAATATATTATTTGTATAAGTGTGCATATCTTCTGAATAACCAGAATTCCATTCTAGTGAACATTCAATATTAATACCATTTTTATCACCCTCAAGATAGATTGGTTTTTTAAAAAGATCATTTCCATTTTTATTTTTTAGTTTTTCTTTCTTTTCATTCAAATAATTTACAAATTCAATTATTCCACCGTCATATTTAAATTCTGTTTTTTTCTCTTTTTTTAATGTCTTATCTAAAACAACTAAATTTACTCCTTTATTTAAAAATGCTAATTCACGCATTCTTTTTTGGATTATGGCACAGCTAAATTTTGTTGATGAAAATATTTCTTTAGACGGAAGGAAGGTAATTTTTGTACCGCTTATTTTTGATTTTCCAATTTGTTTTAGGGGAGCTTTTGGATCTCCATTTTTAAACTCAACAAAGTATTTTTTTCCATCTCTATCAATCTCCAATTGAAGTTTTTCAGAAAGTGCATTTACAACAGATACTCCAACCCCGTGTAATCCTCCAGAAACTTTGTATGAGTCATGGTCAAATTTTCCACCTGCATGAAGTTGTGTCATTATTACTTCTGCGGCTGATTTTTTTTCAGTTTTGTGAAAATCAACTGGTATACCACGGCCGTCATCTGAGACAGCTATAGTTCCATCCTTATTAATTTCTACAGTTATAATTTTGCAATAACCAGCAAGAGCTTCATCGATAGAGTTATCTACAACTTCATAAACCATATGATGGAGACCAGTTCCATCATCAGTATCACCTATATACATGCCTGGTCTTTTTCTTACCGCCTCCAAGCCTTTTAATACTTTTATCGAGTCTGCTTTATAATCTGAATTTTGATGTGTTTTTGTCATATTTTTATTTTTACGGAAAATAAAACTATATCATTTTTATATGTCGAGATAAAACTTGGTTTTAAATGCTAGTCAAATTAGTCTTATAATTATTGCTTAATTTAACAAATTTTTTATTTTCTGCCCTAAAATTTGAAAAAGGACATATATCTAATATTAAATGGCGGAGAGAGTGGGATTCGAACCCACGAAAGAGTTTCCCCTAAACACGCTTTCCAAGCGTGCGCCTTAAACCGCTCGGCCATCTCTCCAAAAAATTTAAATATCCAAAGTAATCCAAGGGTGTTCCAATGATTTGGTATACTTTTTGAACCAAAAAGATAAATATCTTTCTGCAAGAAATGCATAAAGTCTCTGGGTATCGTATTTTCCATCTAATTGTTCAAATCCTAAAGTTTTTTCACATCTTTCAAGCCAAGGAAATAATTTTGAAAACCATTTATTTAAAGTCTTTCCTTTAGCTATAAACATTATATGAGGATTAAAGTATGTTCTTTCAGATAAAAAATCATTAAAATCTTTTTTGTCATCTAATTCAAGTTGATCAAGTGCAAATTTTAAGAATTTACTACCATGATGCATTTCAAAATGAAATTTAACGGTTTGTTTTTTTGG
>CACJZL010000015.1 GCA_902597865.1 uncultured Pelagibacteraceae bacterium | reverse complement strand
TTAAATGAATTATACTGTAGTTACCATGTATACCTTTTTTTATAAATAATTTATTTTCTTTCTTGAGTTTTTTTAATATTTCTTTTTGTTTTAAATCTTTTTTTTTCTCATTAAGACGTCTTACAAACATTTTTTCATAGACATCCTTGCCAGTATCTAAATTTTTTCCTTTAAATATTTTCCAAAATCTATATGGGACTTTAAGTTTTTCCTCACAGCTATGGATGGTAACCC
This sequence comes from uncultured Pelagibacteraceae bacterium, assembly GCA_902597865.1. Taxonomy (GTDB): domain Bacteria; phylum Pseudomonadota; class Alphaproteobacteria; order Pelagibacterales; family Pelagibacteraceae; genus Pelagibacter. The sequence continues at coordinate 16,389 of CACJZL010000015.1, read as the reverse complement.
ATGTAAAAGACAGTAAGTCAGTGTTTACACCTATACCCAATGTGTCTTTGTTATTAGAAAGATATCCAATTACCGAGTCACTACCCCAAGCAGTAGATTGTTTCAAGTTAAGAATTTGCTTTGAGTCAGGACCCAATACCGCATAATTGTACATTGGTCTTTGGGTTCTTTTAAATTTAAATTTTCGCAAAATATATTTAATCATTGATCCTGTTGTTATAAATCTTTCTGCTCGTCCAGTAAGTTTTAATGTTGGAAAATTTAAATTGTATGTTGGTAAAATTATCGTATTTTCATTTTTTACTAACACTTTAATAATTTTTTCAAATTCCTTGATAGTAAAACCAAATTTTTTTTTTTCAGAAATTAAATTAAGTAAATCAGAAAAAATTATTATATTTTTTTGTTTAATTTTTTTTATATATTTAAACATTATAGTTTTTCAATTTTAATCTGTCGATTTTTCCATTTTTATTGAAGGGAATTTTTTTAATATATATGATCTTATTAGGCACCATATAATTTGAAAGATTTTGTTTTAAAAATTTTAAAAATTCCTCCTTATTTTCAGCTTTTTCATTGTTATAGATTAAAGTAAGTTTATTTTTTTTCAAAAAGCAAAAGGTAAATAAATTATTCTTAAATTTTCTAGCAATATTTTCTACCTCATTTAAATCGACTCTATGGCCTTTAATTTTCACCTGACTATCATTACGCCCACTTACAAAAACTAGGTTATGGTATTTAAAACCGATATCACCAGTATTATATTTGTTATTTTTTTTATTTGATAAAAATTTTTTTTTTGTTTCCTCAATATTATTTAAATATCCCTTTGCAACCACGTTTCCCTCAATTATTAATTCATTAAAATCATTAAAACTATAGTTAATACCTTGGAATGGTCTACCTATTGGAACTTTGCCAAGTTTTTTAATGATTTTAATATCACCAAAGTTTAACTTATAAAAGAAAGCCCAAGGTGATAATTCTGTAGCACCATAACAATTGTAAATTGAATTGATTTTTGTTTTTTTTAGAAGAATATTGAGAATTTTGTAAGGGAAATTTTCACCGCAAAGTATTAAATTATCCAAATTTAATTTTGATATTTTTTCTTTGTTAAATAAGATGAAAGACGGAACTGTAATTAGATTATCAATTTTATTCTCTAAAAAATAGTCTAAAGGGTTCAGTTTGTCGCTTAACGATATAAGCGGAGAAAAAGTTCCTTTTAAAAAAACAGTTGGGAAAATAACAACTAAACTCATTACAAATCCAGTGTCGTGACAGTCTGCAAATATCTGTTTGTTTTTATAATTCAAATTTTTAATTTGGTATTTTGCACATGAAATTACATTGTAATATGTTAACTCTACTCCTTTAGGCTTTCCTGAAGATCCGGAAGTAAAAAAAATGCATGAAATATCTTCTTTATCAATATTTTTGAAATCTAAAAATTTATTACTAGGTTTTAATTTGGATAAATTAGATAATTTGTAAATTTTAATTTTTTTTAGTTTAAAAATTTTTTTATTATTAAAGCTATTATCATAAACACCTATTTTAATTTTTGAAAATTTTATAATCTCACCTACCTTTTTTATGGGTAAACTAGGTGAAATTTGTACCCAAGTATTTCCTGAAAGGAATATACCTAAAACTGCAATGTAATAATCAATAGATTTATCTGAAAACACAGCAATCTTTTCTTTTTTATATTTTTTAAAAAAGGCATTAAAACTCGATAATCTTTTATATGCTTTTTTATACGTAAATTTCTTATCATTATTAGTAAAAAAAAAACTATTAGATGTTCGAAAATTAAATAAAATTTGATTTAGAAATGGTCTAATCATTATTTAAGTTTTTATATCTTTTATATAATATGGGCTCTGCTTTTTTAATATCTCGTATTTTTTTTTTAAAAACTCAATAATCTGAGATTTTGTTTCATATTTTATCTTTTCAATTTTTTTGACTATTTGAATTTCCGCAGCTGTGCCGGTCATAAAAACGCTGTCAGCACTTATTATGTGTTTTAACTTGTAATCATTAATTTTTATTTTAATTTTATTTTTTAAACATAATTCTATAATACATCTTCTTGTAACCCCGTTTAAAATAGAATGTTTTTTTGGGGTATAAACCGTATTATTTTTAATCCAAAATATGTTACATGCACTTGTTTCAGCTATATTTTTTTTTAGATCCAACATTAAACAATCGTCAAACTTAGTTTTTTCGATTTTAGACCTTTCCAAAACCGACACTTGGTACGAACCTGATGATTTTGCTTGTGTTGGATAAATATTCTCATTGAGCTTTGGATACTTAGAAATGTTTAGTGATAAAGAACTTTTATTAAAAAGCTTCCCCCAATTCCATGATGCGATCGCAATTATAGATTTACAGTTTTTAGTTTCAGGGGACATAGAATGACTAGATCTAAAAATTAAAGGTCTTATATATCCATTATTAATTTTGTTAATTTTAACCAACCTATTACATATTTTTATAATCTTTTTTTTGGGGAAACTTACATTTAATCGCATTAAATCAGCAGATAGAAAAAGCCTATCAATGTGCTCACCTAAAAATAATGGTTTATTATTATAAACACCAATACCTTCAAACACAGAAGTCGCGAAATGCAGTGAGTGATTTAAAACATGAACTTTAGCTTTTTTGGAGTCAATAAATTTGTTTTGGAAGAAAATCTTCCCGTTTAATTTTGAAAAATCCATTAAGAATTTCTTTTATTTAATCCCTTTTTGTAAGAAACAAAAAAAACTAGTGACCCCCTTTTACCCGCTTTGACTTTAGTAACTTCGTGAGGGTATAAACAATTACTAATTATCAAACTTCCCTTACTTGGAGCATAATCATAAAATTTTTTACTTTTCTTTTGATAAACTCTATAAATACCTCCTTTAAATTTCGAACCAAGTTGTATTACACATGCGGCTATATAATCAGGATTACTATCAATATCTAGATGATACCCGACAAAACAATTCTTTCCAATTTCATTAAATTGGACTCTTCTTAAAAAAATATTTTTTTTTGTCTTAAGTATTTTTTTTATAAAATTTACTAATTTTTTCTTTTTAAGAATTGTAATCACTTTTTTAGAATATTTATTTTTAACGATTTCGGGTTTTTTTACATCCGTAATAAATCTTCCAACTAATAAATGATTTTTCTCTCCTGCATCACCAATTTCTATAAATTCTTTTTTTACATTCGTGCAATAGTTTTTAAGTTTAGAAAAATCCTCATCAGAGAGAGGGTTGTTAGAACTTGAAAAAGGAACCAGAATTGTACCTTTTTTTTCGTAGTTTTTGACTAAGTTTGAATAATTTTCTTTTTGCATGTCAAATAACTACCACCAAATGTTAAAAATTCAAATCCAAAAGATAAATATATTCTTAAACATATTTTGGTTTGCCATAAAGAACAGGAATATTAGCATTTATATTATAAAATATTCCCATTTTTGGGTGGTCTAAACCAAAAACGACTGGGTTTTTAATTTTCTCAGAAAATAAATCACCCATTGAAGTGTATTCTGCCCCTTGTTTAATTAAAAGATCAATATAATTCTTCTTATTTAAATGAGGATACCATGATTTATATAAATCCATTCTAGATGATAAAATATCTAATAAAATTATTTTAAAATTATTATCTGAATTTACCTTAGCTTTAATTATCTTTTCGTTCTTCTTGCATAAAGAGTTCCATTTCTTTTTACTTGATAACTCATTTACAAGTAATCCTGCGAAATTTATTTCCTTAATTGACTTTTTCATTAATTTAGAGCTTTGTTCCAATTTATTTATAAATTCTTTTTCAGGAGAACCTACTCTTTTACATATCTCTTTTGAGTAAGCTTCAAAATCTCCATAATAAGCCAAATGCTCAAAAGATATATTAAAATCCTTGAGCACCTTATGTATATCATTTATTATTCTAATTAATCTTTTTCCAATAAGACCTAAGCCAGAATTTAATTTATTAAAGGTGTATTTGTATAAACCAAGGCCTACATATACATGCTCGTAATCTGGACACAAAGGAGTAATTATGGAAATTTTACCTCTCAAAATCCTATTGATAAATGATACTTTTTGATATGAGGAAATATTATCAAAATCCCCAGATTTTTGGAGTTTTTTAAAAAAATCTTCATACTGAATTAACTTTTTAATTTGATCATCATAAATTAATAATGTTAACAAAGATGGAAGATGACCCATCACATTTGCAAAATCAGAATATATAACATTAAATTTCTTTTCTTTTTTCTTTTGAGATCTTTTTACTATGTTTATTTTTTTTTTATATTTTTGCTTAACAATTTCCCAAAATATTTCATATTTATAGTTTAAATTTTTACTTAATTTTTTTTTTTTATTGTAACTGCTTACCAACTTTAAAATTTTTGATTTGACATGTAGTATTCCTAATTTCTTATAATTAATTTTTTTATTCTCTATAATTGATTTTAAGACTATTTTTGAAACCTCAGAATTAATAAACCCGTTGTTATACTGATACATTTTTTGAAAATATTTCTAAAGATCTGTCAAAATTATCGTTACCTGTTAGGGGGACGGTTACGTAAACTATTGAGGATAATTTTTTGTATTTGCTGTTTATTTTTTTTGAAATTTGATCAGGATTTCCATACATAACAGTACTTTTAGCAGCCTCAAGAGGACTCTCTATATTTTTTCCAAAACACCCATGTTTGTTGAACTTTTTTAATTTTTTAAAAAGTGTACTTACAACTTCCATAAATGGCGAGTTGTTTGAGAAAACTAATTCCTCACCTCCATCTTTTTTTTTGTTCGCAAATATTAGCTTACTTAACTTGATTTTTTTGTATGCTTGTTCTTCTGGTAGATTTGAATTTTCTAAGTAATTAGAAATATGATTTTCTATAATTTCCTCAGAGCAAAAATTTGAGATAACTATCGACCACTCATTTTTTGCACATAATTTTACATTATAAGAATTTTCGTTTAAGGCTGGCATAACAATTTCCAGATTGTTTCTATCTTTATAAAGACCGTTGAAGAAACCTAAGCCTAAATCCTCATTTCCAAATTTCTTAGTCGATACTTTGTAATATTTTCCTTTTATATCAACTAATTTTTTACTAACTATTAATTCTTGGATAATCTTTTCAGTTTCTAGCGTAATATCATGGTTATTTTTTTCTGCATTTCCAATAGACTCTATATCAGACATGTTGGCACCACTTCCTATTCCGAGCATAAGACGGCCTCTACTCAGATTGTCTGCCATAGAAATCATCGATGCTACAATTGCTGGATTATGGAAATTCAAATTTGTTGTTAGCGTTCCTAATTTTATTTTTTTTGTAAGTTTAGATAAAGTAGAAACCATTAATAAGCTTGAGGTTATCTTCTCATGTTTATCCGTTATATGCTCTCCAAAAAAGGCTTCATTAACACCCCATTTGTCTGCTTCGATTACCTGGTTGACTATCTCATCTATAACTTTATCCATGGAAACATTTTGGTTATATACCGGAATTGAGAATAAACCTTTATCCATTTAGTTATCTTTTGAAATTTTACTTATATAGTTAATAATTATTCTATAAGTATATATATATAGAGTAATCAAAATCAAGTATTTAATAAAAGTCAATTTTTGTTTTGAGAAAGGTATCGATTTATTCACCGAAAAAAATTTCATTTTAATATTAAAATTTGCAATTTTTAAACATCTTTGGCCATTACAAATTATTGCAATATTCACATTTAAGTTTATAGATGTTAAAAAAGTTATTATTAGAGAATATACTTAAAATAATTATGTATACTCTAATTCAAAATAAAAAAAAAAATTGAAAAAAAAATTACTAATTGGTGTCGTAGGGCTTGGAGTTGGATATTATCATTTTAATTTTTTGAGAAAATTAAAAAAATGTAAACTAATTTCAGTTTGCGATACAAACCAAAAAAAATTGGATTTAGTAAAAAAAAATTTTCCTAAAATAAATACTTACAAATCTTTTGATTTAATGATTAAAAAAGAAAAACTCGATCTAGTATGTGTTGCCTCATATGATAATTATCATTCATCTCAAATTCTAAAACTAATCAATAAAAAAATAAATATATTTGTAGAAAAACCAATGTGTCTTAATTATAACGAATATTTTAAAATTAAAAGTAGTTTAAAAGTAAATAATAATGTCAAATTCTCATCAAATCTTGTTTTAAGAAATTCACCTCAATTTAGAGTAATTGAAAAAAAAATTAATCTTGGAGAATTTAAAAATATTTTTTATATTCAGGGGGAATATAATTATGGCAGGAAAGAAAAAATTCTTAATCAATGGAGGTCAAGAATCCCTTTTTATTCAGTAACACTTGGTGGTGGAATTCATTTGATTGATTTAGCGAAATTTTTTTTAAAAAAGAAAGCTGTTAGTGTTATTGGTGCAGGAAATAAGATAGTGACTAAAAATACTAAGTTTAGATTTAATGATTTTACAACCGGAATAGTTAAGTTTCAAAGTGGGGTAATTATGAATGTAATATCAAATTTTGGATGTGAAATACCACATCACCATTGCATCAAAATTTTTGCAAAAAATAAAACTTTTATTCAAGATTATAAAAAAGCAAAAATATTTTCCTCAAGAAAAAATTCAAGTTTTGAAAGATTGAATGTTAATTATCATAAAAGAGCAAAAACTAAAATTTTAGAATCTTTCATAGACTCAATATTAACTAATAAGAAACCTCTTGTAACAAAAGAGGATGTGCTTGATGTAATGGCGATATCATTAACGCTAGAAAAATCCATTAAAACGGGTAGATGGGAAAAAGTAAAATATTAGAATATGAATTTAAAAAAAAAAATATTTATTGTTGCAGAAATTGGAAATAATCACGAGGGCAATATAAAAAACGCAAGAAAGTTAATTTATAATGCAAAGCTTTCAGGTGCAGATGCTGTAAAATTTCAAATTTTCAAACCAGATCTATTTATTCATAAAAATCAAATAAAAAGACTAAATACTCTCAAAAAATTCCAACTAACCTATAAACAATTTTTAAGTTTAAAAAAATATTCTGATAAGCTCAGGATTAAATTTTTTGCTTCGGCTTTTGACCTAGAAAGTTTAATCTTTATAATGAAACACACCAAGATAATAAAAGTAGCATCCTCTGATAATAATAATTTTATTTTTCTAGATAAAATACTAAAACATAAAAAAAAATGTATTATTTCGACTGGATTACTTAACTTTAAACAAATAGAAGCTCTGGTAGCTTCTTTAAAAAAAAAATACTCAAAGCATTTTTTACAAAATAATCTATGCTTGTTACATTGTATTTCTTCGTATCCTGCAAAAGATAATGATATGAATTTAAATTTTATCTCGCAAATGCAAAAACGTTATAAATTACCTATCGGTTTTTCTGACCACTCTATTGGCATAGAGGCACCAATTGTTGCAGCATCTTTAGGTGCAAAAGTAATAGAAAAACACTTCACCCTTGATAATAATTTTTCAAATTTTAGAGACCATAAAATATCACTTAACCCTTTTGATTTTAAAAAAATGGTACAGTCCATTAGAAGAGTTGAAAATATGACTGGAAAAGATTTAAAATTTTCAATTAAAGATGAGCTACTTAATGAAACTACTTTAAGAAGAACTTTTTATGCCTCAAGAAGAATTTATAAGGGGGAAAAATTTACATTAAAAAATCTGGTCGCTTTAAGGCCAAAAGTCAAAAATTCCATTGATCTAGATAATATAAAAAAATTTTTAGATAAAAAGGCTAAAAAGAATTATAAAAAATATCAGCCTATATTAATTTAAAGATATAATTATGATAAAAAAAGCAATAATCTGATGTACGACTGCAATAAGTCGCCATAATTTAATAGTAAGAGATTTGTTTGAATTAAGAGGGATTATGATTTAAACGATCCCTCGAGAAACTTTTAAAAACCATGAAAATCAATAAAATAAACTTTTCACACAATAGTATTTCAAATAAAGACATTAGTGCTGTAAGCAAAGTCTTGAAAAGTGGTTGGTTGACACATGGAAAATACACAAATTTATTTGAAAGAGAATTTTCAAAGTTTGTAAACTCTAAATTTGCAGTAACAGTAAGCAGTTGTACCGCGGGACTTCATCTATCATGTTTAGCATTGAACCTAAAAAAAGGTGATGAAGTAATTTTGCCTGCTATGTCACACACAGCAACATCTCATGCTATTGAGTACACTGGCGCAAAACCTGTATTTGTTGATGTTGAAAAAATTTCAGGTAACATTAATGTAAATTTAGTTGAAAAAAAAATTACTAAAAAAACTAAAGCATTAATTGTTGTTCACATGGCAGGTTTTGCTTGTGACATGAATAAAATCCAAAAAATATGCAAAAAATATAAATTGCAACTAATAGAAGATTGCGCTCATGGTCTTGGAACTTTTTTTAGTAGAAGGCACGTTGGAAATTTTGGGTTATCTGGCTGTTTTTCATTCTATCCAACAAAACATATTACCACTGGCGAAGGAGGTATGGTGATATCTAATAATTTAAAGTTTATAAATAGAATAAAGCAATTAAAAGCTTTTGGAATCGATACAGATATCAAAAATAGAAAAATGCCTGGTAAATATGATGTAATCAAACTTGGTTTTAATTATAGAATGACAGATTTTCAAGCCGCCCTAGGTTATCATCAATTAAAAAGATTCAAAAAAAATTTATTGATTAGAAAAAAAAATGCCAAATTATATCAAAAGTATTTAATTTCAAAAAAAATTCAATTTAAAAAATATGATGAAGAATGCTCATATTTCGTTTATCAAATTTTTGTAAAAAAAAGGAATGAATTAGTAAAATTATTAAAAAAAAATAATATCGGTGTTAGCATTCATTATGCTAAACCCATACCTTTTTATAGATTTTATAGAAATAAGTATAATTATAGAAAAGAAAACCTAGAAAATTCAATTTTTTACAGCAACAAAAGTTTATCTTTACCTGCCCATCACCAAATTAATGAGAAAAAAATAATTAAAATTTGCAAATTAATTTTAAAATTTTTAAATGAAAAATAATAAAAAAAAGATATTAATAATAGGTGGTGCAGGATTTATAGGTCATCATCTGTGTTTAAGATTTAAAGATTTAGACTATAGTATTAAAGTTATAGATAGTTTAAGTGTTAATAATTATTTATCAATTACTGAAAAAAATCCGAAAGAATATCCCCATCCAAAACTATCAAAATTAATTACAACTGAAAGATTTAATTTATTTAAAGAGAAAGATATATTTATAAATAAATTAGACTCCAGAGACTATGAAGATATAAATAGAGAAATTTTAGAATACGACCCAAATATCATTATTCATTTAGCAGCTGTATCTCACGCCAATAAATCAAATGTTGATCCATTCAATTCATTTGATCATAGCTTAAGAACTTTAGAAAATGTATTAGACTCCTCGAAAAAACTAAAAAATCTTGAGAGATTTATTTATTTTTCTTCCAGCATGGTTTATGGAAATTTTGATTCTGATTTTGTTGATGAAAATAGTAAATGTGATCCAATAGGTATATATGGAACTTTAAAATATTGCTGTGAAAAAATAATTAAAGCTTACAGTGATGTATTTGGTGTTCAATATACCATAATCAGACCATCTGCACTTTATGGTGAACGTTGCATTAGTAGAAGAGTAGGACAAATATTTATTGAAAACGCTCTTAATGGTAAAGATATAGTTATTAATGCTGATGATAATGAAAAATTAGATTTTACATACATAAACGATCTAATCCACGGCATTATTCAAGTAATAGATAATAAAAATTCAGTAAATCAAACATTTAATATAACTTTTGGTGAAGGAAGAAATATAAGCACGCTTGTAGATATTTTAAGAGATTTTTTTAGTGATTTAAAAGTTAAGAAAAAGGACAGGGACAAATTAATGCCCAAACGAGGCAAATTGTTATGTGATAAAGCAAAAAATTTAATTAATTACACACCGAGTTGGAATCTTGAAAAAGGATATTCAAATTATATAAAATGGTATGTAGATTTTTTTAAGAGAAACAAAGAAAATTTTAAATAAATCAATGATAATTGCAATTATACCAGCAAAAGAAAAATCAAACAGACTTCAAAATAAAAATCTCATCAAAATAAATGGCAAAACTCTTTTAGATCATGCGATAGAATATGCGAAAAAATCAAAACTGCTTGATTATTTTTTAGTTTCAACAGAGTCAAAAAAAATTCAAAAATATCTAAAAAAACAAAACATACCATATATAAACAGGCCAAAAAATTTGTGTGGGGAAGCCCCTCTTTTAGATGTTTATAAACATGCTTACGAAAAAATAAGATTTAAATCGAGAGTAAAAATTATTGCTGGTTTACAATGTGACCATCCCGATAGAAAACATAATTTAGATAAAATAATTCGTGTTTTTAAAAAAAAAAAATTAGATTATTTATATAGTAAAGATAAATTTAGGAACAAAAACGGAGCTCATTTCATATTTAAAAAAAATTTCTTTTTTAAAAAAAAAAAAATTAAAAAGGATTTCATTATAGATAATTGCACCAATATTCATTACAAAAAAGATCTTCTCAAAGCAAAAAAAAATTTATACAAAAATGAAAATTAAAGTACTAAATACAGTTGATCCTATTTATTCAGAGGTTGAGTTAAAAAAATTAAAAAAATATTGTGAAATTAAAACAGAACTTTATTCAAGAAAGAAAGCTATAAGATACTTAAAAAATTGTAAAGTCATTTTGGCAGGAGGAAGAATAAAAATAGATAATGAATTAATTCAAAAAGCTAAAAAATTAAAACTCATTTTAAGTCCTTCAACTGGAACAGATCATTTAGCTTTAGATACTATCAAAAAAAAAAAAATTAAAGTGGTTACAATTGCAAAAAAATTTAAATTAATTAATAAATTTACTGCAACATCTGAATTGAGTTTCTGTTTATTGCTGTCTCTTTTAAGGAAAATTTTGATATCATTTAACGATGCAAAAAAAGGGGTTTGGTCCAGAGATAAGAACGTTGGATTCCAATTAAAAGATAAAACAATTGGAATTTTAGGGCTCGGAAGGCTAGGAAAGATCTCAGCAAAAATTGCTAGGGGATTTCAAATGAAAGTAATAGCTCATGACATTAAGAAAATAAAAGTAAATGGTGTTAAAAATGTTAGTTTTAACAACCTTTTAAAATTTTCTGATGTAATATTTATTCATGTCCATTTAAACAAATCTACAGAAAATTTGATCAACCTAAAAGCATTCAAAAAAATGAAAAAAAATTCTATTCTAATAAATTCTAGTAGGGGAAAAATAATCAATGAGAAAGATTTACTGTATGCATTAAAGAAAAAGATAATAGCAGGAGCAGGCCTAGATGTTATTGATGGCGAGTGGTTAAATAAAAAAAAATTATCCAAACATCCTCTTATAACGTACTCAAAAAAAAATAATAATTTAATCATCACAGCTCATATAGGAGGTTCAACAGTTGAATCGATCAAAATGGCAAGAGATTATATTTTTAATTACTTACTATACTCAATTAAAAAAAGAGAAATATGATCGATTTAAAAAAAAAAATTTCAGAGTTTGATTTTTTATTAAACAAAAAGCTTAAATTCTTATTTCTATTAAATTTTTTATTCATGTTGCTTGTAAGTTTTTTTGAAGTCATCGGCATAGGGTCAATATTTATTTTTATAGGCACAATTTTGGATCCATCCAAATTTCTTGCTAAATATGATGATTTTTCGATAGCTAGTTATATAATAAATTTAGATGATCAAAGCAGATTACTCATTTTATCAATATTTCTTATTGTCTTTTTTATTATAAAAGGTTTAGTATTATTTTTATCTCAATATACATCCAGTAAATTTACTTATGGTGCTAAATTAAATATATCTACAAAACTTTTTGAAGGATATTTAAAAAAAGATTATATATTCCACTTAAACTACAATCCATCATTGCTAAATCAAAGAATTATTAACGAGACAAATCATGCTGTAATGTACATGGAATGGTTTTTAAAATTTATCAATTCAATTATTTTAACTTTGGCCATCCTTATAATTCTTTTATATGGTTCCTCACAAGTTGGTATTTTAAATATTTTACTTGTTATTTTAGTAATCTTAATTTCAAGATATTTATTGAAAAATACAATTAAAAAAAGATCTGAAATAAGAAATGCTAATGATGTAGAATTATTTAAAACTATACAACACGCTTTTGGTTCGTTTATTGAAACCGTACTTTTTAAAAAAGAGTTATTTTTTGTGAAGTATTTTAACAAATACCTTAAAGGAAGAGAGATTCAAATATTTTTCTTATCAGTTGTGAATTCTTTACCTAAAATACTTCTTGAAATTCTGTTGATAACTATACTTGGGTTATTTTTTATTTTTTTTGTAAAAACAAGTGAAAATTTAATCTCTGTGCTTCCGCTTTTAACATTAATTGTAGTCAGTTTAATTAGACTTATGCCTGCCTTACAACAGCTAATGTTATCTATAAATCAACTTAAATTTTTATCAGTAGGAAAAGAAATTGTTCTTAGTGATATTAAAAGCATTAGCAAAGACAAAATTAATTTTCATGAAAAAATAAATATCAAGAAAATTGATTACAAAGAACTTATTAACATTCAGAATGTAAGTTTCAAATACGATAATACGGATAAATCTGTTTTAAGAAATATAAATTTACAAATTAAATCAGGTGAAAAAATAGCAATAATAGGTAGTTCTGGTTCAGGAAAATCAACTTTAGTAAAAGTATTAACAGGACTATTGCGACCATCAACTGGGAACATTTACGTTGATAAACTTCCTATATTTGAAAATTTGAAAAGTTGGCAATCAATTATAAGCTATATTCCACAAGACATATATTTAATTGATGACACAGTGGAAAATAATATTACTTTTTCAACAGACAATGATGTAGTGGATAAAACTTGGCTTGATGAAGTTTTAAAACTTTCAAACATATTTGAGGATGTTTATAGTCTTAAAAACAAAACTAAAACCTTAGTTGGAAATAGAGGAATAAGATTTTCTGGAGGCCAAAAACAAAGAATCGCGATTGCCAGGGCGTTGTATAAAAAACCTCAAATACTAATTATGGATGAGCCAACAAGTGGACTGGATAAAGAAAATGAGAAAAAATTAATTAATAATATTTTATCCATTTCAAAAGATCATACGTTAATAATTATCTCACATAATATTGAGTCTCATAATGATAAGTTTAAAATATACCAGCTTAAAGACGGTAGTTTAGAAAGGAAATAGTGAACATTTTAATAACAGGTTCTGCTGGATTTATTGGTTTTCATATTTCAAAACTATTTTTAAAGAAAGGACATACTGTATACGGAATAGATAATTTAAATCATTATTACGATGTAAGATTAAAAAGGGCTAGAAATAAAATATTGTTACAACAAAAAAGATATAAATTTAGTAAAATAAATATTAATTCAACAAAAAAGGTTTCATCATTATTTAAAAAAAATAACTTTGATCTTGTAATTCACTTGGCTGCACAAGCAGGTGTCAGATATAGTTTGAAGAATCCAAAGGTTTATATTGATAGTAATATAAAAGGTTTTTTTAATATTATAAATAGCCTTAAGGAAAATAATATTAAAAATTTTATTTATGCAAGTTCTAGCAGTATATACGGAAATAGTAATAGGTCGGTTTTTAAAGAAGACGAGAAAGCAACATCTCCTATACAGCTATATGCAGCTACCAAAAGATCAAACGAGTTAATTGCTCATGCTTACAGCTCAATTTATAAGATAAATACTATTGGTCTTAGATTTTTCACTGTTTATGGTCCATGGGGAAGACCAGATATGTCTCTTTTTCTTTTTACAAAAAAAATCCTCAAGAATAAAAGAATTGATGTATTTAATTACGGCAAGCATTCAAGAGACTTTACTTTCATTGACGACATAGTTCATGGCATTTACCTATGCGCAATGAAGGGATTTTCAAAAAAGAAAAAAAAATATTTTGAAATATTTAATATTGCTTCTGGAAAACCAATTAAGCTTACAAAATTTATTGAAATAATTGAAAAAAAATTGAAATTAAGGGCTAATAAAAATTTTTTAAAATTACAAAAAGGGGATGTAATAAAAACTTATGGTTCTATTAAAAAGATAAATTCAGAGTTTGGCTATAAACCCAAAACATCTATTAATAAGGGTGTTTCCAAATTTATCGATTGGTATAAAAAATTTTATAGGATTGGTGGTTTAAGATGAATACTAGTTTGCTAAAAAGAAAAATTATTCAAAAGAAATTTAATCTGGGAGTAATCGGATTAGGCTACGTTGGTTTGCCAATAGCCAATCGATTTATTAATAAAGGTATAAAAGTTTATGCGCTAGAACAGGATCTTGAGAAAGTAAGTAAATTAAAAAAAGGAATAAATTACATTAATAATTCATCTTTAAAAAACTTTAATTATTTTAAAAAAAATAAAAATAATATTAGTAACGACTACTCAATCCTGAGAAATTGCGATGTTGTACTTGTTTGTCTTCCAACTCCACTTAAAAATAAGAAACCAGATATGAGTTTTGTTTATAATTGTGGAAAAAAAATTAAAAAGATATTAAAATCGTATCAACTTATTATTCTCGAAAGCACTGTATTTCCGGGTGCAACAATTGAATTTTCCAAAAAATTTTTAAAAAAAGAACATATTTTAGGTAAAAACATTTTTCTTGGATATTCGCCAGAAAGAGAAAACCCTGGAGATAAAATGTTTTCATATAAAACAACACCAAAAATAGTAAGCGGTTACTCAAAAAAATGTTTAGATTTAACAGAAACAGTTTACAAACATGTGGTAAAAAAAATCGTTAAAGCAAAAAGCCTACATGCGGCAGAAACTTCAAAATTATTAGAAAATTTATATAGATCTGTAAATATTGGTTTAGTAAATGAACTGAAAATGATTTGTGAAAGACTCAAAATCGATGTTTTTGAGGTCATAAGACTTGCATCTACTAAAAACTTTGGGTTTCAAAAATTTGTGCCAGGACCGGGTTTAGGAGGTCATTGTATTCCTATTGATCCATTCTATTTATCCTGGGTTTCACAACAAAGAGGGTATGATCCCAAGTTTATAAGATTAGCAGGGGAACTGAATTCTTCAATGCCAAAGTGGGTGGTTAAAAAAATGCTGAGGAATATAAAAATTAAGAATCCTTCTATTCTTCTTTTAGGGGTTTCATATAAGAAAAATGTTGATGATGATAGAGAGTCACCCGCTTTTGAAATAATGAAACTGCTTAAAGAAAAAAATATTAGATTTCAATATAATGACCCATATTTTCCAATACTAAGAAAGGGAAGAAATCTTAAGTTTTCTAAAAAATCCATTTTACTAAACAAAAAGAATTTAAAAAAATTCGATGCCACACTTGTGGTTACGGACCATGACTTATATGACTATAAATTTATTTATGAAAATTCAAAAAAAATTTTTGATGCAAGAGGTGTGTATAAAAATTTCAATTTTCCAAATGTGTCGTATTGCTGATGAAAAAAATTATACTTATACCAACTAGAATAAATTCAAAAAGACTGCCCGCTAAAGCATTGCTTGAAATTGAGGACATTCCAATTATCATACACACTTATAAAAGAGCCTGTATGTCAAAACTTGCAGATGAAGTTTATGTATGCACTGACTCTTTTCAAATTATAGAAGTATGTAAAAAATATAAAGCAAATTTCATTAAAACAAAATCTATTCATAAGAACGGAACTGAAAGAATTGCCGAAGCGGCAAAGAAACTTAATTTAAGAAATAATGACCTTATAATAGATGTGCAAGGTGATGAACCATTAATAAATCCTAATGATATTGATAAAACCTTAAATTTCTATAATAAAAAAAATTTCGAAATCGTTGTACCGCATATCAGGTTTAACTTAAAAAACAAAGGCAACGTTGTAAAATTGTTAATAAATGAAAAAAATAGGATTATGTGGATGACAAGAGCGGATGCACCCTACTCTTTTAACAATTCAAATACTGTTTTAAGTAAACATTTATCGATAATTATTTTTAATTACAAATCATTAATTAAATATTCGAAACTTAAAAGATCAAAATTTGAAAAAATTGAGTCCGTAGAATTATTAAGAGCTATTGAAAATAATATGATTTTGGGCTCTAATCCAATTAAGTCTAATTCTTTTTCAGTTGATGTTATCGAAGACTTTATTAAGGCTAAAAAATTTCTCAAAAAAGATA
>CACJZL010000014.1 GCA_902597865.1 uncultured Pelagibacteraceae bacterium | reverse complement strand
GACATTAATGAATTAAAAACTATTGGACTTGAAAAAAAAATTAAAATTGGCGAGAAAATTCCTGTGCTTCTTGAACGTCTGGAGGATAAAGAGGGAAACGTTGTAGTTTCAGCGAGTAAAGCCCAAAAAATAAAAGGTTGGGATATTTTAGTTGAAGCTTATGAAAATAATAAGCCAATTATCGGTAAGATTACAAGTAAGTGTAAAGGTGGAGTGATAGTAGAACATTTGGACACTGGTTCCTTAATGTTTTGTCCTGGGTCTCAAATTTCAGATACAC
This sequence comes from uncultured Pelagibacteraceae bacterium, assembly GCA_902597865.1. Taxonomy (GTDB): domain Bacteria; phylum Pseudomonadota; class Alphaproteobacteria; order Pelagibacterales; family Pelagibacteraceae; genus Pelagibacter. The sequence goes on along the minus strand of CACJZL010000014.1, from coordinate 21,673 downwards.
CTTTAAAAGATATTTCTCATTTAATAAATGAACCACAAAAATTTGCTTTAATTAAAATGGATAAAGTTCGTGGGAATGCATGCGTATCGAGAAGACAAATAATTTCTTCAAGTAAGAAAGAAGATAAAGCGAAGATAATAGAGAAATATAAGGTTGGGGATATTATAAAAAACGCTATAGTTAAAGGTTACAGCTCTTTTGGATGTTTTTTCAACGTAAATAATGAAATTGATTGTCTTGTACATTTACAGGAGATAAGTTACTCAAGAGTGAATCACCCAGAAGAAATTTTCACAATTGGAGATAAACATGACTTGTTGGTTATCTCTGTAGATAAAGAAAAATTACAAGTTGGTTGCTCAATTAAACAACTTTCACCGGACCCATTCGAAAAAATTTCAAATTATGCACTGAACAAAAAATATGAAGTAAAAGTTATCAAGCTCATGGATTTCGGAATTTTTGTAGAGCTCGAAGCAGGTTTGACTTGTTTACTTCATTCTAGTGAAATAAGTTGGACAAAAAAAAATATCTCTCCAAAAAAAATATTCAAAGTAGGTGACAAGGTGTCTGTTGTTATAACTGAAATTGACAAGGAAAAGAGAAGGATTGCAGTATCTCATAGACTAACGATTGATAATCCTTTCAAAGTTTTAACTGACAAAAATCCTGTAGGAAGTTTAATAGAAGGTGTCGTAGAAAGCTCGAATGATTATGCAATATATCTTAAACTCGAAGGATATGATATTAGCGGATTTTTGCATTGTAATGACCTTCACTATACAAACGATCCTGAAGCTGAATTAAAAAAGTATAAGATTGGAGATAAACTAAAAGTAAAAATTTTGGAAATTAAAGAAGATCAACAGAAAGTTAGAGTCGGTTTAAAGCAAACCCAAAAAGATCCCTTTGATTACTTTAACGATAAGAAAATCAATGAGACAATAACTGTAAAAATAATATCTTCTGATAACAAAGGATTAATGGTTCAACCAGAGGGTTCTGAGATGAACATTTTAATTAAAAAATCCCAAATAGCAGTGAGTGCAAGTGATGCTAGACCGTCAAGGTTTGTTGGTGGAGAAAGAATAGACTGCGCTATAGCAGAACTTAATTTAGAAAAAAGGAAAGTATCTTTAAGTATAAAACTTCTTGAGGAAATTCAGAATAAAGAAGCTGTAACAAAATTTAGTTCTCCACTTTCAGGAAAAAACCTACCATTTTCTACTTTATCTGATAAACTAAAAAAAAAAGGTAAAGAAAAAAAATAGGTAAATAAATATTGCCGATAACTAAGTCAGAATTAGTAAAACAACTATCAAAAACTTACCCAAATTTGTTAAAAAAAGATTTAGAGAAATTTTTTGATATATTCATTAATGAAATTAAATCAGCACTCAAGAACAATGAAAGGGTTGAGATCCGTGGGTGGGGTACTTTTTCTACCAAAAACCATAAGAGCAAAACTTCGAGAAATCCAAGAACAGGAGAGCACGTTCTTGTTGGTGAAAAAAAAAGTATTAATTTCAAAATGTCAAAAGATCTATTTAATGAGATAAATGATAAATAAAAAAAAAATCTTTATTGCTGTTGACACAAACAAAGTCTCTAAAGCAAAAAGAATTTTAGAAAATACAAAATCAAAAAAAATTAAGGTTGGATATAAGTTCGGTCTTGAATTTTTTTACTCAAAAGAGGGAAGAAAATTTATTTCAAGTTTAAAAAATCAAATAATTTTCTTAGATTTAAAGCTAAATGATATCCCAAATACAATAGTATCAGCTATGAAATCATTAAAAAATTTAAAGATCTCTTATCTAACTGTTCATTTAAGTTCAGGAATAAGTGCTCTAAAGGCACTAAAGAAAGAGAGCAAAAATATAAAAATTGCTGGTGTAACAACTTTGACTTCATTAAATAATAAAGATTTAAAAGAAATTGGATATAATAAAAAGGTTAATGAATTAGTTAAGCATCAGGTTAAACTTGCCAAAAAAGCAAAATTAGATGCAATAGTCTGCAGTGGACATGAAATAAGATCAGTAAAGAGATTGTTTAAAAAAGAAATAATTACTCCTGGGATTAAAATAGATAATACAAAAAACGATCAAAAAAGAGTTATGAAACCAAAAGATGCTTTTGCTGCAGGAAGCGATTGGTTGGTAATTGGTAGATCAATAACAAATGGAAATATTAAAAAGAATATTCAAAATTTATTAAAAATTTTAGAGGACTGATGCAATCTAAGATTTGTGGAGTCAAAGATAGCGAAACATTAAACTTTTTAATAAACTATAAATATCCTCCTGAGTTAATTGGCTTTATTTGCAATTATCCAAAATCTAAAAGATTTATTAATATAAATTCTCTTCAGAAACTTCTCAAAGTTGACAATCAAAAGTCTCAATTTGTATCTGTTCTGGTAAAACCAGATGAATTTATATTAAATGAAATGCAAAAACTGAATTTTGATTATTTTCAAATTTATGATTGTACCCCTGATGAAATAAAATCAATTAAAAAGAAATATAATAAAAAGATTATTTCTGCGATTACTGTCGAAACTAAAGAAGATATTCTCAAATATAAAAAATATGAGGATTGTTCTGATATAATATTATTTGACAGCAAAGGATATGAAAAATCATTACAATTTGACCACACTTTAATGGAAAATGTGCCAGTTAGTGTAAATAGTATGATTGCCGGAAATATAAAACACGACGACAACCTTGATAAGTTTATGAAAATTTGTAATTATATTGATATATCTGGGGGTGTGGAGACATCTGGATTAAAGGATATTTCTAAAGTAAAAATTTTCTTAGACAATGTGAAAAAATTAAATGATTAAATTAAAGAAAAAAATCCCTCTTATTGACCAACACGATAAGTTTGGATTTTATGGCAATAAATTTGGTGGAAACTATTGTGCAGAAACAATGCGAAAACCAATAGAGGATTTATCAAAACTTTTTGAAAAATTAAGAAAAGATAGAAAATTTCTTAAAAAAAGAGATAACTATTTTAAATATTATCTTGGAGGGGAAACACCTTTTTTTAAATTAGAAAATTTAACAAATCATTTAGGTGGAGCTCAAATTTGGTGTAAAGATGTGTCAGCTATAAACGGTGATGCACACAAGGCTTATCACGCAACAGTGAATGCATTAATTTGTAAAGAGAGTGGTAAACGTTACATAGCTGGCGATACGGGTGCCGGAATGTTCGGAAAAAATCTTGCAATGGCAGCAAAAAAAATGAACCTTAAGTGCAAAATTTTTATGGGAACAAAAGATATTTCTAGACAAGCACCAAATGTAAAATTTATACGAGATGCAGGAGCTGAAGTTGTGCCTGTCGACTCAGGTTCAAAAACCTTAGTCGATGCCGTTTCTGAGTGCATGCGCCACTATGTTTCAAACTGTGATAATACACATCTTGCTGTAGGCTCAGCAATTGGATGTAACATTTTTTTAAAGATTTGTGCTTGGTCAACTTCTCAAATCTCTAGGGAATTAAAAATGCAACTAATTAAAGAATTTGGTGAAATACCAAAATTGAAATTAATCAATGTCATAGGTGTCGGAAGTAGTGCTCTAGGATTTTGGAATGAGTTCATTGATTACGACAAAAGACATGTTGAACTAATTGGTGTTGAGGCAAAGTATGCTGCTCCTTTATCAACAAATGCAAAAATCGCTATTTTGCATGGAGCTGCACAGTATTGTTTGACTGATAAAGAAGGTCAAATAGCAGAAACTCATTCACTAAGCGCAGGTTTAGATTATCCAGGTTCGAGTCCTTTACATGGCTTACTTAAAGACTCTGGGAGAGCACGATACACCAATGCTTCTGATAAAGAAGCGTTAGCTGCTTTCAAGTTAATTACTAAATTAGAAAATATAAGACCAAGTTTGGAACCAGCGCATGCATGGAGTGAATGCATTCGTTTAGCTCCAAAATTGAAAAAAAGTGATGTGTTGGTAGTCAATAATTGTGGGAAGGGTTATAAAGATAAAAAAATTTATATTGAGCAATTAGGATATTATCCCAAATGAAAAATTCTATAAACAATGCCTTTAAAATTGCAAAAAAAGAAAATAGACCTGCATTAATATCCTATACTGTTTGTGGTGATAATACTAAGGACAAATCTCTAGAAATACTAAATTCAATATCAAAGGATCTGGATATTGCAGAATGGGGAATACCTCACAATTGTCCTACCGCTGATGGTAAAGATATTCAAAATAGCTCTTACAGAGCCTTACAAAATGGTATTCGATTAAATGATATCTTTAAACTTGTAAAAAAATTTAAGAAAACAAAACCCTTTAAACCAATAATATTGATGGGCTACTACCAAATGATATTTAATTTTGGAGAAAAAAAATTTATTCAAAAATGCAAAGCTTCTGGTGTCGATGGGTTGATAGTTGTTGATTTATCATTTCCAGATAATAAAAATTTTGCCAAATTATGTAAAAAAAATTCTATTTGTTTTGTACAATTAATTGCACCAACCACAACTGTAAAAAGAATGAGGGAAATAATAAAAAGTTCACATGAAATGATTTATATGATTTCAACTATATCAACAACAGGATCTGCATTAAAATATAGTATAAAAAGAATAATTAAAAATTATAATGTTATAAAAAAAATCAAACCATCAAAAAATGTTGTTATAGGTTTTGGTATTACTGAAAAAACTATTTCAAATTTGAAATCTGCAGATGGTTTAGTTGTTGGTAGTGCAATTTGTCGAGAAATAACAAGAAGTTTAAAAGATAGACAAAATCCCGTCACAAATGTAAGTAAATTAGTAAGGAAACTAAAAAACAAAATTATATGAATTGGTTAAAAAAAACTCTTAGATTTGGTGAAAAGATTAAGCAGTTATTAAAAAAAAGACCATCAAAGAGTGATATAGAAAATAGTGATTGGGCATCTTGCTGCAAAGGCCCAATTTTAAAAAAAGATCTGGAAGAAAATTTATGGGTATGTCCAGGTCCGTGTGGAAAACATTTTAGAATCAGTCCTATTCAAAGATTTGATCTTTTTTTTGGAAAAAATAATTATGAAATATTAAAAACTCCCATACCTGCGGATGATCCTTTAGAATTTGAAGATTCTTCTCCATATATTAAGAAGTTAAATTCCGCGAGAAAAAAAACAAATCAAGATTGTGCAGTTATGATCGCCAAAGGTAAGGTTGAGAATATAGATGTGATAGTCGGTGCAATCAACTTTGCTTTCATGGGTGGTTCAATAGCAACAAGTGAAGGTGAAGCAATTATTTTCGGTATTCAAAAAGCTGTTGAAGAAAAAAAACCTTTTGTGATTTTTACTTGTGGTGGTGGTCAGAGAATGCATGAAAGTCCCCTAGCCCTTGCACAAATGACGAGAACAACTATGGCCATTAATGATTTAAAAGAAAATAAATTACCTTACATAGTGTGTCTAACAGATCCAACTGCTGGAGGGATCACTGCTTCTTTTGCGATGCTTGGGGACATTCAAATATCTGAGCCTGGAGCCTTGATTGCATTTGCAGGAAGAAGAGTTATAGAAGGAACAGTAAAAGAAGAATTGCCTGAAAATTTTCAAAAAGCTGAGCATGTTCTTGAATGTGGATTTGTAGATAACATTATACCTCGTAAAGATTTATCCAAAAAAATTGGTCAGGTATTATCTATGTTGCTAAAGAAAAATTCTGAAGTAAATTCAGAGAATAATGAACAAACTCCAGAATTTAGTATCGGAACTAGAGAAGCATCATAAAAAGAAATTAGACCTATCCCTAGGTCGAACTTTTAATCTTTTAAAAAAACTTGGAAACCCTCAAGACAAACTTAACAATATAGTTACTGTAGTGGGAACAAATGCTAAGGCAAGTATGTCATACAGTTTAAAGGCAATCCTTAATCATGCTGGATTAAAGTGTAATATGTATACCTCTCCTCATCTTCAATCCTATACTGAACGTTTTGTATTTAATGATACTGAAATTGATGAAGAAAATCTTTTTAAATTGTTAGAGGATACAGAAAAAGTCTTAGGTGATGATAATGCAACTGTTTTTGAAATACTTACATGTGCCTTTTTAAAATATGCAGAAAGCTTTAAAGATAATATTAATATTATTGAGGCTGGATTATTTCATCAATTCGATAGTACCAATGTTTTTAAAAAAAATTTAATGACGTTAATTGGTGTAATACATAACGATCATTTTCAATGGTTAGAAAATAAGAGCATTGATGGAGTTATACATGAAAAAACTTGTAAGCTTTTAAACTCTAATATTTTTGTAAACAAACAGGTGAATGATGAGATAGGTAAAAAAGTGGAAGAATCTTTAAATCAAAATACATCAAATAAATATTTTTTTGGAAAAAACTTCAATATTTCAAGATCAGATAATAGCTTCATCCAATACCAAGATGATATTGGTGAATTGATATTACCAGAACCCAATATTCTAGGAGACCATCAACTTTATAATATTAGCACTTCAATTGCAGCATCTAGAAAAATATTTAACGTTAAAGATCAAGATATCAAATCAGGTATTCAAAATATCTCTCTAAAAGGAAGATTGCAGGAAATTAAGTCAGGAAAACTCAAAAAAATTGCAGGTAATAATAGATTGGTAGTTGATGGAGGCCATAATATTTCGAGCAGTTGTGTTATTGCAAACTGGATTAAAAACCAAAATCAAAAAGTTAATCTCGTTGTAGCTATGATGAAAGATAAGGAGCATCAAAAATTTATGAAATCTTTTGAGGGTCTAGTTAATTCAGTTACTTTAATTGATATTCCTAATCAGGATGGAGGGATTTCTAAAAATGAATTTAAAGAAAAGATAAGTAATTTAAATTTTAAGTTAAAAATTTCAGATAGTATCGATGGTGCAATTCATTTAAACTCAAAGGATATTAATACTATTACCTTAGTTACAGGATCACTTTATTTAATTGGGGAAGTTCTAAATTTAAATTAAGTATTATCTTTAATCCAAGAAACAATATTAGATTTAGTGGTAGCTCCAACTTTTGTTGCTTTCAATTCTCCACCAGAAAATAAGAGCATAGTTGGAATACCTCTGATCCCGTATTTTGTTGGAGTGTTGGGTTCACTATCAATATTGTGTTTAGCAATTACAACATCAGACATCTCGTTAGAAATTTCTTCTAAGATTGGTCCAATTTGTTTACAAGGTCCACACCATTCTGCCCAGAAGTCAACTATAACTGGTTTACCAGCCTTAATAACTTCTGCTTCAAAGTTTTCGTCTGTTACGTTTACAGTAGCCATAGTATTTATATATAAAGATTAGATTTATATTCAAGCTCAAAATGATTAAAATCTATTTTATCCACATTAAACATTTTGATATTTCTTCTCAATAGCCATCACAAAATTATTTAGTTGGTCCAAAAATTTAAGATTTTTCTCATCATTTTCATTAGTAAATTTTTCTCTTAAATTGTCGCACTCGAAATAAAATTCTTTGCATGTCCACCACTTCTCTTTTTTATCACTAAGAATTCTCTTAGCTATATCTCGCTTTACTTGTTTTAAAATAGACTCGGGTAGAACATGAGGAGCCTCTTGAAAGATTATTTTTTTGCCAAATCCAACAAGTCTTTCATCTTCAAACTTATCCAGCAATCTCAATTTATCTGACCAAGATGCCTCGTGCCATTTTGAGAATAAATTTGTATCTTTGTTTGGAGTGAACTTTTTATATATACTCTCTTCTGGAAGTATATCTTCTTGAGATTTTGATTGTTCTTTTTCTTCAGCAATTTCTCTTAAAGCAGTCAATATGTTCTCAGAAAACTTTTCGTCACTGTTTACTAATTCAGCCCTTTTTGTCAGAATATTTTTATCTATTGCATTATAGGGTTCAACATCCATACCAAATTTTTTATCCAAAATTATTGGTGCTTTATTTGATCTGATAGTTCTTAAAAACTTGGGTGATTTTTTCATCTCAGCTTTTAAATCGTTGATCGACATTTTAAGAAGAGGCTGTACATCAACCCTTAGGTCGACCGCTTGACCCCACTGATATATCGGATGGGTACAAAATTTTGGGTGGAGAGGAGCACAAAGGTAAAGTCTTGATTTTCCATAGAAATACTCATTTAAAGTAATGATCTTTTCTTTTTTAATAATTGTTTCTGTATCTAGCTTATTTGCAGTTTTTAAAAAATCGTTCCAAGTTTCTGGCTGCTTTTTCTTAATTAAGCCTAGTACTTTAAGTGTGAGCTCAGCATCAAAAATTGCACTATGAGCTCCGGCGGACTCAAAACCATTCATTCTTGCTAAAGACTCTAATTTCATCACTGCGTTTCCCTTCTCGTTAATTTCAGTGTTTAATATTTTATTATCAATAGCAAAAGCACCTCTTGCTATATTTAGTCCATCGTGTCTTTTGTTTGGTGAGGCATTAGTAATGTAGGGATATCTAATACCCTTAAAAAACTCTTTTCTAATCATTTCATCATCAAAACCAATGTTTGACCATCCCATGAAGATTGCGGGACTCCACTTTTTAAAAATTGACTCAACTTGATTTAACATCTGATAATGACTTAGGTTCGTTTTTGTTAGCAAATCTACATTTGTTTTATTAACGAGCAGCGCCATACACTGAGGTATTTCACCTTCGGGTAGTCTACATCTTAGATTAAATCTATCTTTTTCTTTAAAGTTTTCATCTACCAATATTCCTCCAATTTCAATTATGCTGCCAAAATCAGTAGAAGAACTTGATGACTCAATATCCCAAATAACAATATTCAATTTTCTTCCTTTTATGTTAATGCTTTTTGTGAAGAGGATATGATCTCGCATCTAAACAAGTAGCAAGTAAATTTGTTAGTATATTAATTTAATAATTTGTCAATTTTATTTGACGTAAAGGTTGTAAAATTTTTCAACTCTCTCAAGAAATTTATTTTGGTAATCTAAAAGTTCATTACCTTCAATTTTAAAATCTTGAAATAGTCTATCTACTGTACACATCAAAACAACTCCCTGTGTGATGTTGGAGTTATAAACTGTGTTATGCGCTAATGAATAGGCCCCTATTTGTAAAAAATAATCTTCAATATACTCCTTCTTTTTTGGTTTATTACTTTGTTTAAAATCTAAAATTGTCTCTCTACCTTCATAAATACCTATACAGTCAGCTGTACCAGCATATTTATTAGGATAATACAGTGTTGCTTCAGCACCCCAAACTTCTGTTAGTTTATTTTTTAAACCATTATCTATAATTTCCTCTGCCATTTTTTTTGAGTGATTGTTATCATCAATTAAATCTTGATTAAGCTTTCCATGTAGAAACTCTTCAATAAATTTGTGAATTGAGCTACCTCTACTTGATGCTTCTTTTTTGATTCTATCTGCCTCAAGCTTTCCCACTCTTTCCTTCCATGCAGCTAATGCAGCTTTGTCATCTTCACTTTTTGTAGCTGAAAGTATGGTTGTAACCGAAGGTAAGTTAGATCCATCTAAAGAGTAGTGCCTTTTTCCATGAATTAATGCTCGAGTAGAACTTGGATAATTAAATTTTTTATTCCATTCCATTTGAGCTGTTATATTTGTTTTTTAATTTGAAATGAATTAGTTTTTAGCTTGTTTTGGTTGTTTACTTAACTTTTCTACATTCTCTGTATTGATAGCTCTTTCAATCTGCTCTGGATCTTTTATATTTTCGAGTGTTCGCGTAATAGATCTGGCATCTTTTCCAAAACTATCGACGACTGTCATAGCCTCCTCTAATTTTTTTCTTAATTTATAAATATTATCGAAATGAGTTGAGAATCTAGTGCTGATTGTTTTTAAATGATCATAGATTTCTGTTGCGTGCTTTTGAACTTTCAAAGTTTGGAATCCCATATGAAGAGATTGCAAATAAGCTGAGAGAGTATTTGGTCCTAAAATTACAACTTTATACTTTTTCATTATTTCTTGCGTCAAAAGCTCTTTATTAACAGGGTCTTGGTAAGAGCTTAATTCTGAAAATAAACTTTCTGTTGGAGCGTAAATAATTGCGAAGTCTGTAGTTTTAGGAGGGTTTATATATTTATCATTAACTGATTTTGCTTTATCCCTAAAAGCTTTTGCTAAATTTTTTCTTGCATCAGCAGCAGCCTTTTTATCCTCATCTTTAAATGCATCCTCTATGGCTTTAAATTTATCTACAGGAAAATGACTGTCTACTGGTACAAGCACATCCTCTTTAAGTTTGATAGCAAACTCAACATTTTCACTCGTATCTTCTTTCATTTTAACATTAGATAAATATTGTGAAGCTGGTAACAAATCTTCTAATAAAGATCCTAAACTGAATTCAGCTAATGTTCCAAATTTTTTCACCCCTGCAAGTATCTTATTTATGCCTCTCTGGCTTTCATTTAAATCTTTTACCTGCATATTAAATGCTTCAACTTTTTGATTTACTGAAGTTAGTGTCTGAGTCATATCTCTGGTGACATCTTTAGATAAACTGTTGAAAGATGCACTCATTATATTAAATGAACTATTAATACTATCCCTCAAATTATTAATTTCTTGAGAATTATCTTTTGGTTCTGATTTATTTCGCCTCTGAGTAATTAATAAGTAAATTATTATTACCATTAAAACTAAAATTAAATATAATATCGAATCTTGCATGCTATCAATTATGAATATTCCTATTTTATCAAAGTATACAAGCAAAAAGATTAAAAAAACAAATGAATTTGTATTATAATTAATCAAAATAATGGAATTTCAACTTACCTTTAAAATAATAATTATAGTAGTTGTTTTAATAGCTGTTTATGCAACTTTAAGAAATTTAGATGTAATCAAAATTATTCTTATTTATTTTAAAGACTTATTATTAAGAAAATAACTTAATAATTTTTTTTAAACCCTTTTTTGAAAAACTTTTTTTTGATAAAAAAATACATGCCTGAGATTTAAGTATTTCACCATCTTTTAGTATGCGTAAATTGTTACTTTTAATTGTTTTCCCAGTCGAGCTGATGTCAGTAATTAAATTAGCTGAACCGGTAAAAGGATAAACTTCCGTAGCTCCTAAACTTTCGATAATTTGAAATTGAGTTACACCTTTTGAAAATAAGAAGTCTCTGGTCAGATTGGGATATTTAGTTGCAACTCTAAGTCTTTTCTTTTTTTTATCCTTAAACTCAAACGCAATTTCTTCTAGGTCTGCAACTGTTTGAACATCAATCCACGGATCAGGAATAGCAACAACCAGATTTGCTTTTCCAAAATCGTATTTTTTAACAAGGTTTATTTTTTTTTGTATATTAAATTCACTTTCTTTAAATAAATCAAAACCAGAAAAACCTATATCTAGGGAACCATCACCTAGTCTTTCTATAATTTCTCTTGCGTGTAAATATAATATTTTTAAATTTTTGTTATTTTCAATTGAACCAATGAGATCCCTTTCCCCCCTTTCTGAAATAAGTTTTAGTTTTTTTCTTTTAAAAATCTTTAAAACATCTTTCCTTAATCTGCCTTTGCTTGGTATACCTATGTTAATTGTATTCTTCATAATTTATTTTAAGTTAATTGCTGCTCCGACAGCTGGCACTTTTTTTTTCGATCCTAAATCAAAAATTAATTGATCATATCTTCCGCCATTATAAATGTTTTTAATTTTATTTTTTGATTTAATATCAATTTTGAATACCATGCCTGTGTAATATTCAAGCTGTCTTCCAAATGCAGTTGAGAAAATTACGTTAAGTTTCGATACTCTTTTATTTGATAATGGAAAATATTTTTGATCGACTGCTAAGTTAATTTTATTTTTTTTAAAAAATTTATTTAATTCTTGAGCCGCTTTATCAATTGGACATTTAATTTTTAAAAATTCTCTAATAATTTTTGAAACATTTCTACCTTTACTAGGACGTCTTGGATCTTTTATTTTTTTATCAAATCTTTTTAAGATTTCATCAATAGATCTCCCAGCAATTATTGATGACTTATTTTCTTTAGTCATTTTTAAATAACGTTTTTTATCAATCTCTACAATTGTTGGATCAACATCTGAGTTTGTCTCCAATCTTTTAAGTAAGTCGTTGAAATAGCTTTCTCTCCAAAAATGTCTTGAAAGTCTCAACTTCCATCTCTTAGGGATATCTAGTTTTGAAATTAAAAGATTGAATATCTCCACATTGCCGATTGTCAATGTGCCTGTAGAATACTTTAAGTTTTTTATTGATTTGAGAGAAGTATCAATTATTTCTTTATCATCTTTTTTCTCATCTTTTGATCCAATAATTTCAAATCCAATCTGGTCTCTAATAATTGAGTCTTTTTTATTATTTGATTTTCTATATGCCTGACCGCTATAAAATATTTTTTCTTTAGTTTTAAGATTGTTTTCAAGGTATCTAAGGCAAGAAACTATTGTTAAATCAGGTCTTAAACATAACTCGCTACCATTTTGATCAGTAAATGAAAAAATAAACTTTCTAAAATTTTCGCCTGACCTTTGAACTATGTGATCAGCCTCAACTACGGACGGTAATTCAATGTATTTAAATCCTTTAGATTTCACAGATCTAAGAATTTTTTCAGATAAATTTTTTGATTTCATTGATTAAATTTTCTTTTGAAAATGTTGCTTGATTATTTTCTTCTTTAACACCAAGAAGATTTTTCAAAGTAATGTTGTTATCTTTAAATTCATTTTCCCCACAAATTACTGCAACAGGGCACCCTCTTTTATTAGCATAAGTTAATTGTTTACCAAGATTTTTTTTACTATCTAAAAAGATTTCTGAATTAATATTATTTTTTCTCAAAGTTTCCAAAATTTCGTAATAATTTTTTAAGTATTTTTCATCCATCACACAAATGATAACTGGCTTTTGTTCATCTATTTCTGGGTTTAATTGCATCATCGCATATAACAATCTATCAACGCCAATACTCATGCCAGTACCAGGTATATCCACACCTTTAAATCTAGATATTAACTTATTGTATTGTCCTCCAGAGCAGATGCTTCCAATATCTACTTCTTTGCCTTTGTTATTTTTTGCTCTAAAATTAAGATTAGTTTCAACGCAAAAACCATCATAATATGCAAGACCTCTTACTATTGTAAAATTTGTTTTTATTTGATCAAAATAATTTCCAAACTTTAAAATTTCTAGAAGATCTTCTAATTCTTTAATACCCTCTTGTGTTAAAGGATTTTTGAAATTTTGTTTGAGTTTATTTAAATCATCAATTTTTAAAAAATATAAGACTTTAGATACTTGGTCGTCATTAAGATTAGCACCTTTTGTAATCGCACCACTTTTATCTTTTCTTTCTTTTTTTAACAAATCTTCAACACCTTTTAGCCCAAAACCGGGTTTCTCAAGTTTATCTATTGCTCTCATAACCTTGGTTTGTTTGCTATCTGGAATTTTTAAATCTTTAATTAGGCCTTGAATTATTTTTCTATTGCTGATGTTAATGATAAATTGATCTTTTTTTAAACCACACCCCAGCAATGTACTTGCAATCAAATTACATAATTCTGCATTCGCTTGAGCTGGATTAACATTTCCTACAATATCACAATCTGCTTGAGTAAATTCCCTATAACGAGCATTGCCAGCTTTCTCATTTCTAAAAACATTTTGGATTGCATATCTTTTAAATATTGATGGAAGGTCTTGATTGTTTTGAGCAACAAATCTAGCTAATGGACTTGATAAGTCATAACGGAGAGTAATATCTTTAGTTCCATCTTTAAAAGAGAATACATCAGACATAGGATTACTTTCATCCTCTGCAAGAAAGGAACCAATATTTTCTGCAATCTCAAACGATGGAGTTTCCAAAGGGTCGAACCCGTATTTTATAAAATTATTCTCTATAACTTTTAAAAGTTTCTTTTTAAGAAGTAATTTTTTATTCCACCTATCTTCAAATCCCTGGGGCAACCCGGGAATTAATTTATTTTCTTTACTCATTTTTTTGGTACCCTGGCTTGGGATCGAACCAAAAACTGAAGTTCCACAAACTTCCGTGATAACCATTTCACCACCAGGGCCTATGTTTATTTTATATTAATTGTTGTTAAATTTAAATTTATTAAATAATTAAATAGCTAGCGTGCAGCCAGCATGTGTATGATGTCTGTGAAGTGAATTGAACTTATTATTTAATATAATCATTGAGTTTAAATAGCATTTAATCGAAAAAATACAAGAATGAATTGTATAGGAATAGCAAACCTAATGGGTTTTATACTCCTATACAATAATGATGAATTAGAATTAAGAGGTTTTTTGCAGTTTTACTGCGGCAGGACCTTTTTCTCCGTCTTCAACTTCAAATGTAATTTCGTCACCTTCGTTTAAGAACCTTAAACCAGCTTCTCTAACAGCAGATGCATGCACGAACACATCTTTTTCTTTGTCTTCTCGTTCAATGAAACCATAACCTTTTTTTCCATTAAACCATTTTACTTTACCTTTTAGACTCATTTTACTCTTTCTTTATTAATTTTTCTTTGTTTATACAAAGAATGTGTTTTGTTATTAGATTTCTAAATTAGATGCAAGTGATTTAATTGTCTATTATTGAGCTAATTGGTGGTGGCCTTGGTAAGAATCGCACTTACGACACATACCTTTTCAGGGTACTGCTCTACTACTGAGCTACAAGGCCATTAAAATCTAAATGTTATACGACCCTTTGTAAGATCATATGGAGTTACTTCAACAGTAACATTGTCTCCCTGCAAAACTCTAATTCTGTTTTTTTTTAATTTTCCAGCTGTATGTGCCGTAACAATTTGGTTATTCCCCTCGAGCTGCACCCTAAACATTGCATTTGGCAAAAGGTCAATGACCTTTCCTTTAAATTCTAAAGAGTCTTGTTTTGGCAAATTTATAATTCTCCTAATCTTTTTTTAATTGATTTAGCATGTCCATCTAAACCTTCATTAGCTGCAAGAGTTATAACTGATGGACCAAGTTTTTCAATACTCTTTTTTGATAAATTTATGTATGAAATTTTTTTAATAAACTCTGAAACACTTAATCCACTTGAGTATTTACTGGTCATATTGGTTGGAAGAACATGATTAGTACCCGGCACTCCATAATCTGTCATTGCCATTACTGCGTATTTTCCTAAGCAAATAGAACCTGCATTCTTTATTTTTGGTACAAAAGATTTGTAATTTTTTATATTAAGCTCTAAATGCTCTGGACCCACCTTATTAATTATTTCTACAATTTTGTTTTCTGAATTTTCGTAGATTAGAATGCCATTCGTCATTAAACTTTTTTTTGCAATTGAGCTTCTCGAAATATCTTTAAGTTGTTTGAATATTTCATACTTAGTTTTTTCTAGAATATTTTTATCTTTTGAAATTAAGATACACTGCGCAAGGGAATCGTGTTCAGCTTGAGCAATTAAATCGCTTGCCAACCATTCTGGATTAGATTTGTTGTCACAAACAACTAAGACCTCTGAAGGTCCAGCTGTCATTGACTCAATGCCTATATCCCCAAAGACTTCTTTTTTTGCTGAAGCAACATACGAATTCCCTGGTCCTACAATTTTATTTACAGGTTTGATTGATTTAGTTCCATATGCAACTGCCGCAATTGCTGAAGGGCCACCAATTGAATAAATTTCTTTAATTCTACATTTTCTCGCAGCGTACAAAACTGCAGCATTTTGCATTCCTTTGTAACCAGGATTAATCATTACAATTCTTTTAACTCCCGCAACAATTGCAGGTATTGTGCTCATTAAAACACTAGATGGATAAGAAACTTTTGAACCTGGAACGTAGATCGCAACTGACTCCAGTGGAACATATTTATATTTCACTTTATTTTGATACTTATCAATATATGAGATATCTTTGAACTTTTGAAGTGAATGGAATTTATAAATTCTATTATAAGCTGCATCTATCGCTTTTTTTACTTTCTGATCTAAGGATTTAATGGAGTCTTTTATTTTTTTTGTGTTCGGAATAATTGTTTTATTTTTATTAAATTTTTTCTCATATTTTACTAAGGCTTTATCTCCATTTTTTCTTACATCTTTAATTATATTTTTTACTGAAATATAATCTGATCGAAGCTTATTTTTTCTTTTAGAAAGAAGATTATCTAACAATTTATCAAAATTTTTATTTTTAGCAGAAATTACTTTCATTTTATTTCTTTTTTAAATCCTCCAATGTTACCTCTATAATTTCAGAATATAGGGTTATAAAACGATTATCTGAAAATAACAAATTAATTTCATATTGTTTGTCTATTTTCATTACATCTATTCCCATCAACTTTAATTTCAGTTTACTATCTTTTTGATCTACATTTTTTGCTACTACATTTTCTATAAATTCAAACTTACAAACACTTATAATGTTACTTTTTTTGTTATCTTTCAGAGATTTTCGAGTAAGAGACAGTAAAAATATTTTATTTTTTTTAAGATATTTAATCTCTGAAACGCTTGTGGTCGAGTCCTCACAGTATGTAGAAATTATATTCAAACCATTAAGATCTCTTGCCAATATCTTAGATAAAAAATTTTTTACCATTATGTTTTCATTTTTACTTTAATACCAAGTTTTCTTAATTTAAGTTGAAGATTTGAGTACCCTCTCAATCCATGATAAATTCTTGATATTGTTGATGATCCCTTTGCTGCGATAGCACCCAATACTATTGAGAAAGTAGTTCTCAGATCAGATGAAATGCAATCAGCAGAATTCAATTTTTTTTCTCCATTAATTACTGCAAAATTGTTTTTAATTTTTATATCTGCTCCCATTCTATTAAGTTCGGGCACAGCCATAAATCTATTTGTAAAAATCGTTTCCTCAATTTTACTTTGCCCAAAAATTTTGGTCAAAACAGGAATTAAAATAGGTAAACAATCTGTTGCAAATCCGGGCCATGGTCCAGTTTTAACGTTAATAGGTTTTAATTTTTTTATTGTATTTAATTTTATAGAATTTTTACTTGTACCAATTTTAAAACCTATTTTTTTTAATGCCTTTAATTCTGAAGGTAAAAATTTAGGATTTATATTCGACACCTTTACGCTTCCTTTGGTAATTGCTCCTACACATAGATAACTAAATGCTTCTATCCTATCACCAATAATTTTATGATTACCGCTTAATAGCTCTTTAACACCTTTAATTCTTAAAGATCTTTTGCCAATAAACTTTATGTTTGCGCCTGAGTTGTTTAGGAATTTTATAAGATCTGTCACCTCAGGTTCTAAAGATATATTTTTTAAAATATGGGAACCTCTTACAAAAACTGAAGACATGATTAAATTTGACGTGCCTGTAACTGTAATTTTTGGAAACTTATAGCTCTTACCTACCAAACCATTCTTTGAAGATATTTTCACATATCCCTTTTCCAAAACATGTTCAGCCCCTAAACTTTTGAAACCCTCGAGATGCCAAGATGTATCGCGAATTCCCAATGCACAACCTCCTCCTTGAGCAACTCTTATGTTTTTCTTTGGGTATCTTCCAAGTAAGGAGCCCATGGTTAGAACTCCTGCTCGCATTGTAGATACCAAGTTATAGGGAACAGTTAATTTATGATCCTTTTTATTTGTAATAATCATAATTTTTTTTTTCTCTAAAATTTTTACTTTAGAACCCAAGGAAATTAAAAGATCTTTCATTGTAAAAACGTCTTGAACCAAAGGAACGTTTCTTAAAATTACTTCTTTTTTAAAAAGAATAGATGCCGCCATAAGGGGAAGGCATGAGTTTTTTGCACCACTTATATTTATTATTCCATTTACGGCTTTGCTTGGGCCAGTAATTATAAATCTTTTCATACTATTTTGATTTTGCTAAAGTTATACCAACTTGACCTTGATATTTTCCTTTTCTATCAGAATATGATACCTCTGGTTGATCTCCACTGAAAAACAAAATTTGGGCTGCTCCACTATTTGCATACAATTTTATAGAGTTGCTTGTGTGATTTGAAAATTCTAAAACTAAGTTGCCATGCCAACCTGCTTCTAAAACAGTGGGGGGAGTTCCAAGTCCACATCTTGCGTAAGTACTCTTGGCGGTTACCAATCCAGTTACGTTCCTTGGCATTTTAAAATACTCAAGACTACTTGCCAGTGCGAAAGAATTTGGAGGAATTATAACAGACTCTTCACCTTTAATAGTTATAAAATTATCCTCACTAAAATTCTTTGGGTCAGCGGTAGCTCCTTTTATATTTGTAAATATTTTAAATTCAGAGCCGCATCTTAAATCATAGCCAAATGAGTTAAGTCCATGACTAATGCCTTTAGATATACTTTCACTTACAAATGGACTTATCATCTCCTTTTTTTGTGCAAGTTCCTTAATTTGTTTATCGTTTAGAATCATTTTTTTGGTTTTTTCGTTTGTGAATTTTTCTTTTTCTTAAATTTCTTCTAAGTGCTTTTTCGAGATCAAGCTTAGAAGGCTTTCTTTTAGAATTCATTAAAAAGATTATTTTTTCTCAGGATTGGTAAGATGCTCCAAAGTTACAACTTGATCAATTGGTATTGTCTTATCTTCAGATTTATTTGTTCCCTGTTTAGATTGTTTTTTGGCTCTTCGCTCAGCTAATTTCTTTTCTCTTTTAGCTTGCTTCTCCATGGCTTTAGCGCCTCTTGTTGATTTATAATCGTAGTGAATTCCCATAAAATTACCAAAAAATTATTATAGTCGTAATAAAATAAAAAATTAAGTCAAAAATTTGAATTTTATTGATTTTTACACTATTTTTATTTACTCGCCCTTGTAGTTTTAGTGTTAAAACAGGCCCTTGGTAAGGGTCAGTCATGAGTTAGATTCTCATCGAGGGCACCATTACTTTTTAAAGAAAAATTTTCTTAAAATAAATGTCAGAACGAACAAAAATATTATAGCTGATATTGGTAAATAAATTTCTTGAGTTTTTAAAAGATCCAATATTTTTGGTAATTCATCATTTTCATATATTTTCTTTTCCAAAGCTGATCCTAACGAACAAACAATAAATGCTTGAATAATAACTCCAAGTAAGGTTCCAAAAAAATAGTTTTTTAATTTTACATCAAATAATACAGGTATTAAATTTTGTATCTGTGTCGGTATACCACCAAGAAATCTAAGGAGGCCGACCGCTAAAAGCTGATTGTTTCTTATTTTCTCATTAAGATATTGATACTTATTTTGTATTTTTTCAATGATGTAGTTTTTAAAAAAATAATTAGCAACGATAAAGGTTACACTAGATCCTAAAGCAAAAGTTAATGAAAAAATTAAAGTTCCAAGGTAAGGTCCAAAAATATATCCACAAATCAACCCTAATGGAGACCCAAATCCTTGAAGTAAAGAAATCCAAACAATTCCAAATATAATAAATACAAAAGATGAGAATATTATATTATTTTGTCTAAAATTAATTAGATACTCACTATTTGATTTGAGAAAACTATATGAAGTTAACTCCTCAATACTTATATTAGTTAATAAGAAGTATAAAAACAATCCCAGGAATATAATATAGGTTAAACCTAACCATATTTTTACGTTTTTCATAGTTTGCATATTATAGATTTTACATTATAAGTACTTAAATTTTTAATGCTACATTATTAAAATCTTATGAAAAGAACTTATCAACCAAGTAAACTTGTTAGAAAAAGACGCCACGGATTTAGATCAAAAATGAAAACAAAAGGTGGAAAAAAACTTCTTGCCAGAAGAAGAAAAAAAGGTCGAAAAAAACTTACTGTTTGATGAATATTAAAATCAAAAGTCTCTCAAAGAATGAGGACTTTAAAAAACTTCTTAATGGAAGAAAAATTTCCAATTCGTACCTCACAATTTTTTTTAAAAAGATTCCTGATAAAAAAAATACATGTCTCAATATTAGTTTTGTGGCAAAAAAGAAAATGGGTAAAGCTGTTGATAGAAATAAGATAAAAAGAAGGCTCAAAAATATGACATATGCAATAACTAAAATAGCTAAATTAAATCTTAACTTTTCTTATTTAGTTCTTGCAAAAAAAAGTGTTTTAGAGGAAAAATACGATGAAATTAAAGAGGCATTACAGAAAAGTTTTGAAAAAATAAGTTAATGAAGATTTTAACCAAGATTATTATTAAGACAATAAAGTTTTATCAGTACTTAATCTCACCTTTACTGGGTAACAACTGTAGATATTTACCAACTTGTTCAGAGTATTTTATAGAGTCTTTAAAGGAGTATGGTTTGATTAAAGGTTTTTTCAAAGGCACTAAAAGAGTTTTAAGTTGCCATCCCATTAAATTCCTCGGTGGTGGTGAAGGATTTGAACCGGTTAAAAAAAATAAAAATTAAAAATGGACTCAAATAAAAATATAATCGCAGCTATATCACTCAGTGCAGCAATAATTGTTTTATGGGCTTTATTTTTTTCACCTTCACCAGAAGATCGAGAAAAAATAAAGCAAAAAAGAATAGACTCAGTTAAAAGTTTAGATGCTCCAGAGATAGAAAATTCTGAAACTAATAACCTTCTTTCAAGAAAAGAGGCTTTAAATAAAGATAAAAGAATTATATTTGAAAACGATAACGTTAAGGGTTCAATTTCTTTAAAAGGTGCAATTATAGACGATTTACTTTTTAAAAATTACAATGAAAAACTCGAGGATACAAAAAAGGTAATTCTACTAAATCCAAGAAACGCTTCTGATACATATTACTTAGAAACAGGCTGGGTTACTAATAACAAAAATATTGATTTACCAAATAATAAATCAAAATGGAAAGTGGAGGGAAACACAAAACTTTCTCCAGAGAATGACGTTAAATTAATATGGAAAAATACTCAAGGACTCACTTTTGAAAAAATTATTAGTATTGATAATAAATTTTTATTTACTGTTAACCAAAAAATAAAGAATAATACTAACAAAATATATAATTTTTATCCTTATAGCCAAATTATCCGAAAAAATATTCCTAGAGATATAGTAAATTTTTTTATTTTACATGAGGGACCACTTGGGGTGTTTGATGATCAATTAGTAGAAAAAGATTATGATGATGTAATAGACAAAAAATATTCTATTAATGCTGAAAAAGGTTTTCTAGGTATTACTGATAAATATTGGCTTACAAGCTTAATACCAGAAAAAAACAAAAAATTTAGAGCAGACTTTGAGTACAGTGAAAAATTTAAAATTAGTTATATAGAAACTGAGGCTCTAGAGGTACAACCTAATAAGCAAATTAGTAATAAAGTTGATATTGTTATTGCTGCAAAAGAAGTAGATGTAATTGATGAGTATAATGAGAAATTAGGATTATCAAAATTTGACCTTGTCATTGACTGGGGTTGGTTTTATTGGATTGTAAAACCTTTATTCTTTTTAAATGATTACTTCTTTAAACTTGCAGGAAATTATGGAGTAGCAATTATATTAATAACTGTTTGTTTAAGATTAGTGTTCTTTCCACTTAATAATTATGCATTTAGATCGATGAGTCGTATGAAAATTTTACAACCCGAAATGGCTCGTCTTAAAGAAGTTCATAAAGATGATAAGATGAAACTTCAGCAGGCAATAATGCAACTTTATAAAAAAGAAGGAGTTAATCCT
>CACJZL010000013.1 GCA_902597865.1 uncultured Pelagibacteraceae bacterium | reverse complement strand
AAGTTCTGTTGCCATTTTTAGGGCATCATCTTTTTTTGGATTAATCAAAGTTAGTAAACATTCTGCGAATCTAGCTAAATTCCATTTGGTGATAGCTGGCTGATTTCCATATGCATATCTTCCCATATGATCAATAGAACTGAAACAAGTGCCTAGATTATAACTATCCATAAAAGCACACGGACCGTAATCTATTGTTTCACCTGAAATCGTCATGTTATCAGTATTCATTACTCCATGAATAAACCCTACACGCATCCAATTGACTACTAACTCAACCTGCTTATCAATTAATTTGCTGAGTAAGTCATAAGCATTATTTTTTGATTTTGATATCTCAGGATAGTGTCTTTTAATTGTGTAATTAACTAAAGTATTGAGTTCATCTAAATTTTCTCTTGTTCTAATAAATTGAAAGGTCCCAACTCTAATATGACTTGATGCAACCCTTGTTAATATTGCACCCTGCAGTGGTTTTTCTCTAATAACATTTTCTCCAGTTTTCACAACTGCCAAACTTCTAGTCGTCGGTATGTTTAATGAGTACATAGCTTCACTAATTAAATATTCTCTTAACATTGGACCTAATGCTGCTCTTCCATCTCCGTTTCTTGAAAAAGGTGTTTGACCTGAACCTTTAAACTGAATATCAAGTCTTTGATTACTTTTAGATATATGTTCGCCTAGTAAAACTGCACGACCATCACCCAACATTGTAAAATGACCAAACTGATGACCCGCATATGCTTGAGCCAAAGATTTAGATCCCTTTGGGAGCAAATTTCCAGAAAATATTTTTGCTAGCCGTTCATTATCTACATTAGAAAAATCCAAACCCATTTGATCTGCTAGATCATGATTTAAAATTACTAACTCTGGACGTTTTACCGGAACAGGAGTGATCTCATAAATAAAAGATTTTGGTAAATTTGAATATGAGTTATCAAAATTCCATCCAATTGTTTTTTCTTTATTCATCATTTCCAATTTTCTTTACATACAAACCCAAAACTCCATTAAAGATTGAAACAGCAATTATAATTGATTGACCTTTAAAAGAGTAAAAATCAAAAGTTGGGTAAAAACCTATCGCAACACTTAAAAAAAGATAAGTTAAAATAAAAGGTCTTAAAAATTTCTTTATTCTCAATTTTTATTTTTTCTTATATTTTGCGGCCTCCTCAGAACCACTTGTTGCCGAACCTTTACTGTATGAGTGTGCACCCATTCCAGCCAACTGTCCATCTTTTACAATAAGGTATTGATCTCTTATTGGTTTTTTATCGAAGAAGCATTCTAATATTTCTCTTACACCATCTGCATATCTTGCTTGAGCGGAAAGCGAAGTTCCTGATGTGTGTGGAGTCATTCCGTGATTAGGCATTGATCTCCATACATGGTCGTTGGGAGCAGGTTGAGGGAACCATACATCACCAGCATATCCACTTAACTGACCAGATTTTAACGCATCTGCTATATCGTTTTTGTTACAAATTTTTCCTCTTGCAGTATTTACTATATAAGCACCTTTTTTCATTTTACTGATCATTTTTTTATCGAATAAGTTTTCAGTTTCAGGGTGCAATGGACAATTAATAGTAACTACGTCACAAACTTTTACCATTGACTCAACAGAGTCATGAAAAGTTAAATTTAATTCTTTTTCTACACTGTCAGGTAATTTATGTCTGTCAAAATAATGCAAATGTACATCAAAAGGTTTCATTTTTCTTAAAGCATCAAGCCCAATTCTTCCTGCAGCAACTGTTCCAATATGCATTCCTTCAACGTCATAACTTCTGTGAACAGCATCAGCTATATTCCACCCACCTTCATTAACAATTCTATGTTGATTATGATAATCTCTAACCATTGACACTATCATCATTACAATATGTTCGGCAACTGATCTTGAATTACAAAATGTAACTTCAACAACATCAATTTTATTATCCATTGCTGCTTGTAAGTCTACGTGATCAGATCCTATACCAGCAGTAATTGCCATTTTTAAATTTTTTGCTTTAGCTATTCTTTCTTTAGTTAAGTAATACGGAAAAAATGGTTGAGAAATAACAATGTCTGCGTCAACAATGTGTTTGTCTGCTTCACATCCATCACCATCTTTACTATTAGTAACAACAAATTCATGACCATTGCCTTCTAAAAATTTTCTAAGTCCCAGTTCTCCTGATACACATCCTAGTAATTGACCAGGCGTAAAGTCTCTTCCTTTAGGAGAAGGTAAAGTCATTCCGTCAGGATATTTTTCAAGTTTTGGTAAATCGCTTAAAGGATAAGATTTTGGCATTCCACCTTTTGGATCGTCATATAAAACACATAATATTTTCATTTTTTGTCTCCTATTAATTTATAAAAGCAATTATCTTGAATTTATAAGGTAGACTGTAGCATAATAATTAAGCGTCTAGCAAATGAATAGTGTTTATTTTGGATAGTTTTTCTTGAGTATAAGTTTGTTTAAAACAACCCCAAAAATTATAATAATTATAGAACCAGTGATGACAGGGCTTAATAGGTAATCAAATGAGGCAGACCCTATGATAACAATTATTGGATTGCCCCCAGCCGGTGGATGAGTTACATTTAACATAATCATAAAAAAAACTCCAAGACCAACTGCTATGGGAATTAAAATATACTCTGGTAAAGGAATAAATGTTAAAGCTATCACACCTACAGTTGCAGTTACTAGATGACCAAAAAAAATATTTTTAGGATGCGCAAAAGGACTTTCCGGATAACCATATAGTAATACCATTGTCGAACCAAACGAAGCAACTAGAAACAGTCCAAAATCGGTTTTATAAGATAGTAGCGTTAATACACCGATCGTAATAGCAGAAAAAAGACCAGCTATGGAGTTGTTAATAATTTTTTTAGTTTCCATTAATTAGGCCTTTCTTTAGAGCATTAAAAGGGAGAAGTATACATTCTTTCCTACTAATATTTTTTGAGCTTATTAATTCCTTATATTTTTTTAAATTATTGGGTAAATCACCTTTGTTTTTAAAAAATTCGTTAGCACAATCACAAACTTCAATCATTTCCTTAATTTTTTTTCCATTTGAATTATTTGATAACAAATTTGCAGAAGCTTGGCAGTAAACACAATTTTTACCTTGATATGAAATTTTGGTAATTTTTCCCTTATTTACCTTAAAAAATAATTGAATCTCATCTCCGCATAAAGGATTTTTAGCTTTAGAGTTGTGTGTAAAATCTGATATTTTTTTTTGCGGTTTAGTATCAGAGGCCAGTCTCAAAATTTTAAGATCCATTTTCGCAGTATATTAAATTGGCCTTAATTTACTAGTTGTTAAGTTATCCAACTCAAATCGGACAAAAATTGATATAGAATTTTGTTGTTAAAGATTAAGAATAATAATATTAATTTGAAATGTTAGAGCTTAGAAATGAGAAAGTAGCTATCCCTGTAGTTTTATTAGCGGGTATTTTGTGGTCCTTTGGACCTTTAGTTGTAAGACATATTGATCAGCCTGAATTAGTCCCATGGCAATATCTTCTAGGAAGAGGTGTTACAATTTTCTTAATACTTAATTTATACTTATTTTTTGAAGAAGGATTATCATTTTGTAAAAATTATAAAAAAGTTGGAATATCGGGGTTAATTGGAAGTGCTGGACTTGGTATTGCTATGATCACATTCATTTGGTCAATAACAAATACTTCAGCTGCAATTACTTTATTGTGTTTAGCGGCTATGCCTTTCATTACCGCATTTTTAGGTTTTTTGTTCTTAAAGGAAAAAATTTCAACAAATGTTTGGATTGCAATAATTATTGCTACTATTGGTATAATAATAATAGCATTCGGCAATACTAACAAAGGTTCAATTTTTGGTCTTTTGTTTGGTATTTTATCTGCAGTAGGTTTTTCAGTTTTTTCTGTTTCTCTAAGATGGAGACCTGAAACTCCAAAATTTACAACAGTTGCGATTGCAGGATTGATTTGTGCAATAGTATCAATAGTAATATTGGTTGAGACTGACAGTAATTTAATTTCCTCAAGCCGTAACCAGGGCTTGTTTTCAGTTCATGGTACTTTGGTTTGTGTAGGATTAATACTTTATTCTTTAGGATCTAGGATGATACCTGCTGCGGAACTTACACTGTTGTCATTAACAGAAGTGATTGGTGGAATTTTTTGGGTTTGGTTACCGATACTTGGAATTAATGAAGTTCCTACTAATAACACAATTATAGGCGGCTTTTTAATTTTTATCTCAATAATTTATTATAGTTTAATTATAAAAAACAATAGAAGATTTATTGCATTAAACTAAATGACAAATAAAAAAATTGTTAATAGTTGGAATGAGTGGGATCCGCTTAAGCATGTGATTGTTGGAAGAGCAGACGGTTGCTGTATACCAGCGCCAGAACCAGCTTTAGATGCAAAAGTTCCCGAAGACTCAGATATGAAAGGTCAATATGGACCACGGACAAAAGATACAGTTGATAAAGCTAATCAACTTTTAAACGATTTTGCCTCCTTACTTGAAAAAAGAGGTATCAAAGTGGATAGACCAACTCCTTTAATTCATAATCAAAAAATTTCTACACCAGATTGGGAAGTTGAAAGTATGTTTGGCTGCATGCCTGCAAGAGATATAATTTTAACTGTTGGAAACGAAATGTTAGAGGCAACAATGAGTTATAGATGTAGATGGTTTGAATATTTAAATTACAGACCATTACTTAAAAAATATTACAATCAAGATAAATATATGAGACATGAGTCAGCTCCAAAACCTCGACTAACAGATGCAGATTATAGAAAGGATTATTTATCTGATAAGATTGATGTAAAAAAAAGACTGGAGTGGACTGAAAAAAAATTTTTTGTTACTACAGAGGAAGAACCATTATTTGATGCTGCAGATATATTACGATTTGGTAAGGATTTAATAGTTCAACATGGTTTTACTACAAACTTAAGTGGAATTGATTGGTTAAGAAGACATTTTAAAAATCACAGGGTGCATGCTGTTAATTTTCCAGGAGATCCATATCCGATTCATATCGATGCAACTTTTACTCCTGTCACAGAAGGTATAATTATAAATAATCCTCAGAGAAAGCTACCAGCTTCACAACGAAAACTTTTTGAAGATAATGGATGGAAAATATTAGACTCAGCTCAACCAGCTCATAATACTCCACCTCCATTATGCTATTCCTCAGTTTGGCTTTCAATGAATGTGCTCGTGTTAGATCCAAAAACCGTTTGTGTAGAAAAAAGTGAAATTTATCAAGCAGAGCAATTGGATAAATTAGGTCTTGAAGTTGTCCCAGTGGAGATGAGAGATGCATATGCTTTTGGCGGTGGCCTTCACTGTTGTACTGCAGATGTATATAGGGAAGGGGATTTAAAAGATTATTTTCCTAAACAATAATTAGTTCTTAGAAGAGTTTTCAACATCGAGAGCCTCTAATTGCTTAGTGACCTCTTCACTGTTATTAGAGACCTCTTCACTGTTATTAGAGTAGTCAGCATCATTGCTTCTTCTATTACTTTCTCTCATTCTTAATCTTTCCTCTTTTAATTTTTCTTGCTCTTCTCTTGCTTTTTGTTCACGATCAAATTTTTCTTCCCACTCTTTTAATTTAAGAGCTTCAAGATTTCTTTTTTCTTGTTCTTTTTCGTCTCTTAATTTTTGTTCTCTTCTTTTTCTTCTTGTCTCTTTTAATTCTTTTTGTCTTTGTTCATCTTCTCTTACTTTAAGATCTACATCTTTACGATTTTGTTCTTCAGATCTAATTTGAAGCTCTTTCTCTCTCTTTTTAAGATCTGTTTCCTTATTTTTTTGCTCTTCTCCTTTAAACTTTAAATTTAACTCTTTTTCTTTTAATGAATTTTCTTTGGTTTTTAATTCATTGTCTTTTAATTCTAATTCTCTTTCTTTAAGCTTTAAATTTTCAAATTTTATCTGTAATTTTTCTTCTTGTTTTCTAAAATTATCTTCTTTAGCTCTTAATTCTTTTTTTTCTAAACTAAGTTTACTAAATTCCTGTTTTTTTAAATCTTTTTCTAATTGTTGTTGTTTAAGTTTTTGATTATGTTTGTATTCTTTAATTGCACTCGAAGTAAAAGATGCGAGTTTTGAAAACGCACCGTGTTCAATTTTTTTTCTTTTTTTTCTTTTAGGCATTTTTTTTTGGAGGCATTTAAGCAAATAAAATTAAATTCAACAAGATTAAATTTTCTTTATTGCTTAATTTGAGTTACAACTTTAAATAGAATTAATTATTTGATTTTTTCTGGCTCTTCAATGGGCTCCGTTGTAGGGTTTAACTCCATTCCAACAGGAGTAATCGTCGTAGGAACAGCAACAAACTGTGAGTCTGGATTTTCCTCTGATGGTCTTATTTTCATTCTATAAACCGCAAAAACACCAATTAAACAGTGGAATATAATAAGAAATACAAAAAATCCATTGTTCCCAACTAAACCCATTAACAAAGAACATAAAAAAGGTCCACTGATCGCCCCTAAACCAAAGGCAAATTGCAAACCTGCTCCTGCAGCAACAAACTTGTCTCTAGTTATAAAGTCATTGGTATGCGCAAGTATCAAAGAAAACATTGGTAAGCTACATACAGAAAAGGCTATTAAAAAAATATAAAACCAAAACTTTGAAGATCCCAGACCGTCTGGTAAATACATTGTGCCAACTGAAAAAATTGCAAAGAAAGCAAATAATGCAGCTCCGAAAGTTGAATAAATAATAACTTTTCTTCTATCAAATTTATCTGAAATGTAGCCCACAGGATATTGAGAAATAGCACCTGAAATAGCCAACATAAAAGTAACTAAAGATATATCAAATATACTAAAATTCATTGCAGCCGCATAAACTGCTAATAAGGTAAACAATGCTGATTGAATTGTTCCGTAAAGTACAGAGCTTACCATTCCAAGAGGTGATGATGAATATAATTCTTTTAAAGTCATACTTTTAATTTTCTTAAAAGTTGGTGGCTTTCTTTTAGTTAATAAAATTGGCAGAAGCGCTAATGACATTAATACTGATATTAAAATGAAAGGTTGAAAATTC
Organism: uncultured Pelagibacteraceae bacterium; assembly: GCA_902597865.1. Classification (GTDB taxonomy): domain Bacteria; phylum Pseudomonadota; class Alphaproteobacteria; order Pelagibacterales; family Pelagibacteraceae; genus Pelagibacter. The sequence goes on along the minus strand of CACJZL010000013.1, from coordinate 15,143 downwards.
TCAGGACTACTAAAATTTAATAAAAACATTCCTGACCCCATAGATCCATATAAAATAATCATATAAATAGATAAAATTTTACCTCTATTTTTATTACTTGATCTATCATTCAACCAACTCTCAGCAATTGTATAAATTGAAACCATGGAGTATCCTGTAATTACTCTTAGTAAGAACCAAGTTAAGGGATTTACAAAAACTGAGTGAACTAATATTGCAAGTGAAGCTACAGATGCAAAAGCAGCAAATACTCTTATATGACCAACACCTGATATAACTGAAGGAACGGTTCTGGCACCTATAAAGTAACCTACAAAATAGCCAGACATCATGAATCCAGTTGAGGCAAGGCTAAACTCTTCAATTACTGCTCTAACTCCTAATAAAGCATTTTGATAACCATAGGCAAGCATGATCGCACTCATACCCAAAAATAATGCCCAAGAATTTTTAAATACTTTATTCATAAACTGGCAGCTTATTATTTCTGATTTGAGACTAAATCAAGAAATTATTATGACTAACTTATGACTTTTTTAATTTTAAGAAAGAGTGGGTAGCTATCGTTAATACAATTATAGCACCCCCTAATATTGTTTCAGGAGTAGGCTGTTCTTTAATGATGAACCAGACCCAAATCGGACCTAGTATGGTTTCTAACAAGAAAAATAAGTTTACCTCTGCTGCTGTTATAAACCTAGGTGCTATAGTAACAAGAACGAATGGTATAGCCACACACATTACACACATTAAAGGAACAATATAAATATCATTATTATTCAGAGAATAATCTTTTACAAAAAGCATTGCAAAAAGAGCTATGACCAACTTTCCAACCACTGCAGAGGGAACCAGGTTTAATTTTTTTGCTGATCTAATTATAACAGCACCCACTGCTAGACCCATGGCAGCAACAAATCCTAAAATATCACCAAAAAAATTTCCTAACTTAATTGAGTCGTAAAAAATATATAGTGCAGCAAAAAAAGTTATAAAAATTGCTACCCAGGTTTTTTTATCAGGATTTTCTCTAAGGAAAAATGACCCAAGAATGGCTGACAACATTGGTGCTGTAGCAATCATTATCAAGGTATTAGCAACATTTGTATTTTGGATCGAAACAACAAAAGCAATATTAGTAACTGAAAAAGTTAAAACGTAGGCGAAACCATAATAGCCATTTGATCTTAATAAATTAAAAAATTTTAATCTGTAAATTAAAAGCATTCCAACGAAAACTAAAACAAACGGTATGATACCTCTATAAAAAACCAAACTCCAAGTCTCAACATTAGATAGTCTAATAAATAAAGAGTCTGGCGTTATAAACATCACAGCCACAAAAGCCATCAAAGACCCTTTTTTTTGGTCAGTTAAACTATTCATGCTTTGAGTTCTTTCCAAAAAGTTTTTGCAAGATTTATACCTGATATATCATAGTAAGTTTTTATTCCTGTGGGGGATGTAATATTTATATCACCACTAAGCTTTTGATCTATAAAATCAATTCCAGCAAAAAAAATGCTTTCTTTTTTTAAATCTTTAGCAATTAAATTTGAAATTTGATTTTCTACTTTAGTTAATTTTGTATTTACTACTTTAGCTCCCTTGCTCATATTACTTAAAAATGATCCTTTTTTTGGAATTCTTGAAATAACACCACATAATTTCCCGTTTATAACAAAAACTCTTTTGTCTCCTTTATTTATTTTTGGAAGAAACTTTTGACACATAATATGACCATTTTTTTTAATAAATCTTTTGACTAGATTTGATTTAAATCTGGTTAATAAATGAATATCATTTCCACTGTAACCATGAATAGGTTTTAAGATAACCTTTTTGTTTTTTTTAAAAAAAGCCTTAATTTCATTAATATCTTGAGTAAATAAAGTGTTGGGCATATATTTTTGATATTTAGACGAGTATAACTTTTCAGAAATGCTCCTAATAGATGTTGGATCATTTATTATTTTAACCTTAGTTTTTATCGAGTCTAAAATATAAGTTGTCGAGATATACTCAAGATTAAATGGTGGATTTTGACGAATGAGAATAAACTTACATTTTACAAGTTCAAGAGTCTTTTTTTCTAAAATTTCATAGAATTTTTTTTTATTATAATTAATAGTTACGAAATATCCTTTAGCCACCACTTTAGAATTTATAATTGAAAGATTTTTTGGTTCGTAATAAAAAATTTTATACCTTTTATTTTGAATTTCATTAGCTAAAAAAATACTAGTATCTGTTTCAGGATTTAATTTGGAAGGAATATCTCCTTGAATAGCAACAATTTTATTTGTCATATAATTCATCTAAATTTTCATTTTTTGAAAATTTGCTAATCATATGATCTGCGTTTGTTATTTTATTATCAATTACTTTTTGTAAGTGGTTTAAAAAAACTGTTTCGTTATTTCCCTTTTTATTTAAAATATCTCTATTTTCTAAACCTTTTCTCGACAAATTAAGTAGGATGGAAGACCAATAGTATAGATCTTTACCCATTAATTGTGTATTAAACCCTTTTTTTGGAGCCTCCAAATAAGCATTTATTATTTTGTCATTATCCCATTTGGAAACTAATTCGTGAACTTCATCTAAATTTCCGTAAAGCATACCTATGTTAAAAGCAGGCCCTGCACACAAACATTCCCAGCCACATGAGTCCATAGATCTTATCTCAATATATTTTTTAAGTCTATTCTCAGTGAAAATTGTACTCAAATGAATTGATAAATCTTCTTGCGTTGGAAGTCTATTGTCAATCTCATCGATTTTTCCTTCCATAAAATCTTTAAAAATATATTTTCTACCGGAAATATACTGATCATTATGTTTAAAAAATAATATTGGAAAATTTATTACAAAATCTGCATACTTTTCAAAATTTAAATTTTCTAAAAATAATTTGGGTAATCCAGCTCTTGAAGTACTTTGCCAAACTTTAGATCTATAAGATAAATAGTTGCTATTTTTTTTTTCAACAATTGAGGAATTAGCAAAAAGGGAGATTGCAATAGGCACCAAAGAATTAACTGTCTTAAACTTTTTAACAAAATCTTCCTCAGAACTAAAATCTATATTAAGTTGAGTTCCACATGTTCGATACATCATATCTAAACTTAATTCGCCACCTAAAGGCATATCTTGTGTCATTAATTTGTATCTTTGTTTTGGATTATTGGGAATTTCTTTTAATTTTGATATAGGATCAAATCCTGCGCTTACCATATTCATATTTAATTTTTTTGTTACTTGTTTGAGTTCAAATAAATAATTTTGTGACTCTGCGCATGCTTCATGCATATTATTTAACTTATCACCAGATAACTCAATTTGATTTCCTGGTTCTAAAGTAATATTTCTTCCACCTTTATTTAAAGCGACAATATTTTCTTTCTCAAAAACAGGATTCCACCCAAATTCCATTAAAGCTGAAAACATTTCTTTGATCTTTAGATAGTCAATTCTTTTATTGTTATTTTTATTGAATAAAAACTTTTCATGCTCTACCCCAATCTTAAAATTTCTAGTATTTTTTGTTCCAGACTTAAAATATTTAATAATTTCTTCTTTTTTGACAAACATTTTTTTTGAAAACAAAGTTTTTTAAAGTGAAGAATATGGTTTTCTAGCAAATATTCTTTTCACCATCGGTGCAAATTCCTTTAAACTCATGCTTTTATACTCTGGATCAAATGAACACTGATCATACTTTTCACAAAAATTTATTGTATCTTGATAATACTTGTGATCTTTATATTTTTCTCTTTTAAATCTGTCAGCTCCGAGATGATGTGCATAATAATACATTTGAAATTCACCATGTTTTTCAATAATCCAATGAGTTTTTTCAGATACATAAGGTTTTAAAACTGATGCCGCATACTCTGAGTGGTTTAAAGGAGCTAATTCATCTCCAATATCATGCAACAAACACGCAACAACCATCTCTTCACTTTCGTTATTTCTTAAAGCTCTCGTAGCACTCTGCAATGAATGTTCTAACCTTGTGATTTTATAACCTTCTAAAGTCGTAGTCATTCTAGACAAAAAATTAAGTATTCTGTCGGCTGTCTCACCAACATATTCTTTTTCTAATTTATCTAGAAAAATATAGTCCTCTTTGGACCCGTTTTTCATTTCTGTAAAATTTACCTTTTTCATATTTAATTATTAGACTTTGTACTCAATAAAGACAACTGTGTCACTTTATTATCACCTAAGTCATCAATTAATTTTACAGGATAATCACCTGTAAAATAGTGATCAGTCAATTGCGGGTATGTAGAGTTTCTTTTTTCATAACCCATTGCTCTATATAAACCATCAACACTTAAAAATTTTAAAGATTTTGCATCGATATATTTACAAATTTCTTCATTGTTTTTATTAGCCGCTAAAAGCTCTTTTTTTGTAGGTGTATCAACGCCGTAAAAATCCGGGAATCTAATTTCAGGTGACGCAATTCTTACATGCACCTCTTTTGCTCCAAAATCATATAACATTTTTACTATTTTATGTGAGGTCGTACCCCTTACCAAGGAGTCATCAACTAAGACGATTTTTTTATTTTTAATTGTAGATTTATTTGCATTTAATTTTAGTCTAACCCCAAGGCTTCTTATTTTTTGGGCTGGTTCAATAAAAGTTCTTCCCACATAATGATTTCTTATTAAACCGAGGTCAAAATTAATTTTTTCATGTTGGCTATAACCAATGGCTGCAGCATTTCCTGAGTCTGGAACAGGAACTACTAAATCAGCATCAATACTAGTTTCTTTTGCAAGCTCAACACCAAAATTTTTTCTGTACTCATAAGCACATTTTCCATTTAAAATACTATCTGGTCTTGAAAAATAGATATATTCAAAAACACACGGCCTAATTTTTTTTAAAGGAAACGGTTTTAAACTAATTAGTTTTTTATTTTCAACATAAACTATTTCACCATTTTCTACGTCTCTTATATATTTAGCTCCTATAATATCTAATGCACATGTTTCGGAGGCAAAAACGTAAGACTCTTTAAGTTTTCCTATTACCAAAGGTCTTATTCCAAAAGGATCTCTTACTCCAATAAGTAAATCTCTTGCTAACATTACAAGAGCATATCCACCTTGTATCTGAAACAAAGCATCAATAATTTTATCTATGACTTTTCCTCTTTTTGACCTTGCAATTAACTGAACAATTGTTTCAGTATCAGATGTGGTATAAAAAATTGCACCATCTTCAACTAGTTTTTTTCTAAGAGTTATTGCATTTGTAAGATTACCGTTATGAGCTACTCCAATTCCTCCAGTATTAGTGTCTGCGTAAAAAGGTTGAATATTTCTTAATGTTGTACCTCCAGTAGTGCTGTATCTATTGTGAGCAATAGCAAAACTACCTGGTAAAGATTTTAAAACTTCTTCTTTGTTAAAATTATCACCGACTAATCCAAATCTTTTTTCTGAGTGATATTTTTTTCCATCAAAGGTTACTACTCCACAACCCTCTTGTCCTCTATGTTGTAAAGCATGTAAACCAAGTGTAGAAAGTGTTGATGCATCTTGGTTGTCACTTATACCAAAAACACCACATTCCTCTTTAAGTTTTGGATTAAAGTTCTTGAACTTTCTCTTTAGTATCTTGGTAATTTTCTTCATTCGGGAATTCTTTTATTAAATAATTGCTTCCCTTGAGAACATAAGGAAAGCTTAATGATTGGTCAAGATTTATTGGCCACTTATTATGATTATATACTATGTCTATTGTTGCAAAAATACATACTGAAATAACGTAAGCTCTTAAAAATCCAAAAAAGAATCCAAATATTTTATCTAAAGTACCAATTCCTGAGTAACTTACTGCTTTACTGATTCCTTTGTTAATCATTAACACAATGAATAAAACAATTATAAAAATACTTAAACCAAGCACAATATCTAAAACATATTCATTATCCAAAATACCCTCAACAAAAGGTTTCACTTTTGGAAACAAGTAAAGAGCAACAACGTATGAAAACAACCACTTACTAGCTGACAAAATACTCAAAACAAAACCTTTAGATGAACATTTTATTAAAGACAATATTGTCAAAGTTAGATAAATAAGGTCGAACAATTGAAATTTGTCAAAAAAATTCAAAAACTGATCAAACATTTAATCTTTTTTCAAAAGGCTGAATGTACAAAATTAAACTAGGCAATAAAGTAAGTACTAGTATCATTGCTAAGAACATTGCAATCCCAGTAAAAACACCAAAATAAATTGTAGGAATGAAATTTGAGAGAACAAGAATTGAAAAACCAAAGATAATTGTAATAGATGTGTTTAATATTGCTACGCCCACAGTAGAATGGCATAATTGTATTGACTCCTCATAGTTATTATTTTTTTCATATTCCTCTTGGAAACGGTAGATATAGTGAATACTGTTATCAACAGCAATTCCGATTGTAATTGCCGCAATAGTTATTGTCATCATATCAAGTGGAATACCCAATACTCCTATTAAGCCCAAAATTGAAAATGCAGCGATGAAATTTGGAATAACACCGATTAAAGAAATCTTTAAATTTCTAAATAATACTAAAAACATTGCCATTATTCCACACATAACAAGGCCTAAAGTTAATATTTGAGACTTAAATAAACTTTGCAAAAGATTATTAAATAAAATTAAAACACCACCCAATTTAAATTCATCTTTACTTAAACCAATTTCATTTTGCATGTCAAAATTAATCTTTTTAATTAATTCATTCCTTCTTAAATCGTTAGATGAATCCTTTATTCTCAAACTTATTCTTGCCTCATTATCTTTAATTGAAATGTAGGGATCAATAATTTCACTTTTAACTGTTTCTGGAATTTTACTGTATAAGACCCCCATCTCTAAAGTTCCTAATTCTTTATTATTGTTCAACTTTGTAGCTACTTGAATAATCGATGAAAAAGACAGTACTTTTCCAACGTGTTCCGTATTTTCTAAATAATTATGTACTTTATTAATCTTATCAATTTTATCTTTTGTAAACCAATACTTGCTTTCATCACCACCTTCATCATCCCAGTCCTTAAACTCGTCATCATCCATATCAGTTTCATTATTTTTTTTGCCAGAAAATTTTAAAATAATTTCCAAAGGTGTCGTTCCACCAAGTTTTTCATCAATTAATTTCATACCTTGATAAATTTCAGTATCTTTACTGAAATAATTTATAAAACTATTTTCAACTTTTAATTTTGATATTCCAAAAATACTAAAAATAACTAAAAAAATTGAGACAATAAATACTAAATTTTTTTTTTCTATTGAAATTTTAGAAAGTGGATTAGTTAAAAAAGACAAAGATTTTTCATGAATGTTTATTTCTTTTGAATAAAAAATTCCTAGTAAAGCAGGAAGTAATGTGAATGTAATTAAAAATGAGGTTATCAATCCAAAAGTCATCATCCATCCAAAATCAATAATTGGTTTAATGCCACTAAAAATCAAAGATAGAAAAGCACAAATTGTTGTTAACACAGTGTAAAGAATTGGCCAAACCATCTTGGAGGTTACGATTTTTAAAATTTCATAATTATTTAGATCTGAATGTATTTTAGCTAGCTGAATATATCTCGTGCTCATGTGAATGTTCATTGCCATTGTGAGTATCAGCATCATAGCTATAAAATTTGATGATATTACTGTAACTTTCCAATTCATCAGACCTAAAAATCCAACCATTATTATGACTGCAAAAAAACAACTTGAGATTGGGATTGTAATCCAAAGAATTTTTCTAAAAACAAACCATAAAGTAATTATAATAAAAGCAAAAACACCGATACCAAACACAATAATATCTTTTTTAATAAATGTCATCATATCGTCAGCAATCATAGGTATTCCTCCTAAATGAATTTTTCCAATATCTTTGAATGAATTAATAACCTCTCTAATTTCTTTAATATTTTTATGATTTTCTAATTTTAGTTCATCTTTGTATTTCTCAAATTCTTTTTCATTGTCAAATGCAGATGACTCTAAAACATTTTTTCTTTTCAAATTGACTATAATACCTGTCGTTGTTGCATCTTCACTTATCACCAAGTTTTTAAAAACTGGACTATTTAAAATTTCATTAAATGCTCGGTCTTTATCTATATTTTCATCTTTCAAAGTTCTAAAATTTTTAATACGATCCATAAGTGGTTCGTCAGAACTTTCAAGCAAAGGTACATCTAATATTGTAACGACGTTATGAACCCAATTTAGGCTTTGTATTTTATATTTTAAACTAAGAATATTGTTTATTGAACTTTCAGATATTAGAGCTTCTTTAGGGGTAAAAGTAAGAACTAAAAAATCTTTAGATTCGTATCTTTGACTAATTTCTTTTAAGTATTCTAAATCTGGGTCGCCCTCTATAAGTAAAGTTTCTGAGGATGCATCTAGTCTAAAATCTTTAGTGTTAATTAAAAAAAAAGAGGTAATTAAAATTAATATTAAAAAAACTATACGCGGATTCTTTAAAATTAATGATTGGTATATATTTGAAAACATTACTAAATATATATCTTATATTTAATTATTGGTAGCATCATTAAATTTAGTAAACATTTCCTCAAATTCTAATATGATTTTGCCGGTAGGACCATGTCTTTGTTTACCAATTATTAATTCTGCTAAATGTGAAATTTCATTCATTTTGGCTTGCCATTCTGCGTGTTCAACTGTTGCAGGCCTTGGCTCTTTATTTTTTAGATAGTAACCCTCTCTGTAGACAAACATTACAACGTCTGCATCTTGTTCAATAGACCCAGACTCTCTAAGATCTGATAATATTGGTCTTTTGTCATCCCTCGTCTCAACTGCCCTTGATAATTGTGATAAAGCTAAAACGGGCACAGCAAGTTCTTTTGCAAGTGCTTTAAGTCCTTGGGTGATTTCAGAAATTTCTTGAACACGACCTTCTTTAAAATTTGTTGCCCTCATCAATTGTATATAGTCAACCACAACCATATCTAAACCGTATAGTCTTTTAATTCTTCTAGCCCTGTTAGACAGCGCCGCAATAGTGATTGCTGGTGTTTCATCTATATAAAGTGGCAACTCTGAAATATTTTTTGATGTTTCTAAAAATTGCTCAAATTGTTCTTCAGATATTTTTCCTCTTCTAATATCATTTGATTTTATTCTTGATTGTTCAGCTAAGATTCTTGTTGATAATTGTTCAGAGGACATTTCAAGAGAAAAGAATGCTATGCAAGACTTTCTATTTGTTTTTTGAATGTTTGTTGCAGCATTGAAAGCAATATTCGTTGCTAAAGCAGTTTTACCCATTGCTGGTCTACCAGCAATGATAACTAGATCAGATTTATGTAAACCTCCTAGTCGATCATCTAGGTCTCTCAATCCTGTAGGAACACCTACAATACCCTCTTCATTTTTGAATGCATTAGAAGCCATGTCAATAGTTTGTCTAACAGCTTCGTCAAATTTAATTATACTAGAATTAAAAGATCCTTTTTCAGCAAGGTCATATAGAATCTTTTCTGAATTTTCTATAATAGATTTTCCATTTACATTTATGTCATTTATTTTTGCAGTATCAATAATATTTTCTGAAATTTTAATTAGTTCTCTTCTGACAAACATATCGTAAATGATCTTTGAGTACTCTATAGCCTGTCTTGAAGACGTGGAAAATTTTGTAATTTTAATTAAATACTCTGGAACATTTAAATCGTCATTATTTTCATTTTCAAAATAATTTTTAAGAGTAATAGGGTTTGCTAATAATCCTTTGTAAATGAGATTTTGTATAGACCCAAATATTTTTTGGTGTAGTGGATCAAAGAAATTTTTATCCGAAATAATGCCCGTAATCTCATCAAAAATTTCATTTTGAGTTAAAATAGATCCTATAACAGATTGTTCAGCTTCAATATTGTTTGGAAGTTCTTTAAAATTATTTTGAATAAGGTTTAAACTTTTGATCACGTCTTATTCTACAATTTTTCAAGTTAAAAAATAGGATAAATATACTATGGGGAAAAAAATGTATAAATTACTTAATGCTGTCTTCAGAAATAACTTTTATTTTTATTTCTGCTTGTACCTCAGAATGAAGGTTGATTCTTACCTTAAAAGTACCCAAAGACTTTATTTCATTTAAAGGTTGTATTAGCGATGGTTTTACCTCAATTTTTTCAGATAAATTTATTATTTTTGATATTTCAGTTGGCTTTATTGATCCATATAGATCTTTATTCTCTGTAGTTAACTTTTTAACTTCATAAGTTTTATTCTTTAGGCTTTCATAAATTTGCTTAGCATTTTTTTTCTTTTCTTGATCTTTTTTATTTAATTCGGTTTTAATTTTTTCTACTTCTTTAATATTTTCTTTAGAAGCATATAAAGCCTTTTTATTTGAAATTAGATAGTTGCGTGCAAAGCCTCTTTTAACATCAATTATCTCTCCAATAGATCCTATTTTTGCTAAATTTTCTAATAATATTACTTTCATAATTTAAAGAAGAGCTAAATTTCTAGCTCTTTTGATGGACAAAGAAAGCTCTCTTTGTTTTTTCTGTGAAACATTTGTTATTCTTGAAGGTAGAATTTTACCATTCTCTGAAATGAATCTTTTCAACAATTTTATGTTCTTATAGTCAACCTTTGGAGCACTTTTTATGGACAATGGACAATTTTTTTTAAATTTATATTTATTTGGTTGGAAAATACTTAATTTCGAAAAACCGCTACTCTTTCCTTTCTTTGAATTATTTTTTCTATTTTTCATCTATTTTCTTTTTACTTTTTTTAACTTCTTCAACTTCCTCTTTTCCAAAATAGTTTTCTTTTAAATCAAATTTTTTAACTCTGATTGTTACATAACGAAGAAGATTTTTATCAATTCTTTCATTTTTCTCTAACTCTTTAATTAAATCGCCACTACCTTTAATTTTAAAATGAATATAGTTCCCTTTTTTGTTTTTTTTAATAAGATATGATAAATTCAATAAACCCCACTCTTGTGTTTGAACCAAATTTCCTTTGTTATCTTCAATAATCTTAGAATATTTTTCTTTTAAAGTTTTAATTTGACTAGGGCTTATGTCCTGTCTTGCTATGATTGTATGTTCATATAGATTCATAACTAATTTTATATAAAAAAAATTGATATACTATTATAATACTTTTATTACAAGACAAAAAAAAAGAGTTAAAAAAGATGTTTTCTATAGTTTTTCCAGGGCAAGGATCACAAAAGATTGGGATGGTTAAAGAATTTTATGAGAAATACGATCTAGCTAAACGATTATTTAAAGATGCAGATGCAATCTTGAATGTTCCAATTACAAAAATAATATTCGAGGGTCCAGAAAACAAATTAAACTCAACTGAGAATACTCAACCAGCCATATTTTTGGCAAGTTATTGTATTTTTGAAATTATCAAAAAAGAATTTGGATATGATTTTAAAAAATTTAAATATTTTGCAGGCCACTCTCTTGGCGAGTACTCCGCTTTAGCTTGTGTAGGCTCGATAAGTTTTGAAGACACTCTTAAAATCCTCCAGAAAAGAGGTAAGTTCATGCAAGAAGCTGTTCCTAGCGGAGAGGGAGCAATGTTGGCTGTTATAGGAATGGCCTCAAAAGAATTAGATAAATTTTTAGAGACTAATAACAAAAAGTACAAATGTTTTATCGCTAACGACAATTCTAATCTTCAAGTAGTTGTAAGCGGTCTCAAAAAAGACATCAATTTGTTGTCAGATGATTTAAACAATAAAAAAATAAAAAACTTAAAATTAAATGTAAGTGCGCCTTTTCATTGCAAATATATGAAAATAGCATCTGAAAAAATGTCTAGTTATATAAATGATTTAAAAATGAATGATTTAGAAAAGCCGATTATTTCAAATGTTACTGCAAAAGAGACTATTTCATCTAAGGAAATTAAATCACTTTTGATATCACAAATTGAAAAAAAGGTTCGTTGGTTAGAGAGCATTGAATATATGATAAATAATGGAGTAAAAAATATTGTAGAAATTGGTCCAGGAAAAGTGTTATCAGGGTTAATAAAAAGAATTAATAGAAATGTAATTGTAAATTCAATAAATAGTGAGGAAGATATTAAATTATTAATAAATGATTGATCTAAAAAATAAAAAAACTGTCATCACAGGCGCGACAGGTGGAATTGGAAACTCAATTATTGAGAAGTTCCACTCGGAAGGTGCAAAAGTACTAGGAACAGGTACAAACGATGATAAATTAAATAAACTTAAAAACAACTTTAATGGAATAGTTCTAAAGAAATTCGATATATCAAAACATGATGAAATAGAAAAATTTGTAGATAATGTTTGTGATGAATTAGGTGGCTGCCCAGAAATACTAATTAATAATGCAGGAATAACTAAAGATAATTTATCTTTAAGAATGTCACAAATAGAATGGCAACAGGTAATAGATATCAACTTAACTTCCACTTTTTTATTATGTAAGTTTTTTTTAAAAAAAATGATTAAAAATAAGTCTGGAAAAATAATAAATATTACATCAGTTGTTGGTCATACAGGAAATGTTGGTCAAGCGAATTATGCAGCATCAAAATCTGGAATTATTGGCATGAGTAAAAGTTTAGCCCTAGAGTATGCAAAAAAAAATATAAATATAAATTGTATCTCCCCTGGCTTTATTAAAACAAACATGACCGAGAAAATTGACCCAAAATTTAAGGAATTAATTTTAGCAAAAATACCATCCAATAGATTAGGTGAGCCAGCAGATGTAGCTAATGTAGCCGCTTTTTTATCATCAGAAATGTCAAATTATATTACAGGGGAAACAATACACGTTAATGGGGGTATGTATTTGGGTTGACAAAAGTTCTTTTTTATTTATTAAGAAAAAATCAAACAAAGGATCAAAATGGCAGAAGATATATCAAGCAAAGTTAAAAAAATTGTTGCTGATCACCTTGGCATAGATGAAGCAAAGGTCACGGATGAAGCAAGCTTCATTGATGATTTGGGAGCAGATAGTTTAGATACCGTGGAATTAGTAATGGCTTTCGAGGAGGAATTTGGATCAGAAATTTCAGATAGTGAAGCTGAAAAAATTCTTACAGTAGGTGATGCAATTAAATTTATTGAAAATAAAAGTAATTAATTTTTAATGTCTCCAATGAGAGAAGGGATAATGGTAATTCTTTCATCTCCATCAGGAGCCGGTAAAACAACTTTAGTTAAACTTTTATCAAAAAGAAAAAATTTTGTAACATCAGTATCACACACTACAAGAACACCTAGAACAAATGAAGTAGACGGAAAAGATTATCATTTTGTAAACAATAAAAAATTTGAAGAAATGATAACGAATAAAGAGTTTTTAGAATATGCAAAAGTTTTTAACAACTTTTATGGAACAACTAAATCAGATATTTTAAAAGAATTAAATAAAGGAAACAATGTTATATTTGATATTGATTGGCAGGGCACAAATCAAATTATATCTCAAAATCTAAAAAATAAATTATTAACTTTTTTTATTCTACCACCAAGTAGAGAGGAACTTTTTAAAAGACTTTCAAACAGAGATATGAAAGACAAGCTTATAGCCGAGGAGAGAATGAAACAGTTTGATAAGGATGTATTACATTGGAAAGATTACAATTATGTTATCATTAATAATGATCTTGAATTCTGTTACAAACAAATATCTGATTATATTGATTGTGAAATCAACAAAAAAAAAAGCACATATAATATTGATTTAATAAAAAATCATATCAAAAAATTAACCTCATAAACATTCAAATTCATTTACAATTTTCAAATATTTGTTTACGTTTATATTTTGTGGTCTATCAGACGGTTTAATATTAAACTTTTTATAATCAAATTTAGTATTTTTGAAAAGATTGTTAATGGGTTTTTTTATCATTTTTCTCCTTTGACTAAAAAAAACTTTTGTTACTTTTTCAAGATTTTTTGGATCTTTAATTTCATGAATATTTTTCTTTGGAATAAACTCTAAGACTGCACTATGTACTCTTGGTTTTGGATAAAAACTGTTAGGTTTAACATCTGTTACTTTTTTAATTTCAAATTTCCATTTTGATAAAATTGTAATTCTGCTATATTCTTTAGAATTTACTTCAGCTAAAATTCTTTCAGCAACTTCTTTTTGAAACATCAATATCATTTTTGAAACATTTAGTTTATTATTTAAACACCAATTTGACAAAATCTTAGTTGAAATATTATACGGGAGATTACCTAAAACTAAAAATTTTTTTCCTGAATAAAATTCGCAAGGAACTTTCAGAATATCTTTGTTGATAATGTTTATTTTATTTAAATATTTTTTTTCAAGCTCCTTAGCAAGATTTTCATCTTTTTCAATTGCATACAATTTTTTTGGTTTTTGGGATATAATAAATTTTGTAAGATTGCCTGTTCCAGGGCCAACCTCTAACACTTCATCGTTTGAATTTATTTTAGAAGCATTAATAATTTTAGAAATTATATTTTTATCATTCAGAAAATTTTGTCCTAAGCTTTTCTTAGGCTTTATTGACATATGCATTTAAAAATTTTAAAGCTTTAATAAGGCTATCTGGTTTTGACTTATTTAATCCAAACATTTCATAATTAGGACCATGGTCTGGAGTAATTCTTACAAAAGGTAAACCAATAGTAATATTTATAGCATCGAAACCAAAAATTGTTTTCATAGGTGCAAGTACTTGATCATGATACATTCCAATAATAACATCAAATCTTTTACGATTTTTTTCTAGAAAAATTGTATCAGCTGAAAAAGGGCCTGAAACTTTTACTCTTTTTTTTTGCAAAAATATAATTGCTGGTAAAATTTCGGTTTTCTCAATATTTTTTCCGAAGAATGTTTCACAATGAGGATTCAGACCAGTGACAGCTATACTTGGTCTAAAACCCAAAAATTTTTTATAGAATTCGTCAATTCTTTTTATTTTATTGATAATTACTTTTTTTTTTATATTTTGTGAGACCTTGTTAATAGGTAAGTGAGTTGTAATGGGGCTGACACTGAGCTTTTTATTAAATATCAGCATAACTTCATTAAGTGAATTTGTTTTAAAAGCTAAATACTCAGTTACA
>CACJZL010000012.1 GCA_902597865.1 uncultured Pelagibacteraceae bacterium | reverse complement strand
AAAAAGGGTAATAAACAAATTACAACTACCAGCATTCTTAATGATCCAAAAAGTAAAGGAGGTACATTTGTGTTTAAGACAAGTTTTCCAAAAACAAAGGCACTTCCAAATAGTGCCATAATTAATAAAATTAATAAGTAATGTTTAATAGTCAAAAAAATCCAATTTTAAATTGATTTATAGAATGACATTCATATTTTTTAAGTTATCTTATGTCAATTAATATGAATTCAAAAAAGATTAAAGCTCAATTTACAAAAAACACTAACCCAAGAGTAGGCTTAATTGTTTTGTCAACTGACAACATGATAGAAAAAGATTTCTCAAAAGTCTTGAGTGATACACCGGTAGATTTATATGTAAATAGAATTAAAAATTACAATCCTGTAACAGCTGAAAATTTAAAAAAAATGTCAGAAAACATCACTTCGGTTGCAGACAACATATTACCTGGTGAAAAAGTGGATTGTGTTGTTTTTGGTTGTACATCAGGAACAATAGTATCTGGTTTTGATAACATAAAAAAAAAAATTAATGTAGCTAAACCAAATGCGTTAGTTACAGCCCCAAGCACCGCAGCTTTAAACGCCCTTGAAAAAAAGAACATTAAAAAAATATCAGTAGTCACACCATATATTAAGTCTTTAAATGATGATGTTGTAAATTTTTTTAAAGAAAATAAATTTGAAATAGTTTCGAATACATACTTTGATATCGAGTCAGATGTAGATATTGGAAAGGTAGATCAAAATAAGTTATTTGAAATATTGTCTGAAATTGATCATAATCAAGCTCAGGCACTATTTGTTTCTTGTACCTCGCTACCAGTTTTAAACATAATTGAAAAACTTGAAAAAAAATTAAACATGATTGTTTTATCGAGTAACCAAGCATTAATTTGGGATACTTTAGAAAAAATAAATGAAAACAAATCTATTACCCGATATGGAAGTTTGTTTAACTAGCTTTCTATATGAATTTCACAGTGAAAGAATATAAAAATCGTCTTAAAAAAGTTCAATCAGAAATGCAAAAAAAAGGAATTGAACTTCTTATTTCACAGGATACAGCAAACATAAACTACCTGACAGGATATGATGCTTGGTCTTTTTATTATTCTCAATGTGTAATAGTTCATGTGAATTCTGATGAGCCCCTATGTTTTGTGAGAGCTCAAGATGCTGGTGGGGCTTTTATAACTACCTACCTTAAAAAGGAAAATATTATTATTTATGACGAAAAATATATTCATACCTGGCCCACCCATCCATATGATGCGTTAGTTGATTTAATAAAGAAAAAAAAGTGGGATAAAATTAATATAGGAGTAGAAATGGATGCTCATTATTTCACAGCTTATTGTTATGAAAAGTTAAAAAAGGGATTACCAAATGCAAAAATTTTAGACTCTGAAAGACTAGTCAATTGGGTAAGAGTAGAAAAATCTATCGCTGAAATTGAATATATGAAAAAGGCAGCAACAATTTCTGAGATGGCGATGAAAACTGCAATGGAAACAATAAGTCCAGATGTAAGACAATGCGACGCTGTTGCAGAAATTCAAAGAACTTTATTTAGGGGTACTTCAGAATACGGTGGTGAATATGCAAGTATTGCAACTTTACTTCCTACTGGAAAAGGGACGTCAGCTTCACATTTAACTGCAAGCGACAAAAAATTTGTTAATGGGGAAGCAACAATTATAGAGTTATCAGGGACTTATAAAAGGTATCATGCTCCAATGGCAAGAACAATTAACTTAGGTAAACCAGATCAAAAAAAACTTGATGCTATGAAAGCAACTAATGAAGCTTTAGAGGAAGGTATTAATGCTAGTAAACCTGGAAATACAGCTAATGATGTTGCAGAAAAGTTCTGGGCAGTTCTTGATAAATATAGAATAAAAAAAGAATCTAGAACAGGTTACTCTATAGGTATTGGGTATCCACCAGATTGGGGTGAGCATACTTTAAATATTTACAAAGGAGATATGACTGTATTAAAACCTAATATCTGTTATCACATGATTGCCGTTATGCAATTTGGTGATTGGGGAGTTGAGTCATCGGAGTCTATAAGGATAACCGAGAGTGGAAACGAACTTTTATGCAATTTTTCAAGAGATTTACACGTAAAATAAGCCCTTGAAAAAAAACTCTACAAATGTTTAAAACTTTACTTTATGCCAAATAACTTAGATTTCGTTAAATTTGACAAAGTTGACAAAAGTTACGATGGAAAAGTACTCGTTGTTAAAGATTTAAATTTAGACATAGCCGAAGGCGAGTTCATAACAATGTTAGGGCCATCTGGATCAGGCAAGACAACCTGTTTGATGATGTTAGCTGGTTTTGAAACTCCTACAAATGGAGAAATTTATTTAGATAAAAATCCAATTTCAAATATACCTCCACACAAAAGAGGAATAGGAATGGTCTTTCAAAACTATGCACTATTTCCTCATATGACAGTATATGAAAATTTAGCCTTTCCTTTAAAGGTTAGAAAATTTCAAAAGGACGAGATTGATAAGAAAGTAGATAAAGCTCTTTCAATGGTGTCGCTATCTGGTTTTGAACATAGAATGCCAGGACAGTTATCTGGTGGTCAACAACAAAGGGTAGCAGTTGCGAGATCTTTGGTGTTTGATCCTCAATTAGTTCTAATGGATGAACCTCTTGGAGCTTTAGATAAAAATTTAAGAGAGAGTATGCAGTACGAAATTAAACATATTCATGAAAGCATTGGGGTCACGGTAGTCTACGTAACACATGATCAAAGTGAAGCATTAACAATGTCTAACAGAATAGCAGTGTTTAATGATGGAAAAGTTCAACAACTTTCATCACCAGACAAATTATACGAAGAGCCTGTAAATTCCTTTGTAGCTGAATTTATTGGTGAGAATAACACTTTTGCAGGACAGATAACAGATATGTCAAAAGATAAGTGTAAAGTAAAGCTAAATGAAGGATCTGAAATAATTGCTAATCCAATCTCAGTCAAGACAAATGGAGATAAAACCACTGTATCACTAAGACCAGAGCGAGCTTTAATAAATACGAAAGAGAAAATGGATAATAACTTTAAAGGGAAGATAGAGGAAGTAATTTATCATGGAGACCATACAAGAGTTAGATTAGACCTACTAGGAAACAAAGAATTTATATTAAAGGTGCCTAATAGTTCTGCTAATATGGATATTAAAATGGGCAACCAAATTAATGTTAGTTGGAATAGTCATGACGCTCGAGCACTAGATCCAAAATAAACCTCAGGTTTAATTTTCAATTTTTTCATCAAATAATACCTTATTTTAGCCAAATGGCAGGTTGACTCCTATAACATATCTTGCTGTAATTAGACTTTATATAAAACGTTTAAACGGAGGAATAATGAAAAAACTAAGTAAACTATTACTAGTTCTATCTTTTGTATTTTCTGTGACTTCATCAGCATTTGCAGTAACTGTTGCATCATGGGGTGGAGCTTATACAGAGTCTCAAAAGCTAGGATATGGTGATCCAACTGCTAAGAAGCTTGGAATATCAATCAACTGGGTTGATTATTCAGGCGGATTATCAGAAATTAAAGCACAAAAAGAGGCTGGCAAAATTACGTGGGATATAATCGACGTATTTGCAATGGATACTATCACAGGATGTGACGAAGGTTTATTTGTTGAATTTGATTTTGACAAAGACTTCCCACCAGCTCCAGATGGTACAAAAGCAAGTAAAGACTTTTTTGCTCCAATGCCAAGTAAATGTGCTGTAGGTAACATTTTATATTCTTGGAACTACGCATACAACACAAAAAATGTAAGCGGAGAGCCAAAAACTATAAAAGATTTCTTTGATACTAAAAAGTTTCCAGGAAAAAGAGCTATCTACAAAAGCGCTTTAACAAATTTAGAGATTGCTTTAGCTGCAGATGGTATCAAACCAGGAAAAGGTGGAAAGAAAATCTACAAAGCTCTTGAGACAGAAAAAGGTGTTAACAGAGCAATGAACAAAATCAAAGCATTATGCACAGATCCTAACGGTGGATGTGTATTTTGGTCAGCAGGTGCTCAACCACCAGAACTATTAGTTTCAGGTGAAGTTGTTATGGCAACTGGTTGGAACGGAAGATTCTTCAACGCTGAAATCGGTGAAGGTGCTCCAATCAAACAAGTTTGGGATGGACAAGGTCTTGACTACGAATACTTCGTATTAGTCAAAGGTTCACCAAATGAAGCTGATGCTAAAAAAGCTTTAGCAATGATGACAAGTACAGAAGGTTTGGCTGGAAGTGCAAAATATATTGCATACGCTCCTTGGAGAAAATCATCACTTAAAGTAATGGCAAAAGGTGAGCCATGGTACAAAGATGGTAAAACTAACATGGTACCACAAATGCCAACTGCACCAGCAAACACTAAAAATTATTTCCTAGTAGATCCATTATTCTGGGCTGACAACGGTACAGAGCTTGGTGAAAAATGGGAAGCAATGAAGGCTGGTCTATAATTTAAGTTTTATTAAACTTAATTATATATTATAATTAAAGGGCGGCTTTATAGCCGCCCTTTTTTATTTATGAGTGCTGAAACTAAACAAATTTTAACAACAGATGGCATACCTTTAGAGGTAAGTTTAAAAAAAGCTGAAAGAAAAAACAAGATAAAAGCTTTTTTACTTGTAGCTCCTTTACTTCTTTTCTTATTAATCACTTACATTTTTCCAATAGGAGATATGTTAATGCGTAGTGTGGATGATAAAATGGTAACTCAAATGCTTCCAAAAACATTTAAATCAATGGAAACGTGGGATGGAAAAGAGTTACCTCCTGAAGAGGTTTTTGAAGCTTTTTATTTAGATTATAAAAAATTAATTGAAGATAAAACTTTTGGTAAGTTATCTACTCAACTTAATTACACTAAAAATGGCTTCAAAAGTATTTTAAAAAAATTACAACGTAAGATGAAAAAATTCGAAGAAGGGAATTACAAAGAACAAATTACTGCCGTTCACCCCAGATGGGAAAATGTTGAATACTGGCGGGCAATAAAAAGACGAGCACCAGCTTATACTAGCGCTAAATATTTGAAAGGTATGGATATGTATGTAGACGAAGAGGGAAAGATCGTTAGTGTTGAAGAAGATCGTCGAGTTCACAGAATTTTATGGCTTAGAACTTTGGAAGTCGCATTCTTTGTGACATTACTTTGTTTTTTAATGGCATATCCAATTGCACATTTACTAGCAACTTTACCAATGAAGTACAGTAATTTATTAATGATATGTGTTTTACTTCCTTTTTGGACTTCCCTTTTAGTGAGAACTGCAAGTTGGATGATACTTCTTCAACAGCAGGGCGTCGTTAATGATTTTTTTGTTATGACCGGTTTAGTACCTGACGATGCAAGACCGGAGATGATGTATAACAAAACTGGAACCTATGTGGCTATGACACAGATATTACTACCTTTTATGGTTCTACCTTTATATAGTGTTATGAAAACAATATCCCCGAGTCTTATGAGAGCTGGTAAATCTCTAGGTGGTACTCCATTTATCGCTTTTTGGAAGGTTTACTTCCCTTTAACTATACCTGGGATTGGAGCCGGCTGTCTATTAGTATTTATTCTTGCAATTGGTTATTACATAACTCCAGCATTAGTAGGAGGTGCGTCTGGAACTTTAATAAGTAATCAAATCGCATTTCATATGAAAAGTACTCTTGATTGGAGCTTTGCTTCAGCGATGGGCTTAATGTTGCTCGCGGGGGTTTTAGCAATCTATTGGGTATATAACAAATTGGTGGGAGTAGATAATATTAAATTAGGATAATATGGCATTACCGAAGTATACTGAAACACGTTATAGAGTTTGGCACTACTTTTATATTACTATTTGCTCATGCGTATTTTTCTTTTTAATTGCACCTCTATTTGTAATATTTCCATTATCCTTCAATGCCGAGGAATTTTTAAGTTTTTCTGAAGGAATGAAGAACCTTGATCCTGATGCATTTTCTTTAAGGTGGTATAAAGACATGATTTATGGAACAAAAAATCCATGGGGCTTAGCAGCAAAAAATAGTTTCATAATTGCAATATTTGCAACTATTGGATCGGTCATTTTAGGGACTGTAGCTGCATTAGGGTTAAGCAGTAGACATATGCCATTTAAAGGTTTGATAATGGCAACTTTGATTTCACCTATGATTGTACCTTTAATAATTTCAGGAGTAGCTATTTTCTTTTTTATGGCTAAGGCGGGTTTGGCTGCCACTCATACCGGTATAGTGCTTGCACACATAATTTTAGGAACGCCCTTCGTTGTAATTACTGTAACAGCAACTTTATCAGGCTTTGACCACAGTGTTACACGAGCTGCATCAAGCTTAGGTAGTGATCCGGTAAATACGTTTATGAAAATTACACTACCATTAATTCTACCAGGAGTAATATCTGGAGGCTTATTTGCTTTCGTTACATCTTTCGACGAAGTTGTAGTGGTTTTATTCTTAGCTGGTCTAGAAAATACAACAATTCCAATTCAAATGTGGACCGGGTTAAGAGAGCAGTTAAGTCCAACCATATTAGCTGTTGCGACATGTTTAATAATTTTATCTACATTAATTCTTGTTACAGCTGAACTATTAAGACGAAGATCTGAAAGACTCAGAGGAATAAATAGATAAAAAATGGAGATCAAAAAGGTTGTTGTAATAGGCTCTGGAACTATGGGTAGTGGAATCGCTGCTCATTTATGCAATGCGAATGTACCAGTTACTTTATTGGATCTTACGACTGACATAAGCACCAAGGCAAGAGAGCGAATACATAAATCAAGACCACCATTATTAATTGATAAATCAAAAATTGATAATATCAAAGTGGGTAATATCAATGATGATTTTAATGTTGTAAAAGAGGCAGACTGGATAGTCGAGGCTGTAGTTGAAAGAATAGACATTAAACATCAAATTTATAAAAAAATCTTTGATAAGAGAAAAGATGGAGCGATTGTTTCATCTAATACTTCCTCAATTCCAATCAAAATCTTATCCGAAAATATGACTAATGAGCAAAAAAAAGATTTTTGTATAACTCACTTCTTCAATCCAGTTAGATACATGGGTTTGTTAGAAATAGTAAAAAATGAAAATAATGATTTAAAAAAAATTAATTCTTTGAAAGTCTTTTGCGAAAGTGAACTTGGTAAAGGAGCCATTGTTTGTAACGATACGCCAGGCTTCCTCGGTAATAGAGTAGGAGTTTATGCAATGCAAGTTGCTATGACCGAAGCATTTAAAATGAAATTGACTATTGAAGAGGCTGATGCAGTCTTTGGAAGGCCTTTGGGAATACCTAAAACTGGAGTGTTTGGTTTATATGATCTAATTGGTATCGATTTGATGGCAGATGTTTTAAAAAGTTTTATAAAAGAACTTCCAGAAAATGACAAATTTCAGGAGGTTGCTAAAGAGATTCCACTTGTAAAAAAATTAATCGAATCTGGCTATACTGGAAGAAAAGGTAAGGGTGGTTTCTATAGAATGAAAAAATTTGAAAATCAAAAAATTTTGGAGGCAATTAACCTTCAAACAGGGGAGTACTCTGAGTCTAAAAAAGTTGATCTCAAAATTGATACTGTGGACATTAACACTATCATCAACAGAAAAGACAAGTATGGAGAATATGCTTGGTCAGTAATTTCTCAAATCATAAAATATTCATCATCTTTAGTTCCAGGTATAACTAATAAATTCAATGACATTGATGAAGCTATGAGATTAGGATTTAACTGGGCTATGGGACCCTTTGAAATGCTCAAATCAATCGGTGTAAAAAATTTTTTTAATCGTATTGATGAATTTAAGGGAAACAAATTTTTAGAGGAACTTTCAGTCAAAAAAGATGAAAACTTTTATGGTGAAAGACAAATTTACACCGAAATAGAAACACTTGGTAAAGTAAAGCCCAAAGCTTTGAGTTTAGACAAAAACAAGTCAGCGGAGATTTACAGGTTCAAGGATTTTAACATTGTAGAGTTTACCACTAAAGCATGTGCACTAGATTACGACTCTATGGACAGTTTAAAAAAAGCAACAGATAAACCTCTGATCATTATAAATGAAAGTATGCAATTTTCTGCAGGTGTTAATTTGTCATATACAATGAACTTTGCTGAAAAAGGGGATTTTAAATCTATAGAAAAATTTATTAAATATTTTCAGGATACTTGTAAACAACTTAAGTATTCAAAATTTCCTGTTGTCTCAGCACCTTCTGGGCTTACTTTAGGTGGTGGATTTGAAGTAATGGTTCAAAGCAATTTTGTAACATCTCACACAAATATAGTAGTAGGTTTAGTCGAGACAATGGTTGGACTTGTACCCGCTGGAGGTGGATGTAAAGAGATGCTGTGGAGATGGGCTCAAAGTGAGGAGTCTAAGAAAGATTTAGATTTTGCACCACTTAAAGTATTTGAAATAATAGGTTATGGAAAAACTGCATCTTCTCCAATTGAAGCCGAGCCCTTGAAATACTTGTTACCAACTGATAAAAAGATAATGAATAGGAATAGCTTATTTTCAGAAGCAAAAAAAGTTATTGAGGAAAATAAAAATTTTAAACCAAATACTGAGTGTACTTTTAAATTATCGGGAAAATCAGTAAGAGAAAAAATGTTTAAAACTTTGGAAAAACTTTATAATGATAAGATTATCTTTGATCATGGTATGACAGTAGGAAAAGAACTTGCAAATGTTTTAAGTGGTGGTGATACCAATTCTGAAAAAATATTGACTGAGGATGATATTTATAAATTAGAGCTAGACTCATTTATGAGATTAATTGAAAATAAAAAAACACAAGATAGAATCAAACACACTCTCTCAACAGGAAAACCTTTAATTAATTAGACATTGATGAAAGCATTCTTATAGAGATTATAAAATCGGGTCTTAAAACAAACTCTGAGTCATCATTATGTTTAATTTTTTCTACAGCTGATAGTCCATGAGTAACTTTACCTAAAGGAGTATATTCACCCTCAAATAATGGTGCATCATCTAAGAGAATAAAAAATTCACTGTCTTCCATGTCTCCTTTTTTGTTTTTGGCAAAAGCAACTGTCCCTTTTTTAAAATCAAAAGGTTTGTCGACTTCTGGTTTAATAAATCCGTAATTTGATTTTCCGCTCCCAATAAATAGATAGTTTAAATTGTTTTTTTTCCCAAATTCTAAATCCCCGCCTTGAACAAGAAATCCTTCAATAACTCTGTGAAATGCAACATTATCATATTCCTCATTTTCAACTAAAGTTTTAAATCTTTTTACAGAATTTGGAGAGATGTCAGGTCTAAGTTCAATAATAACTTTTCCACAATTAACATCCATTACTGAAATATTTTCAGGTTGAATAAAACTCATTTTCTTTAAATTTACATCTTTAACGAAAAGACACTTATTTTTAATAATGTAAAAAGATGAAAATGAAAAAATAGTTAGAAAAATTAAGAAAATTAATAAAATTTTCTCCGATTTTGATTGTTTTACCTTTTTGAGCATTTTTTCTTGAATTTAACTTTATTAATTTTTTTTTGCTATTGTGACATTTTTGTCACTTAAAATTTTTGGATTTTAAAGGCTTTTTCTCTAATTCAACCTGCAGTCATATAAATCATAAGATATAAAATATACATTTTGGGTTTTACCTGATATACGACTTTTAATTAAAAACTAATAAGGAAGAGTATGAAAAAATTATTTTTAACTTTGGCTTTTGTATTAAGCTTTATCTCAGCAGCTTATGCTCAAACTTCAATGGGTTTGACTTTAAGTATGGCTAACATAGACACAGACTTATCTGATGACATCGATAATAACGGAACAACTGATACAACAAAAAGTGTTTCAAATGACGTAATTTTTGGATCAATTTTTTTTGAGAGAGAATTAGATAACGGTGTAGTTGTTGGAATAGATATAATTCCTTTGGAAGCAGAATTTGAAAGTAGATCGACTACGCAGTCTTCATTAAAAGGGAAAGATGATGACTCAGCTTCAGGCACCAACAAAGGTACTGCGGATGTATCCAAACACTTAACTTTTTATGTACAACCAACTAAAGAGTTAGCTAATGGATCAAAAGTTTTTGCAACACTTGGTCTAGTAAGAGCTGACGTTGAATCAAAAGTTCAATCTGTTTCTTCAACAGACAAAACAGTAGATCAAAATTTAGACGGTATTAAATTCGGTATCGGAATGAAACGAGACATGGGAAATGGTTTCTTTAAACTTGAACTAAATAGAACTGATTACGACGACATATCAGCAACTACGAGCAACGATACAAAAGTTACTGCAGATATAGATACTACAGTTTTAGGTCTATCTGTTGGAAAAGCATTTTAAATACTAAACTTAAAGATTTAAAAACCCCTCAATAACTTTGAGGGGTTCTTCATTTAAATTCAAATTCTATATATATTTTTGAAATATTTTTTTTAATAAAGTTTGCTTTTTTACCAATTATTGAGTCTTCTGCAATTTTAATTTTAGAATGTTTATCATTAAAAATTAAAAATGAAAATGTCTCTGCCATATCCTCAGATACAGATGTTTTTGCATAAGTAGTAAAAAACCCATTAGTTAAATCTAAGGGGGTTAAACTTAAATTTCCCTCACAATGCGTACATGCAGAATATTTGAATTTTGGATTATTGAAAGTTTTCCATTTAGACATATCGAAAAGATGATTAAAATTTTTATGTATGATATGGAAAATTTCGTGGTGTATCACTCTTTGAAAGATTTTTTCTTTTGAATTAACATCTAAAATAATTGTTCTCATTTCAGGATTTGCAAATCCAATTGCAGGGATATTTGAAACTTTTAATTTTTTACACAAAATTACAAATCTTAAATTGATTTTTTTCAAGAAATTTTTTTGATAAAATTTAATATTTTCTTCAGTTAATAAAAATTTCCTTTTTAAAAGATTTTTTTCAGGTTTTTCACAGCTTATACTGTTAATTCCTTTCCCCGCAGAAAAATCCTTGTATGCAGTTAAATACCTGATGCCTTTTTTGTCTATATTATAAAGTTCCAAATTTGGGATTTTTATTAGCTCATATATTTGATCAGATTGTACTTTAAGAGGTATTAGAAATATAAGAATTATAAACAAATTTAATTTCATTAAGTTGATAAGATAATATTAGAATTAAATAAAATATGATATAAGAATGTTATGAAAAAAAAAAAATCATCTAATTTAAAATCAGTGCCAAACCTGTTTACAAGTAAGTATATATTTTATTACTACGGTTTTTTTTGGTTTATATTAATCCTGATTGTATTTTTTTCATGAAAATAAAAAATAAAGATCCTGTCCAACCTATAAGCGGAACAGAAATCCCAAGATTTGCTGGACCAAATACTTTTGCAAGGTTGCCTGAGATTAGAGATGTAGAGAGCTGCGATTTAGCAATAGTTGGAATACCTTTTGATGCAGGCACAAGTTATAGACCAGGCGCAAGATTTGGTCCTCAGAGTATAAGACAGGCTTCTAGACATTTAAGAACTAATTACCACCCAAATTACGATGTCGAACCATTTAAAGTTCAGCAAGTTGCTGACGCTGGAGATATAACTTGCAATCCATTTAATATTGATGAAGCAATAAAACAAATAGAAAAAGGTGCTTATAATTTACTTAAAAAAACTGGGGGAATTATAAGTATGGGAGGAGATCACACAATAGCATTTCCACTTTTAAGAGCTATTAATAAAATTAACGGAGGACCTGTTGCACTTGTTCATTTTGATGCACATTTAGATACATGGGATACTTACATGGGTGCTCCTTACACACATGGAACACCTTTTCGTAGAGCTAGAGAAGAAAATTTATTTTTAGATGATGCATCAATGCATGTTGGGATAAGGGGGCCACTCTATAGCAGAGATGATCTTAAGAACGATAAAAGTTTTGGATTTAAAACAATCCATTGTGATGAATTTCAAAGCGAGGGAGTTGATAAAATTGTTCAAAGAATTAGAAAAAGAGTAGGTAATAATCCATTATATCTGTCAATAGATATAGATGTTCTCGATCCGGCATATGCACCGGGTACAGGGACGCCTGAAATAGCGGGTATGTCTACAAGAGAAATGGTGAACGTGCTAAGAGGATTATCAGGCATGAAACTGATTTCAGCTGATGTTGTTGAGGTATCTCCCGCATATGATCATGCTGAAGTGACATCATTGGCTGCTGCAACAATAATTTACGAACTTACCAATTTATTTGCAAAAGTTTAGAGAATAGCTAATTTCTTATAATGCTTAACAAAAAAAATTTTTATATAAATGGTAAATGGGTCAAACCTGATAGTGAAGAAGAAATTAAAGTAATTAATCCAGCCAATGAAGATGTTTGTACTTTGATTACTCTAGGAAACAAAAAAGATGTTAATATTGCTGTATCTGCCGCGAAAGAAGCGTTTAAATTATGGGGATATTCATCGAAGGAAGAAAGGATTGATTATTTAGAAAAATTATACACTTTATATAAACAAAGATGGAATGATTTTACTAATTCAATTGTCTTAGAGATGGGAGCTCCTAAAGAATTTGCATCGAAACTACAGGTAGGTGCTGGGGCAGCACATATTAAATCATTCATAAAATATTTAAAAGAATTTAACTTTGACAAGCCTCTAAACGATCACTTAACTAATCAAAGAATAATTTACGAGCCTAAAGGTATATGTGCACTTATAACTCCATGGAACTGGCCAATGAATCAAGTTTGTTTAAAGGTTATTCCTGCACTTGCATCAGGTTGTACAATGGTTTTAAAACCGTCAGAGATAGCCCCATTATCATCAATGATACTGGCTGAAATAATTGATGAAGCAAACTTTCCGAAAGGTGTCTTCAATTTAGTAAATGGAGATGGAGCAACAACCGGAGAAGAACTAACTAAACATCCTAATATCGATATGATTTCTTTTACTGGGTCAACAAGGGCAGGTGCATTAATTTCACAAAATGCCGCAAAGGATTTTAAAAGAATTAGTCTTGAATTAGGTGGTAAAGGAGCAAATATAATCTTCAAAGACGCTAAACCTGATGCTATTGAAAAAGGAGCATCAAGATGTTTTAAAAATTCAGGACAGTCATGCAATGCTCCAACAAGAATGTTGGTTGAAAAAACAATTTATAAAGAGACTATTGAAAGAGTAAGAAAATTTACATTGAACTTAAAAGTTGATCATCCTTCAAAAGAGGGAAATCATATTGGACCTGTAGTTTCAGATCAACAATTTAAAAAAGTTCAAATACTTATTCAAAAAGGTTTAGAAGAAGGCGCTAAACTAATAGCTGGCGGCATTGGTAAACCTGAAGGTTTCCAAAAAGGTTATTATGTGAAACCAACGGTATTCGCAGATGTAAATAATAAAATGGAGA
The DNA here is from genome assembly GCA_902597865.1 of uncultured Pelagibacteraceae bacterium. Taxonomy (GTDB): domain Bacteria; phylum Pseudomonadota; class Alphaproteobacteria; order Pelagibacterales; family Pelagibacteraceae; genus Pelagibacter. The sequence continues at coordinate 11,232 of CACJZL010000012.1, read as the reverse complement.
TTGCAAGAACGGAAATTTTTGGACCTGTTTTATCAATAATACCTTTTGAAAATGAGGAGGAAGCTATAGAAATTGCTAATGATACTGATTACGGATTAGCAAATTATATTCAAACTCAGGATAAGGAAAAAGCAAACAGAGTTGCAAGAAAGTTAAGATCTGGAATGGTTGACATTAATGGTGCCGGTCTCGCTGTTGATTCTCCTTTTGGGGGCTTCAAACATTCTGGTATTGGTCGTGAAGCCGGAAAAGAGGGTTTATTAGAATTTTTAGAAGTAAAATCAGTAGGTGGTTGGGCTAATTAGATTTTGATTTTTCTTTAACCCCGTTTAAAAATTTAAGACATTTTTTTAGTTCTTCTAATTTAATAAATTCATCCACTTTATGCGCCTGTTCAATTGATCCAGGACCACAAACGACTGTACTAATTCCAATTTCTTGAAAAAGACCTGCCTCTGTACCAAAGGAAACGACATCACGAGAATTATCACCAGTAATACTAGAAACAAGTTCACATGCCTCAGAATTTTTTTCTCTATTAAATCCTATAATTTCTCCAATTATTTCTTTCTCAATTTTAGATTTTGGATAAATTTTTTGCATTTTCGGAAGCAATTCTTTTTTGACAAATTCATCCATTTCATTATTAACAAATATTCCGTCATCTTTAACCACAGGTCTTAATTCCCAATCGACTTTACACTTATCAGCTATTACATTCCTTGCAATTCCACCAGAAATACCTCCAATTTGTAGAGTAGTGTATGGTGGGTCAAAAACAGAATTTTTAGGTTTTCTTTTTTTTAAAACCTCTCTTAAATGCATAAGTTTTTGTATAAATTTTGAGGCATACTCTACAGCATTAACTCCATTTTCAGGTTGTGAACCATGACCAGCGAGACCATGAAAATGTGTTGTATATTCATAACAACCTTTGTGAGCATCAATTATTTTCATATTAGTTGGCTCTCCAACAATACACAAAGAATCTTTTATATTTCTTTTTTTTAATTCATCTATTAAAAGGGGCGCTCCTTGGCATGCTGTCTCTTCATCAAAAGTAAAAGAAAAATGAATATCTCGATCTAATTTTTCAGATGAAAAAACTGGTGCATAGGCTAACACACAAGCCAAAAAACCCTTCATATCACACGATCCTCTTCCAAATAGTTTCCCATCTTTGATTGTTGCTTTGAAAGGATCTGTTGACCAACTTTTTGTTACAGGTACCACATCAGTATGACCCGAAAAAATTATAGATTTTTTTCCATTCCTTTTTTTTGATTTTAAAGTTGAAAACAGGTTCACTCTTTTTTTATCATTATCAAATACTTTAAATGATGATGCTCCGACGTTACCTAAAATTTTTTCGCAATAATTTATAATTGAGTTATTGTCTTCACCTGAGATAGTTTTAAATCCTATCAAATCAGAGAGGATTTTAATTGAATCGTTATATAATTTATCTGAATTATTTTCTGTACTCATTCGTAAAAAGAATTATATATTAATTCCATGAAAGAACAAATATCCTATGATCAATTTGATAAGATAGATTTAAGAATCGGCACTGTAATTTCAGTCAAAAAAAATGAAAAAGCTCGTAAACCTTCACTAGTTGTAAAGGTTGATTTTGGAAAAGAAATAGGCATTAAACAATCTTCTGCCCAAATTACACATTATTATAATGAGGAAAATTTGAAGAATAAACAGGTTATCGGTGTCTGTAATTTTGCAGAAAAAAATATTGCTGGAGTTATTTCCCAAGTTTTAATACTTGGCGCAATAGACCAAGAAGGGAAAGTAGTATTACTTCACCCTTCTCAGAAAACCGAAGACGGGTTACCGATAGCTTAATTTTGTTAGTAAATTTGCGACAAATGATAAATTTATTTAATTATTTTATTATGTTATGTCACCTTACTTTTTACTCAAAAATAATTTGATATGAAACCAGGAAATAAAAACTCTTATAAATCACTCACCTCAGTCAACATTAATGGAAAAGAATATACTTATTTTTCTTTAAAAATTGCAGAAAAGAATGGTTTAAAAGGTACAGAAAAATTACCAAAATCATTAAAAGTTTTATTAGAAAATCTACTGAGGTATGAAGATGGTAAGACAGTCACCAAAGATCAAATTCTCGCTTTGCAAAAATGGCTAAAAGATAAAAAGTCTGATACAGAAATTGCATATAGACCCGCTAGAGTACTTTTACAAGATTATACAGGAATACCCGCAGTTGCTGATTTAGCTGCTATGCGGGAGGCTGTTAAAGAAAAAAACAAAGACCCACAAATTATAAATCCATTGTCTTCCGTTGACTTAGTAATCGACCATTCAGTACAAGTTGATAAGTTTTCAACACCAGACTCATTAAAAAAAAATGTTGAAATTGAGTTTCAAAGAAATGCAGAAAGATATTCTTTTTTAAAATGGGGGCAACAAGCTTTTGATAATTTTAGAATAGTTCCGCCAGGGACAGGAATATGCCATCAAGTTAATCTTGAGTATCTCTCAAAAGTAGTATGGAAAGAAAAATTTGAAAATAAAGATTACATTTTTCCAGATACTTTAGTAGGAACCGATAGCCATACAACTATGGTAAATGGTTTGTCTGTTCTTGGATGGGGAGTAGGAGGAATAGAAGCAGAAGCCGGCATGCTTGGACAGCCAATTTCGATGTTAATCCCTGAAGTAATTGGTTTTGAAATAATAAATAAACTTCCAGAAGGTACCACAGCTACTGACTTAGTTTTGACAGTTGTTAAAATGTTAAGGGATAAAGGTGTTGTTGGAAAGTTTGTTGAATTTTATGGGGAGGGACTCAAAAATTTAACTCTAGCTGATAGAGCAACTATAGCAAATATGGCACCAGAGTACGGAGCAACTTGTGGTTTTTTCCCAATTGATGAAGAGACTTTAAAATATCTAGAGTTCTCTGGTAGAGATAAAAATCAAGTAGAAATAGTTAAAAGATATGCACAAGAGCAAGGTTTATGGGTAAGTGACGATATAATTTTTACTGATACTCTTAAATTGGACATGTCTACAGTAGTTCCAACGATTTCTGGGCCTAAAAGACCTCAAGATAAAGTTTTATTAACAGAAGCCTCTAAAAATTTTGATTTAAATTTTAAAAATATTACAAAAAGGGAGGCTTTTTCAACTTCAAAAGTTGACGGAACAGATTATGAAATTAAAGATGGTTCTATTTTGATAGCTGCAATAACCTCATGCACAAATACATCAAATCCCAATGTATTAATTGGGGCGGGTTTGTTAGCCAAGAAAGCTTGTGATCTTGGTTTAACAACAAAGCCGTGGGTAAAAACTTCTCTTGCACCGGGGTCTCAAGTAGTTACTGATTATTTAGCAAAGGCTGGCTTAAACATTTATTTAGATAAGTTGGGGTTTAATCTCGTTGGTTATGGTTGCACAACTTGTATTGGAAACTCGGGCCCTCTACCAGAAAATATATCCTCAGCCATTCAAAAAAATAATATTTATGCCGTTTCAGTATTATCCGGTAATAGAAATTTTGAGGGGAGAATTTCACCATTGATTAAAGCCAATTATTTGGCATCACCACCTCTAGTAGTGGCTTATGCAATAGCAGGACATATGAAATTTGATTTTTATAAAGATTCATTAGGAAAATCTAAAGATGGAAAAGATATTTTCTTGAAAGATATATGGCCATCTAACAAAGAAATTGAAGATACGTTAAGTAATTCTCTAAACGCAGAAATGTTTATTAACAGATATTCAAATGTATCCAAAGGACCATCACAATGGCAAGATATAAAAACTAAAGAAAGCAGTATTTATGAATGGGATGAAAATTCAACATATGTAAAAAAACCTCCATTCTTTGACAATTTAAAAGATAGCCCAGATGGATATAAAGATATTATTAATGCAAGACCTTTATTAATTCTAGGGGATATGGTTACGACAGATCATATTTCTCCAGCTGGCTCAATTCAAAAAGAGAGTCCTACAGGCGATTATTTTATGAAAAATCAAGTTTTACAAAAAGATTTTAATTCATACGGGTCTAGGAGAGGTAATCACGAGGTAATGATGAGAGGAACTTTTGCAAATATTAGAATTAGAAATGAGATGGCACCGGGAACTGAGGGAGGGTTTACTAAATTGTATCCTGAAGAAAAAATAATGCCAGTTTTTGAAGCAGTAGAGGAATACAAAAAAAGAAAAACTGATTTAATAGTCATTGGTGGTAAAGAATATGGAACAGGCTCTTCTAGAGATTGGGCAGCTAAGGGTACAAAACTTTTAGGAGTGAAATCTGTATTCGCTGAAAGTTTTGAGAGAATTCATAGATCGAATTTAATTGGGATGGGAATATTACCGTTACAGTTCATAGATGGTATGAACAGAAAAAAATTAAATCTTACAGGTTCAGAAATAATTACAGTTAATGGAATAGAAAAAGGATTAAATCCTGGAGATAAACTATCTGTCGAATTTAAATACCAAAATGGTGAAATAAAAAAAATTAAAATGTTGTGCAGGATAGATACAAGTAATGAGTTAGAATATTATAAGCACGGTGGTATTCTCCAATACGTTTTAAGAAATACAATTTAACAATGTCCGAAGATATTGAAATTATAAATCAAAACACACGAATTGAAAAAATAAAAAATTTCTTTTTAAACAACTACAAAAAACTATTAGGTTCATTAATATTAATATTACTATTACTATTTTCGTATTTTGGTTACCAAGAATATAAAAAAAAAAATAAATTAGAGATTGCCGAGATTTATAACAAGATTACTTTAAATAAAATAACAATTGAAAACAGTGATGATATTGAACAATTGATAAAAATTGTAAAAGAAAAAGATCCAATATATTCAGCTTTATCATTATATTATATAATCGAAAATAATTTGGTAAACGACCAAAAAAAAATTAACAGTTTTTTTGACCTTGTAATAAAATCCCAAGACGAAAATGAAATTAAAAATCTCATAATTTATAAGAAAGCTATGTATTTTGCCGAGGTAATCTCGGAGAATGAATTACTTGATATTTTAAATCCTATACTTAAATCAGAGAGTGTATGGAAATCTCACGCCTTACTTTTAATGGCAGATTATTTTGAGCACAATAATAATTTTATAAAGTCAAAAGAATTCCTGAAGGAGATAGTTAATTCTAGAATAGTCAATAATGAAATTAAAATTGAAGCTGAAAGACGCTTAAAGAGGAAGTTCAGTGATTAAAAATTTTTTTTATTTAATAATATTTTTATTTCTTCTTGGCTGCTCGTTAAATACTAATTCAAAATTTTGGACAAAAGAAAAAAAAATTTCACTCGATAAAAGCTCAACTAAAATTTCTTTAAGCAACAAAAAAAAATCATTAAATGAATTTAATCAAAATTTTAAAATTTCACTGCCAAAAGATTTAAGAACAAAAATAAATCATAAAATGAATAACGACGGATATGTAAACTTTGACGCAAAACTTGAGAAGATGTCTAAGTATAATTTTAAAACAATTAACTTATTTTCAAATTTTGAGCCTGAAATATTGATAGATAAAAATCACCTATTTTACTTTGACAATAGTGGGTCAATAATTAAATTTGACAATAACTCAAATATAGTTTGGAAACAAAATCACTACTCAAAACAAGATAAGAAATTACAACCAATTTTATTTTTTGGAAACAATGAAGAGGATCTATTTGTTGCAGATAGTGTAGCAAATTATTATGTAATCAATAAAAATACAGGTATGCTCAAATGGAAAAAAAAACACTCATCATCGTTTAATTCTCAAGTAAAAATTTTCAAAAACAAAGCTTTAGTAATTGACATGGAAAATCAGTTAAGATGTTTTTCTCTTGAAACAGGAGAAATACTATGGTCCGTAAAAACTCAACGATCACTTTTAAGATCTCAAAAAAAACAATCCTTAATTTTAAACAACGATAAAGTTTATTTTAGCAATTCCATAGGAGATGTTACAGCAGTAAGTATTTCTGATGGAAATATAATTTGGCAAACTCCAACCCAGAAAAATATAACTCCAGGCAGCACTTATTTTTTAAAATTATCAGATATTGTTTCTGATAAAGATTCAATTTTTGTTTCAAATAATAATACTCAATTTTTTTCAATCGATATATTGTCAGGTGCGATTAATTGGAGGCAAGATTTCAGTTCTGAGCTAAGACCAGCAATAATTGAAGATTATTTGGTTACCATTTCAGATAATGGTTTACTTGTTGTTATGAACAAGGAAACAGGGCAAATTATAAGAATTAATGATTTATTTAAAAATATTAAAGAGAGAAGAAAAAAAAATTATCAGCCTATAGGTTTTTTAGTAGGCAAGTTTTATATTTATGTTTCAACGAATAATGGAAGAATCTTAGTTGTAAATTTCAAAGAAGGTAAAGTTGAAAAAACACTTAAATTAGATAGTAAAAAACTTCAAAGACCAGTTTATTTTAATAAAAGTTTATATATTGCAAAAGACAATTCGATCATTAGACTAAATTAATGCTTCTAAAAATTCTTGAAAAATTAGGTAGAAAAAAAATCGTTTTAGATAGAGGACCTTCCCATCCTGAATATGAAAAAGCCAAACCCTGGATGAATAGATATTATCTAATTTTTAGACATAGACCTAAATGGTTTCCATTTAATATTTTGATACACGAAATGTTAGATGATGATCATGGGGAAGGTGTTCATAATCATCCGTTCCCGTTTATGACAATAATACTTAGGGATGGATATTTCGAAACTCTCCAAAGTGGAAGATACTGGAGACCAGCTGGTTATATTGGTTTTAGATCTGCAAACACACATCATAGGATTGATATAAAGCCAGGAACGAAACCTCTTACCATATTTATAGCAGGACCTTATGGATTAAGAAAAGGACCAAGATCAGAATATGGAATTGATTTTAAAACTAAAAAATGAAGCAAAAGTTTTTTGAACTAAAACTAAAAACAAATGGACAAAAATTATATAATTTCACAGATCAAACTATAAGTTGGATCAATAAAAATTCTTTTAATGATGGAATTTTAAATTTAAGCATCCAACATACAAGCGCATCCTTAATTGTTCAAGAAAATGCTGATCCTGACGTACAAACAGATTTAATAAATTATTTCGATAAACTAGTTCCTATGGACGAAAGATCTTATATTCATAATTCTGAGGGAAAAGATGATATGCCTGCCCATATTAAATCTGCTTTAACCAATAATCAAATTTCTTTAAGTGTAAAAAATAAAGAACTATTACTAGGAACATGGCAAGGAATTTATTTGTTTGAGCACAGGATTGAAAGTCAGGTGAGAAAAATTATTCACCATTTTATAGGTGATTAGATATGAGGATCATATGCCCATTGTAAAATAGCTTGTCTCTGTCTTCTTCTACAAGTTAAATTTCCTTTTTCACAATTTTTTTCAATAGCAGTCACATGCCTTCTAAAATTTTTCCATCTTTTAATTTGAGTTATATCTACTTTTGGTATTCGTCTACCCATTGAAAATCTACAATACCACTGGAACCAACCCAATGGATCTTCTTTAAATATCCAACCTTTCTCAATCCAATGTTCTCTAGAAAGTCCTGCTTTAACTTTAAACCTATTTATATTTACATCAAAAGCTTTACTTAGCTTAGCTTTTACAAACCACGTTTTAGGGTACTCTTTAATGTTATTTCCAAAATAAGATCCTCCAAAAACTCCTAATTCAAGCATTTTTTTCGGAGAGAGTTCTGGTTTAAATAATTTATAAATTTCTGCGTCACTCAATTTCTTCATATAATTAAATCAACTTTTTTCCCTCTTCTAATAATTTTTTGTAAAGTTCTTCATCTGCAGATCCTTCACAACCAATTAATAATATATTTGAATTTTCATTTATTTCTAGGGTGCTCTTTGTTTCTTCATTATTACAACAAGAAATTAAACTTGTAATCCCAGGTGTTGAACATTCACCTCCTTCTATTGAAACATCACTTAAAATTTTATCTGCTAACATTGCTACAGTCTGTGAGACGAATTTATCTGACACACTGATACAATTATTTACAGAATTTTTTAATATTTGCCATGGGACTAATGACACTTCTCCACAAGACATGCCGCCCATTATACTTTCTTTCTTAATATCTACCCTTGTAGGAGTATTATTTTCTATACTCTGCATTACACAATTTGCATTTTCAGGCTCAACAATAATGATTTTAGGTATTTTTTTAAAATAATTAGCTACACCAGCAACCAAACCTGCCGCCATACCTCCGACACCAGCCTGTAAAAAAATATGTGTGATATATTCATTGGTTTGCACTGAAATTTCTTTTATTATTGTCGAATATCCAGCCATTGTGAGTTTTGGAATAAGTTCATAATCTGGCCAGGCTACATCTTGAATAATTTCCCAATTATTTTTTTCAGACTCTTTCTTACAAAAATTGAGAGAATCCTCATAACTTCCTTTTACTCTGATTACTTCAGCATTTAAATTCCTCATTTCTTCAGCTCTAGTTTCGCTTACGTTCTCACTAATAAAAATTTTACAATTTAATCCTAAATTTTTTGCCCCCCAAGCGACTGATCTTCCATGATTTCCCGCGGTAGCTGTTGCAACTATAATGTTTTTTCTCCCTTTAGTTATTTTTTCTACAGCATAGGCGCCACCAAGGGCTTTAAAAGATTTGAGACCGAATCTCTTAGATTCATCTTTGTAAAATATATTTTTTAATCCTAATTCTTTGCAAAGTTTGCTTAAACTTTCTAACGGAGTAGGTTGATATTTTTGCCATTTTGAAATTGTTTTATATGCATCTTCTAATAAATCACTATTTAAGATTTTTAATATTTTAGAACGATCAAATTCAAAATTTTCATTATTAATAAATTTTGCAAATTTTTGATCTAGGTGTAGTTTTTTCTGCATTTGTTTAAATAGTAAGAAATTATAAGGTAACTCTTAGGCTGGACTAAATCAAATAATTAGTGCATAGAGATTATCATATATGACTAAAATTATTATAATTGGCGCTGGTGCAATGGGCTCGGCTTTTACGATCCCTTGTATTGAAAATGGTAATGATGTTACCTTAATCGGTACACACCTCGAAAATAATTTAATTGATGAAATTTCAAACTCAGCTCATCCTGCATTGAAAGTAGCTTTACCCAAAAAACTCAAACTTGAAAAATTTGAAAAGATTAAAGATTATTCAGATGCTGATTTAATTGTATGTGCGGTAAGCTCTATAGGAGTTGATTGGTTTATTGACCAGATTTCTCAAATGGGAAATAAAAAACTTAATATAGTTTTATTAACTAAAGGTTTAAGTATCGAGACAGGAAGATTAATAACTATTTCTTACAAGATTAAAAACGAACTTAAAAAAAATGGTTTTGATGATGTGATCGTTTCAGCAATAAAAGGACCTTGTCTTGCAGCTGGATTAGCAAATAAGATGAGGACAGGCACAGTAATTGCCAGTGAAAACAAAGACACAGCAAAACTAATTCAGACAACAATAACAACTGAATATTATTCGACAGAGACATCAGAGGATGTAAAAGGAGTAGAATTTTGTGGTGCAATTAAAAATATCTATTCTATGTTAATTGGAGCTTCAGAAGGTTTAAGCAACCCAAGCGCACCTGAAAGTATAAAATCAAAATACTTTCTGAATACCTCAGCATCTTTAATTCATCGCTCAATTTCTGAGATGGTAAAATTTGTCAAATACTTTGGCGGTAATGAAAAAACAGTTTATGGACTTGCTGGTTTGGGAGATTTATATGTAAGTGCAATAGGGGGAAGAAATAGTCAAATGGGGAAATATTTAGGACAAGGAACTTTATATAAGGAAGCCAAAGAGAAATTTATGAAAGATATCACTGTTGAAGGTGCACAATTAGCACTTGAAATTGGTCCAATTCTTTTAAAGGAGCTCAAAAAAAAAGAATTCCCTTTAATGTTCAATATACTTGAGACCATCTGCAATAATAAAAAATTAATTATTAATTGGTAAATTAAAATAGTCCCTCAACTTCACCTTTTTTGTTTAGCTTAATATTATTAGCCGCAGGAACTTTGGGCAAACCAGGCATAGTCATAATTGATCCACAAACAACCACAATAAACTCAGCTCCTGATGATAATCTCACTTCCCTTATTGAAATTTCATGATTTGATGGAGCCCCTTTTAATTTTGGATCAGTTGAAAAACTATATTGGGTTTTAGCTATACAAACAGGTAAATTCTTGTAGCCATTATTTTCAAAAACTTTAAGTTTTTCTTTTACATCTTCATTTGCAATTACCCTTTCGCCTCTGTAAATTTCCTTAACAATTTTCTCAATTTTATCCCAAAGATTTAAACTATCTTCATACAAAAATTTGAAATTACTTTTCTTTGAATCTTTACATGTTTTGACAACTTTTTTAGCCAGATCAGTTGTACCTTTGCCACCCATCGCCCAATGTTTACATTCACTGACCTGAACTTTCATATCTTTACAAAAATTAAAAACAACATCTATTTCCTTTTTTGTATCTAAAGCAAAATGATTTATTGCTACAATTGGCTCTAGACCAAATTTTTTAATGTTTAAGAGATGTCTCTCTAAATTGATTAAACCTTTTTTTAAGGAGGCTGTGTCTTCTTTTTTAAGATTTTCTTTTTCCACACCTCCGTGCATCTTTAATGCTCGTATAGTTGCAACAATTACAACACAGCTTGGTTTTAATCCTGCCTTTCTACACTTGATATCTAAAAATTTTTCAGCACCAAGGTCTGCACCAAATCCTGCTTCTGTAACAACGTAGTCTGATAGCTTAAGAGCTGCCGTTGTGGCAATAACAGAATTACATCCATGAGCAATATTAGCGAATGGACCTCCATGAATAATAGCTGGGTTATGTTCTAAACTTTGGGTAACATTAGGTCTTATTGCTTCTTTTAAGAGAACAGTCATTGGTCCGTGAGCATTTAAATCTTTTGCAAAAATTGCCTGACCCTCTTTATTGTAAGCTATAGTTATATTTCCAATTTTTTTTTCTAAATCATTCAAATCTTTAGCCAAACAAAAAATGGCCATGACTTCAGAAGCAACAGTTATATCAAAACCATCTACTCTTTTAAAATCTTTTGCTACACCACTTGTATTGATGTCAATAAATCTTAAAGC
>CACJZL010000011.1 GCA_902597865.1 uncultured Pelagibacteraceae bacterium | reverse complement strand
TGGTGTTTCGGCAAATCCATTAGTAGTCAACAATATTGGTTTAGATTTTAAACAAGATCTAAAAACAAAAGTTTCTAGTTATGGTGCTAAACAAGCTGACGCATTAGAAGTAATGACGGCTGCTGGTTGGAAATAATATGACAGATAAAAAAGAATTTATATCTGAGATTGATTTAAATAAATCTTCTGAGGGATGCTCTCCGTGTGTCTCAGAGTGTGTAAAGATCAATCAAAGAATAAATAAAAGAAATTTATCTGACATCAAAGAACAGGAGGTTCCGCACATCCTAAAAGTTTTTGATTTTTAGATAATTCTTTGAAAATATGCCCGTGATTAAGATCTCCTTTTCACGGGCGTATTTATTTTCATGATTATAAGGCGGATTATAATATGAATAGATTTAACGTTTGGTCTCTTAGTTCATTTTTAATTTCATTTGTTGTTATTGTTCCTATCATAACTGTTTCAATAAGTTTTTTTGAAGAAACAAGTAATTATTATCAAATATTAAAAGATACTTTTCTATTAGAATATATATTTAATTCAGCTGTCTTATTAATTGGTGTTTTAATTTTTACTTTTTTAATGGGCACTGGCTCTGCTTACCTGGTTTCCTTTTACAATTTTCCTGGAAGTAATTTTTTCAAATGGACTTTAATATTATCTTTTGCAGTCCCACCATACATCTACGCATATTCATTAACAGCTTTTTTTGAAAATTATGGAACAGCCTACACAATATTAAAAAATATTTTTGGAGATGCTAATTATAACAGTCACATACCAAAATTTGATGGAATGTCTGGAGCAATACTTTCAATATCTTTTTCTTTATTCGCCTATGTTTATATTTTAACAAGGGCTTCTTTTTTGTACCAATCACAAAATCTTATAGACTTAGGAAGAAACTTAGGCTTTTCAAAATTTAAAGTTTTTCTAAGAATAATTTTACCTTCAGCTAGACCAGCAATTATCGCAGGTTTATCATTGGTTGCGATGGAGACTTTAGCGGAGTTTGGCGCTGTTGATTTTTTTTCGATAAATACTCTTACAACAGGCATTTATAATTCATGGATAACTTTTGATGATCTTGCGTTCGCAAATCAAATTTCATTTTTTTTATTATTATTTATTTTTGCCCTTTTTTTCTTAGAAAATCTTTCAAGAAAAAAAGCTAAATACCACTCCAACATGAAGGGTGGTTTTAAAAAGAAGGAAAAACAGGACCTTTCGGGAGGCTCAGCAATACTAGCATTTACTTTCTGTTTTGTGATTTTTTTCATGAGTTTTTTATTTCCCTTAAGCCAGATGTTTTACTGGACGTTAAAGTTTTCAGATAATTTATTTGATCTAAAAATTTACCAGCTTTTGTGGAATACCTTATATTTGGTCTTTTTATCGTTTTTTGTTTTAACAATCCTGTCTTTCGTCTCAAATTATGGAAATAGAGTTTCTAAGAGTAAATTTTTAAATAGTTTAACAACTTTATCAATTTCTGGGTATGCAATACCTGGTGTTATTTTAGCAGTCGCTTTTATTACTTTTATAGCATGGCTTGATAACAGTATTATAAAAGCGATGGGTTTTACATCGGTAAAGAAAATTTTCTTTGGTTCTATTTTAGGACTAATCATTGTTTACTTTATTAGGTTTTATTCGCTAGCATGTAATGGAATAAAATCAGGATATGAGAAAATTAATATTTCTGTGGATGAAAATGCTTATTTATTAGGTTATTCAAAACTAAAAACCTTCTCAAAAATTCATATTCCTTATCTTAAAAATTCAATTTTATTCGTCGGGATTTTAATTTCATTAGAAATAATAAGAGAGCTTCCGATTACCTTAATATTAAGACCTTTCAATTTTGAGACTTTTGCGACAACTGCATATATTTACGCATCCGAGGACCTTTTAGAGGCAGCTGCTGCACCATCTTTATTTTTGATTTTAATTGCAAGTTTCTTTATTTTACTTAGTTCAAAATATATCTTAAGAGATAACGATGAATAATTTTTTTGAAATTAAAAACGCAACTTTTAAAGCTGGTGGTAAAGACAAGATAAAGAATTTATCAATCGAGATTAAAAATGAAGGAGACATTATTTGTTTATTAGGGCCATCGGGAATAGGAAAAACTACAATACTTAGAACGATTGCTGGTTTAGAAAAATTGGAAAATGGTAAAATTATTTTAAAGGATAAAATTATCTCATCAACAAACGAACATTTGGAACCAGAAAAAAGAAAAATTGCTTTATCATTTCAAGAAAATAGTCTTTTTCCACACCATTCAATTTATAAAAATATAATTTTAGGAATACCAAAATCAGGTCCCAAAAAAATCAATGTTGAGGAAATTACAAAGTTTTTAAATATTAGTCATGTATTAGATAAATACCCCCACCAAATAAGTGCGGGTGAAGCTCAAAGAGCATCATTAGCAAGATCTTTATGTGCTGAACCTGATTTGCTTTTATTAGATGAACCATTGTCTAATATTGATCAAAATTTTAAGGAAGAAATTCAAACTAAACTTAAAAAAATTATTAAAGATTTAAAGATTACAACTATTATTGTTACTCACGACTCCTATGAAGCTTTTTATTTAGCGGACACGTGTGGAATATTATTAGATCAAAAATTAAAACAATTTGATACTCCCTATAATGTTTATCACATACCTAATTCAATTGAGGTGGTAAAATTTTTGAATAGGGGAGTTTTGGTACCAGCAAAAGTTACAAGTCCTAAAAGTTTAGAAAACGAGGAACTAGGAACTATTACTGGAAACTTTTCAAAACCTTTCGAAATTGGGTCTACAGTTAAATTGTTATTACAACCGGAAGATTTACACCATGACGATAAAAGTAACTTAAAATTCGATGTAGTTGACAAAAAATTTAGAGGTACAAATTTTATTTACTCCCTAAAAACTGGCAAAAATTTTATTTTACCTGTTTTTGTACACTCTCATCATGTGCATCAACATGAAATAAACGAAAAGTTTGGAATAAAAAGACCAATTCATATTGAGCATTTAGTTTGTTTTTAAACTAACTTTCCAAAGATTTTAATTTTTTCTTAAGTTTATCTGGTAGATTTTCGAACCATGTCTTTTCTTGACCTGATACAGGTAGCACCTCTCCGTATTCAACCATTTGCGATGGTTCTAAATCAACAATATAAACCCAAACATTTGATTGATCTAATTTAGTTTCTTTCGCTAATAACTTTTTTAATTGATCAATAAGATCATCTTTGACCTTTTTAGAACGTCCTGCTCTTATTTGGCCATTAAGATAAATTTGTTCATCCTTAATAACTTTGCCCCCCATAAAATGACTATTCTTTTTAGTTTCGTTAAAAATGACTTGTGCAAAATATGTATTTGCTCCAGTAGTTTTGCTATGAATTTTTGTTATACCCTCTGCGATTGATTTTTTTTTACTTTCATCTAATTCAAGGTTTGATGTGATGACAGTATATGTTGGCATTACTTATTTTAACTAGCGAAATTTTATTTTTCAACTATAATTAAAATATGGGGTGTCTTTAAAGACTGAGATTATACCCATAGAACCTGTCCGGTAATTCAGAAAGGGAAAACATTGGATAAAACTTATTTTTTAACTCAAACTTCATCGCTAACGCTTGTTATTGTAATAAGTTTAATGTTTGTTTTTTTGGGCTTATATAATTCAAAAAAACATCAAGGCCTTAGTAATTATTTGACCGCAAACAGAAATATTGGATTATTTTCTTTAACAACAAGCTTAACAGCCTCAGCGCTAGGTGCATGGATTTTATTTGGCCCAGCTTCGGCAGCTACTTGGGGAGGAATAGGAGCTGTTATTGGATATTCACTTGGAACAGCTTTTCCAATGTTTTTCTTAATTTATCTTGGAAAAAAAATTAGAAAAGAATTCCCTAAAGGCTCTTCTTTAATTGAATTTATGCGTAAGAAGTTTGGAAAAAGCTTATTCAAACTTATTTTATTGATGACAATTTTTTATATGTTCATTTTTTTGTGTGCTGAGGTAACAGCTGTTGCTGTCTTAATAAATTACATTTCAGGTACAAAGCTTTGGATAACTGCTTTAATTGTCTTATTATCTACACTTGCATATACTTTATATGGAGGTTTAAGAGCCTCTATATTTACTGATAATATTCAAATGATTGTCATAGGAGTCCTTTTATTAATTTCCTTATTTTACATAAAAAGTTTTATTGGATCTGAATTTTCCTTTGAATTTATAAATAAAAAAAATCCTCAGCTTTTAAGTTCTTCATACCTTCCTAGTTATACTGCAGGTTTAACTTTTTTTATTGCAGTTGCAGCAACCAATCTATTTCATCAAGGTAATTGGCAAAGGGTATATGCAGCAAAAAATTCTGAGACTTTAAGAAAAAGTTTAATTATATCTTTTTTTATAATTATACCTGTAGTTTTTTATATGGGTTTTACAGGAATGGTCGCCTTTTCATTAGATCCAACTACTAGGCCTGATCTTGGATTTTTTATGTTATTGCTCAAAGAGCAAAAAGAATTGTTATCGCTATTAGTAATTGTATTAGGTTTAGCTTTAACAATTTCTACAGTTGATACTTTGGTGAATGCAATATCAAGTGTAATAGTGGTTGACGGTAAAGCAACATTCAAATTAAATAAAAAGATGAGTTACTTTGATTTGTCTAAATATATTATCTTATTTTTATCTTTTATCTCTTTTATAGTTGCATCTAAAGGATATGATATTTTGTATTTATTTTTATTAGCCGATTTATTTTGTTGTGCGTTTGTTCTCACAGTTTTTTATAGTTTTTACAATAAAAAGATTAATGAAAAAACCGCGAATATTTCAATTATTTTAGGTTTGATTTTTGGATTTTTATTATTTCCAACACCAGACTTTTCTAAGAGTTTATTAATTGGAATTATAGCACCTACTGAATTTTTTCCATCGTTTATAGTTCAAAATTTACTTTTTTGGTCATTTATTGCCGCAACACTAGGGCCAATGATATCTTGGAAAATAAAGTAAAATCAGTATTATAAATCTAATGCTTAATTTTATATTACCATTTTTAATTCTTATTCTTGTTGTTGTTTTTATTCACGAATATGGACATTATTATTTTGCAAAAAAATATGGTGTTAAGGTTACTGATTTTTCAATTGGATTTGGAAAGGAAATATTTGGTTGGAACGATAGCTCAGGTACAAGATGGAAGATATGCTGGATTCCATTAGGCGGCTATGTAAAATTTTTTGGTGATAGAAATGTTTTTTCACAAGCTGACCAAGAGGAATTGATTAAAAAGTATGATGAAAACGAAAGGCAAAAACTTTTTGTTTTAAAACCTCTTTATCAAAGAGCTATAATAGTTGCTGCAGGTCCAATAGCTAATTTTTTGTTAGCAATACTCATATTTTTCATGATCAATATTTTTGTCGGTAAAGACTTTACCCCACCAATGATAAGTGAAGTAACTAAAGAAAGTCCCGCTTATGTTGCTGGACTGGAGAAAAATGATGTAATTTTATCTATTGATAAAAACGAGGTAAAAAGCATTTTGGATGTTTCGAAATTCATAACAATGTCCACTTCAGAATTTATTGACTTTAAAGTCTCAAGGTATGATAAAGAGATTTTAATAAAGGTAAAACCTCAGACTTTAGATGGCGAAGATAATCTTGGTAATAAGATTAAAAAAAGAACAGTTGGAATAAAAATCATTCCATATCAAAATACAATTAATCATCAAAAGCTGGGCCCAGCTAAAGCCATTTATTATTCAGTTTCTGAGGTATATTATGTCACCACCTCAACGTTAAAGTACTTAGGATCTATAATTGCGGGTTCAGGGGATAGTTCTCAACTAGGTGGTCCTATTAGAATAGCAAAAATTTCAGGCCAAGTTGCTGAATTTGGGATATTACCATTTTTAAGTATGATGGCTTACATATCTATAAGTTTAGGTTTAATTAATTTATTCCCAATTCCATTATTAGATGGGGGTCATTTAATGTTTTATGGTTTTGAAAAAGTTTTAGGTAAGCCATTAAGCCAAAAAACCCAGGAAGGTTTTTTTCGAATCGGAATGTTTTTGCTTCTATCTTTAATGTTTTTCGCAACTATTAATGACTTAAGAGATTTAGGCCTTTTTTAACTATACTATTAAGAGCATTAAAAAAACCAGTAAATACAAGGTTAATTTATATACAATATCTTGTGTTTAAAACCAAATTAAACACTAAAAAAAAGCTTGATTTTAAAGGCATTTTGTAAACTATGTTAATTAACCTTTAAAACCGGAGCTAAAATGAACAAAAAACAATTAGTCGCTAAATTAGCAGGTTCCTTAAACCAAAGTAAAGCTGATGCTGAGCGAACTTTTGATACCATCACAAATACGATACTGGATGCGTTGAAAAATGATGACTCAGTGAAAATCGCTGGTTTCGGAACATACAAAGTTGCTAAGAGAAAAGCTAGAATTGGAAGAAACCCAAGAACTGGAGAACAAATCCAAATTGCTGCATCTCAAAAAGTTAAGTTTCTACCTGCAAAAGCGCTTAAAGAAATATTCAACAAATAAATATTTCCTCTGAACAGCCTTTATTAATATAAAAGTTAATAAAGGCTGTTTCTATATGCAAATTATGCATATCTATATTATCCAATAAACATTAGTTTTTATTATTCTAATTTATATTGTGCCCTCTTTAACAAGGGAGAAAATTTATGAAAAAACATTTAAGTAAATTAGTTGGTCCCATAGTAAGCTTATTTTTCTTGCTAAGCATGACAAGTACTGGTTATGCGGAATCAACTGTTTCAGCAGAAGTAGGATTCATTTTTAATACTTTTCTTTTTCTAGTTTGCGGATTTTTAGTCATGTTTATGGCTGCAGGATTTGCAATGTTAGAAGCAGGAAGCGTAACATCTAAAAGTGTATCTGTAATTTGTGCAAAAAATATTGGATTATTTTCTATAGCCGGAATGATGTTCTGGTTATTTGGTTATAATTTAGCATATGGAATACCAGAAGGTGGATATATTGGTAGTTTTCTACCATGGTCAGATGCTAGTAAAGTAGATACTGGTTATTCTGATGGATCAGATTGGTATTTCCAAATGGTATTTTGCGCAACGACAGTTTCGATTGTTTCAGGAACATTAGCTGAAAGAATCAAACTATGGCCTTTCTTTTTATTTGCAGCAATTTTATCTGGAATTATCTATCCAATCGTAATGGGTTGGCAATGGGGTGGTGGCTGGTTAGCAGCTGCTGGATTCTCAGATTTTGCAGGTTCAACATTAGTACACTCAACAGGTGGTGCAGCGGCTTTAGCCGGAGCATTATTATTAGGTCCAAGATTAGGTAGATTTACAAAATCTGGTGCACCTGCTCCGATGAAACCATTTGCTGCTTCATCAATTCCATTAATCACAGTTGGTATATTTATTTTATGGCTGGGTTGGTTTGGATTTAATGGTGGTTCTCAATTAGCTATGGGTACTGCTGATGATGCAATTGCTGTTTCAACAATCTTTATGAATACATTTTTAGCTGGAGCTGGTGGTGTAATGGCTGCTGCTACAGTTACAAGATTAGCATTTGGTAAAACAGATGTAATTCAGATGTTAAATGGATGTATTGGTGGTCTAGTTGCAATCACAGCAGAACCATTAATGCCATCACCGCTTGCAGCGATTTTAATTGGTGCAGTTGGGGGTGTAATTGTTGTTTATGGAACGAAATTACTTTTTTCTCTAAAAATTGACGATGTAGTTGGTGCAGTTCCTGCACACTTATTCGCTGGTATTTGGGGTACATTAGCAGTTCCAATAACAAATCCAGACACAACTTTCGGAGCTCAGTTTTTAGGCGTAATCTCAATCAATGTATTTGTGTTTATAGTTGCCCTAGCAGTATGGGGAATTATGAAGAGTACAATTGGTATAAGATTAAGTAAAGAAGCTGAACTCAAAGGAACCGACGTCGTGGAAACAGGCGTAATCGGTTACGCAATAAGAGATTAATCATCTCTCCCTCTTGGTTAGACGATTAAAAGGCCTCCTAGAAATAGGAGGCCTTTTTTATTTATTTGTAATGTAATTCAAAACTTCTTGAGCATGATTTTTTACTCGGACAGATCTCCATTCCTTAATAATCTTTTTGTTTTTGATCAAGAAACTACTTCTTATTAATCCCATAAATTCTTTACCCATAAATTGCTTCTTTCCCCAAACTTTGTATGCCTTTATTGCAATTTTTTTTTCATCAGAAAGTAAATCAAATTTAATTTTATATTTTTTTTTAAATTTTTTATGACTTTCCAAACTATCTTTTGATATCCCGTACACACTGCAATTATTTTTTGAAAATTTTCCTATAAGACTATTGAAATCCTTTGTTTCTAACGTACATCCAGGAGTATCATCTTTTGGGTAAAAATATAAAACAATAAGTTTTGATTTAATTTTGTTTAATTCTACAACTTCATTTGAGGTACTTATTAACTTGAAATTTGGCGCTTTAGCGGTCATTGGCCAATTTTATTTTCTTCCCAAAGTTTTTTTATATCTACAAATGGGGATAAACCGTAACTTGAATTAACGTTAGTCATATGTATCGCTAATGATTTAATAGGTGAAATACCAATTTCACTCTCTAAAATTTTATTTAAATATTTTTCAAAAGGTTCGTGTCTTTTCTCGCAAGTTTTGTCAAAGTTTTCTATATGTTTTTGAAACATTTTTTTTGAGATCATAAATGTGCAAAGCATTTTTGTGATCGTTCGCCAATGTTGTTGACTTCCAATTAATATATTTGTTTTTTCATTATTCATATAATTAAAGGGATAATCGCTTGGACAAACTATAATTTCATCCTTATGTTGAGAGCTTACTCTTTCATAGGTATTCAACATATCAACCAATGAATACTCATAATGAAGATAATCATCCTCTACAAAATATATGAGATCAGATTGATCTTTTTTTGCAACCTCGAAGCATTTTAATAAACTTGAGAGATTTCCAAACGTTTCTTGATTATTTTCAGCTGCTATTTTTTCTTTATGTTCACTTTTATCGTGATTAATAATTTCACAATCTATACCATGGGTGTTAATTAGGTCTTTTAATTTTTTGAGATTTTCATCACTTGAATTGTCATCAATAACTTGAAGCTTTATCAAAGTATCTGGCTTAAGTTCCTTAGTTTTTTTAATCGATTTAATTACAGAATTTAAACATCTTAAAGCATACTCAATTTTAGGTTTTTCAAATATTCTTTTTTTGTTTTGATCCCAAATTTCAATATTAGTATTTGTTCTAAAAATAATGCTTAAACTTTGAATTTTTCTAGTTAATTTAACTTCCCCCAAAGGTAATACTATTGACTTTTTAATATTTGAGAGTTCTTCATTTAATTCCTTATTCAAAGTAGGAGAATTAAATTCACTCTGATCAATAATTTCAAAACCTAATAATTTAGAAAACTTAATGAATATTTTTTTAAAGATGTTTTTTTTCATTTAATCTGATATTACAATATATATAATTATGACAATTAAATCATCCAAAGAACTTGTAAATGATGCATTGAAAGAAATCAAAACGATTTCTCACACCGAGGCTTCAAAATTACATAAAGATGGTAGTTGTAATTTGATTGATATAAGGGATGTAAGAGAGCTTGAAAAAGAGGGAAGAGTAGAAGGATCATTGCACATACCAAGAGGAATGCTTGAATTTTGGATTGATCCAAACAGCGCATATTATAAGCAAGGAAAAATCGATCCATCAAAAGAAATAGTTCTTTTTTGTGCAGGAGGATTAAGATCTGCATTGGC
The DNA here is from genome assembly GCA_902597865.1 of uncultured Pelagibacteraceae bacterium. Classification (GTDB taxonomy): domain Bacteria; phylum Pseudomonadota; class Alphaproteobacteria; order Pelagibacterales; family Pelagibacteraceae; genus Pelagibacter. Next base: position 15,731 of record CACJZL010000011.1, on the reverse strand, counting down.
AGCAAAATCACTTCAAGATATGGGTTTTAAAAATGTATCTCATGTTGACGGAGGTTTCAGTGCTATTAAAGATGGTGACTTTGAAATTAGCTAGAAGATTCCTCTATAACATAATCTAATCTGTCTTGACCCCAAAATATTTTATCATTACAAATAAACGTTGGTGCCCCAAAGATTTTCCTATCGAAAGCATCTTGAGTTAGTTTGATCAATTTTTCTTTTGTCTCTTTTTTACCAATGCTGTTTAAAAAATTATCTACATCTATTTGAAGATCTTTCAGTTTTTCTCTAAAATTCTCATCATCAGAGAGATCTATATTGTCTCTCCAATATGCATCAAAAAAACAATCGATATATTTATCTGATATATCTTTATTCGTAACCAACGATCCTCTCATTAGATTAAGTGAGCTTATTGGAAAATAATCATTAAACTTGAAATCGATCTTGAGTTTTTTTGAAACCATTTCACAGTCTCGTCTCATAAATTCATTTTTATTTTTTATAAAGGCATTTGCTGTAATTCCTGCTAACTTATGCAATCCTCCTAAAAGCATAGGACAATAAATAAATTTTATAGAATTTTTTTTTTGAATTTCTCTAATTTTTTTATGTGCTATATAAGTGTAGGGACTTGAAAAATCGTAATAAAATTGAATAGATTTAGTCATACAATGACATTCTTCTTGCGAAAAAAATCCTGATTAACCAATAAATGAATAATCCAAGAGGACCTATTAAATAAGTAATGAGCAAAGGGAAAAAAGTTAAAAATTTTGAAATTGACAGCTTAATACTATCAGACACAATCCATGCTCCACAAAATAAGTTTACTGCTAAAAAATGACACCAAAACATTATTAAAAAACCATTTTCTGAAAAAAGATCTGATAAGTTTTCAAGACTTAAATAAAGTGTAAAATTATTCTGAAAATTGAAATCTGATATAAAAAAATAGTATAATAGGTAAACGTAAACGAAGGAGAAGATCATAAAGGGAAAAATTGATCTAACTAAATATTTACTCATAATTGAATGAGGAAAAAAAAATAGAATAATCCAAAAGGGTAGAACACCTAAATTCAACCAAAGATAGATCATTTCAATTGTAAAGAAATTATTAATTTGTTCAATCATTTGAGGTTATAATATAATAAAAATTATAATGATTCCCTTAAAAAATAAAAAAAAAAATTTAGAATTTACTGTATCTGAGATACGAGATTTTTCCTTAAAATACATTGAAAAATATGCTCCGTCTAAACAACAACTTAGAACGTATTTATTGAAGAAATATTTAAAGTCTGGTTCTACAAACATGAAAAAGGGCAATTATCAAAACCTGATAGACATTGTTTTGTCAGATTTGGAACAATCCAAGTTTATTAATGATAAGTTTTATTCTGAGAGCAAAGCAAAAAATTTGATTCAAAGAGGTAGCTCAATTAACAAAATTAGAAGCTACCTGATGTCAAAAGGAATTAATGATAAATTTGTTAAGGAAACTCTAGATAAAATTAAAGAAAATAATGATGACCAAGATTTTTTTTCTGCAATAAAACTTTGTAAAAAGAAAAAAATTGGCCCACATAGATCAGAAGATAATAGGCCTATTTTTTTTAAAAAAGATATTGGCATATTGGCTAGAAATGGATTTAGTTTTGAAACGTCAAAAAGAATAATGGATTTATCAAAAGATGAATATGAGAAAATTATTCGTCTTTTGTAGTTTTCTCGTTTTTTTTATTCAAATAATAATCTATCTTGGATTTGATATAGTTTTTTACTACTACGAAAACTATTAAGCCAAAAATAGAGACCGATACTATAATAATTAATATAATTCTTAATTGTTCATCCATTATTTAATCTTGCACTTTTCAAAATTATACCTGGGTTTTTAAAATCCTTTTTTCCATAATAAATTTTTTCTCCATTCATATCTGTAATAGAGCCACCTGAATTACTTAAAATTGCATCTCCTGCTGCGATGTCCCATTCAGATGCTCTTGGTTCGGCCACATAAAGATCAAACTCACCTGCTGCAATAACACAAAACTTAAGAGAACTTTTCATTTTTGTATAACTAGCTACTTCAAATTTGTCATGGATATCTTTGATTTCTTTTTTAAGTTTATCTGAATAACTTACAGCCTTAATGTTTACTTGATCTTTATTATTTATTTTAGAGTTTAACAATTGAGCTTTATCATTAATTATTTCGAATGAATTCCCATCGCCATATGTGTAAAATAATCTATTTTTCGCTGGAGCGCTGATAATACCTATTTCAGGAACTTTGTTAATAATTAGGGCAGCGTTTAAAGTAAATTCGTCTCTATCATTAATATAATCATAAGTGCCATCTATTGGATCGATGAGCCAAAAAGTTGAGAGGTTATCTAAGTTTTTGTTTGTGGAAGTTTCCTCTGAAACTATAAGAATATCTGGTGTTAATTTGCTTATTTCATCTATCAATAACTTATTAACTTCAAGATCCCCATTTGTTACAGGAGTATTATCTTCCTTAGTGGTCTCTTTAAGACCTTTCTTTCTTAATGATAAAGATAATTTACTTGCGGTTTGGAAAGTACCAATTAAATCTAGTACAATTTTTTTTTTATCTTCTAAATTCATTTTTTATCAAATCTTTATTAATTCAATTAAATTAGCGTTGATTACTTTTTTACCAACATTTTCAAAATTTACAGTAACTTTTTCTTTTATAATTGATTGAACTTGGCCTATTCCCCAATCTTTATTTTTAGGATTAATCACTTTGTCACCTGGTTCATAATCTAAAATCATTTAATTTAGTTTTTTAAATAAAAATAGTATAATTTTAAAGTTTATGAAAAACAATTTAAACTCAATAGGAATTGACAAAAAGACAAAAGATACAGTGGTGGTTGTTGCAATGTCAGGAGGAGTAGACTCTTCAACAGTTGCTGGATTAATGAAAAAAGAAGGTTACAAAGTTATCGGTATTACACTTAAACTTTATGACGATACCAAACAAGTCTCCCAATCGAAACAATGTTGTGCAGGACAAGATATATTAGATGCAAAAAGAGTTGCCCATAAATTGAATATCGATCATAAAATTCTATATTACCAAAATAAGTTTAAAGAGGGAGTTATTGATAATTTTGTTGATAGCTATTTAAAAGGTGAAACTCCAATACCGTGTGTTCAGTGTAATCAAACAGTAAAATTCAAAGATCTTTTTATGGAAGCAAAAGATTTAAAAGCAGATGCTTTGATAACTGGTCATTATGTAAGATCGATATTTGATGGAAAAAAAAATGAAATGTATCGTGCAGAGGATCATAATAGGGATCAAAGCTATTTTCTATTTAATACAAAGAGGGATCAGCTTAATTTTCTAAGATTTCCTCTGGGAAACTTACTGAAAGATGAGACAAGAGAGATTGCAAAAAAACTTGATCTAAATGTAGCAGATAAACCAGATAGTCAGGATATTTGTTTTGTGCCAAACGGTGACTATTCATCTGTGATTAGAAAATTTGAACCTAGAGCATTTGTAAAAGGAAATATCAAAAACATTGAGGGAAAGGTAATTGGGGTTCATGATGGAATAGTAAATTTTACAATTGGACAAAGAAGAGGGATAAAGGTTTCTGATAAAGATCCTTTATATGTAATAGAAATAGATCCAAAGAATAATGAAATAATTGTTGGGCCAAAAAAATATTTAGCAAAAAGAATTATTAATTTAGATAATCTTAATATTTTATGTGATGGTAGCGAATTGAATGAAAAAGTTTATGTAAAGATAAGATCAACAGGAAAGTTAATCCCCTCGAAAGTTGAGGTATCGGGTTCAAAAGCTAAAGTAAGTTTAATGGAGGATGAATTTGGTATTTCACCAGGTCAAGCATGTGTTTTTTATCAAAAAAATAAAAATGGTTATAAAGTTTTAGGTGGAGGATGGATCTCTAAATGATGATTTTTTCCATATTAAAAAAGATAACACGTAGTAAAATAATAATATTAAAAAGTAATTCCACTCTAAAATATAATCAACTTTTGCACTTAGATTTTTGAAAATAAGAATTGTCAATATTATAAAACTACTTACAGCCACAAAAACTACAAAAAATAATTTTGATATCAATATTCTTTGATGAAAATAGTCTTTTAAATCATTTCTTTTTTTCCATATAATTTTGAGCAGATAAGCTTGGGCAAGTATTTCGAATAAAATAAAAAAAACAATATAGGATCTTCTTATTTTATTGAATATTTCAGCTTCGTACTTTTGACCAAGAAAATAAACATGTAAAAATAAAAAGATAGCTGACAAAATTCCAAATATTAAGAACATATTTGTACGTTTAACTTGGAATATATTGTTCAAAACTTTATTATAAAAAAACCAATATACGATCATTAAAAATACACTTAAAAACATGAGTGGTTTAAAGACAAATTTTACTGGATAGCGTTTTACTATGTTGCTTATAGAGGTCTCTCCATAAATTATTGGGTTAACTATATTAGATGTACCTAAGGAATAATTTGGTTTGTTACTTGCTATATATTCAAAAAAACTTGGGAACATTTTATAAAGATAATAAGTTTTACTATTAAGAATACAAAATCGATTTAATTCATCACTCATCGTAAATTTTAGCATATATGGTTTCTTTTTATTTTTTAATTTTTTGATGTCTTCCTTACTAAATTTAATTAATCCGTCCCTTGAAAAATAACTTTTCTTCAAAGAAAACTTATTGCATTCATCAAGTTTTGACATTTTATTGAAATTAGAACACATGTTATTTTCTTTAGTGCATACAAGCTCATAAGTCGATCCTGTGCTATTTATTTTAAGCGGAATTATGAAATCGTATTTATATTCATATGAAACTAAATAATTATGAACTAATAGAGAACCGATTAAACCAATAAAAGGCACTATAAATAATAACAAAGCGGTTCTTCTTAAAAAACTAATACTTTTATGAATAAGCATTATTTTTTATTTATTTTTTTTTATTTTTTTTTCTTGCTCTTCTTTTTTTTGAGCCCATTTTTCTTCGGCCTCTGTGCTTCTTTGGATATCCCATTATATACCTCTATTATTTTGTTGACTTATTTAGGGGATATAGCATTGTCCGCATAAGTATTCAATTTTTTTATGGGCTACTCTTTTAAAACATTTTTAAAACACACTGCAAAAGATTTTCATAATCAGTCGGTAAATCCGCCTGTAGTACGGGCGTCAACTATTATTTTTAAATCTATGCAAGATATAAGAAAAACTCAAAAGAGAAATATCAAAGACCCAACAGGTGGTCACTATGATTATGGAAGACAAGGAACATCAACGACACATACACTTTCAAAAATTTTAACAAAATTAGAAGAGTCTTATCATGTTTTTCTTACACCAACTGGTTTTGGCTCTGTTTTTTTAGCAATATTCAGTGTTGTGAGACCTGGGGATGAAATAATAGTCGCTGACCCTGTTTACAGTCCTACACGATTGTTAACTAAAGATTATTTAAAAGAATTTAATATTAATACGAAATTTTATAATCCTCATGACCTAAATACGATCAAAAAAAATATAAGTAAAAAAACAAAACTTATATTTGTTGAGTGTCCTGGTAGTAATTCCTTTGAGTTTCAAGACCTATCAAAAATAATTTCTATAGCAAAAAAAAATAAGATTTTTACAGCAATTGATAATACATGGGGAACACCATATTTTCTTAAGCCAATAAAGTTAGGTTTCGACATGTCCATTGTCTCAGCTACTAAATATTATTCTGGACACTCTGATGTAATGGGTGGCAGTTTAGCAGTAAACAAAAAAGTTTTTAAAAAGGTCCAATTAGCTGAAAAAATTACAGGACTTAGAATGGGGCCCGACGATGCTTATTTAGTAACTAGAGGTTTAAGAACTTTAGATGTGAGATTGGATAGACATCAATCAAATGCTATGAAAGTTGCAAGTTTCTTATCTAAGCACAAAAAAATTAAACTTTTATATCCATTTAAAAAAGGCTCCTTAAATTATAGCCTTTGGAGAAAATATTATAAAGGAGCATCTGGTTTAATGGGTCTTAGAATTAAATCATCGAAAAAGAATGTTATAAAATTTGTAAATTCTCTTAAATTATTTGGATATGGATATAGTTGGGGAGGTTTTGAAAGTTTGGCATTACATCAAGAAATGAAAGAACAAGGAGATAGATCTTACTTAAATTTATCAAAAGATGTGCATATAGTAAGATTACATATCGGATTAGAGGATCCAAAAGATTTGATTGAAGATTTAAGAAGATCTCTTAAATTCATCAAATGAGTTCAGAAAAATTTATTCAAAATAAACTAGCTCTAACGACACTGATTTGTGCGTGTGTAGTAGTTTTAATGTCTTTGAGTGTAAGACAGGTTTTTGGAATGTTTTTCATTGACTTTAATAATGATTTAGGAATTTCAAATACTGAATTTGGTTTAGCTATAGGTATTCAAATGCTAGGTTGGGGACTATCTGGCCCAATTTTTGGAGTTCTCGCAGACAAATATGGAGGCCACAAATCAATTATCCTTGCATTTCTTTTTTACATCCTTGGAGTTTATTTTTTGTATGCAGGTCCTAATACTGGGATTTACTTTCAAATCAGTTTAGGAGTTTTAATTGGTATTGGTTGTGGAGGTACAGCAATTAGTATCCCAATGTCAATTGTTGGTAAACACTTTCCGTTATCTAATAGAACAATCGCAATGAGCATGGTTACAGCTGTAGGTTCTTTTGGTTATTTCCTTTCACCACTTTTTACAAATTATTCCTTACAAAGTAATGGATGGGTAAATACCCTTTTTTATTTCATGATATTTTTATCTATAGGATTAATATTTGCTTATTTTGTTAGATCACCACAGCTAGATAAAACAAATGATACTCACAATGATCAAGGATCTTTAGATGCTCTTAAAGAGGCATTTAGAAACAAAAGTTATGTTTTGTTAGTTTCGGGATTCTTCGTATGTGGTTTCCATATAACTTTAGTTGGAACCCATGTACCTAAATATGTAGCAGACAGAGGTCTAGATGATTGGACTGCAGCGATGATTTTATCTTTAATAGGTTTTTTTAATATCATTGGTTCTTTGTTAAGTGGCTATTTATCTACAAAGATGAGTAAAAAAATTATCTTAAGTTATATTTATTTTTTAAGAGGTGTCTCAATTTGTTTTTTTATTTTCTTACCACCAAGTACTATTTCATCAATAATATTTGGTGCTAGTTTTGGTTTTTTATGGTTATCCACTGTTCCAGCTACGAGTGGAATTGTGGCTCATATTTTTGGGACTAAGTATCTTGGCCTTTTATATGGTTTAGTTTTTTTAAGTCATCAATTTGGATCTTTTTTTGGAGCATATCTTGGCGGACTTTTCTATGACATATATGGCTCTTATGACTATGCGTGGTATTTAGCAATTGCATTATCTGTTTTTGCAGGCTTAATACACTTACCAATTAAAGAACAAGCAATTGATAGATTACAAAAAGCATAAATCGAATTTTAGTCCTTATCTGGAGAAACTATATCAATCAGATAAACCCATGGTCATCTATAAATATAAAGATGGATATAAAATATTTACAGATTTTTCAAAGAGAATAGTACTTGACAACTCAAACATAGAAAATTTTTTAAACAATATAACAAAAAAAAAATTTAAAAGGGAACAGGACCTTTATATAGGTTTTTTTGGTTATGAAATATTATGCAACTTGCTAAATATTAGAATTAAAAATCAAAAGAAGAATGGATTTTATAAGGGCCTTTTCTATAAACCAGAAACTATAATTACTTTATCAAAAAAAATTAAAATATCTTCAACATTAAAAAAACAGAATTTTAATTACCACTTTTATCAAACCAAAATATTAGAACCATTTAAAGTCAATATTAACTTTGAAAAATATAAAAGAATCTTCAATCTTTTTTCAAAAAAAATCAGAGCAGGTGAGACCTATCAAATAAAAATTTGCACAAAGTATAAAAATAAATCTGAGATAGATCCGGTCAGTTTTTTTTGGAAATTAATGAAAGTGAACTCCTCTCCAGAGGCCTTTATGATTAGAGACAAGAATTACTCCATTGTTAGCTGCTCTCCTGAAACTTTAATAGAAAAAAAAGGGTCAAAGATAACAACGAAACCAATAGCCGGAACACTAAAAAAAAAACAAAAATTAAACAAATCTAAAGCTCTCAATTTCTTTAAGAATAACAATAAAGAGACAAAAGAACATAATATGATTGTAGATATGGAGAGAAACGATTTATCAAAAATTTGTAAACCAGGAAGTGTAGTAATCAAAAGAAAAAAATATGTAGAGGAATATAAACATTTGTATCACTACGTATCTACAATAGAGGGTAAATTAAAAAAAAATATCAATCTTAAAAACATTATTAAATCAATGATGCCCGGCGGGTCTGTTATAGGTTGTCCAAAAATAAGAACACTTCAACTATTAAATAGTCAAGAAAAAGAGGGACGAAATATTTTCACAGGAAGTTTCGGATTTATTAAGTTTAATATGGATATGCGGTTTAATATAATAATAAGATCAATTCTAAATTTCAAAAATGTTTCAGAGATATCAGCAGCCTCAGGCGTTGTATTAGATAGTTCATCAAAAAAAGAATTTAATGAAAATTACATTAAAGCAAAATCATTATTGGAATTATTTAAATGATATATATTATTGACCATCAAGATTCTTTTACATGGAATGTGGTTCATCAATTTTCTCAATTTGATAAAGTTCATTGCTCTGATTATTTTGACATAAATAAAAAATTATTAAATAAATCAGATGTGATAGTTTTTTCTCCCGGCCCTGGTTCTCCAAAAGATTATCCAGAAACTTCAAAAATTTATAATAAATACAAGGGTAAAAAAAAAATGATTGGTGTATGTTTAGGATTTCAATTGATATTGTATAACGAAGGTGGAAAAATCAGACAACAAAATAACATTTATCATGGGTATCAATCAAAAATTAAAGTTAATGGAAAAAGCAAAATTTTTAAAAAAAATAAAGTGTTTAATGTTGGAAGATATCATTCGCTAAAGTTACATGAGCCATATTTTTCAAAAAATCTCAATATTACAATGCGTTGCACAAAAACAAATACAGCGATGGCTTTTGAGGATAGTATAAATCAAATTTATGGATTTCAATTTCATCCTGACTCATTCTTAACTGAAAATGGCAATTTTTTTATTAAAAAAATCTTATCAAGTAAGTAATCAAAAAGAAATACCATTTAAAGATTTATGGGGATCTCACGGAGTCTTTACAACTATAAGACTTTTAGGAAAACCTGGTAAGCTTATTTTGTTTAAAAGTCACTTTAAGGGATTAATTAAATCTCTTAAAAAATATAAGATCTATTCAAAAAATATTGAAATAAATATTAAACGTTTAATCTATTCAAGCATAAATAAAAATATTAATTACAACCACTTATTTCGAATTGCTTTAACAAAAAAATTTATATCAATTTCTATTCGTAAAAGAATTAATCCTAAAAAAGATTTTGAACTTAAATTAATAAACTACAGAAGAATTGATCCCGTAACAAAAAATCTTTATTATAAAAAAATTCTCAAAGAATTGAATAAATACGACCCAAGCAAAACCGACATAGCTTTGGTCTATAGGGGAAAAATTTTAGAAACCTGTACCTCCAATATTTTATTCTTCAAAAATGGGGAGTACTTCTCACCAAAAAATAATTGCTATATTGGAAACACAATTAACTATTTAAAAGGTAAGATTAAAATTTCATTTAAAGATATTTATTATAGAGATTTGAAAAAATTCGATGAAATAATGTTAATAGGCTCAGGAAAAGGTGTTACATCTGTTAAATATATTAAAAAAATGAATTGGAAGAGTAAAAATAATTTCGGATATCAAAAAGTGAACAAACATTTGAATTTTTAATCGCAATGAATGATCCAAACAATCCTTGTATATTCTGTAAAATTAATCAGAAAGAATTAATATTTGAAAATGACTACGCATATGCTTCTTCCGATAGTTATCCTGTTTCACAGTTACACTCATTAGTTGTTCCAAAGAGGTGTATAGAAAATTATTTTGAATTAGATGAAAAAGAAATCTTAGCCTGTAATGATCTTATTAAAAAATTAAAAAAAAAAATAATGAAAGAAGATAAATCAGTAGAGGGTTTTAATATAGGAACAAATGCTGGAAAGGTTGCAGGACAATCTATATTTCATTGCCATATACATGTGATTCCAAGAAGAAAAGGGGACGTGGACAATCCACAAGGTGGTGTAAGAAGTGTTATACCTTCAAAGCAACATTATACTCGAAAAATTAAAAAATAATGTTCTTATTGGGCAAATAGTGCGCTTTAATCACTGTTGAACTATTTTTTTAAGTATACTAGTAATAATAAAATTTTTATAAAAATATGTTTACAACCAATCCATTTGCAATTTTAGCCGAAACAATTCCAATGATGGCAATTCAATCTTTTGTAATCGTTATGGTTGGCCTAGTTATTTTAGGCACGGTATTGGATATGATACATAAAAAAAATGTTAAATATTTTTTCAATAATGCAAAAAAAGCAAAAAAATCAGCTAAAAGAGAGTTGGGAACCGGTGAAAGGTTGGCGGTTATTGGTAAAACAATAATTCATGATATTGGAACTACAGCCGAGCTAGGTTGGGGCAAAAGAAGAATTGCACATGTCCTAGGAATGTATGGAACAATCCTTTTTTGGATTGGCTCTGCTGCAATGATATTTTTTTATACTGATTCTCAAACACCCAATGTTTGGCCAATTCTTTGGCATGTTGGAGCAGTAATGACTTGTTTAGGTGGATATTGGTTTTGGCTTTTTTTAAGAGTGGATGTTGCAGCTGAAGCAAATTCAGTATTTAGAATAATTACTGCAGATTTATTTGTATTAGCACTCTTAGCTTCTGCTACTTTTGGTTTAATTTGGTCTTACTTACAGTTTAATCAAATGGTTGGATGGGACACTTTATTTCTAGTGCTTTTTGGGGTTTCAAATATAGTTTTATTCGGAGGCGTTTACTGGTCTAAGTTCGCTCACATGTTTTACAAACCTGGAGCAGCGATACAAAAAAATTTAGCTGAAGCTGATGGTTCAAGAGATAATCTTCCCCCACCAGCAGATGCGCCAGAACAGTTTGGGCTTGGTATAAAAAGAGAAGAGCCAAAACATTATTAATATGTTAGAATTTAAAAAGGAGATAAAATAAATGTCAACATTTGTATACATGACTAGGTGCGATGGTTGTGGTCACTGTGTAGATATCTGTCCTTCAGATATCATGCACATAGACAAAAACATTAGAAGAGCAAAAAACATTGAGCCAAATTTTTGTTGGGAGTGTTACTCCTGTGTTAAAGCTTGTCCTAATCACGCAATAGATGTAAGAGGCTACGCTGACTTTGCCCCAATGGGTCATAGTGTAAGAGTTAGAAGAGAAGAGGAAAAAGGAACGATTTCTTGGAAAATAAAATTTAGAAATGGAACAGAAAAAGATTTTGTATCTCCAATTACAACAAAGCCGTGGGGAAAATTTATCCCAAAACTTGCTGATGGTGACAAACCTAATCAAGGAGAAATTAATTCTCAAATACTTTATAATGAACCTCACGGTTTAAATACCGATAAAGATCTTCCAACTTTAGATAAGAACTCCTTTAAAAAAGGAGTTTATTATTAATGCCTAAAAATAAAACTGTCTTTGAAGATTGTGATGTACTAGTTGTCGGCGGTGGAATGGCTGGGACTGGAGCTACGTTTGAAGCTAGACACTGGGGAAGAAATTTAAAAATTATCTGTGTTGAAAAAGCAAACATCGATAGAAGTGGTGCGGTAGCTCAAGGACTTTACGCAATTAATTGTTACATGGGTATGCAGTGGGGAGAAAACCAACCTGAAGATCATGTAAGATACGCTAGAAACGATTTGATGGGGTTAGTTAGAGAAGATTTAGGTTATGACATGGCAAGACACGTTGACTCAACTGTACATATGTTTGATGAGTGGGGATTGCCAATGATGAAAAATAAAGATACAGGCAGATATCAAAGAGAAGGAAAATGGCAAATAATGATTCACGGTGAAAGTTATAAGCCGATCGTTGCTGAAGCTGCAAAAAAGTCAGCTGATAAAATTTACAATAGAATAATGATAACTCATCTCCTTAAAGATGAAGAAAATGAAAACAGAGTTGCCGGAGCTGTTGGTTTTAATATGAGAACTGGTGATTATCATGTATTCAAAGCTAAAGCAGTAATTATAGCTGCCGGTGGAGCTTCACATATATTTAAACCTAGAGCAGTTGGTGAAGGTATGGGAAGAACCTGGTATGCACCTTGGAGTAACGGTTCTGCTTACGCATTACCGATAGCAGCAGGCGCTAAGATGACACAAATGGAAAATAGAATTGTACTTTGTAGATTTAAGGATGGTTATGGTCCAGTTGGTGCTTATTTTTTACATTTAAAAACATATACGCAAAATGCAAACGGGGAGAATTATGAAAAGAAATGGTATGATGCTACCAAAAAACTTGTTGGAGAATATATAGATCATCATCCAACACCAACTTGCTTAAGAAATCATGCGTTTATTCAAGAGGTAGCAGCAGGTGGTGGACCAATCCATATGGTGACTAAAGAAGCTTTTCAAGATCCTCATTTAGAAACTGTTGGCTGGGAAAACTTTTTAGGTATGACAGTAGGTCAAGCCGTGGTTTGGGCATCACAAAACATAGATCCAAAGTATACTAATCCAGAATTAACAACTTCAGAGCCTTACGTTATGGGTTCACACGCAACATGTTCAGGAGCATGGGTAAGTGGTCCAGAAGACATTGCTCCAGATGATTATTTCTGGGGATATAACAGAATGATGTCTGTAGAGGGTTTATTTGGAGCAGGGGACACTGTTGGAGGAAGTGCTCACAAATTTTCATCAGGTTCTTTCACTGAAGGAAGATTGGCCGCAAAAGCTGCTGTTAAATACATTGAAGATAAAAAAGCTAACAATATTAAAGTAAGTGAGAAACAATATAATGATTTAAAAGAAGTGATTTATAAGCCTTTAGAAAACTATACAGTTGGAAGAAATGAAATAACTGGAGGTACAGTTTCTCCAAGTTATATTTCACCTATACAGGGTCTACAAAGACTTCAAAAAATCATGGATGAATATTGTGGTGGTATCACTAACAACTATATGACAAATGATAACCTTCTTAAAAAAGGTTTAGAATTACTAGATTGGCTCCAAGAAGACCTTGAAAATGTGGGAGCTGAGGATTACCACCAGTTAATGAGAGCCTGGGAACTGAAACATAGAGCTTTAACGTCTCAATGTGTTACTGAACATACTTTATTTAGAGAAGAAACTCGTTGGCCAGGATACTACTATAGAGGCGACCACATGAAATTAGATGATGAAAATTGGCATTGTTTAACAGTATCAAGAAGAGATCCTGAAACAGGTAAGTTTACAATGGAAAAAAAACCTGTTTATCACATAGTTGACGATAAAGAGAAAAAAAAGGCATCTTAAAAGGACTTCAAAAATATGAGCTTCACATCAAAGACTGATGATGAAATTATAAAATTGGCTAATCCAATATGGTTAAATCTTATTAAGTCTTCAAATATGAAAGATTATGGAGGTTTTACTAGGGATTTTTCTTCACAAATGCTCTATGGTGCAAATGAGGTTGAGCTAGGTAAGCAATGGGCTAGCAATAAATTAATCTCAAGTTTGACCGATAATTTCCAGGCCTTTGGTTGTTTAAGACGAGGGATGCACGTAACGGTATTGTTTAAACAGACAAGTACTACAGAAGAGGGTGAGTTCTTAGGAAGACTTGTTCTTGGAGAAGAGGGTGGTGCTGTGAAGGTATTCGGAGCAACTATTTTTTAAAAAAATTCTTGCAAAGATCCTTATTAAGGTGTACTTGATGAATATGCTTGAATATTTCCAAAAACACACAAACTCTTTCAAGCACATATTTAACTTAAAAATTATATCAAATATAAATACTAAAATTGCTCTTTATATTGGTTTAGCAGCATACTGGGTAGTAATGTTATCTAGTACTTTTTTTGGATTCTAAATATCAAACAGTTGACTTTAATAATTTTGAGGAATAATTAATCCCAATGGAGTTCTTTCTTCCTATTGCAGAAGTAAATGTAAGCTTACCTTTTATCTTTTTTTTAAGTTTAGTTGTTGGAATTTTATCAGGTTTATTTGGTGTTGGTGGTGGTTTTTTGATGACCCCTTTCTTAATTTTTTTAGGAATTCCACCAGCCTATGCAGTACCTAATGAGGCAAATAATATTCTTGGCACATCCATATCTGGTTCTACCACTCATTATTTGAAAGGAACTCTTGATTATAAAATGGGTTTAATGATTGTAGTTGGTGGTGCTATGGGAACTATCCTAGGTATTTTAACTTTTACTTATTTTCAAGATATTGGAAAAATTAATATCGTTATTTCACTAGCATATATGTACATACTAGCTATCATCGGAACTATGATGCTGGTTCAAGGTGTTACAGAAATCGATAGAGCTAGAAAAAAAATTATTGTTAAAAAAAAATTACATGATCATAATTGGTTACAAGGTTTGCCTTTTAGAATGAGGTTTAAAAAATCTAAACTTTATGAAAGTGCTTTTACTCCAATTATCATGGGATTTATTGTGGGTTACATAGCAGCTATACTTGGTGTTGGTGGAGCTTTTATACTTGTTCCTGCGATGATTTATATTATAGGAATGCCTACTAAATTAATTCCTGGAACTTCTTTATTTGTAACTATATTCATTAGTGCGATAGTTACTATCCTGCATGCGTTTAATTACGGTACAATTGACTTAATATTAGTAACAGTTTTAATTTTAGGTTCTATACTTGGGGTTCAAATAGGCCAAAAGATTGGTGAAAAAGTTGATAGCTCTCAGTTTAAAACTATTTTAGCAATGCTTTTGTTATTAGTTGGGATAGCGATAGCATACGATACTTTCTTTGTAGAAGAGGTAATTAAAGAGACATCAAATAACGGATCTAAAACATTAGGACCAATCTCCCAATTTGTAAGAGACTTATCTAAAAATGTTCCAGTTCTTTATGGATTGTTCTCAATTGTTTTAGCCCTTGTATTGGGTGTTGGTGCGGCAATTTTGAGAAGGTTTTTATCAAATCTAAAAAAGAAGTTTGTATACACAGCTCCACCTGCTTCACAAAAGTAGTTTAATTTTATAAAATTGATTATAATGTATATAATATGAAAAAACTATTTGTCTTATTATTAATTATATTACCTTTCAATTTAGCTGTAGCTGAAAAACAAACAACATTTGATAATGATGTTTTCAATAAAGCCCAGTCAGATGGAAAGACTGTAATTGTAAGTTCATGGATTAAATACTGCACATCATGTGCTAGTCAAATGAAGGCATTAAAAGATGTTGAAAAGGATTTTGATAATTTAATTTATCTTACATTTGATGTTACAAATAGGGAAATTGCCAAACAACTGAATATTCAATTCCAAACTACGCTTGTAATTTATAAAAACAATAAAGAAGTCTATCGAAGTTTAGGCGAGTTAACTAAAGATAAAATTTA
>CACJZL010000010.1:0-27500 GCA_902597865.1 uncultured Pelagibacteraceae bacterium | reverse complement strand
TTCCGAAGTTACAGAAGCATTTTGCCGAGTTCCTTCAACATCATTCTCTCAAGCGCCTAAATATACTCTATTAATCCACCTGTGTCGGTTTAGGGTACGGTCTAATGATGGAGCTATTTCCTGGGACTTTTTCGCAGCAAGTTCAATCCATTAAGAACTTACAACTTACAAAATCCGTCACTACCATCTGGTTAAGGAATATTAACCTTATTTCCATCGACTACGGCTTTCGCCCTCGCCTTAGGGGCCGACTAACTCTGCGCGGATTAACCTTGCGCAGAAACCCTTGGATTTTCGGCGATAAAGTTTTTCACTTTATTTATCGTTACTTATGTCAGCATTCGCACTTCTGATACCTCCAGAATCCCTCACGGGTATTCCTTTACAGGCTTACAGAACGTTCCGCTACCGCTTATAAAATTCGAAAATTTTATAAACCCACAGATTCGGTATATGATTTTAGCCCCGTTACATCTTAGGCGCAGAAACTCTATTAGACCGGTGAGCTGTTACGCTATCTTTAAAGGATGGCTGCTTCTAAGCCAACCTCCCGGCTGTTAAGGAATTTCCACATCCTTTCACACTTAATCATAATTTTGGGACCTTATCTGGTGGTCTGGGCTCTTTCCCTCTCGACCATGGACCTTAGCACCCACAGTCTGTCTGATGAGGAACTACGTTTAGCATTCGGAGTTTTATTAGGTTTGGTAAGAATCTCTTCCCCCTAGCCCATTTAGTGCTCTACCTCTAAACGCATATTTACTCATCGCACTACCTAAATAGTTTTCGCGGAAAACCAGCTATCTACGAATTTGGTTGGCCTTTCACCCCTTACCACAAGTCATCCAAAGACTTTTCAACGTCAACTGGTTCGGTCCTCCAGCAAGTGTTACCTTGCATTCAACCTGCTCATGGTAAGCTCATTCGTTTTCGGGTCTAATTCATTAAACTTGTCGCCCTATTAAGACTTGCTTTCGCTGCGCCTACACCTAGATGGCTTAAGCTTGCTTAATAAATTAAGTCACTGACCCATTATACAAAAGGTACGCCGTCACTCTAAAAAGAGCTTCGACTGATTGTAGGCATGCGGTTTCAGGTTCTATTTCACTCCCCTAATAGGGGTTCTTTTCACCTTTCCCTCACGGTACTTGTTCACTATCGGTCACTAAAGAGTATTTAGGCTTAGAGGGTGGTCCCCCTATATTCGAGCAAGATTTCACGTGTCCCGCTTTACTCAAGAGTTTATTTAAGCTTTACTTTTACGGGACTATCACCCTCTTTGGTTAGCATTTCCATACTATTCAAATTTTCTTAAATAAACTACAGGCCTGATCCGTTTTCGCTCGCCACTACTAACGGAATCTCAATTGATTTCTTTTCCTCTGGTTACTTAGATGTTTCAGTTCTCCAGGTTATCTCTTCAAATCTATGAATTCAATTTGAAGTTACACATAAAGTGTAGGGTTTCCCCATTCGGATATTTTCGGATCAAAACTTGCATACAGCTCCCCGAAACTTATCGCAGTATACCACGTCCTTCGTCGTCTTTTAGTGCCAAGGCATCCGCCACACGCCCTTAAACGCTTGATTTATGCACAGAAAAAAATTCTGTGTTTGAATCAAATTTTGTTGGAATGTTCATCTATTCGAACATTCATGATTGTTCATCTATTCGAACAATCGGATATAGATATTGATAATAATTAAAATATTTACTTATAAAATAACTAGGTTTCTCATGGTGGAGGATAGCGGGATCGAACCGCTGACCTCCTGAATGCAAATCAGGCGCTCTCCCAGCTGAGCTAATCCCCCAGATATATTGGTGGGCCGAGATAGACTCGAACTATCGACCCCACCCTTATCAAGGGTGTGCTCTAACCAACTGAGCTACCGGCCCTCATTGTTTTTAAGAGAAACACAAAAATTAAAAAGAGAAGTGCGGACGGTCAACATTAACCTGTTAAATATTTAGAATAAAATTACAAAATTTTATTCATCCTTAGAAAGGAGGTAATCCAGCCGCAGGTTCCCCTACGGCTACCTTGTTACGACTTCACCCCAGTCGCTGACTATACCGTGGTCAAAGGTATTAAACTTTGCCTTAAGGTAGAACCAACTCCCATGGTGTGACGGGCGGTGTGTACAAGACCCGGGAACGTATTCACCGCGGCGCGCTGATCCGCGATTACTAGTAATTCCAGCTTCATGTACTCGAGTTGCAGAGTACAATCCGAACTGAGGCATTTTTTTAGGATTTGCTTAACGTCGCCGTCTTGCTTCCTATTGTAAATGCCATTGTAGCACGTGTGTAGCCCAACACGTAAGGGCCATGAGGACTTGACGTCATCCCCACCTTCCTCCAGCTTATCACTGGCAGTTCTTTCAGAGTGCCCAACTAAATGATGGCAACTAAAAGTGAGGGTTGCGCTCGTTGCGGGACTTAACCCAACATCTCACGACACGAGCTGACGACAGCCATGCAGCACCTGTGTTTCGTCCGGCCGAACCGAAAACTTTAATCTCTTAAAGTCGCGACGAACATGTCAAGTGTTGGTAAGGTTCTGCGCGTATCTTCGAATTAAACCACATGCTCCACTACTTGTGCGGGTCCCCGTCAATTCATTTGAGTTTTAACCTTGCGGTCGTACTCCCCAGGCGGTGTGTTTATTGCTTTCGCTGCGACACAGAAAATAAATTTCCAACGTCTAACACACATCGTTTACGGCATGGACTACGAGGGTATCTAATCCTCTTCGCTACCCATGCTTTCGTTCCTCAGTGTCAGTAATGATCCAGAAAGCTGCCTTCGCAATCGGTATTCTTTCTAATATCTACGAATTTCACCTCTACACTAGAAATTCTGCTTTCCTCTATCATACTCTAGCTAAAAAGTTTTGATGGCAGTTCCAGAGTTAAGCTCTGGGATTTCACCACCAACTTTTTTAACCACCTACGAACTCTTTAAGCCCAGTAATTCCGAACTACGCTAGGTCCCTTCGTATTACCGCGGCTGCTGGCACGAAGTTAGCCGGACCTTCTTATTCGGGTACAGTCATTTTCTTCCCCGACGAAAGAGCTTTACAACCCAAAGGCCTTCTTCACTCACGCGGCATCGCTGCATCAGGGTTTCCCCCATTGTGCAAGATTCCCTACTGCTGCCTCCCGTAGGAGTTTGGGCCGTGTCTCAGTCCCAATGTGGCTGATCATCCTCTCAAATCAGCTATTGATCACAGTCTTGGTAGGCCATTACCCTACCAACAAACTAATCAAGTGCAGGCTCATCCATCGGCGCGTAAAGCTTTCTCCGTAAAGACTTATGAGGTATTAGCACAAGTTTCCTCGTGTTATTCCTCACCAAAGGGAAGATACCTACATGTTACTCACCCGTCTGCCACTAAGTATTGCTACTTCGTTCGACTTGCATGTATTAGGCGTGCCGCCAGCGTACGTTCTGAGCCATGATCAAACTCTCAAGTTTAAAAACGGCGCACACTAGCTTCTATATAAATCTAAGAATAAATTTATATAATGTTGAAGTGTGTACGACAAATTTTGGTAACCTTAACCGTCCACACTTCTCTTCTTAAAATTTCACTTTTTAAATAGCTAATTAGGAATAAACCTAATAATAACAATTTTCATTGTTTGGAGAGACTGCTTATAGTACAAATCATTGGTAAATCAAGGTATTATAAGAGAAATTGAACTTAAAAAGGCAACAAAAATAAGCACTTTTTGAGCTGGTTTTTTAAAAGACAATAAATTATAGAAATCTAATGAAGTTTTTTCAACTTAAGGTTACATCTTTTATTAAGAAGAATACAGAGGTTTTTCTTCTTATGCTTCTCCTTATTGTCTCAATGTTTATAATCCAAATTTATAACATTCAAAGTAAAAAAGTCGATAATGAATATCTTAAGATCTTAAGAAATACTTATTTCAAAAAAACAATTAACCATATCTTTTTTAATTTAACACCTAGATATGAAGAAATAGACTACTCGGTCAAAAATGGACAAACTCTTAGAGATATTCTTAAAGAATTTTCAGTAAAAGATGAGGAAATAAAAAAAATATTTGGAATTTTGAGTAAAAATGAAACTCAAAAAATAAGATCTAAACAAATACTTAATATTGTGCTTGATAACACCGATAAAAATAACAAAAAAATATTAAGTTTATTAATACCTATTTCAAAAACTAAAAAAATACAAATTGTTAAAAATTTAGAGACTAACCAACTTAAAAAAGAAGAAATTATAACCAACCTAACCAAAAGACTCGTAATGAAAGAGGGTGTTATAAGATCAAGTCTTTATAAGTCAGCTACAAAACAAAAAATAAGTCCCAATGTTATAATAGAATTTGCTAGATTATATGGTTTTCAGGTAGATTTTCAGAGAGACATTAGAAAAAATGACTCTTATCAAATAATATATGAAACATTTATAGATGAAAACAACGAAGTTTTTAGTACTGGGCAAATAATTTACGCTAACTTAGTGTTAAGAGGACAGTCTAATCAATTATATTTTTATCCAGATAAAAAATTTTTAGGACACTACGATGAAAATGGAAAAAGTATAAAAAAAGCACTAATGAAAACTCCAATAAATGGAGCAAGGCTTTCATCACCTTTTGGAATGAGAAAACATCCTATCCTTGGATTTAACAAAATGCATCGTGGTACAGATTTTGCTGCACCATTAGGAACACCTATTATGGCATCTGGTGATGGTATTATCATAAAAGCTGGATGGTGTGGTGGTGGTGGCAATTGTGTTAAAATAAAACATAACACAACGTATCAAACAATTTATGCACACATGTCTAAATTTTCAAACCTTGCAATACCTGGATCAAGAGTAAAACAAGGACAAATTATCGGATATGTTGGATCAACCGGTATGTCGACAGGTCCTCATTTACATTACGAGGTAATAGAAAATGGAAAAAAAATAAATTCACAAACATTAAAATTGCCTCCAGGAAAATCTCTTAAAGGCCCGGTAAGGGAAGATTTTGAAATTGTAAGAATAAAAACAGATGTTCTTAAGTCAGATTTAATAATTAAAATAAATTAGTGTTTTTTAGGAAGCGTCTTTTTCTTTTTGTTTTAATGAAACTCTTAAAAAATGATCAGCGTATTGAAAATAGTTTTCTGAAAGTATTTTATCTCCATTAGATAAAGCTTCTCTTGCAAGATCGTTGTATTTGGAGATTAACTTTTGAACGTTTCCATTACTTCTATTTATTTTTCTTCTAAAAGAATTATCATTATTTGCAAAATTGCCATTTAATCTGTCAACGTCTAAGTTTCTTTTAAATGGCCTATCGGAGTGATTTCTGCTTCTGCTTCTTTTTAAATTATTTTTAAATTGTCTCATCTAATTCTTAATCTATTTTTGTAGATACTATACATCTAATGTTATTTCCATAGTCTTTGATAATTTTGTTAATAAAAAATTTTTTTTTTTTTAAGAAACTAATCACTTTGTATTTCTGATCGTATCCAATTTCAAGAATAAGTTTACCATTAATTTTTAATAAATGCTTTGATCTTGAAATAACTTTTTTTATTATTTCTAAACCGTCTAATCCACCATCTAAAGCTAAATTTGGTTCATAATTAATTGTGCCCAAATATTTTATTTTATGTCTATTAATATATGGGGGATTACTTATAATTAAATCATATTTATCGTTGTAAAAATTGTCAACATCTCTTTTATAAAATTTAATTCTATCTAATAATTGATGTAAATTTGCATTAATTTTAGCTAAATTTAAAGCATTTTTACAAGGGTCTATGGCATCACATTTGCAAAAAAGTCTCTCTTTTAAAATAGAAATTGCTAAACATCCTGAGCCTACTCCAACATCAAGAATTCTTTTTGCTTGATCCTTTCTAATTAATTTAAGGGCCTGCTCAACCAAATGCTCTGAATCTGGACGTGGGATAAGGACATTTCGGTTTATTATAAATTTATCCCTCCAAAAGTTTTTATTTTTCATTATGTAGGCAATTGGCTCATTTTTTTTTCTTCTGTTGACGAGTTTGAGGTATTTTTCCCTTTCATCTCTTTTTATTTCTTTCTCTAAATTAAGCAGAACTTCTTCTCTAGAAATTTTAAGTATTTGAGACATTAAAATTTCACAATCTATTTTATAAGAAGGTATATTATTCTTTTTTAAAATTTCACCTCCATCTTTTAAATTGTCCAAAATTTTCATGATATCTTTTTTAATTCTTCCTCCTGGGCCTGTAAGCTTAAATTATCAATCATTTCATCAAAAATTTCTCCTTCCATAAACTCCTCAAGCTTATGTAACGTAAGATTGATTCTATGATCTGTCACTCTACCTTGAGGAAAGTTATACGTTCTTATTCTTTCAGATCGATCCCCTGATCCAATTTTATCTTTTCGATCTTTCGCTCTTTCTTTATCTATTTTATTTCTTTCAAACTCATATATTCTTGATCTTAATATTTTAAGTCCCTTTTCTCTGTTTCTAATCTGAGATTTTTCATCCTGTTGACTCACAACAATTCCTGTTGGTATATGTGTAATTCTGACCGCCGAATCTGTAGTATTCACACTTTGTCCTCCAGGACCGCTACTTCTGAACACGTCAATTCTTAAATCTTTTTCCTCAATCTTTATATCCACTTCTTCTGCTTCTGGTAACACTGCAACTGTTGCCGCAGATGTGTGAACTCTACCTTGTGTTTCTGTATCAGGAACTCGTTGAACTCTATGAACTCCGCTTTCATATTTTAACGAAGAATAAATATTTCTTCCTTTTATAGATGCAATAACTTCCTTCAATCCTCCCGCATCACTTTTTGATATACTAATTATTTCTAAAGACCATTTCTTTTTTTGACTTACTTTTTCGTACATCTTAAAAAGATCTGATGCAAACAAACTTGCCTCTAATCCACCAGTTCCCGCACGTATTTCTATTATTGCATTTTTGGTGTCTGCTTCATCTTTTGGTAACAAAAATAATTTTAGCTTACTTTCATTTTTGATTTTTTTTGCCTCAAGTTCATTAAGTTCAATCTTAGCTAGCTCTACCATTTCTTTGTCGTTGTTTTCATCATCAATAATTTTTTTTAAGTCATCTCTAGTTTTATCAAATATTAGATAATCTTTCGCAAAATTGATAATTGCATTTAATTCAGAATATTCCTTTGATTTGGATGCAAATAATTTTTTTTCAATAGCTCCGGATGATAATTCTTTTTCAAGAATCTCGTGTTTTTTAATTATCTCCCTTACCTTTTCTGCTGGTATCATTAAATTTTATTTTTGATATCTTTTTCTTTTTTCTCAACTAGTGCTACAACTTTAGAAATTATTTCATCGTTTTTTAATTTCTCTTTTTGAACACCGTTCAAATATAACATATTGCTATCCTTGCCCCCTCCTGTGATACCAATATCAGTTGAAGCAGCCTCCCCTGGCCCGTTAACAACACATCCGATTATCGAGAGAGTTAAGGGTGTTTTTATGTGAGATAGTTTTTCCTCTAGTTTTTTCACGACATCGATTACTTCAAAACCTTGGCGTGCACAAGATGGGCAGGAAATTATCTTTACTCCTCGATTTCTTAAATTTAAGGATTTCAAAATTTCATTACCAATTTTAACTTCTTTGACAGGGTCATCTGATAAAGAAACTCTTATTGTATCACCAATTCCCTCCATTAAAAGGGAACCTAGACCTATTGAGGTTTTTACACTCCCTGGAACAAAACTGCCTGATTCTGTCACTCCTAAATGTAAGGGATAATCAGTTTTGGTCGATAAAAGTCTGTATGATGCTACTGACAAAAACACATCAGATGATTTAACACTAACTTTAAAGTTAAAAAAATCTTCATCCTCCACAAGTTTGATGTTCCTCATTGCGCTTTCTACTAAAGCATCTGGACAGGGTCCTTTAAATTTTTCAAGAATATCTTTTTCTAAAGAACCAGCATTTACTCCAATTCTTAAAGCACAATCATAATCTTTAGCTGCTTCTACTACTTGTTTAATTTTTTCTTTTTGACCAATATTTCCAGGATTTATTCTTAGACATTTTGCGCCACTTTTAGCTGCCTCTATCGCTCTTTTATAATGAAAGTGAATATCTGCAATAATTGGGACCTTACTATCTTTTACTATTTCTTTTAAGCAACTTGTTGAGCCCTCATCGGGACATGAAACTCTAACAAGCTCAGCACCTTCTTCAGCACAATCATTAATTTGTTTGATGGTTTCTTTTACATTTGTGGTTAAAGTGTTTGTCATAGACTGAACTGTAATGGGATTGTCTCCACCAATTTTTACATCGCCTACATTTATCTCTTTTGTTTTTTTTCTTTTAATATTTCTGAATTCTTTGTAACTCATTTATTTAAATTAAATTCTTTATGTAATAATTCAACTGATTTTTTTAAATTTTTACTTTGAATTAAAACAGATATTTTAATTTCAGAGGTAGAAATAACAAGAATGTTTATCTTTTTATTTGCTAATGCCTGGAACATT
Source organism: uncultured Pelagibacteraceae bacterium (assembly GCA_902597865.1). Lineage (GTDB taxonomy): Bacteria > Pseudomonadota > Alphaproteobacteria > Pelagibacterales > Pelagibacteraceae > Pelagibacter. The sequence goes on along the minus strand of CACJZL010000010.1, from coordinate 18,955 downwards.
CGATAGGTTACTCCCGGAGTTGTAATCATTCCCACCCCAACAATAGAAACTTTCGCGACATTTTTATCTACAATTAACTTTTTAAATTTTATTTTTTTATTTTTAGAAATAAGTTTTTTAGTTTTTAAAAGGTCGTCTGCTTTAATTGTAAACGTCAAATCTGTTTCTTTGCCATCTGATGAAATATTTTGAACAACCATGTCAACATTAATAGAGTTTTTATAAAACGGCTCAAATATTGCCGCGGCTACTCCGGGTTTGTCCTTTACGCCAAGTAAACTTACTTTAGCATCGTTTTTAGTAAAGGATACACCTCTTATAATATTAACATCTTTAATTTTTTTTCTTCCAACAATTTGTGTGCCTGGCTTATTTGAAAATGATGATTTTACATCAATTTTTATTTTATTCAATTTTGCATCCTGGATTGAAGCTGGCTGCATCACCTTAGCGCCGAGCGAAGACATTTCTAGCATCTCTTCGTAAGATAATTCTTTTATTTTTTTGGCATTTTGAGTTAAATTTGGATCAGTTGTATAAACACCTTCTACATCGGTAAAAATTATGCATTTTTTTGCTTTGAAAAATTTAGCCAACATTATTGCACTTGCATCACTACCACCTCTTTCTAAAGTGGTAATTCTGTTATCTTTATTTAAACCCTGAAAACCAGTTATGATTGGGGTGCCTCCTTTTTTTAGATATCTTTTTATCTGGTTTGTGCCAATTTTTATTATTCTAGCGCTACTATAATTCCCTTTTGTTAAAATAGGGATCTGCCATGACATCCAAGATCTTGAATTAAAACCTAAGTCACACAGCTTTCCAGCAATTAAAGCACTGGCCATTTGTTCTCCAGAAGATAATAATACATCTCTTTCGGAATTTGGAAAATTTTTTGAGACCTTTCTGGCCTTTTTTATAAGTTCATTTGTAACACCACTCATTGCAGAAGTAACAACAATAACTTTGTATTTTTTTTTTATAAAAGAAATTATTATTTTTGATATCTTTGCGATTCTACCTAATGTACCAACTGATGTACCACCAAATTTTAAAATGATAATTTTCATTGATATTTTATATTTAAATTTTTATATTTAGATAAAATACATCTTAATTGTAAAGTCAACAACCAATGAAAAAAGATACTATTAATAAAAAAGAAATTGATAAATTTTCTAAATTAGCAGATGAGTGGTGGGACCCCGAAGGAAAATTTAAACCATTACATAATTTCAATCCCGTTAGGTTAGGCTATATTAAAGACGCAATTAGTAAAAAATTTGGAAATAAATCAGAAAAGTTACCTTTAAAAAACATAAAGATATTAGATATTGGATGTGGTGGTGGCCTTCTAAGCGAACCTCTTTCAAGATTGGGAGCAACAGTAACAGGTATAGATGCCTCAGACAGAAATATCAAAATTGCTAAAATGCATTTAAAAAAAAGTAAATTAGATATTGATTATTATTGTTCATCCCCAGAAAAATTCATTACCAAAGAAAAATTTGATGTAGTGTTGAATATGGAGATAGTTGAGCATGTAGATAATGTTGATTTTTTTTTATTAAAAAGCTCACAACTTTTAAAGAAAAATGGTTTAATGTTTATCGCAACTTTAAATAAAACTCTAAAGTCTTATGTTTTTGCAATAATAGGAGCCGAGTATATATTAAAATGGTTACCAATAGGCACACACGATTGGAACAAATTTTTGAGACCTGATGATTTAATTGGAATTTGTAAAAGTAATTCATTAAATTTAAATGACTTAATAGGTGTGAAGTTTGATATCTTAAAAAATAAGTGGAATATATCTAAAGATAGCTCTGTAAATTATCTTGCGCAATTTTCTAAAACTTAGTTTTCTTTATCTTCTATCCAAGGAAAAACTTCAGTTTTAATTCCTTCTTGTTTGAGCTCCTCTATTTGTTTCCGTGAAGCTTTCCCATAAATTGGTTTTTTTTTCTTTTTTGGGTCGTAATGTATTGATCTTGCTTCATAGGCAAATTTCTCACCAACATACTTAAAATTGTTTTTAATAAATTTTTTAAATTCTCTTAACTTAAACTTTATTTCTTTAATTTTATTCACTTCTTCATCTTTAAAACCTGAAGTGTTAAGTACATTAGGGGCCATCAGAGTTTTTTCTACTCTAGTAGACTCGCAAATATGACAATTCAAATATTTTTTTTTTTTAAGTTTCTCATATTCTTTAGAATTGGAAAACCAACTATCAAAAACATTGTTACAATCTTTACAAATTAATTTATATTTAATCATACCACTAAAATAATATTTCTTATTTTTTTTAACTTCTATAGTCTGAATTAATTGATATATACTTTTTTGTAAGATCCATAGTATAGCAAGTAAAACTTTTGTTACCATTATTAATTTCAATTGTGATTTCTAAATTTGTTTGCTTCATATAGTCAGCAACATCTTTTTCAATATAATTTTTATTAAGCTGCCCTTTATCCAAAATTTTATATTCCCCTATAAATAAATTTATCCGATCGATTTCAAACTCAACATCTGCTTTTCCAGCTGCCATTAAAATTCTTCCCCAATTTGGGTCTTCTCCGGAGAAAGCTGTCTTTACTAATGAAGAATTAGCGATCGAAAATGAAATCTTTTTAGCGTCACTTTCACTTGAACATTTTAAACAATTAATCATTATAAACTTTGATGATCCTTCGCCATCACTTACCACTCTCTTTGCTAAATTTAATAAAACACTATTTAGAGCTATATCAAAATCTTTCAATTTTATATCGTTAATGTTGCTAATAGATTTATTTTTTGCTTTACCCGTTGAAAAAATCGTAACCATGTCATTTGTACTGGTATCCCCGTCACAGCTAATCGCATTAAAAGTATTCTGGATATTCTTTTTTAAAAATTTTTTTAATACATTTGAAGAGAGATCTGCATCAGTAAAAATATAAGCTAATGTTGTTCCCATATTAGGGAAAATCATTCCAGAGCCTTTTGCAAGACCATAAATCTTAACTTTTGTATTTCCAATATTGCATTCTTCCATTGCAAGTTTTGGTTTTAGATCAGTTGTTAAAATACCCATGGCAGCTTTCATCCATAAATATTTATTTTGAGTATATTTAACTTTATCTATCAAATCTTTGATGGAAGATTTAATTTTATCTTTTGGAAAAATCTCTCCTATTGTGCCAGTGCAACCAAACATAACTTCATTGGATTTAATTTTTTTTGGATTATCTTCGTCCTCTTTTTGTTTCTTTGTTAAATTTGTTGCTATTTCTATCGAGATTTCTTCAAGAGCTTCATATCCTTTTTTTCCTGTAAGTGCGTTCGCGTTTCTTGTATTAACTAAAAGAGCACGAACCTTCTTTGTTTTTATTTTTTTATTCCATTTAATGTTTTCAGAAACTACCTGAGATTGGGTATAAACTGAAGCGTGCTCAGCACCATGTCTGAAGTAAAAAAGTACTAAATCATCTCTATCATTATTATATAAATTAGCTGATGTCGTAGATACAGAAACACCATCAATATGGTCTAAATCCTGAAAGTCTGCCATTTTCGACTTTTCTTTTTTTGATAACAAAAAATTGCTTAAATTTAGAGGCATTCTATTTAAAAAAATTAATTTATAACTATATAATCGATAAATTATTAATTATATATCAAAAAAAAATGTTAAATCCATTAAGCTTTATTAGTAAAATATTTAAGAGTAGCAACGATATCGAGCTTGCTAAGTACAAAAAAATTCTGGAAAAAATTAATTCGCTTGAAATTGATGTGGCTAAAATTAAAGATACTGATTTTCCAATCAAAACTGATGAATTAAAGGATGAAATTAAAAGTGGAAAAACCCTCGATGAAGTTTTGCCATATGCTTTTGCATACGTGAAAGAGGCATCTCATAGATCAAGAAATGAAAGACACTTTGATGTTCAGTTGTTAGGAGGTATTGCATTACATAAGAGTAAAATAGCAGAAATGAAAACTGGGGAGGGAAAAACAATTACTATTGCATTAGCAGCTTATTTAAATGCTCTTTCCGGAAAGGGTGTTCATGTTGTTACAGTAAATGATTACTTGGCAAAGAGAGATTGTGAAAATATGTCAAAAATTTATAACTTTCTTGGTCTAAGCGCAGGTTACATCAACAACTATCAATCTGATGATGAAAGAAGAGAAAATTATTTGAAGGATATTACCTATGCAACTAACAGCGAACTTGGTTTCGATTATTTAAAAGATAATATGAAATATTCATCGAATAAATTAGTACAAAGGGAACATAATTTTGCCATCGTAGATGAAATCGACTCTTGTCTAATAGATGAGGCACGGACACCACTGGTTATTTCTGGACAATCGGATGAAACGAGTAATCAATATAAAGCTATCAATAAACTTGTGACTAAATTAAAACCAAATGATTATGAATTAGATGAAAAAGATAAAAACGTCACTTTAACTAATCAAGGAATAGACTCCATTGAAAAATTATTAAATAATGTCGGAATACTTAAAAATAATAATTTTTACGACCCAGCTAATTTAAACCTTGTGCATTACGTGAATCAAGCTTTGAAAGCAAACCATCTTTTCTCAAAAGATAAAGACTATGTTGAGGTAGACGGAAAAATCAAAATTGTTGATGAACTGACGGGAAGAATTCTTGAGGGTAGAAGGTATGGTGATGGACTACATCAGGCTTTAGAGGCTAAAGAAAATTTAAAAGTTCAAATGGAAAACCAGACTCTTGCGTCAATTACTTATCAAAATTATTTTAAACTATATAAAAAACTTGCAGGATGTACTGGTACAGCTTTTACAGAAAGTCAGGAATTTTTTGAAATTTACAATTTAAATGTTGTTGTAATTCCAACAAATAAGGAAATGATTAGAAAAGATTGGAATGATCAAATTTTTAGAACAGAAAAAGAAAAGCAAAATGCAATTATTTCTAAAGTGAAGAAGTTAAATTCAAAAGGGCAACCATTACTAATATTTACATCAAGTGTAGACAAATCTGAGATATATTCAGATTTATTTAAAAAAAATAAAATTTCTCACACAGTGTTAAATGCAAAAAATCACGAGAAAGAGGCTGAGATAATTGCAAATGCAGGCAAATTAAATTCAGTGATAATTACAACAAGTATTTCTGGTAGAGGTGTGGATATCAAATTAGGTGGTAAGGAAACAGATAATTTGGAAGAAAATAAAGAAAAAATTAAATCCCTAGGAGGACTTTTTGTTATTGGTACAGAGAGAATGGAGTCTAGAAGAGTCGATAACCAAGCTAGAGGCAGAGCTGGAAGACAGGGTGATGAAGGTAATTCAATTTTTTATGTAAGCCTGGAAGATGATTTAATGAGAATTTTTGGATCAGAATCTATTAATAAAATGTTGGAAAAACTAGGATTAAAAGATGGGGAAAGTATTGACCATCCTTGGATCAACAAAGCTTTGGAAAGAGCACAACAAAAAGTTGAGGCTAGAAACTTTGATATAAGAAAAACTTTATTAAAGTTTGACGATGTACTTAATGACCAGAGACATGTAATATTTAGTCAAAGAAAAGAAGTCTTAGAAAAACAAAACATATTTGAAACTATTGACAACTTTTTAAAAGATGAAATTGAAGATTTAATAAAACAAAAAGAAAAAACTCCTACATTTTTCGAAAATAAATCTCAAGTAAATAGAATTAAAACACTTTTTGGTCAAAATGTGGAAAATTTAAATGACAAATTAAGAAGTCTAAGTGCCAAAGAAATATCGAGCTCTATAAATTCAAATTTTAAAAAAAAAAGAGAGGAAAGAAGCGCTTATTTAGGAGAGGAAAGTTCAAAAGAGATAGAAAAGAAAATCTTTTTACAATTAATTGATTTAAATTGGAAAAATCATATTCAGTATTTAGAACAGTTGCGTCAAGTTATAGGTTTAAGGTCTTATGGTCAAAGGGATCCCTTAGTTGAGTACAAAAAGGAGGCGTTTCATTCTTTTGAAACACTGCTCAATAAAATTAGGCAAGATATAGTAATGATTTTGCTTAATTTAAAAATCGTAGAAAAAAGAAGATAAAATTCCAATAAGTTTAGTATTATTTTAAGAGAAAAATTAAAACTGCTAAAATAAATATCGATCCTATAAAAAAATATTTGTATTTGAATAATTTTTTTTTAAATTTATTAATATTTGTGAGATTAATTGGTAATCTATTAGAAATAGAAACTCCATCTGTTAAACCTCTATCCCTACCGATTTCTAAAAATTTTTCTTTTTTATGAGATATAATTTCAGCTTTAGAAAGATTGCTTAACTCATTTAAATTTTTATCAATAGAAATCTTTACATTTTCTAAAATTATGTTTTTATCTCTGTGAGCCCCTCCTGTTGGTTCAGGAATTATTTCATCAATAATTTTTAAATTCAGAAGATCTTTAGAAGTTAGTTTCATTGCTTTTGCGGCTTCTAGAGTTTTTGTTGGATCTCTCCATAAAATAGATGCACATCCCTCTGGGGATATTACTGAATAAATTGCATTTTCTAACATTATAATTTTATTTGAGGAAGCTAAAGCTATTGCGCCACCAGATCCTCCCTCACCAATAATAATTGAAATTGTAGGAACACCAACCGACATTGAGCATTCTATTGATCTTGCTATTGCTTCAGCTTGACCCCTCTCCTCTGCCCCAACTCCAGGATAAGCGCCGGGAGTATCTATAAATAAAATAATTGGTAAGTTAAATTTATCTGCTAACTTCATTAGTCTAATTGATTTTCGATATCCCTCTGGTTTCATCATTCCAAAATTTCTTTCAATTCTAGTATCAAGATCCTCACCTTTTTCTTGTCCAATTACCATTACAGATTTATTTTGAAAAGTCGCTAATCCAGAAATCAAAGATTTATCCTCCCCAAACAACCTATCACCATGAATTGGAAAGAAGTCCTCAAAAAGATTATCAATAAAAAATTTTGATTTAGGGCGGTCCTCATGACGAGCGACCATTGTTGTTTGCCATGGATTAAGGTTTGAATAAATTTCTTTGAGTTTAGAACTTAAATCATTCTGAAGTTTTACCAATTTTCCAGTTTCAACTTGTGTGATGCCATCTTTAGCAAATGGATCTTGAAGTTTTTCAATCTCATTTTCTAAGGATTTTATATCTTTTTCAAAATTCAAATAATTTTTCATAATCAAATATCCACTAATATTTAAAAATGGCAATAAAATGATTACTTTTATTAGTGTGTAATTATTATATATATTAATTTATTAATTTCTAAGATAATTTTTAACTATGAAAACTAAAAATTTAAAAGAATATACAAATGTTGGAAGTCTTTATGTATCAAAAGAGCTATTAAAGTTTGTAAACAATGAGGTTCTTAAGGGCACAAAAATAAAGCCAAAAAATTTTTGGAGTGGATTTGAAAAATCTTTACACATTTTAAAACCAAAAAATGAAAAGTTGATTGATATAAGAGAAAGTATTCAAAAAAAAATCGATGATTGGCATATACAAAACAAAGATAAAGAGTTTAATTTAGCAGAATATAAAAAGTTTTTATATTCTATTAACTATCTTAAAAAAGAAGGAAAAAACTTCAAAATCCAAACAGAAAATGTTGATGAAGAAATATCAAAAACGCCAGGTCCCCAATTGGTTGTGCCAATTTCAAATGCAAGATACGCTTTAAATGCAGCAAATGCAAGATGGGGAAGTTTATACGATGCTTTATATGGAACAGATGCAATTGGCTCTGAAAAACTTGACAACAGATACAATCCTGTCCGTGGAGGAAAAGTCATAAATTATTGTAGAGATTTCTTAGATGAAATTTTTCCATTAAAAAATGCCTCATGGAAAAAACTTAGTGAACTAAAAATTTTAAAACATAAACTAATTTTAAAAATTGGTAAAAAAACTATATCTTTGAAAGACAAAAAGCAGTTTAAAGGATATCGACAAGATAAAAAAGGTCTTAAAGGTGTTTTGTTTATTAATAATGGGCTTCATGTAGAATTAATCATTAATCCTTACGCTTTCCATGCAAACAACGATCCCATCGGGCTTAGTGATCTAGTAATAGAGTCAGCTGTCTCAACAATCATAGATCATGAAGATAGTGTTGCTGCAGTAGATGCAAGTGACAAAGTACTAGGCTACAGAAACTGGTTGGGACTAATGAAAGGAAACTTACAAGTCAAATTTGAAAAATTAGGAAAAAAATATAAAAGAGTCTTAAACTCAGATAGAAATTACATTTCTGAAAACGGAAAAAAATTTAAATTACACGGAAGAGCTCTTTTATTAAACAGGAATGTCGGGCACTTAATGAAAAACCCTTCAATTTTATTATCAGATAAATCAGAGGTTCCTGAAGGTATTATGGACGCCTTTATAATTTCTGCAGCATGTTTGCATGACTTTATAAAAAAAGGGAACTCAAGAAAAAATTCAATTTATATTGTTAAACCAAAAATGCATGGACCGGATGAAGTCGCATTTGCGGATGAAATTTTTACCCATGTTGAAAACGTTTTAAAAATGAAAAAAAATACTATCAAAATTGGAATAATGGATGAAGAAAGACGAACAAGTGCTAATTTAAAAGAGTGTATTAGAAATGTAAAAAGAAGAGTTGTCTTTATTAATACTGGGTTTTTAGATAGAACTGGTGATGAGATACATACGTCTATGGAATCAGGTCCAGTGATTAAGAAAGGCGATATAAAAAATTCTGATTGGATTAAAGCATATGAGAATAATAATGTTGTTGTTGGATTGGAATGTGGTTTTTCTGGTAAAGCACAAATTGGAAAAGGAATGTGGGCTGCCCCAGATAGAATGGCAGATATGTTAAATGAAAAAATAGGACATCCCTCTTCTGGAGCGAATTGTGCCTGGACTCCTTCACCAACCGCAGCAACTTTGCATGCAACTCATTATCACAAAGTTAACGTTTTCAAAGTTCATAAAAAACTATCTAATAAAAGAAAATTTGACTTAGACAATCTTTTAAAATTACCAATTATTCGAGGTCCAAACTGGTCAATGGATGAAATTAAAACCGAACTTGAAAATAATTGCCAAGGGATATTGGGATACGTTGTCAGATGGATAGATAGTGGTGTAGGTTGTTCAAAAGTTCCGGACATAAACAATATCGGACTCATGGAGGATCGTGCAACTTTAAGAATTTCTTCTCAGCATATTGCTAATTGGTTACATCATAATATATGTACTCCTAATCAGGTATTTGAAACATTAAAAAAGATGGCAAAAATTGTAGATGATCAAAACAAAAATGATCCGGAATACAAAAACATGTCTGATAATTTTGATAATTCTATTGCCTTTAAAACTGCTTGTGACTTGATCTTTAAAGGTAAGGACCAATCATCAGGTTATACGGAACCTTTGTTGCACCTGAACAGATCTTTAAAGAAAAATTTAAGAACCTCTAAATAGTTGTCCTATTTTTGAAGGCAGAATTTAGGGTGCCATCATCCAAACTTTCTATTTCACCACCAACAGGTAAGCCTTGTGCCAACTTAGTTATTTTAATATTTAAATTTTTTAGACTGTCTTGAATGTAATACGCGGTCGTTTGACCTTCTACAGTTGCACTTGTAGCTAAAATAACCTCTTTAATTTTATCTTTTTTTACCCTTTCCACTAAAGAGCTGACTAATAAATCTTCTTTATTTTGTCCCGCAGAAGAAATTGTCCCTCCTAAAATATGGAAATAACCCTTATAAATATTTGAACTTTCAATACTCCATTGATCAGAAATATTTTCAACAACACAAATTTTATCAAATTTATTATCAATAAAGTTACAATCACTGAAACTACATTCTATAGAGTTGCTTTTCAAAGTCCCACAAATTTTACAACGAGATACATTTTTATAAACCTCAGCCAATGTCTTCGCCATTGGCTTTATTAGCTCCTCGCGATTATTTATTAATTTCAAAACTATTCTTTTTGCAGACTTTGGCCCAAGTCCTGGAAGTTTAGAAATTATTTTTATTAATTCCTCTATTTCAGTGAGATTATTCATGCTCAGAAAGGCCACTTAAAGCCTGGAATACCAAAATTTCCAGTGGCTTTTGTTATCTCTTCAGTAGTTTTGGTTTTTAAATTTTTTTTTGCATCATTATGAGCAGCCACAATTAAATCTTCTAACATAGTCTTATCCTCAGAAAAGATTTTTTCAGAAATATCTATTTTTTCTATTTCACTATTACCGTTCAATATAACTTTAACTAAACCACCACCAGATGAACCTTCCACTTTAATTTGTTTAATTCTTTCCTGACTATCCTTTATCTTTTCTTCTATCTCTTTTGCCTTATCTAAAATTTTATTGAAATCAGTCATCCTTATTATCTTTAACGTCTATCAATTCAGCGTCGGGAAATGATTTTTTAATATTGTTGAATATATCTGTTTGCTCAAAATTTTTTAAATTATTTTTCTTCTCCCCTTCTGAAATTTTTTTAATTGTTTCTTGTCCTTTATTTTGTGAAAGAGAAATAATCCATCTGGTTTTAGTCCACTCATAAAGCTTGGATGATAATATTTTTACAAAATCTTTTTTTAGATTTTCATTAAAAGATATTTCAATATAACCATTTTTAAAATTTATTAAATTCACATTAGTTTCCAACTCATATTTTAATTCTACTTCCTTTTTTGAATCGCATATATGAACTAAATCATTGAAAGATTTAATCTCTATATTATTTAGAGATTTATTTTCTTCTAAAATTTTTTTTTGTTTCTCTTGAGAAGAAGATTTTAGTTGGTTTACAGCTATTTTCTTTTTCTCAAAATTATCATTAATTTTATTGTTTTGATTTGGTGCTGGATTATCAGTTTTTGTTTGATTTCCTTTTAAATAAAGCAAGCGTATCAAAAACATCTCTACAGATAAGTTTGGATCGTTTACAATATTAACTTCGTCAATTGTCTCTATAGTAAATTGCCAGAAAAGAAGTAATGTATGAGCATCTAATTTTTCAGACATTTTTCTAATTTTTGTATAATTATTTTCAGTTAAATCGTTAGAAAAACTTACTCTTTCTAAATTTTTAAAATTTTTTAAATAATAGATGATTTCCAAAAAACCGTTTAAAAAAATTTTTGGGTCTATTCCTTTTTGATAAATCTGCCTGTATAAATCTAGAGTTTTGTCTTCATCTCCATCAAATATTTTCTCTATTAGTTTTATGGTAAAATCTTTATCAAAATATCCAAATATTTCCCTAGCACTTTCTAAGCTTATAGTCCCTTTTTGGCTATCGTCATTGGTTAATGATATTCTATCTAGTAATGACAATGCGTCTCTGACTGAACCTTCTGAAATTTTTGAGATTAGGTTTATAACATCTTTATTGATATCTATTTTCTCCATTTCGGCAACCTTTGCTAAAAATGCGCTTAATTCCTCAGACTTTATTCTTGATAAATCAAATCTTTGACATCTTGATAAGACTGTTACTGGGATTTTATTAACCTCAGTTGTCGCAAAAATAAACTTTAAATAAGCAGGTGGTTCCTCTAGAGTTTTTAGTAAGGCATTAAAAGCTTGCTTACTTAACATGTGGACTTCATCAATTATAAAAATTTTAAATTTTAAAGATGTTGGTCCATATCTTGAAAATTCTATTAAGTCCCTAACATCATCAACACCAGTTTTGCTCGCCGCATCTATTTCTAAAACATCGATGTGTCTAGACTCTGATATTTCATCACAATTTTTACACTTATTTTTTAAACAATTATTTTTTTCAGAATTTTCACAATTTAAAGATTTGGCTAAAATTCTTGCAATTGTTGTTTTGCCGACACCCCTTATTCCTGTAAATAAAAAAGCATTGGGAATTTTATTTTGAGAGATGGACTTTTCAATTGTTTCTACAATGATGTCTTGACCTATTAAATCTTTAAAGACTTGAGGTCTGTATTTTAGTGCTAAAACTTTTGAATTATTGCTCATTTTTTTTAGGAGACCAATCAACCTGGAAAATACTCATTACCCTTGCTCTTTTTCAAGCCTGGGGGATTCGTGGTATCACCACCTGATTGGCCCCCAGTTATTATAACAGTTATATTTTCCAGTCTACAACAAAACTTTGTAAATTTTTAGATTTTTCTATATTCGCTTGCCTCGTAAACTCCTAGAATATCTAAACTAACAGTATGGAAACCAAGCTCTTCTAAAGATTTTTGGATTTTTGGTTCTTCAATATGTCCATAAATATCGCATATAAATAAATATTGTTCAAAACTGTTTTGATCAGAGAAACTTTCTAATTTACTTAAATTCACATTATTAGTAGCAAAGCCGCCCAAACATTTGTAAAGAGCGGCAGGTTTATTTTTTACTTTAAAAATACAACTTGTAATATAATTTTTTTTCTTAAATTCTGGGTGTGAAGCCTTGCTGCCCATAATTAAAAATCTTGTCACGTTCCCTTTATTGTCTTCGATATTTTTTTTTACTATTTTAAGATTGTAAATTTCAGCAGCAAGTTCAGAGGCGATAGCTGCTTCATTTTCGATTTTGTTTTCACTTATATATTTTGCACTACCTGCGGTATCTGCTGCAATTATAGGTTCAAGCTTGTTTTCAGTAATAACTTTTTGACATTGTGAAATTGCTTGTGTGTGCGATCTTACCGAGGAAATCTTTTGCATACTTGAGCTAGGTAGTATCATTAGGTTATGTGTGATTGGTTGAAAATGTTCTGCATAAATCTGAAGTTTATATTTATTTATCAAGTATTGTATATCTGCAACTCTTCCTGCTATTGAATTTTCCACAGGAATAATAGTTCTATAACTCTCATTTTTTAGGCAAAGATTAAAGCACTCTTCAAAAGTATTTTGCGAAATTGGTTCATACTCAGGGTATATTTTTTTAGCCGCTAAGTGGGAATATGCGCCTGGTGAACCTTGGTATACAATTTTCATAAATTTAGTCTTTTTTATATTCCATTATTTTTTTAATTTCCATAAAATCATCCATTGTATCTACACCTATTGGAGAATTTTGTGTATACATAACATCTATCGAGATACCATTATCTAAAGCACGTAGCTGTTCCAATCTAAATTTTTTTTCATTTTCTGTCTGTTTGAAATTGATAAATTTCTTTAAAGTCGAAATTTCATACTGATAAATTCCAATATGATGGTAAGTATTTTTTTCATCAAATTGTTCTGCCTTTCTAAAAAAAGTCAAAGCTGGTGAATGATTATTTTTTCGAAAAGTTTCATTTACAGAGACTTTTACAATATTCTTATTGCTAAATATTTTTTTGTCCTTAATATCTGTACAAAGCGTGCCAATTTTAGAATTGAGCTTTCTAACATTTTTATCAAGATTTATTATATCTTCTCTTGATATTTGAGGTTCGTCTCCCTGTAAATTAATAACATATTTGATATTTTCTACGTCTTTAATTTTTTCTACTGCTTCAAAAATTCTATCAGTGCCTGTTAGATGATTTTTACTAGTCATTATCGAATTACCACCATTTTTTTCAATTTCATTCTGAATTTCAACATCCTCCGTAGCAACATAAACTTCGCCCAAATTTGTCGCCTTAGCTTTGTTGTATACGTGCTGAATAATGCTTATCCCTTTTATTTTTAATAAAGGTTTTCCAGGAAGCCTTGATGCGCTCATTCTAGACGGTATCAAGATAACTGTATTATTCATTTTAAAGTTTAATGCGTCTTACAGACGCAAATAATTTTTTAATTAGTTTATTTTAATATTAACATGTTATATGAGTTCTTAAGAAAAAATAATGGATTCTTTTGAAATAAATAAAATAGTTGCAGCTGTATTGTTAGTTGCGCTTTTGGTCATTGGTATTGGAAAAGTCTCAAACTTATTATTCAATGTAGAAAAGCCAGAAGTTTCTGGTTATAAAGTTGAGGTAACTGAAGATGTTTCAAAAAAAAATGTGGCTCAAAAAGAAGAAAAGGTCGAAGTTGACATATCGGCTTTAATGGCACAAGCCGACCTAGCCCATGGGGAAAAAATCTTTAAAAAATGTTCAGCATGTCACTCGATACAAGCTGGTGGGGGAAACAAAATTGGTCCAGCTTTATACAATGTTGTAGGAAGAAAAGTTGCTGCAGTTGAAGATTATAAATATTCAAAAGCACTTGTTGCTCACACAAAAAATTGGACTTTTGAAGAATTAAATGGTTATTTAATCAAACCTCAAGCTTGGATAAAAGGTACAAAAATGGCATTTGCTGGTTTAAGAAAAGAGAAAGATAGAGCATCAGTTATTTTATATTTAAACAAAAATTCGGATAGGCCTTTACCGTTACCTTAATTTTCCAAAACAATATAATAAAATACTTTTTTGAACATGAACTCTATTAAGCGCTTGTTGCCAGACATGTGAGTTTTTACTCAAAAAAACATCTTCCGAAACTTCATTTCCTCTAGGCAGACAATGTAAAAAAATAAAATCCTTTTTTGCTAATCTGGTCAACTTTTTATCTATCTTAAAATTTTTAAATGCATGGATCTTTTTTTTCTTATTCACTTTATCGTTAAGTGAAATTACCTTATCTGAAAATATTACGTCAGCACCAGAAACTGCTTTTTTTGGATCATTATAAATATAAATTTTCTTATTATTTTTTTTGACCCAGTTTCTAACTTCTTTTCCAGGTTCAAATTTTTTTGGGCAGCCAACGCTTAACTTGAAAGAAAATTTCACCGAGGCGGCAATTAAACTATTCAAAACATTATTTGAGTCACCAATCCAACAAATATTCAATTTTGAAATAGGCTTTTTTTTAATTTCTTCAACCGTGAAAATATCAGACAATACCTGAGTTGGGTGAGATAAAGGGCTTAAACCATTTATTATAGGTATTGATAAATATTTTTTAAAATCTTCCATTTTTTTTTCACTATCAGTTCTCAACATAAAACCATCTCCATAAGTAGAGAGAACTTTGGCAGTATCAGTAATGCTTTCTCCTCCTTGGCCTAAATGTAATTCATTTGATCTTAATGTTAAAGTTCCTCCTCCCAACTGTTTAATAGCTAGATAAAAACTTATTCTTGTTCTTGAACTTGGTTTTTCAAACATTTGTATTAATATTTTTCCCTTTAGCGGAGATCCTTTGTCAATTTCAAGAGTGCTAAGTTTTTTTCTTAATCTTTTCCTGTTTTTAGCATCAGCGATAATCCTTCTAAGATCTTTTGAAGATATATCTTTTAAATTGATAAAATGTTTCATTAAATTAATATTCTGAGCAAACTTTATTAATAACTTTTAATGCTATATCGATTTCACTCTTCTTAACATTTAAGGGTGGCAAAACACGAATGACATTTTCAGCTGCTTTAATTGTTAATAATTTATTTTCCATAAGTTTTTTAATGAATAAATTCTGATCTTTATATAATTGAATTCCTATTAATAAACCTTTTCCTCTAATTTGCTTAATTATATTTGGATATTTGTCTTTAATGTAATTTAAGTTTTTTAAAAAATATTTAGAAAGATTTTTGATGTTATTTAAAAATCTTTTATTTGAAATTATATCCATTACCTCATTTCCAACAGACATAGCTAACGGATTACCTCCAAATGTTGATCCATGAGTTCCAGGTACCATGGCTTTGCTAACCTTTTTGTTCATTAGCACTGCACCAATTGGAAAACCTCCACCTATTCCTTTTGCTATAGGCACAATATCTGGTTTTACTTTTGAACTTTCAAAAGCAAAAAAATCACCTGATCTTCCAATTCCACATTGAACTTCATCCAGTATGAGTAATATTTTTTTCTTATTACATAATTTTCTTAAATCTCTTAAACACCAGTCAGGTATTACTTTAATTCCACCTTCACCCATAATTGTTTCAACCATTATAGCTGCAGTATTTTTTGTGATTTTTTTTTTTAAAGATTTATGATCCCCAAATGTAAAATGATCGAAACCACTTACTTTCGGGCCAAAACCCTCGGTCATTTTTTTTGATCCGCTAGCAAAAATTGCAGCTATAGTCCGACCATGAAACGAATTTTTTACACAAAGGACTCTATTTTTTTTCGGTTTTCCAATTGAATAAAAATATCTTCTTGCTACTTTTATAGCAACTTCTGTTGCTTCTGTTCCAGAATTTTGAAATATCACAGAGTCTGCAAAAGTTTTTTTGACCAATTTCTTGGCTAACATTTCTCCTTCTGGAATTGTAAAAGCATTTGAAACATGCCAAACTTTTTTTGATTGTTTATATAGTGCTTTTACTAATCTTGGATTTGCATGTCCTAAACTATTAACTGCTATCCCCGAGCAAAAATCTAAATATTTCTTACCATTTGTGGCAACTAAATAGCTTCCAATGCCCTTTTTAAAAGAAATTTTTTTTCTGTTATAATTGTTAGCTAAAAATGTCATTTAATTTCTTATTTTGTATCCTTTTTTATAAAGAAGGAATGATATAAACCATATAATTAAACTAAATAAAAATAAATATATAAGACCGAATTTAATTGAACCATCGCTACTTCCGATAAAGGAAAATCTCAACCCGTCAATCATATGAAAAAAAGGATTTAAAAAACTTATTTTCTGAAGGATTTCAGGCAATCTATTTATTGAGTAAAAAGTACCAGACAAAAAAGACATTGGAACAATAATGAAGTTGGTTACAGTCGCCATATTCTCCCATTTATCAGACCACATACCTGCTATAAACCCCATTGCTCCCATAGAAAAAGATGACAGAAATAAGAAAACTGCGAAATACAGAACGTTCTCAAGACGAGTATCTATAAAAATACTAAATATTAAGATTGATATAAAACTTATCATAATAGACCTTGTAATTGAGGCAAAAATTACAGCGAGCGTTACTTCAAGTGCTGAAAGTGGACTTCCCACCAAATCCACAATATTTCCCATCATTTTTCCAGATAGTATTGAGGATGATGAGTGTGCAAAAGATTGTTGAATTATTTGCATGCTAATTAATCCAGGGGCTAAAAATTCTATAAAAGGAACTCCAAGAACCATTCCTCTATTTTCACCTATTGCAAGAGAAATGACCATTAAAAACAAAATTGCTGTAACGACTGGCCCTAAGATTGTTTGACCAGATACAATTAAAAAACGAAGCGTCTCTTTTTTATATAGTGAGTAAAAGCCTATCCAATTTATAAAGCTAAATCTTCGTACTCCAATTTTGTATTTTTTATTAAGTTCAACCATAAGTACTTATAATTTTCTTTTTTAAAAATTGTTAAGAAATTAAAGAAAATACTTGTTTTAATTATCATATTATGAATTACTAGATATAGTAATTTATATTTAATATTTACTAAATATTGTAATGAGTTGGACACCAGAAAAAGTAGAAAAACTTAAGGAGTTATGGGGTAAAGGAGGAAACACTGCTAGCGAAATTGCTCAAATACTTGGCGGTGTAACTAGAAATGCAGTTATTGGAAAAGCCCATAGATTGAATTTATCAGGAAAAATTCAAACAAAAAAAAGTTCATCTTTAGCAAATAATAATAGTGACAATGAAAATAAAATCTCTCGCAAAAATTTCAGGAGAGGTAAATTTAAATCCTTAATTATAGACAAAGATTTTGAACCCGAAAACCCTAAGCAACTTGAGGAGTTAGATGAAAATTCCTGTAAATGGCCGATCGGACATCCCAACGAGGACAATTTTTACTTTTGTGGCAGAACTTCATTAAAAGACTTTTCATATTGTAAGCTTCATTTATTATATGCCTTTCAACCAAAAAACAGAAAAGAAGATGTTTTGGATAAAGACAAGGACAATGAAGTTCCAAAGTTCATTAAAAGAAAGATAAAGTCAGCTTAAATTATTCGCCTAATATTTTCTTTTTGGCAGCTGCAAACTCCTCATCACTCAATATTTTTTTTTCGTGTAATTCTTTTAATTCAGTGAGTTTTTTAATAAGGTCCTCTTGGTTGTCTAAACTTATATTAGTAGAATTCTCCAAATCTTTATTAGCTTTTTTTGCTTCCATGCCAGTATTTATAGCTCTAAAAGCAATGTATAAAACAAAGCATAATATTAACCCAATTAAAGTATATACTATAGATGTAACCATAAAATTAGTTTACTCTTTTTTTAGAGTATTCTCCCTCATTTTTCCACATATATGAATACTTAATTACTTCATCTTCAAATCTTGATGAACAGTCAAACTCAAAGTCATTATTACTTTTGTATTTACCAGATAAAATATTGTCATATTTTAATAATCTAAGCTGATCATTTGTGATGAGTGGTTTAGGTAAAAGTTCAAAAATATGTGCAGTTATTCTAGCTAGAGAGATTGGCATTGGAAGCAACACCCTTTTTTTTTCAATTAAAAAAAGAAGTTTTTCTAAAATTTCTTTAAAAGACAACTCCTCTGGGCCAGCAAATTCAATAATATTTTCCTTAATATCATCGACTATTATTTTAGTTATAGAATTCGTTAAATCTGAACAAAAAATAGGTCTAAACTTTGTTTTGCCATTATAGTAAATTGGGAAAAAGGGTAACAAACCTAATAAAGTCATCAACTGAGTAGTGAAATTATCGTCAACCGAATATACTATTGAGGGTCTTACAATTACAGCTCTGTTAAAATTATTAAGAATTTCTTTTTCGCCTTTTAGTTTACTTATAGCATAAAACGAGTCTTCTGCATTTTCTACTCCAAGCGCAGATAAGTGAACAAATTTTTCTAATTTATGAGTCCTTGCTAACTTTGAAATCATTTTTGGAAACTTAACATGAATATTATTAAAATTATTTTTTCCTTTCTCAAACAATATACCAACCAAGTTTACACATAAATCAGCACTACTAAATAATTTTTTTATAAGCTCGTAATCAAAAATACTTCCCT
>CACJZL010000009.1 GCA_902597865.1 uncultured Pelagibacteraceae bacterium | reverse complement strand
CCTAAACTCATTTTTATCAGATAGCATTATTTGAGTCTTTTGATCCTTAGGTTGAAATAAACATTTTGACAAAACGAAAACACTAACTTCTTGTAGTTTTGGATATTTAGTGGTTTTTGAACTGTAATCAGATAAATTTAATTGAGTTTTACTAAAGTTAATTACAGTTGTTTTGCCCTTACTGATATTCAAAATTTTTCCCTCGTATAAAATTAAAAAATTTTGGTCGTTGAATTGGGAAAAAAATCCAGTTTTTGCATATATAATTCTAGAATCTTTATTATTATAAGTATCTTTAATGACTATATTCTCGAATTGATCTAAATCATTTTTTTTATCAACGTATATTGTAAGTTTCTCTACTGTATCCATAAACTTTTTGGGTTTTACGAGAGATGGAAAAAAATCGACATTTGATTGCCGTATAAAAGATCTTGCTTTATCTTGGGTTAAAGGGACAAAAAATATATTTAAAAGAGATTGTAAAATTAAAAAAATTAAAGAATATTTTAAAATAATATTTAAAAACTCGCTTTTTTTTATTCCATTGGACCAAAATATAAGAGTTTGGTTTTGATCTTCATATTTAACAAGTGTAAAAAAAACAGCGAAGAAAAACATAAATGGTAAAATTTCATTAAAAATTTTTGGTAGACTCAAAAGTGTATAGAGAAAATAAATCTTAAATCCGTGTCCATCTTCAGTGACAAATCCTAAGTAGTTAACAGCTTGAATTACCCAGACAATAAGTGCGACAGAACTACAAGAAAGTAAAAAAAAGATTGTTGTTTCGCGTAAAAAGTTTTTAAAAATAATTTTTTTCATTGAAATTCTATAAAATAAACATATACACGTTTTGGTAGAAAAATGAATAAAAAATTATGATTATAAAAGACAAGTTTTCGAAACTAACAAATATCTCAAAACTTACAGGATGTATTGCCTTTTTTACGAACGAAAAGTCAGAAATTTCTCATTTAAAAAAATATCTTGGATCATCTGAACACAAAAATTTAAATGTGCTTTTAAAAAATAAAAATAAAAAAAAAGGGTTTGTTATCTTTTGATTTAAATCCAAACCAAAAAATAATTTTGATTTCTTTAAAAAAAAATCAAAAACCGAATGAGATTGAAAAAAGCGGAGCAAAACTAACAGATTTTTTAAATATTGATGGGGCAGGATCTGCTCATATAATCTCAGATACAATCTCTGTAAATTCAAAGTCAGATGCTATTTACGAATTTCTACATGGAATGAGATTAAAGTCATATTCTTTTGACAGATACAAATCGAAAAAGGATTCAAATACTTTAAAATTAAATATAGTTTCGTCAAAAAAATTCAATAAAAAAATTTACGATAAATATAAAGCAATCGAATTAGGAGTTAACTACACAAAAGATTTAGTGTCAGAGCCTGGAAATATATTACATCCGGATGAGTACGCTAAAAGGCTTACACAATTAAAAAAAATAGGTCTAAAGGTTTCTGTTTATAATGAAAAGCAATTAAAAAAAATGGGTTGTAACGCGTTAGTGGGTGTTGGCCAAGGAAGTATTAGAGGCTCCTATTTAGTGACACTTGAATGGAGAGGAAAAAAATCGAATTCAAAACCCTTAGCTTTTGTTGGCAAAGGTGTTTGTTTTGACACCGGGGGAATATCTTTAAAACCTGCAAGGTTTATGGAAGATATGACTTATGACATGGCTGGTTCAGCTGTTGTCGTGGGTCTAATGAAAAATTTAGCATTAAGAAAATCAAAAGTTAACGCCGTTGGTGTTGTCGGACTAGTAGAAAATATGCCAGGAGGAAATGCACAAAGGCCTGGGGATATTGTTAAATCATATAGCGGAAAAACAATTGAAGTATTAAATACTGATGCAGAGGGAAGACTAGTTTTAGCAGACGCAATAACTTTTACAGAAAAAAAATTCAAACCAAATTTGATTGTAGACTTAGCAACACTAACTGGCGCCATTGTAGTTGCATTAGGATCAGAGTATGCTGGATTATTTTCTAATAACGATAATTTATCAACGCAAATTCATGAAGCCGGTGAAAAAGTTGAGGAAAAAGCGTGGAGACTTCCTTTACACTCTAATTACGACAAACTTATGAATTCCAAAAATGCAGACATGCAGAATATAAATTATGTTGGTGGAGCAGGGTCGACTACTGCAGCCCAGTTTTTGCAAAGATTTATTTTAAATAAAACACCTTGGGCTCATTTAGATATTGCGGGTATGGCCTTTTCAAAATATGCCGGAGCTCTTAATTCAAGTGGTGCTACAGGTTATGGGGTTAGACTGTTGAACAAGTTTATTGAAGATAATTATGAGTAAAGTTGAACAAACTCTTTCATTGATTAAACCTGATGCAGTTGAGCGAAATTTAGAAGAGGAAATAAAACAATTTTTCATTAAATCTGGCTTTACAATCGCTAAACAAAAAAAAGTTAAGTTAGAAAAAAAAGACGCTGAAATTTTCTATAAAGTACATGAAACAAAACCTTTTTATAATGATCTTTGCAGTTATCTTTCTTCTGGACCTATTGTTGCAATGATACTTGAAAAAGTTGATGCAGTTTCTGAAAATCGAAAAGTTATGGGAGCAACTGATCCCGCTAAAGCAGACGAAGGAACAATAAGAAAAAAATATGGATTATCTATTGATAAAAATTCAGTTCATGGTTCCGACAGTATTGAAAATGCTACAAAAGAAATTAATTTTTTCTTCAAGACGTAGTTAGTTTTTCTAAAACGAGAGGATAAAGTTTATTCTCTGCTTTAAGGACTCTTTTTTCCAATTTTTTTATAGTATCTTTTTTTAAGATCTTAACCTTTTTTTTTGCAATGATCTTACCGGAGTCTAATTTTTTACTTACATAATGTATTGTGCATCCTGAAAATTTTTCTTTAGCTTCTAGTGCCCTCTGGTGTGTGTTAAGCCCTTTGTACTTTGGTAATAAAGATGGATGAATATTAATTATTTTATTTTTAAAAAAGTTAATAAAATATGAACTTAAAATTTTCATAAACCCTGCTAAACAAATAAACTTTATATCTTTGTTTATCAGAATTTTTGCTAATTCTTTTTGTTCAGTTTTTAAAAATGATTGAGAAATAATTTTAGTTAAAATCTTATTTTTTTTGGCGATTTTTAATCCTGTTGCATTCTTTTTATTGCTTATTACATATGCAATTTTATAATTACAACTTTTCTTCTTTGATTTTAAGATTAAAGCTCTTAGATTTGTTCCTCTTCCCGAGATAAACACCGCAATATTAACCTTTTTCTTGATCACATTACCAACGTATATTGTTAGTATATTTTACTTTACTTTTATTTTTAATTATTTCTCCAATTATGTAGGGTCGGTATTGCTTGGGAAAAAACTTTAAAATTTTATGAAAATTATTTTTTTTAATGATCAAACAAAAACCTACACCACAATTAAAAGTTTTAAGCATTTCTTTTTGAGAAACACCATTTTTGTTGATCCAACTAAAAATTTTATGAGTTTTTATTTTGTCTAAATCTATTCTTGCACAAAGTTTTTGAGGTATTACTCTCTCAATATTATCACCTATACCTCCACCTGTTATATTTGCACATCCATTAATTAATTTTCTATCAATTAAATTCATAATTTCTTTTACATAAATTTTAGTGGGTTTTAATATTTCACTCCGCAAAAACTTATTTTTTTTAATATTAATTTTCTTTTTTTTTAATACTTCTCTTAATAAGGAATATCCATTTGAATGTAGTCCACTGGAAGGTATTGCCAAAATCAAATTATTTTCTTTTATCTTTTCCTTCGTTAACACGTCATTCTTATTTACAATTCCTACAGAAAATCCAGCTAAATCAAATTTATTTTTAGAGTAAGTTCCTGGCATTTCAGCTGTTTCTCCACCTACTAATTGACAGCTACTTATTTTGCAACCTTCATGTATTCCTTTAATAATACTTTTTAATTTTGTTAAATTTATTTTATCAATTGAAATATAATCTAAAAAAAAAAGTGGTTTAGCCCCTAGGACCAAAATATCATTTACACACATTGCAACTAAATCTATTCCAATTGTATTAAACTTGTTTAAAATATTTGCTACTTCAAGTTTTGTCCCAACACCATCAGTGCTACTTACCAATAGAGGATTGTTAAACTTTTTTGGAATTTCGTTTATTGAACCAAAACTACCTATATTCTTAAATTTATTTTTAGAATTTCCTTTTTTGGTTAAATTAGATATATATTTAACGAATTGATTAGATGCATTTATGTTTACTCCGCTTTTTTGATATGTAAATTTATATTTTTTCATAATTAAAATGTTTTTAAAAAAGAATTTTTTGAAATCTTCATCTTATATAGTTTTTACTATATTTGTAGTATTTTTTATTTGTTTTATTCACACTCATACTTTCGGTAAGATTTTCAAAATTCAAGACATAGAAATTGAGGAGCCTTTTAATTCTAATTTTAATAAAGAAAAAGTTATTAATAAAGCTTTTGGTGAAGCCTTTGATATTCTTTTGAATAGCTTAATAACCTCTAATGATAAAAACAAAATTAAAAATACGCAGTTAAAAGATATTAAATATCTTATCGATTCTTTTACAATTACAAATGAGCAGTTCTTAAATAAGAATTATCAAGCAAATTTTGAAGTAAACTTTGACAAGCCTAAAATTTTAAATTTTTTTGAAGAGAAAAATATATTTCCATCAATGTATAAAAAAAAAAAATTTCTAACTTTACTTATACTTATAGACAATGATGAAGACAAAGTTCTTTTATTTGATAGAAATCCCTTCTATTCAAAATGGAATGATGATATAAAAAATTTTTCCCAGTTAAATTACGTATTACATGAGGAAGATATTCTTGATTTAAAGTTTATTAACGAAAATAAAAATAACATCGAAAACTTCAAATTTGATCAAATTGTAAAAAAATATGATACAGACGATTACATAGTTGCAATATATTTTAAGAACAAGAGCAACCTAAGGGTGCTTTCAAAAATGTTTTATGAAGGTAAAGTTAAGATTTCAAATCAAAGTTTTAAAAAAGTTGATATTTCGGATGACTCACAACTATTAAATATAGTAGAAGAAACCAAAATTTTTTTTGAGGATATTTGGAAACAAAATAACCAAATTAATACTTCAATTAAACTTCCAATAAGTATTTCTGTAAGATCAAAAAAAGTTAAACAAATTCAATTAATTGAAAATTATTTAGCAAAGCTTGACTTGGTTTCAAATTTTTATGTTACAAGTTTTAATAATAATAATACAATTTATAAAATAATTTTTAATGGTAATCCAAATCAATTTTTAAACTTAATGAAAGAAAAAGATATCGACATCGATACAAATCAAGAAATATGGAAAGTAAGATAAGAGATTTAAGACAAGAAATATTTAAGTTTGAGCAATTATCAAATTTTGATAAAAACGATTTTTTTGTAAGCGAATGCAATTATTTTGCATTTAATTTAATCAAAAGCTGGCCCAATTGGGAAAAAAAAATATTAAATATTTATGGTGAGCGGAAATCAGGCAAGTCTCATCTATCGGAAATTTTTTTAGAAAATGAAAAAGGTATCAAATTAAAATTTAAAGAGTTGAATGAGAAAATTTTCGATAAAATTAAAGGATATCAAAACATTGTAATCGAAGATTTTAACGAAGGATGTGATGAGGAAACAACTTATTCTTTAATTGATATGGTTGAAAAAGAAAATAAATATTTATTAATAACATCTGTGAAAGCTGTAAATGAGATGGAAACAAAACTTAAAGATTTAAGTTCAAGGTTTAAAAATATTCTTACAGCCAAAATCGATAAACCAGACGATGAACTAATATATGCACTTATTGTTAAAAATTTTTCAGATAGTCAAATAATTTTAGATAAAAAACTAATTAATTTTATTTGTAAAAGAATAGCTAGATCTTACGATAAAATATCGGAATTTATATGTACAATTGACGAAATTAGTTTAAAAAAAAAAAAACCTATTAATTTAAAAATAATTAAAGAAATTTTAGGAGTATCAAATTGAATAAGTTTAGAACACATACTTGTGGTGAGCTCACAAAAAAATTTACTCAAAAAGATGTAATATTATCTGGCTGGATAAATAAAAAAAGAGATCATGGAAATCTTCTTTTTATCGATCTTAGAGATCATTACGGGATAACACAATGTGTAATTGATAAAGAAAATAAATTTTTTAAAGAATTAGAAAAGCTTCAACTTGAAACAGTTATAAAAATAAACGGAAAAGTTATAGAAAGAACCAAAGAGACAATTAATAAAGATCTTTTAACGGGGGAGATTGAAGTTGCTATTGAAAAATTTGAAATTGTCGGAAAAACGAAAGAGTTACCTCTCCCTGTTTTTAGTGATCAAGAATATTCTGAGGAGATAAGACTTAAGTATAGATTTTTAGATTTAAGAAGAAAACAAATTCATAATAATATTATCTTAAGGTCAAAAGTAATTTCCTTTATCAGAAAAGAAATGGAAAAGATGGATTTTCTAGAGTTTCAAACTCCCATATTAACCTCATCAAGTCCAGAGGGCGCAAGAGATTTTCTTGTTCCAAGTAGATTAAATCCTGGAAAATTTTACGCTTTGCCCCAGGCACCACAACAATTTAAACAACTCATAATGATTTCAGGATTTGACAAATACTTTCAAATTGCGCCTTGCTTCAGAGATGAGGATGCAAGAGCAGATAGAAGTCCTGGAGAATTTTACCAATTGGATATAGAAATGTCATTTGTTGAACAAGAGGATGTTTTTTCAGTAATTGAAAATCTGTTTCTAAAATTATTTAAGGAATTTTCAAACAAAAAACTAGCAAGTGAAAAGTTTCCTAGAATAAAATATTCAGAAGCAATTGAAAAATATGGAACAGATAAACCTGATCTTAGAAATCCGCTGATTATTTCGAATATTACAGAAATTTTTAGCAGAGATGATGTTAAATTTGATATTTTTAAAAAAGAAGTTTCAAAAGGAAAAATTGTAAAAGCAATCATTACAAAGAATACCAAAGATAAACCAAGAAGTTTTTTTGATAATATTGATAATTGGGCCAAGAAGGAAGGTTCAAGCGGTTTAGCATATTTTACCTTTATTGAGGAAAATAACAAAATTGTGGGCAAAGGTCCTGTTGGAAAGTTTTTTTCTTCAGAAGCTTGTGAAAAAATTTTGAAATTAACTAATTCTAAAATTGGAGACAGTATTTTCATGTCATGTGGACAAAAAAAAGATGTTGAAAAAATTCTTTCTTTAGCAAGAAATAAAATCGCCGAAGATTTAAATCTAATATCTCATGATATATTTTCGTTTTGTTGGATAATTGATTATCCCATGTATGAGATAGATGAAAAGACAAAAAAAATTAAATTTAGTCATAATCCATTCTCAATGCCCCAGGGAGATATTAAAGATATTGATTTTTCCAAACCATTAGAAATGAAAGCGTATCAATATGATATTGTTTGCAATGGTATAGAGTTGTCTTCTGGCGCAATTAGAAATCATATACCAGAATTAATGTACAAACTTTTTGAAATAGCTGGATATAAAAAAAAAGATGTAGATAGCAAGTTTAGTGGAATGATTAATGCACTAAGTTATGGCGCACCTCCTCACGGTGGAATAGCTCCAGGAATTGACAGAATAGTAATGTTACTTGCAAATGAGGTCAATATCAGGGAGGTTACAATGTTCCCAATGAACCAGAATGCTCAA
Source organism: uncultured Pelagibacteraceae bacterium (assembly GCA_902597865.1). Lineage (GTDB taxonomy): Bacteria > Pseudomonadota > Alphaproteobacteria > Pelagibacterales > Pelagibacteraceae > Pelagibacter. The sequence goes on along the minus strand of CACJZL010000009.1, from coordinate 24,939 downwards.
GATTTAATGATGATGGCACCATCTGAGGTCAGCGAAGATCAATTAAAAGAACTTCAGCTTTTAATTACCAAAAAAAAGTAATTACTTTTTTCCTTTAAGATTTATTCTGATATCGGATAAGTCAATAAGTTTTCTTTTATAATCGTTTCTTACAAAACCCTTACTAGTAATATCTTTTACAATTTTAATTAGCTCGTTATTTTCATCATTCATAGCGCCTGCATTTTTTTCATCCATCTTGTCTGATTTACCAATTGATGGAGTGTGAGCAAGATCTTCTCTATTTAGGTATGAAATAGCAAGTTCTCTAAAAATATAATCTAAAATAGATGATGCAGAAAGAATTCTGTCATTGCCGTAAACTTTCCCCGATGGTTCAAATTTTGTATCTACGTAAGCACTAACAAATTCGTCTAATGGAACGCCGTACTGCAAACCCAAAGATATAGCTATTGCAAAATTGTTCATTAAAGCTTTAACTAGTTCACCTTCTTTACTAGTATCGATAAAAATTTCACCAATCTTTCCGTCCTCATATTCACCTGTATGTAAATAAACCTTGTGATCTCCTATGGTAGCTTTTTGAATATATCCTTTTCTTCTGTCTGGCATGCCAAATCTTTTATTAACTGACTCATTCAAATTTTTAACAAAAGTATTATTCATATTTTTATTGTCATCAATTTTGTTTACTTTCTTGATTTGTTTTTCTTTATCGCCGAGATTATCTACTGCTTTAAGATTCTTATCTAAATTCTTAGTTTTTCGATTATCAATTTTCATGTCTAATATTTCGAATTTTCCATCTTCTTTTTTTTCAAGATTTTCTAATTCTTTTTCGTCTATTTTATCTAGGTAGTGAGTGACTTTAAAAGTGCAGGTATAAAAGGTTTCAACGAGATATTTTGCCATAATAATAATTTCCTTATTTATTTTGAGTCTTAGAGATTCTATTGTATATACAAAATTAACTTTTAGTCTAATTTATTTTTTACAATTTAAAATTGAAAAAAAACTAATTTTTTATGTTGACTCTATTTAAACAAATTTTCACTTGGTGGAATCACCAAACTCTAGGCACAAGACTTCACACTTTTTTCAAAGGAAAATTTGTTGGCAAAGATGAAAATGGTAACAAATACTATGAGAGTAAAAATGGACGAAGATGGGTTATATATAATGGAGAAGTAGATTCAACAAAAATACCAAATGAATGGTTTTCTTGGATTCATTTTACAAAAAATAAAATAGAAAAAGTCCAAGACCAAAAAAAATTCTCTTGGCAAAAGCCCCACAAACCTAATCTTACTGGAACAGACAAAGCCTATCATCCCAAAAAAAGTGAAAATGAAAATAAAAAATATAAATCTTGGAAAGAATAGAATCTCATTAATTTTAATTTTCTTTTATCTTTTAACGATAAGCACTGTTCAAGCTGATGATCTTGATTATTTTGGAAAAAAAATTGATATAAGAATTTTAGATAAGCTTAGTTCAAAAAGCAAACTATTAAAGCTAGATATTGGTGAAATTTTTTTTTACAAAAATTTGGAAATCAAAGTATTGAAATGCAAAAATTCTAAATTTGATGATAATCCAGAAATAACTACTTATTTACAAGTTAAAGATAGTAAAAATTCTAATAACGATGAAGTTTTTGTTTTTAATGGATGGACTTTTTCATCTAGTCCATCGATACAAGTTTTTGATCACCCAGTTTATGACTTGTGGATTTTAAAGTGTTATTAAACAATTTTTTCATTATCCAGCCAAGTTACATTAAATTTTGACTCAATAAATTTTTCGTGATTTAAAAGTTTCTTGTGCAACTTAATTGTTGTTGTAATTCCCTCTATAACAAATTCATCTAAAGATCTTAAAGTTCGCTGTATTGCTTCTGTTCTGTTTCTCCCATGGCAAATTAATTTACATACCATGCTGTCATAGTAGGGTGTTACTTTAAAACCTTGATAAATTGAACTATCCACTCTAGTTCTAAACCCCGAAGGTTGATGACACATTCCAATTAATCCTGGGGATGGCTGAAAATTTCTACTTGGGTCCTCTGCATTTATTCTACATTCTATGGCATGACCTCTTGGGTTAATGTCAGACTGTTCTAAGGCAGTATTTCCTGTAAATGCAATCCATATTTGTTCTTTAATGATATCTATTCCAGTAACCATCTCTGTAACAGGATGTTCAACTTGCACTCTTGTATTCATTTCTAAAAAATAAAATTTTCCATCTTCATAAATAAACTCTACTGTTCCAGCTCCCTCGTAACCAATTTTAGAAACCATATTTACTGTCCTATCGAAAAGATCTTTACGAATTTCATCAGTTAAAACTGGACTTGGAGTTTCTTCAATTAATTTTTGATGTCGTCTTTGAACAGAGCAATCTCTTTCATGTAAGTGAACTGTATGATTTTTTCCTGAAAGTACCTGAACTTCAATATGACGTGGATTTTGAAAAAATTTTTCAATATATACCTCGTCATTCGCAAAAAACTTCTTGGCTTCTGATTTAGCAGTCAAAAATAAGTTATCAAATTCTTTTTCAGATCTAACAATTTTCATTCCCTTTCCACCACCTCCACCAGCAGCTTTTATTAGGATAGGAAAACCAATTTCTTTAGCTAACTTTTTACCACTTTCTAAATCTGAAATACCATCTTCTGAACCTTCGATAACAGGTAGGCCATATTTTTTAGCAATTTTTTTTGCCTCAATTTTATCTCCCATCATTTTAATAAGTTTTGAGGACGGTCCAATAAACTTTATATTGTTTTCTTCAAGCATACTGGCAAAATTAAAATTTTCAGACAGAAATCCATATCCTGGATGAACTGCCTCAGAATTTGTAATTTCTATCGCTGATAATATTGCAGGAATGTTTAAATAACTATTAGCAGGTTGATGCGAGCCAACACAAACACTCTCATCAGCTAATTTAACATGCATACTTTCTTTATCTACATCTGAATGTATTGCAACTGTTTGAATTCCCCACTCTTTACATGCCCTAATAATTCTAACAGCTATTTCACCTCTATTAGCAATTAGAATTTTTTTAAACATTTTTAATCGATTACGACAAGAGTCTGTCCATACTCAACGGGCTGACCATCTTCAACGTTTATGCTCTTGACAACACCATCTTTTGGAGAGGGAACATGATTCATTGTCTTCATAGCTTCAACTATCATAACCGTGTCACCTTTTTTAATTTTTTTTCCAGTTTCAACAAATTTTTTTGCTCCAGGTTCGGGTGCTAAATAAGCTGTTCCAATAATTGGTGACTTGATTTCAGTTCCAGATACAGGTTCTGTTTTTCTATTATTTTTTTCAATTGTAATTTCTGGCGCTATATTTTGACTTACTTTACTATGTCTAGACACTTTTATCTTTGTATCTTTTTCAGAATATTCAAGCTCAGTTAGCTTAAATTCTTCAAGATTATCAACCAGTTCTTTTATTAATTTTTTATTAATCTTCATTTATTAAAAGTTTATGCATTGCTATTATGGCTAAAATATATCCTTCGCTTCCAAGGCCAAAAATTCCACCATTTACTACATCACTTATTAGTGATTTTTGTCTGAATTCCTCTCTTTTATAAATATTTGATATGTGGACCTCTATTTTCTTTTTTTTATATATTTCTAACGCGTCTCTGATTGCTACGGATGTATGAGTGAATGCAGCAGCATTAATGATAATTCCATCAAATTTATCGTTTGCTGATTGTATTATAGAAACTATTTCACCTTCTACATTGGACTGAGTAAATTCAACTTTAAGATCAAGTTCTTTACATTTCTCTTCACATTTTTTTTTTAAATCTTCATAAGTAATAGAACCATATTGTGATTGTTCTCTTTGGCCTAATAGATTAAGATTTGGACCGTTTAGAAAAAGTATATTTGAACTCATAAGTTATACATAATGAAAAAAACCAAAAAAATCAAAATTATTTTAAACGGAAAGCCGAGATCTTTACAAAAGATTACATCAGTCTACGATTTAATAAGGTCTTTAAAACTATCAACAGACAAAGTGGCCATTGAATTAAATAAAGAAATAATAAATAAGAAAACAATTAAAAATTTATATTTAAAAAATAAAGATAAAATTGAAATAGTACATTTTATAGGTGGAGGGTAATGAAAGATTTTTTTAAAATTGCTAATAAAAAATTTAAGTCTAGGTTAATTGTAGGTACTGGAAAATATAAAAGTTTTTCAGAATGCGCAAAAGCAATTAAATATTCTGGTGCTGAAATCGTGACAGTAGCAGTAAGACGAGTAAATATAGTTGATAAAAAAAAACCTTTATTGATGGATTATATCGATCCAAAAAAAATAACTTATCTCCCAAACACAGCTGGATGTTTCACTTCAGAAGATGCACTCAGGACTTTAAGACTTGCTAGAGAAATAGGGGGTTGGAAATTAGTGAAATTAGAAGTTTTAGGTGACAAAAAAAATTTATTTCCAGACATGATTGAAACTTTGAGATCAACAGAGATTTTAACAAAGGAAGGATTTAAAGTTATGGTTTACTGCAGTGACGATCCTTTAATGGCAAAACGCTTAGAAGACTCAGGTGCAGTTGCAATCATGCCATTAGCTGCTCCTATTGGATCCGGTTTAGGAATTCAAAATTACACAAATATTAAAATAATCAGAAATCAAACTAAATTACCTGTAATTATTGATGCTGGAATTGGCCAAGCCTCGGATGCAGTCATTGCTATGGAATTAGGATGTGATGGGGTTTTAATAAATACTGCAATCGCTAAAGCAAAGAAGCCATTCGAAATGGCTCAAGCTATGAAGTTTGCTGTTATTTCCGGAAGAAAGTCTTTTATTTCTGGAAGAATCACTAAAACTTTACTTGGTTCTGCTTCAACAACTAACAAAGGTATTATTTAGGTCTTCTACTTTTATTTTTTCTAAAAAATTTTTTTTTCTTGAAATTTTTTGATTTAAACTTAGGTTTACTTTTAAGATTTTTTTCAATACTTTTTTCTTCAACTATTTTTTTAAGATCAACCGAACTTTCTAACTTCTCGAGTACTTTTTTACTTTTATTGAAAAATTCAATTTTATACTCGGGAACTAATAGAGACAAATCACCATCAAAAGAAATTTTGATTTTATTTTTCTTCTCAATATAAAGTATATCTTCTTTAAAGTTTTCGTTTAAGAAATTTTTAATTTTCTCAGGTACAGAAATCTTGACTAACTTAGCTTTATTTTTAACAGCGTTAATCTCAACAATTTTAATGACTTTTTGAGCAAATGACTCATTTGTGAGCGAAATACTCCATTGAACATTACTTTCTCTTAATCTTTGACGAGACATCTCAAGCAATCCAAAACTACTAATTCTTCCAATTTGAATTCTTGCTCTATCTTTTCTACATCTCTCTTTAAGTCGTCTCTCAACTTGTCTTCTGTTACCAAAGCTCATCATATCTATAAAGTCAATTATAATGAGTCCCGAAAGATCTCTAATCTTTATTTGTCTGGCAATTTCCTCCGCAGCTTCAAGATTAGTATCTAGAGCTGTGCTTTCAACATTTTTTTGTCTGATTGATCTTCCAGAGTTAATATCTATTGAGACCAATGCCTCAGTAGGATTAATAACCAAATATCCACCAGATGAAAGTTTAACTTGTGTGTCATAAATATCATTTAGTTTACTCTCAATATTTTCTTTGATAAATAAGGGCACCTTATCTCTATATTTTTTTATTTTTTTGACATGACTAGGCATTAAAATTTTCATGAAATTTTTTGCTTTTTGATATCCTTCATTACCATCTACAATTATATTTTGAGTTTCGTCATCATAAATATCTCTGAGAGTTCTTTTTATTATATCGCTTTCTTGATGAATTAATTTTGGTGCTATTGCGTTCATCGCATTTTCTTTAATTGTTTCCCAAGACTTTATTAAACTTTGAAGGTCATAATTAATTTCATTTTTACTTTTATTTGATCCTGCGGTTCTAACAATTAACCCCATTTCTTTTGGAATAGTTATTTCGTTTAAAATTGATCTTATTTTTTTTCTTTCACCTGAATTAAAAATTTTTCTTGAAATACCACCGCCTTTTGGTGTGTTTGGCATTAAAACTATGTATTTACCAGCAATAGATATAAATGTTGTTAATGCAGCACCCTTCAATCCTCTTTCGTCTTTCAAAACCTGAACCAAAATAACCTGATTTGGTTTAATTACCTCTTGAATCTTATATCTTTTTGAAGGAGCCTTGCTTTGTTTAAAATGTGCTCCATTTTGATTTTCTAGCTCTGGTTTTTTTTCAACAACCTCATTGTCGTTTTTATCGTTATCAATTTCTGACTCTTCCTTTTCACTTTGTTTAGCTAATTCTTCTCTAACCTGTTTTTCCTCCTCTTTTATTTTTTCTAGATCACTTGAGGGTATTTGGTAATAATCTGATTGAATATCATTAAAGGATAAAAAACCATGTCTATCTCTCCCAAAATCAACGAAGGCAGCTTGGAGTGATGGTTCGATTCTACTTACTTTTCCTAAATAAATATTATTTTTTATGAGAGTATTTTTTATACCCTCATATTCGTAGTCTTCAATATTTCCGTTCTCTTTAAGTACAACGCGTGTTTCATCTGGATGCGAAGCATCAATGTATAAATTCTTTTCCATAATTTTATTGTTAAATTTGTCATTTTTTTTAAATTCTGATGCCTTAACTTTAACAAATTCATGTATTAAATGAAACTAAAATGAGCAAATATTTTAAGAAAACATTAATAATTTTTCTATCATCGATTTTACTATTATTGATTGTAACCATTTCAATATTGTGGGGTTTTTCTAACGATTTACCTGATTATAAATTTTTAAAAAATTATAAAGCGCCTGTATCTAGTAAAGTTTATTCTGGAGATGGTGATTTAATTCAAGATTTTTCATCTGAGAAAAGAATTTTTATTCCTTACAACTCAATTCCACAAAAAGTCATAAATGCTTTTCTCTCTGCAGAAGATAAAAATTTTTTTGATCATCCTGGTGTTGATGCAAAGGGAGTTCTTAGAGCAGTGATTAAGAACTTTTCAAATATAGTAAACTCAAGAAGGTTAGAGGGCGCCTCTACAATTACACAACAAGTAGCGAAGAATTTTCTATTGTCTAATGAAGTCAGTTTAAATAGAAAAATTAAAGAAGCTATATTGGCATTTAGAATAGAGAGAAGTTTAAGCAAAGAAAGAATTCTTGAACTTTATCTTAATCAAATTTATTTAGGTCAAGGAACTTATGGTATCGCATCTGCAAGTTTAGAATATTTTGATAAATCTGTTGACGAGCTTGAATATTTTGAGGCAGCCTTATTAGCTGCCTTACCTAAAGCACCAAGTAGATACAATCCTTACAAAAACAAAAAACTAGCAAAATTTAGAAGAGACTTAGTTTTAAAAAATTTACTAGATAATGGATTTATTAACAAAAAAAAATATGAAGATTTAAAAAATACTAAGATTATACTAAAGAAAAGAGAAAAAGTATTTTTAGAAGACTCTAGATATTATGTTGAGGAAATTCGAAAAAATACTATTAAACAATTAGGCTATGACAAAGTTTATAAAGAGGGATTAAATATTAAAACACCTCTTAATCTAGAACTTCAAAAATTAGCAACAATTTCATTACGTGAGGGGATAGAAAAATATGATAGAAGAAAAGGATGGAGGGGACCAATTCAAAATATTAATCTTAGTATAAAAGATTGGCCCAAAGAGATAAAATTAAAAAAACTTGAAAAAACTCTAAATTGGAAAATTGCTAGAGTTACGAAAATTGGTATTTCAAACTTTGAAATAGTTACTTCAGATGGTGACACGGGTTATATTACTAATGAAAATATTAAATGGACAAGAAAAAAAAATACCTCTTTCAAAGAAGGGGATATGATTTATGCAAAAAAAAAAGATGGGTCTAACGAGTACATTTTAAAACAACTTCCCACTGCAAATGGAGCAATCGTTGTAATGGACCCTTACAACGGAAGAGTTTTAGCTCTAAGTGGTGGCTTTAGTTTTATTAAAAGTGAGTTTAATAGAGCAACACAAGCGAAAAGACAGCCGGGATCTGCATTCAAACCTTTTGTTTATGCTGCTGCCTTAGAAAATGGCTATTCTCCCTCAACATTAGTTTTGGATGCACCCTTAGTTTTAGCTCAAGGTACAGATTTAAAAATGTGGAAACCTGAAAATTATGGTAAAAAATTTTATGGACCATCAACATTGAGGATGGGTCTTGAGAAATCAAGAAATCTTATGACTGTAAGAATTTCTCAGGACTTAGGTTTAAAAAAAATAACTAAAATTTCTAAAGAACTTGGTATATACGAAAATCCAGATGAACTACTTTCAATTTCTTTGGGATCTGCCGAGACTACTTTGCTAAAATTAACAAGTGCATATTGTTCATTTGTAAATGGTGGAAAATTGATAGAACCAAAGCTTATAGATAGAATCCAAGATAGTGAAGGAAACACAATATATAAAACTGAGGCAAGAAAATGTAAAAATTGTAAAGATATATCTATACAGAGCAATGAAGTGCCTGAAATTAAAGACGACTCCAAACAAATTTTCTCACCTCAGACCGCCTATCAAATTACTTCAATTTTAGAGGGAGCAACTAAAACCGGTACTGCAAAAAAATTAAGAGATTTAAAAATGGATCTTGCTGGAAAAACTGGAACAACAAACAAAAATACAGATACTTGGTTTATAGGTTTTACGTCAGATTTAGTAATAGGTGTTTATGTTGGTTATGATGAACCAAAATCCCTTGGAAAATTTGAAACTGGAGCCAAAACAGCGATGCCAATTTTTAAAAGTTTTATTAAATCAGCTTTAAAAAAAGAAAACACGAGACCATTTAAAGTACCTGAAAATATTACTATGATGGTTGTTGATTCTAAAACTGGAAAAAAAGTAAGCTTTGCCTCGAAGAAAACGTTAATAGAGTCTTTTAAAAGCGATAAAGTTCTCGAAAAAACAAATATTTCAAAAAAAATTAATAATAGATTTAACAATGATAATATATTAAGATTCTATTAATGAGTGAAGAATTCTTTCAAAATGTAACTGAAGTCAACAAAGTTAATCAAAGAATAAAGGAGTATCTTTGAAAAACACGACTTTGAAAAAAAATTAGATAAGTATAATAAACTAATTTTATCCGAAAATTTCTGGAAAGATAAATCTGAGGCTCAAAAAGTTCTTAAAGAAAAAAAATTCCATGAAACTTTAATAAATTCTTATAAAGAAACCACAAAATATTTAAATGATTTGGAGGAGTTTTATAATCTAGCCTTGGAGGAAAATAATAAAAACTTAATTCAAGAAACATTAGAAAACATTAAAAAACTTAAAAACACTGTTAAGAAAAATGAGATTAAATGTTTTCTTTCAAAAGAAACTGATAGCAATGATTGTTTTTTAGAAATCCATGCTGGTGCTGGCGGAACAGAAAGTCAAGACTGGGCAGAGATGCTTAGAAGAATGTATATGAAATGGGCTCAATCAAAAGAATTTAAAAACCATATTATTAGTGAACATAAAGGTGACGAAGCAGGTCTCAAATCAACAACTATAAAAATATCTGGTGATTATGTTTTTGGATGGCTTAAAACAGAGTCCGGAATACACAGGTTGGTAAGAATATCTCCTTTTGATTCTGGTGCCAGAAGACATACTAGTTTTGCAAGTGTTTGGGTTTATCCTGTAGTTGATGAGAATATTGATGTTGAAATTTTAGAAAAAGACCTAAGAATTGATACATACAGATCCAGTGGGGCTGGTGGACAACACGTAAATACAACTGACAGCGCTGTTAGGATTACACATCTTCCAACTAAAATAGTCGTACAGTGTCAAAACGAAAGATCTCAACATAAAAATAAAGAAACTTGTATGCAAATGCTTAAAGCGAGATTATATAATTTTGAACTGGAAAAGAGAGAAAAAGAAAACGAAAACAATCAGGGGGCTAAAAAAGACATAGGGTGGGGTCATCAAATAAGATCATATATTTTGCACCCATATCAATTAGTCAAAGACAATAGGACTAATCATGAGTCAAGTGATCCACAAAAGATATTAGATGGAGATATAGATAACTTTTTAGAAAACTCTCTATTCAAACTAGATGCTTAAAAAAATTTCTCAAATATTTTTAATTATAATTTTCTTAATAATTGCGTTTTGTATTTATCTAAGTGTTTACGGAATAAATACTGATAAACTTAATGGAATTATTAATGAGAAAATTTCACAGAGAGATAGTGATTTCGATATTAAGTTAGATAAGATTAAGATTTTTCTAGATATAGGAAGCTTTAGATTAGAGGCCAAAACAAAAAATCCAATTATACTGTATAAAAAAAACAAAATAGAGTTACAAAGTATAAGCACTGTTTTACCTTTGCTATCTCTTTTTACTCAAGATGCAAAAATAGAAAATCTAAAATTTATTACAAAAAAAAATAAGGTTAAAGATTTGATTGAGTTTGGCAGAGGCTTTCAAAATACTCCACAATTGTTCATTTTAAAAAAGATGGTGAAATCTGGAGATATATCCGTAGAAGCCAAGATAAATTTTTCTGAGGACGGCAGCATCTCAAAAGATTATATAATAGATGGCGATCTTGAAAATGTTAAATTAAGGTTACTAAATAAAGATATTATTGAGAATATAAAATTTGGTTTTATCTTAAAAAATAATGATTACGTCATTTACAATGCCTCATCCTTTTATCAGAATATAAAATTTAAATCAGACGAAATTAGAATAAAAGAAAAAGACAGCGCATTTTTGTTTAATGGTAATATTTCTACATCAAAAAATGATCTTAATCTTAAGTCGATATCAAAAATATTCCAAATTAATTTAGGGAGTATTAAAAATGATAAAATTATATTTTCTTCAAATAATAAGTTTTCTTTTGAGTTAAGTAAAAAGTTTAAATTTTCAAATATTAAAGCAAATTCAAAATTTAATATAGAAAGCTTAGAATACCCGAACTCTAGCTTAAAGGAATTTTTTCCAGGTTACAAAGATGGAGTAAAATTTGATAATAATATTGTAAATTTAGATTATCAAAATGGAAATTATAAAATATCAGGAGATAGTAAATTAAATATTAATGAAGATATAGATCGCCTAAGTTATTCAGTTGAGAAGAAAAAAGATAAAATTTTTTTTAAAACAGATTTTGAGGTCAAAAGTAACGCACTAAATCTTGAACTTTTGAATTATACAAAAAAAAAAGATGTTAAAAGTAATCTTATTGTAGAAGGTTTTATAAATGAGAATAATTCAGTCTTTTTAAATAAAATAAACTTCGTTGAATCTAAAAATTTAATCAAAATTAAAAATATCAATTTAAATTCAAAAAAAAAATTAAAAAGAATTGATCAAATTGATATTGACCTCGTAAACAACAATGATCAAATTAGTCAATTGAATATTAAAAGAAAAAAAAGTAATTATTCAATTAATAGCAAAATATTTGATGGAACAAAAATCCTTGATAGAATATTATTTTCAAAGAGTGACAGAAACTTTTTTGATGTCTTTGAAAAATTAAATTCTAAAATAATAATAAATTTTAATACCATTTACATTACAAATGAAGATTATTTAACTAATTTAAAAGCAGATATGATCTTAAATAATAATCAAATTAAAGATTTAGTTCTATCCTCACAATTTTCAACTAAAGAAGATTTAAAACTTTCAATAAAAACGAATTCCAACAATGAAAAGATAACAGACTTATTCGCTGGTAATGCAAAACCCTTGGTAAAAAAATATGATTTTATAAAAGGTTTTGAGGGTGGTTATTTAAAGTTTGACTCTATTGAAAAAAATAAAGTTTCAAATTCTAATTTGAAAATTTTTGATTTTAAATTAAAAGAAGTACCAGCACTAACAAAATTACTTACTCTTGCTTCTTTACAGGGAATTGCAGATCTTTTGACTGGAGAGGGAATAAGGTTTAATGAATTTGAAATGATTTTTAATAACAAAGATGGGCTTATGACGATTGAGGAAATCTATTCTTTAGGGCCTTCGATATCTATATTGATGGATGGGTATATTCAAAAAGATGATTTGGTAAGTCTCAGAGGTACACTGGTACCTGCAACTACTGTAAATAAAGTTATTGGTTCAATTCCGGTAATTGGAGATTTACTTGTGGGTAAAAAAGCTGGAGAAGGTGTCTTTGGAGTAAGTTTTAAGATAAAGGGCTATCCAGATGATTTAAAAACGAGTGTAAATCCAATTAAAACTTTAACTCCTAGATTTATTACAAGAACATTAGAAAAAATAAAAAAGACTAGCCAGTAAATTTTATTAATACGTGATTTTTCTTACCATGAGAAAGTTTTAAAACATCATCTTTAAAGTCGGATACATTAATTGCTAAATTTTCATCAGTAACTGTAGAGTTATTTACTTTTAAACCAGAATTTTTTATTGTTCTTCTTATTTCGCTTTTTGAACTAAACAAATTAGTTTTAATAGACAGATCAACAATATTTATTCCGTTATTAACTTGATCTTTTTTGATTTGTATAACTGGCAGTTCATCCCCTGAGCCACCTGCGAATGTTTTTTTTGCAGTATCTGAAGCTTTTATTGCGGCTGCTTTACCATGTAAAAGAGTGGTTGCTTCATTAGCTAGAAGAGTTTTTAAATCATTTATATTTTTATCTTTTATGTTTTCGATTTCAGAGACATCCTTATCAGTAAACATCTTTAAAAATTTAACAACATCTCTATCATCTGTGTTCCTCCAAAATTGCCAGTAGTCATAGGATGATAAGAGTTTTTTGTCTAACCAAACAGCTCCCTTTTCCGTTTTGCCCATTTTAGCACCAGATGCTAAAGTTATTAGTGGCGTTGTTAAACCGTAAACTTGCTTGCTTGAATATCTTTTTACTAATTCAACACCATTAACGATATTACCCCATTGATCAGAACCACCAATTTGCATTAAACAATTTTTTGTTTTGTTAAGTTCTAAAAAATCATATGCTTGCAGTATCATATAGTTAAATTCCATATAGCTTAAAGATTGCTCTCTCTCCAATCTAAGTTTAACGCTATCAAAACTTAGCATTTTATTAATAGTAAAATGTTTTCCGATATCTCTTAAAAACTTTATATAATTAAGTTTACCCAGCCACTTATAATTATTTACATAAATAGGACGGGTTTTAGAATTTTTGTTGTTCAGAAATATTGAAAAAACTTTCTTGATATTTTTTATGTTCTTTTCGATCTCTTTTTCTGTAAGAATTTTTCTTGTTTCTTCTTTACCCGAGGGATCACCTATTCTTGTAGTACCTCCTCCGAGCAATATAATTGGTTGGTGTCCATGTTTTTGCAACAATCTTAAACACATAATTTGAAGTAAACTTCCAACGTGTAAGCTTTGAGCAGTACAATCGAAACCAATATAAGCCCTTATTTTTTTCTTATCCATTAACCCGTTTAGAGACTCTAAATTAGTACATTGATTAAAATATTCTCTTTCATTAAACTCTTTAAGGAATGAATTTTTCATTTTTTTATAAAATAAGTCAGTTTCAATATACCTATACTAACTTAATTAAAAAATAAATATTATGTCTAAAAATTACTATAGCCTGGGGTTAATGAGTGGTACATCTGGAGATGGTGTTGATGCATCTTTAATAAATTCTGACGGGGGTTCAAATTATAAAGTAGAAATTAACAAGTATTTTGAATATGAAAATAACTTTAGTCAAAAAATACACTCTCTCAAAGATAAAATTAATACTGTAAAAGATCTTGAGACATATTCCACTGAGATTAAAGATTTGGAGAAAAAATTAACTATTTTTCACTCAAAAGTAGTAATGGACATAATGAATAATACAAAGATAAAAATTGATTTTGTAGGTTTTCATGGCCAAACAATATTTCACGATCCATCTAAGAAAATCTCTAAACAAATAGGAGATGGTAAACTTTTATCGCAGCTAACACAAAAAACTGTCGTTTATAATTTTAGACAAAAGGATATTCAAAATGGCGGTGAAGGAGCACCACTAGCTCCTATTTTTCATAAGGTATTAGTAAAACAAAATAAAATTGATTTACCTGTATGTATATTAAACATTGGTGGAATTTCTAATGTTACAATAATCGAGGATTATGAGCAAAATAATCTTAAAAGCAGAGATTTAGGGCCAGGCAATTGTTTAATTGATGCATGGGTCAGAAAAAACAAAAAAGGAAATTTTGACAAAGATGGCGCTTATGCAGCAATGGGTAAAACAAATGATTTAATGTTAAACCAAGCTCTGGATAATTTTGATAATCGACCTGATAAGAATAGACTTTCTTTTGACACTAAAGATTTTGATATAAACTTTTTAAGAGGTGTAAGCTTTGAAGATGGTGCTGCAACTTTAACAGACTTATCCGGGACAATAATCGGAGGAGGTCTATTTTCAATGTTAAGTGAAAAAATAAAAAAATCATGCAAAGTTTTGGTATCAGGAGGTGGAAGAAAGAATAAATCTTTAATTCAAAATATAAAGTCTAGAATATCGAAAAACTTGTCAATTGAACCAATAGATGATTTTGGAGTGGATGGAGACTATGTAGAGTCTCAAGCCTTCGCATTTTTGGCGATAAGAAGTTTCTTAGAGTTGCCAATATCATTTCCTGATACTACAGGATGTAAAAGTCCTACTACAGGCGGTGAAGTTGTGAACAATTTTTAATATAAAGCAGATTCTTTTTTTATATATTTATCTAAAACTTTTTTTAAATTCTCTTCAGATTTTGTAAAAAAATGATTTGCATCAGGTACAGACTCGAATTCAACTTTAATTCCCTTTTGCGATGCAAGCCTTTTATCAAGTTCATTAATATACTCTTTAGGCACCAGCTCATCTTTTTTCCCATAAACCATTAGCCCAGAAGTGGGGCACGGAGATAAAAAGGAGAAATCATAAACGTTAGGTTGTGGAGATATAGATATAAATCTATTGATTTCAGGTCTTCTCATTAGTAATTGCATAGAAATTAAAGATCCAAAAGAAAAACCAGCAACCCAACATTGAGAATTATCAAAATTTTCTCTTTCCAACCAATCAAGAGCTGCTGCAGCATCTGCTAATTCACCTTGACCATTATCAAACTCTCCATCGCTTTTGCCTACACCTCTAAAATTTACTCTACAAACTGAAAAACCGTTATCCATAAAAGCATGAAAAGTATCCACAACAACTTTATTATTCATAGTTCCACCGTATTGCGGATGAGGTTGAAGAACTAAAGCTATTGGAGATGTAATTTTTTGACTTTTAAAATATTTCGCTTCTAATCTTCCTGCAGGTCCAGGTATGAAGATTTCTAAAATTTTATTTTCCATGTTTGTTAATGATTATTATTCTCACTAAAAAACTTTATTTATCATATTGCAGTGTCAATTTGCGAGTCTTTTTCTTTAGTGTAATCTTGACTATTTTAGTCGGGTATATATATAAGTCCCATAAATTGCGGATTATGAAGCTGAATACTAAATCACGATATGCTGTAATGGCACTTGCTGACATGGCAAGGTTTGACGGGAAAAACCCAGTTAGTTTAAGAGATATATCTCTTAGACAAAGTATATCTTTACTTTATTTAGAACAAATTTTTTTAAGATTAAAAAAAAATAATATTGTTAAAAGTGTAAGAGGCACAAATGGTGGATACATTATATCTAAAAATATAAATGATCTGAAAATTTCAGATATTTTTTATGCTTTAGATGAAAAAGTCAAAACAGTTGGGTGCAAGAAAGAATCAAAAAAAGGTTGCAATGGAAAATCTTCAAAATGCCTAACTCACAACTTATGGGATGAACTTGACTTACATATTAACTCATTTTTTGAAAATAAAAAATTGGGTGATTTAGTAAAGAGAAAAGAAAGCAGAAATTAATGAGAGAAAAAGAACTCGAAAAATTAAAAGATTATAAATACGGATTTTCGACTGATATTGAAAACTTTAAAGCTCCAAAAGGCTTAAATGAAGATGTAATTAAATTTATATCAAATATTAAAAAAGAACCTAAGTGGCTGTTAGATTGGAGATTAAAAGCTTACAAAAGAGTAAAAGTTTTAAAAGAGCCAAATTGGCAAAAACCAAAGTATCCAAAGATTGATTATCAAGACTTGTATTACTACTCTGCGCCGAAAAGTTTCAAAGAAAAACCAAAAAGTTTAGATGAGTTGGATCCAAAACTTATTGAGACTTATAATAAGCTTGGTATTCCCTTAAATGAACAAAAAAGATTAAATGGTATAGCAGTTGATGCAGTATTTGACTCAGTTTCAGTGGCTACAACTTTTAAAGATACACTGACTGAAAAAGGAATTATTTTTTGTTCTATCTCTGAAGCAATTCAGAAACATCCTGATTTAGTAAAAAAATATTTAGGTTCTGTAATACCCATTACAGATCATTACTTTGCAACATTAAACTCGGCAGTTTTCACTGATGGGTCATTTGTTTATATCCCACCAGGTGTGAGATGCCCGATGGAGCTTTCAACATATTTTAGAATTAATGCTTCTGACACAGGTCAGTTCGAGAGAACTCTTATAATTGCGGATAAAGGAAGTTATGTAAGTTATTTAGAAGGATGTACTGCGCCGATGAGAGATGAAAATCAGTTACATGCCGCAAATGTTGAATTGATTGCATTAGATGATGCAGAAATAAAATATTCAACTGTTCAAAACTGGTATCCAGGAGATAAAGATGGAAAAGGTGGAATTTATAATTTTGTAACCAAAAGAGGTTTATGCAAAGGTAAAAATTCTAAAATTTCTTGGACACAAGTTGAAACTGGATCAGCTATAACTTGGAAGTATCCAAGCTGTATATTGCAAGGCGATAACTCAGTTGGAGAATTTTATTCAATAGCAATTACAAACAATCATCAAAAAGCTGACACAGGAACTAAGATGATTCATTTAGGAAAAAATACAAAGAGTAAGATTATATCAAAAGGTATTAGTGCAGGTTTTTCTGATATGACTTACAGGGGGTTAGTTGATATTTCGCCAAAATCAGAGAATTCTAGCAATTATACTCAGTGTGATTCATTGCTTATGGGAAATAAATGTGGTGCACATACAATTCCTTACATAAAAAATAAAAACTCTAATTCTAATATTGCACATGAAGCAACAACATCAAAAATAAGTGATGAACAATTACATTATTGCCAACAAAGAGGACTAAATTCTGAGGAGGCAGTAAGTTTGATTGTAAATGGTTTTTGTAAAGAAGTACTTCAGCAATTACCAATGGAATTTGCAGTAGAAGCGCAAAAACTTGTTGGTATTAGTTTAGAGGGGAGCGTTGGTTAATGTTAAAGATCAATAACCTTAATGCAAAAATTGAGGATAAATCAATTTTAAATGGCTTCTCACTTGAGATAAAACCTGGGGAAGTTCATGCAATTATGGGTCCGAATGGATCAGGAAAAAGCACTCTATCTAATATTTTATCTGGAAAAAAAGGGTATGACATAACAGGGGATGTTTTATTTGAAAATAAAAATTTATTTGATCTTGAGACAGAGGAAAGAGCTCATAAAGGAATATTTTTAGCTTTTCAATATCCTCTTGAAATTCCGGGAGTAAACACAAACATCTTTTTAAAAACTTCTTTAAACGCTATTAAAAAAGCGCGTGGTGAAAAAGAATTAGACGCATTAGAGTTTCTCAAATTAGTAAAAGAAAAAGCCAAAAATCTTAAATTTGATGAAGATAAACTGAGCAGACAATTAAATGTTGGTTTTTCAGGAGGAGAAAAGAAGAAAAATGAAATTTTACAAATGTCTATCTTAGAACCAAAATTATCAATTTTAGATGAAACAGATTCAGGACTAGATATTGATGCATTAAAAATTGTTGCAGATGGAGTTAATTCATTAAGGAAAAAAGATAATTCTTTTTTAATCATTACTCACTACCAAAGATTACTTAATTATATAAAACCTGATTTTGTTCATGTTTTAATGAATGGAAAAGTAATTAAATCAGGAGGACCAGAGTTAGCGCTTGAGTTAGAAAAGAAAGGTTATGAAAACATAAACTAATGCAAAATTTTAAAACAGACTTTGAAAAAACATTAAAAGAAAGCAATCTTTCTGAAAAGGAAATTGCTTTCAAAAATCTAAACGCAAAAGAATTTTCAAAACAAGGTTTTCCAAATAGGAAAGATGAGGATTGGAAATTTTCGGATATAAATCAAATAATCAAAAAAGAAATCGGAGAATTAAAATTTTACACTGGTCAATCAAAGGAAACTAACATAGATGAAGATGTCTTACTTAGTGAAATAAAACACAACAAATTGATTTTTGTAAATGGCCAACTAGCACAGACTGATTTTAGTTCTGAAGAAAAAAGTAAAATAGAATTTTTAGATAATAAAAATGATACAGAAGATCAATCAGTGGAAAATTCTTTAATAAATTTAAATAATGCTCTAGCAAACAAAAGTTATAAATTATTAGTTAAGAAAAATTACCAAATTAAAAATCCACTTATAATCTATCATGTGTCCAGTAATAAAGTTGCATCACAAAACATAAATTTGAAAATTAACTTTGAGTTAGAGGAAAATAGTTCTTTAAAGTTAATTGACCTCGTAAAAGATAAAGGTAATAAAAATTTTATAAATATTTTTTATAATTTTTCATTAGAAAAAAATTCAGTTTTAAAAAACTACAAAATTGATCAGTTTGAAAATAATAATATTAGATATATGTTTAATAACATCAAACAATCTTCTAATAGTGTTTCAGAGACATTTTACTTATCTAAGGGATCAACTTTCTCAAAAAATGAAATTACGTGTGATTTAAAAGGAGAATATTCTTCAGCTTTCGTAAATGGTATTTTTTCATTAGATAAAGATAAACACCATGAGATTAAAGCAAAAATAAATCATTTAGTTGAAAATACAAAAAGCTACCAATTAGTGAAAAGTGTTTTAGAAAATAAATCAAGATCAGTTTATCAAGGGAAAATATATGTAGACTCGAAAGCACAAAAAACTGATGGCTATCAATTAAGTAAAGCAATATTGGTCGATGAAACAACAGAATTTAATGCAAAGCCTGAGTTAGAAATTTACGCAGATGATGTAAAATGTTCACATGGATCTGCTTCTGGAAGTTTAGATGAAAATTCAATATTCTATTTAATGTCTAGAGGTCTAAGTTACAAAGAAGCAAGAGAATTATTAATCAATGGTTTTCTTGTGGAGGTAATCAATCAAATAACTGATGAACCAATTAAAAAACTTATTAAAAATTTATATGGATTGAAAAATGAATATTAAAGATATTAAAAAAGAATTTCCAATATTTGATAATAAGGTCCATAATAATGACCTAGTTTATTTAGATAGCGCTAATTCATCTCAAAAACCTAAGGTAGTTGTAGATAGAATTTATGATTTTTATACAAAAGAATTTTCAAATGTGGGTCGTAGCGTTCATTACTTAGCTGTGGCAGCAACAAATTTATATGAAAATACAAGGGTTTTAGTGCAGAAATACATTAATGCAAAAGATCCAAACGAGATAGTTTTCACAAAAGGTGCAACCGAGGCAATAAATTTAGTAGCAAATACTTTCGGTCAGAAATATTTAAAAGAAGGTGATGAAATTTTAATTACAGAATTAGAACACCATTCAAACTATGTTCCTTGGCATTATTTAAGAAAATCAAAAGGTGTTAAGATTAATTTTGCAGATGTAGATGAGAACGGTGATATTAGTATTGAAAGTATTGAAAAGAAAATTACTCCTAAAACAAAAATTTTGGCTATTACTCATCTATCAAATGTTACAGGCGCAATTCTTCCTATCAAAGAAATTATTCAATTAGCACATTCAAAGAATATTCCGGTTCTTGTTGATGGTTGTCAGGGAGCTCCACATTTAAAATTAGATATGCAAGATCTTAATTGTGATTTTTACGCAATATCCTGCCATAAAATGTATGGACCTACTGGTCTTGGTGTTTTGTATGCTAAAAAGAAATGGCTAGAAGAGCTACCTCCATACCAAGGCGGTGGCGGAATGATTGGTGAAGTAAAAAAAGAAGGAATTACTTTTGGAGATCTTCCTAATAAATATGAAGCAGGTACAATGGCAACTGCGCAAGTGATCGCTTTCGGTGAGTCAATTAATTTCATAAACAAACTTGGTATAGAAAAAATTGAAGAACATGAGAGAGAATTGACAAAATACGGCGAAGAAATTTTAAGAAAAAATAATTCTGTAAAACTAATTGGGAGCCCAAAAAACAAAGGGTCAGTTTTATCATTTACTTTAGATGGAGTTCATCCACATGATATAGCAACTATACTTGATGAAGATGGTGTTGCAATAAGAGCTGGACACCATTGTTGTCAAATCCTCCATGAAAAATTAGGATTAGCAGCTACAGCTAGAGCATCTTTAGGTGTTTATAATACTAAAGATGATCTCGATCAATTAAACAGCTCAATTAACAAATGTATAAAAATATTTAATTCATAATGGACTTAAAAGATTTATATCAAGAGATAATTCTAGATCATGGAAAAAATCCCAGGAACTTAGGAAAGTTTGAAAATTTTAATAAAGACGCTAAAGGACATAATCCTTTGTGTGGAGATAAAGTTCATGTTTACCTTAAAGTTGATGAAAATAAAAAAATCTCTGACATTAAATTTGAAGGTCATGGATGTGCAATATCAATGGCTTCAGCTTCAATAATGACTGAATTGATGAAAGATAAAGATGAAAAAGATGTTAAGGAATTAATTGAAGACTTTTTAAAAATGATAAAAGATAATCCTGATCTAAAGTCAAATTTGATTAGTGAGGATGATAAAACTAAACTTATGTCTTTATCAGGTGTAAAAAAATATCCAATGAGAGTTAAGTGTGCTACATTACCATGGCATACATTAATTTCAGCGATGACCAATAAACCAGGTGAAGTAAATACTGAAAAGGAAGATTAAATGGAATTAAAAGATCAAGTTATAGCAGAAATAAAGAAAATCTATGATCCTGAAATACCGGTCAATATCTATGATTTGGGTTTAATATACGATGTTAAAGTTGATAAAGAAAATGTTGTGGAAATTAAGATGACACTTACTACTCCAAATTGTCCAGTTGCTGAAAGTTTACCAAAAGAAGTTGAAGACGGCGTTAAAGGTATTAAGGGAGTTAAGGATGCAAAATTAGAATTAGTTTGGGAACCGCCATGGGATAAATCAATGATGTCAGAGGCAGCAAAATTGGAGTTAAACCTATGAGTCAGATAATTAAACTTAGTGATAAAGCAGCAGATAGAATAAAGTCAATTTTATCAAATGACAAAACTTCTTTAGGAGTAAGAATTGGAGTAAAGAGCGGAGGATGTGCTGGGATGTCATATGTAATGGAGTACGCAAAATCTCAAAACCCAAATGATGAATTGATTGAGGAAAAAGGTGTTAAGGTATTTATAGATCCTGGTGCTGTTATGTATTTGTTAGGTACAACAATGGACTTTAAAGAAGAGGAGTTTTCTTCTTCTTTTGTGTTCAATAATCCCAATGAAACTGAGCGTTGTGGATGTGGAGAGTCCTTTAAAGTATAAGTCCCATTTTGAGCATATCTGCATTGCATAAAATGCATATCTTTGATATTTTCCTATTAATGAATCTTTTTGAATTTAAAAACTTGCTTAATTCAGAGGACAAAAAAGAAAAGAGAAAGTCTTTTTTTAGAACTCTGATTAAATCTGTTGAAGCAGGTGCAAATGGGACACAAGATTATGTCGTAAAGAAGGGTCCCAACAAAGATAAAATTGCATCTACTGATCAGTAATTAGCAACTGTAATACATATCGAACTCTATAGGGTGTGGTGTGTGTTCGAAATTGTGTATCTCCTCAAATTTTAATGCGATGTAAGCATCAATTTGATCATCAGTAAATACGTTTCCTTGTTTTAAAAAATCTCTATCCTTATCTAAACTTTCCATTGCTTCTCTTAAAGAGCCGCAAACTGTTGGTATTTTTTTAACCTCAGACTCTGATAACGCATAAAGATCTTTATCGAAAGATTTACCTGGATCAATCTTATTTTTAATTCCATCAAGTCCAGCCATTAACATTGCAGCAAAAGTTAAATAAGGATTTCCAGCAGCATCACCAAATCTGACTTCACATCTTGCTGCTTTTTTACTTAATGTGATTGGTATTCTACATGATGCAGATCTATTTCTTGCCGAGTAAGCTAATAAAACAGGTGCTTCGAAACCCGGAATTAATCTTTTGTAGCTGTTTGTAGTTGCGTTAGAAAATGCATTTATAGCTTTTGCATGTTTTAAAATTCCACCGATATAATTTAGAGCTAAATCTGAAAGTCCAGCATATTTATCTCCAGAGAACAATGCTTTGTCACCTTTCCAAATTGATTGGTGAACGTGCATACCTGAACCGTTATCGCCTTTTACAGGTTTTGGCATAAATGTAGCTGTTTTACCAAAAGAATGAGAAACCATATGAACTGCATATTTATAAAGTTGTAAATTATCCGCTTGATCTACCAATGTACCAAAGTACATTCCTAATTCATGTTGGCTAGGTGCTACCTCATGGTGATGTTTTTCAACTTTTATTCCCATATCTCTCATAGCTTTCAAATACTCGCCTCTCATATCTTGAGCACTATCAACTGGGGGAACAGGAAAGTATCCACCTTTAATTCCCGGTCTATGTCCCATGTTCCCATTTGGATAATCTTTACCAGTATTATAAGGACCTTCTGTACTGTCAATTTTAAAACCTGTTTCGTTCATATCATTTTTGTATTTTACGTCATCGAATACAAAAAATTCTGCCTCAGGTCCAAAGAAGGCTTTATCTCCGATACCGGATTGTTTTAAATAAGCTTCTGCCTTTTTAGCTGTTCCTCTTGGATCTCGTTCATAAGGATCTTTTTTAATAGCATCTAAGATATCACAAAATATATTAAGTGTATTATGTGAAGTAAAAGGATCAACTACAGTTCTGCTTAAATCTGGTTTCAATATCATATCTGACTCGTTGATTGCTTTCCAACCGGCAATTGATGAACCATCAAAGAATATACCCTCATTCAACATATCGCCATCGACGATCTTGGCATCCATTGTTACGTGTTGAAGTTTACCTCTAGGGTCTGTAAATCTTAAATCAACGTATTCGATTTCTTTGTCTTTAATAACTTTTAATACATTGCTTGAACTCATAATTCTCCTCTAATTTCCTGGATTACTACCAAAAAAAAATATATTTTGATCTCGTTTTTAATTAATATCTCCTATGCAATTTAAGCATAGGATTAAACATGAAATATTAGATTTTTGCAATCAATCAAAAGTTGAATATGAACGAAATTATAAATAAAGAACCAGTTCAAAGGGTTATTAAAGTATTAAACAAATTCGATAAAAATTTACAAATCCATGTTCTTAAAGATAATGCTAGAACCGCAAAAGATGCTGCCAATGCCTTAAATTGCGAGGAGGGCGCTATAGTTAAAAGTTTAGTTTTTAAATCAGAAACAGGATTTTTAATTTGTTTGGTATCCGGTGACAAAAGATGTTCTTTAAATAAACTTAAAAAGGTTGTTTCCAAAAAAGATGTTTCAATGGCAAGTGCAGATGAGGTTAAAGCTCAAACTGGTTTTACTATTGGTGGTGTTTCACCAGTAGGTCATATAAATAACCTAGATACAATTATTGATAAAACACTTGAAAGATTTCAAATTGTTTATGCTGCAGCAGGACATCCTAATAGTATATTCAAAATAGATATCTTAAGATTAAAAGATCTAACAAAAGGAAGGATAGAAGATATTACTGAATGAGACAGCCTACTTTAACAGATTATTCATTATTAGTTTTTTTAGCAGTTATTTGGGCGTCTGCTTTTTTTAACATTAAATTAGCAACAGACTCGTTTGGTCCGATAACTATTGCATTTATTAGAGTTTTGTTGGGATCTCTGCCTTTAATAATTTTATGCTTATATAAGAACATCAAAATAGAGGTCTTTTCAAAAGACTGGCCATGGTTTGCAGCAATAGGTTTTGTAAACTTAGTTTTTCCGTTTTTCTTAATCGCTTATGGGGTTAAAAACGTTCAAAGTAATCTAGCTGCAATATTAATGTCCACCTCTCCTTTAACTTCAACTCTACTTGCACACTTCTTTATTAAAAATGAAAAAATTAATTTACTTAAAGTAATTGGAGTGTCTATTGGTTTTGCGGGTATTATATATCTATTTTCTGACAACTTCTTGATCAATGAAAACAATCTATTTTCAGCATTATGTATTTTAATTGGTTCTTTAGGGTATGTAATAGGTGGTATCTTAACACTTAAAATTAGTAATAAAAAAAATGAAAATGTTACTGCCTCTATCTTGATTTGGGCAACAATAATTTTATTACCAATTTGTTTTTATTTTGAAAAACCATGGAACTATAATCCATCATTGACATCAGTAATTTCAATAACTTATTTGGGAGTTATAGCCACAGGTTTAGCTTGGGTTTTAAGATTTAAAGTTTTAAAAGATAACGGTTTAGTTTTTCAGTCACAAGTAGCTTATTTAATTCCAATCTTTGGAGTAATTTTAGGTTATATCTTTTTAGACGAACTGATCACATTTAAAGTACTAGTGGCACTTATTGCAATTATAATAGGGATATATTTTGTTAAAAAATCTACTTCTTCGAAGAAGATCTTAAGTCAAAAAAATATCTGATATTAGCAGTCATTTTA
>CACJZL010000008.1 GCA_902597865.1 uncultured Pelagibacteraceae bacterium | reverse complement strand
AATTTCTATCATAATTTATGACATATTTTTTGGATCAGGCATCCCGACCTTATTGTAACCGGCATCAACATAATGAATTTCACCAGTCACACCCCCACCAAGATCACTTAGTAAATAAAGGGC
Organism: uncultured Pelagibacteraceae bacterium; assembly: GCA_902597865.1. Classification (GTDB taxonomy): domain Bacteria; phylum Pseudomonadota; class Alphaproteobacteria; order Pelagibacterales; family Pelagibacteraceae; genus Pelagibacter. Next base: position 39,085 of record CACJZL010000008.1, on the reverse strand, counting down.
TGAATTTCCTACATCATGAATATCAACATTTCTTTTTAAAAAAGAATGATCTTCATTCCACTTGTATAAGAACTTAGCATCACCAATTGCAGACGCAGCGAGTGTTTTAATTGGACCCGCACTAATTGCATTAACCCTTATTTTTTTTGAACCTAAATCTCTTGCAAGATATTTGACACTTGCTTCTAATGCAGACTTACAGACTCCCATAACATTGTAATTTGGAATTGCTTTTGTAGACTCGTAAGTTAATGTTAGCATACTTCCCCCGCCTTTCATTATTTTAGAAGCTTCTTTTGAAACTTCTGTAAAAGAAAAACATGAAATTAACATACTTCTTAAAAAATTTTCTCTAGTTGTATTGAGATACTCACCTGACAATTCTGATTTATCTGAAAATGCTACTGCATGAACAACAAAGTCAATTTGACCCCATTTTTTTTTAATATCTTCAAATAATTTTACTACTTCTTCTTTTTTCTCAACATCACAACTAAATGTAACTTTTGAATTTAATTTTTCTGCTAAAGGTATTACTCTTTTTTTAAGAGCATCTCCGAGGTAAGTGAACGCTAATTCCGCACCTGCTTCGGCCAACTTTTGAGAAATACCCCATGCAATAGATCTCTCATTTGCAACACCCATGATTAGTCCCTTTTTTCCCTTCATTAACTCCATAAATTAAACCTTTTCAAAAACAAGCGTTGCGTTAGTTCCACCAAAACCAAAACTATTTGACATTATGGAGTTTAAATTAACACCTTTTTCAACTTTAGTAACTATTGGATACTTTTTAGCTTCGTCATCCATGTCAGTAATATTTGCAGATGCTGCTATAAAACTATTTTTCATCATTATTAAACTATAAATTGCCTCATGAACTGAAGTAGCCCCCAATGAGTGACCAGCTAACGATTTTGTCGAGCTTATTTTTGGTTTATAATCTTTAAATGTTTCACCAACTGCCTTTAATTCAGTGATATCACCGACTGGTGTTGATGTTCCGTGAGTATTTATATAATCAATTTTGTTTTTTGCTGTGCTTAAAGCCATTTTCATACATCTAACAGCCCCTTCACCAGATGGTGCAACCATATCATAACCATCAGATGTAGCTCCATAACCTGTCAATTCTGCGTAAATTTTTGCTCCCCTAGCTTTTGCATGTTCATATTCCTCTAAAACTAAAACTCCTCCGCCCCCAGCAATAACGAATCCATCCCTAGTTTTGTCGTAAGGTCTTGAAGCCTTTTCTGGTGTGTCATTGTATTTTGAAGATAATGCAGTCATTGCATCAAACATAGCAGTCATAGCAAAATGAACTTCATCACTTCCCCCAGCAAAAATAATTTTTTGTTTACCTAATTGAATAAGTTCCATAGCATTTCCAATACAGTGTCCACTTGTTGCGCACGCTGAACTGATAGTATAATTAACACCTTTAATTTTAAATGGAACTGCTAACGTTGCAGAAGCAGTACTTGACATAGTTCTTGGTACTACAAACGGACCCATTCTTTTCGGACTTTTTGCTCTAGTTTTATCAGCTGCTAAAATTACATTTTCAATAGATGGCCCTCCTGAACCCATTATCATTCCTGTTGATATATTGCTTACATCTTTATCTTCTAAACCAGAGTCTTTAACTGCCTCTGCCATTGATATATAATTGTAAGCTGAGCCAGGTCCCATAAACCTTATAAATTTTCTGTCAACATGGTCTTCAAGATTAATTTTTGGTTTTCCATGTATGTTACTTTTAAGATTATACTCTTTGTATTCATCTGAAAAAGAAATTCCTGATTTAGAATTTAATAGAGACTGATAGACCTCATCTTGATTGTTTCCTAAACAAGAAACCACCCCAATTCCAGTTACTACAACTCTTTTCATTATTTAAATAAACCTACTTTTAAATTTTCTGTTGTATAAATTTGTTTTCCATCTGCTAATAGTATTCCATTAGCTAGACCAACGGTTGCTCCTTCTTTTTTAAGAATTTTTTTCATATTTATTTCATAAATTGCTTTTTTGACATTTTTTAGAACTTCACCAGTAAACTTTACAGTGTTTACACCCAAAGCTCTGCCTCTTCCTGGATTTCCAAGCCAACCTAAATAAAATCCAACTAATTGCCACATCGCATCTAAACCTAAGCATCCTGGCATCACTGGATCTTTTTTAAAATGACAATCAAAAAACCAAAGATTATCTTTAATGTCCAGTTCAGCAATTATTAATCCTTTACTAAACGTGCCCTTATTCTCGCTAATTTCAGTGATCCTGTCAAACATTAGCATAGGTGGTAAGGGAAGTTTCGCGTTACCTGGTCCAAAAAGATCTCCATTTCCGCAACTAATTAAATCCTCATATGTGTATGAGTTTTTTTTCATTTTTTGATAACCTTAATACTTGATTTAAACTAAATATAATATAGGTTTAGTTTAGAATTATTATAAATAACAATGCTTAATAATAGCCATTATATTGATAAATTAAGAAGCTCTGGCTTAAGACCTACCAAACAAAGAATTAAAATTTGTGAAATCTTATTTAATACTGAAAAGACTTTTCATTTTACAATAAATGATTTGGTAAAAAAAATTAGCAAAGCAACAAACGATAAAATTTCTTTAGCAACAGTTTACAACACGGTCCATGCTTTCAAAAAGAAAGGTTACTTAAAAGAGATACCGATAAATTCTGATCAAAGTTATTTTGATACCAATACGTCGCATCACCATCACTTTTATGATGAAAATCAAAAAGACTTAATAGACATAGATGATGCAGATGTAGAGCCAGTTAAAATCAATACAAGAATTCCTGGTAAAAAAATTAAGTCTGTTGAAGTCTTAGTAAAAGTCGAAGACGCAGAATAATTAAACTTCTACATTATAATAGTTCTAAACTGTTGACAAATTTGTTTAGAATAATTATAAATTAATAAAGGAGATTAAATGAGTACTGAATTTAAAGACAGAAACTTCAAATCAAATGAATTAAGCAAATGTCCATTTACTGGGGCAGGTACATCAGCAAAATTTTCAGCTGGAAGAGGTCAAACGAACAGAGACTTTTGGCCAAATAGTTTAAACTTAAAAATATTAAGTCAACACTCCAATTTGACTAATCCCATGGATAAGAAGTTTAACTATGCAAAAGAATTCAAAAAATTAAATTACAAAGCACTTAAAAAAGATCTTAAAAAATTAATGACAGACTCTCAAGAATGGTGGCCAGCAGATTATGGTCATTATGGACCATTCTTTATCAGACTAGCTTGGCATGCTGCGGGAACTTACAGAACAGGCGATGGAAGAGGTGGTGCTGGAACAGGTAATCAACGTTTTGCACCTCTTAATGCTTGGCCGGATAATGTTAATTTAGATAAAGCAAGATTATTATTATGGCCAATCAAACAAAAATATGGAAAACAAATTTCATGGGCTGACTTATTTATTTTGGTTGGAAACGTTGCTTTAGAGTCAATGGGTTTTAAAACTTTTGGTTTCGGAGCAGGAAGAGTTGATATTTGGGAGCCAGAGGATGATATCTACTGGGGATCCGAAAAAGAAATGTTAGGTGTAGAAAGATACAGCGGCGAAAGAGATTTAGAACAACCACTTGGAGCCTCACACATGGGGTTAATATATGTAAATCCACAAGGACCAGATGCAAATCCTGATCCACTGCTTGCCGCCCATGACATTAGAGAAACTTTTGGAAGAATGGCGATGAATGACTATGAAACTGTTGCTTTAGTTGCTGGTGGTCACACATTTGGAAAATCTCACGGTGCTGCATCAGAGTCACACAAAGGTCCAGACCCAGAAGCATCAAGAATTCAAGATCAATCAACTGGATGGAATAGTAATTATAAATCAGGAAAAGGGGTTGACACTATAAGTAGTGGAATTGAAGGTGCTTGGACACAGTCTCCTATTAAATGGGATATGGGGTATTTTGATTGTTTGTTCAATCATGAATGGGAACTTACAAAAAGTCCTGCGGGAGCTCATCAATGGACACCTAAACAAAATGGTCAAAAAATTAAAATGGTTCCTGACGCACATGACAAAAACAAAATGCATCCACCAATGATGCAAACAACAGACCTTTCACTAAGAATGGATCCTTCATATGGTCCGATTTCAAAACACTTCTTTAACAATCCAGATGAATTTGCAGATGCGTTTGCAAGAGCATGGTTTAAGTTAACTCATCGAGATATGGGTCCAAGAGCATGTTATTTAGGCAGTGAAGTTCCAAAAGAAGAATTAATTTGGCAAGATCCTGTTAAAAAACCAAAGTACAAATTAAAAGCAAAAGATGTAAAAGATTTAAAATCTCAAATATCAAAATCAAAACTATCTGTATCTGAATTGGTAAGCACTGCTTGGGCATCTGCTTCAACTTACAGAGGATCTGATAAGAGAGGTGGAGCAAATGGTGCTAGAATAAGATTAGAACCACAAATTCACTGGGAAGTTAATAACAATGGTAAGACAACAAAAGTAATTAGTGCACTTGAAAAAATCCAAAACAAATTCAACACTAAGAAAAAATCAGTTTCATTAGCAGATTTAATAGTGCTTGGTGGAAACGTTGGAATAGAGATTGCTGCTAAAAAGGCCGGTAAGAAAATTGAAGTTCCATTTTCTCCAGGAAGAGGTGATGCTACTCAAGAGCAAACTGATGTTCACTCTTTTGGTTTATTGGAACCACAAGCTGATGGATTTAGAAACTACAATAAGGATGAAAAAACTAAAGTTTCAGCTGAGGAAAAACTGATTGATAAATCTCAGTTGATGGGTCTTACAGCACCGGAGATGACTGTCTTGTTAGGTGGAATGAGAGTTCTTGATACAAACTTTGATAACTCAAAAAATGGTGTTTTCACTAAAAAACCCGGAACATTAACTAATGACTATTTCGTAAATCTTTTAGATATGAATACTACTTGGAAAGAAACAGATAGTTCAGAGCAGTTATTTGAAGGTAAAGACAGGAAAACAAATAAAGTTAAATGGCATGGTACAAGAGTAGACTTGATATTCGGCTCAAATTCTCAATTGAGAGCATTAGCAGAAGTTTATGCATGTAACGACTCATCTGATAAATTTATTAATGATTTTGTTTCAGCTTGGGTAAAAGTCATGAACTCTGACAGATTTGATCTAAGGCTTAATTAAAAATGGAAACTGCACTTAACACACCAAAGGTATCTTTTGAGGACTTTTATGAAGTTCCTGATCTAAAATTTGATATAAATAGATTAAGAAAAGATTTAGAATTAATTTTAAAAGAAAAAAAATTTAATACACCTGGTGTTACACATTTTGGTGCTATCCCGCTTAATCAAATACCGAATGATATTGGCTCGATAAATGGAAATAAAATTAGAGGCAAATATTGGACTATTGCAGATGAGAGTGGAAAAGAGGTTTCAAGAGACGTTGATATAGACGAGTCAAAATATACGCAACTTTTACCAGAGTTTGAAAAAACTTATTTTAAAGAAGTTTATGAAACACTTAGAAAAAAATTCAAGCTTGGAAGAGTAAGACTTTTACTTAAGGAACCAAGATCAACGCTTAGCTGGCACAAAGATCCTGAGTGCAGATTACACGTACCAATTATTACAAACCAAGGGTGTTCAATGGTAATTGAGAATGTGGCGAAACATCTCCCAGCAGATGGAAAAGTTTGGATAACAAACAATACCAAATATCATAATTTTTTTAACGGAGGAGAACAGTCTAGAATACATTTAGTAGCATGTGTTTTAGAAAGTCCTTTTAAATAAATGGTTGAAGTTACAAAAGGTATATTTGAAGCGAGTAAAGAAATATACAGTAATAACAGAGGCTCAATATTAAGAACAATTGTTTATACAATTGGTCATTTTGCAATAGCAATTACAGTTTTAATGTTAGTTGCAGATGTTTCTTTTATGATTGCTCTGACTGACGCTATAGTAGAACCTATCGCTAACTCTGTTTGGTATTTTATTTTAGACAAATGGTGGGCAAGTAAGTCTAAAAAATAATCATTGAGAATGATTATTATTCAAATCAAATAATCGCATAAAAAATTTTTTTTTTGCAAACAATTATCATTATCACAATATTTTCTTGAAAATATCTCTACACCAATTATTTTTTCTTTTATGGAACTACAAAATTACAACTGTAAAAAATGTGGACTTACAATCTCTTCTACATGCTCCAAGTGTGATAGAAAAGTTGATGTTAAAGTTCTAGATGACGGATGTTTAGTTCAGTTAACTAAATGTGGTGATTGCGCTAATGTACCGGTTATCAAGGACGTTTGTTCACAACAAAAATAAATAAAGACCTCTAAAGCTTAGATAAAACATTATCTGCAGCTGATAGTTCACAGATTCCTGTTTCCTTTTCTACGGCTACGTATTTTATAACTTTATTTTCAATAATCATCGTATAACGACTAGATCTCATACCTAAACCTTTTGCATTTTTGTTTACCAATACTCCTAATTTGTTGGCAAAATCTCCAAAAGGATCTGCTATCATTATTATCTCATTCTCTACTTTTGAAATTTTGGCCCATGCATTCATAACGTATGGATCATTTACACTGATACAAAAAACTTTATCAACACCTTTAGATCTTATCTTATCAATGTTGTCTTTATAACTTGGTAAATGTTTATTTGAGCACACAGATGTAAACGCACCGGGCATTCCCAGTAGAATAGATTTATTATCTTTAAAAAAGTCGTTTATTTGAAATTTTTTCGGATTTCCATCAATTAATTGGAAAACTTCACAATCAGGAATTTGATCATTAACTTTGTATTTCATTTTAATTTAACCCCCAAAGATTCTCTTTTAAAACCCATCCTTTATATTCTCCAGTTTCAATTCTACACCAATTTAAATTACACTTTTTTTTATTTAATAGTCTACCTGATTCGATTTTTGCAATAGGTCTTGAAAATTTTGTACTATCAGAAAAAAGAATTACAGTATCTAGGGTTATAAATGAACTACTTTTTTTTAACTGGGATCTATGAATCCATCCACTATTTTTTTTAAAATCTAAAATTTTTCTAAAATTTTCTTTTTGGTCTATAATTTCAACTGGATAATTTTTTTTATTAAATACAAATTTTATTGGATAATCTAATCCAGGGCCATACCTTACATTTACTTTTTTGTTCTTAAGTGACATATACGTATTGTTATCCGAATAAGAATTGGTTAAAAAAAAACTTAATAAAAACAAATTTATAATCAAAAATTTTTTGATCATCTTATTTTTTTCAGGTTACTTACTCTAAAGTTTAGATTTAAAAGGTTTATAATTAAAACCTTACCATTTAAACTTTTTCCAATTCCCACAATATTTTTAATTACTTCATTTGCCTGAATACTACCTACAACACTTGCTATTGTACCAACAACACCATCTGCCTCACAATTTAAAACTTCATCGTTTGGTATCGTTTGATAAAAAGATTTTAGACACAATCTTTTATCCTTTGAAAAATTAAAACTAAATATGTGACCATCAAATTTACTAATCGCACCACACACGAAAATTTTTTTTAATTTCCTAGAGAATTCATTCACAAGAAACTTACTTGTGAAATTATCTGTCCCATCTACTACTATATCAAAATTTTTTATTAGGTTTTCAACATTTGATTGATTTAATTTTTTTTTATAACTTTCTATCTTAACGTTTGGATTAATTTTCTTAACTCTATCACTAACTACTTTTACTTTAAATTTACCAACATCTTTTGTGGTAAACATAGATTGCCTATGTATATTTGAAAGATCTATCTTATCATGATCGATTAAACCAATCGTACCTACCCCAGTTCTAGACAAATATTCTGCAACAGGACACCCTAATCCACCTAATCCAACAATAAGAACTTTTGAGTTTTTAATTTTTTTTTGTCCTGAGATACCAATATCTTTAATAATTATTTGTCGAGAATATCTTTCAAGTTCTTTTGTTTTTAAATTCATTTTTTTCCAGTGGATCCAAATCCACCTGAACCCCTCAAAGTGTCTGGTAAATCTTTTGTTTCTTGAAACTTAAATTTCAAAACAGGCATCAATACCATTTGAGCTATTCTATCTCCATTGTTAACTAAAAATTTTTCATTACCATGATTAAAAAGAATAATTTTAATCTCTCCACGATAATCACTATCAATTGTACCCGGTGAGTTAAGTACTCCAATACTAGACTTAGCTGCAAGTCCAGATCTTGGACGTACTTGAACTTCGGTGTCTTCAGGTATGGCAATAGCAAGTCCGGTTGGAATCAAAGCAGATTTATTTGGTCCTATTTCAATTGGATTTTCCAAAAATGCTTCGAGATCAACTCCAGAAGACCCTATCGTTTTGTAAGAGGGAATTTTTACTTTTTGGTTTAATCTTTTTATTAAGACCTTAATCATTAAAAAAATTAAATTTATTCGTAATTTTTTTAATTAGTTCATCTGCAATGACAGATTTAAAATTTTTCGAGATTTTTTCATCATCAATGTTTTTGTCCTTATAAAACAAATGAACTTCATTAAAGTCGGATTCAAACCCAATTTCATTATTACTTACATCATTTGCAACAATTAAATCACACCCTTTTTTTTCCAGTTTTGATTTTGCATTATCGAATAAATTTTCTGACTCGGCTGCAAAACCAACAACAATTTTTGGCTTTTTATTACTTTTAGAAACCAATTCTAAAATATCTGGATTTAAGTCTAAGTCGAAACTTAGATCTTTATTTTTTTTAATTTTCTCTTTGTTAAATTTTTTTACCTTAAAATCTGATACCGCAGCTGTAAAAATTGCAAGATCACATGGAAGTAACTCTATTGTTTTTTCGTACATTTCTTCACCAGTTTTGACCTTTATTAATTTTAAATTATCATTCGGCTCCAAGTTAGTAGGCCCAGATATTAAGGTTGTATCAAATCCATTTTCTACTAAAGAATTTGCGATTTCATATCCTTGCTTCCCACTAGATCTATTGGTGATAAATCTAACAGGATCAATAAATTCTTGAGTTGGTCCAGCAGTGACTATCGCTTTTAATTTTTTGTTTTTACTTATTTGTTTAAAATAAAGTTCAAGTTGATTAATAATATCATCAACCTCTAGCATCTTCCCTTCACCAAATTCTCCACATGCCATCTCACCAATTTCTGGTCCTAAAATCCTATAACCATAACTCTTTAAAGTATTTATGCTCTGTTTATTTGATGCATGTTCCCACATTCTAACGTTCATCGCGGGGCACAAGAAAACCTTTTTGTCTGATGCTTTAATTACTGTGCTTGCTAAATCATCAGAAAAACCATTTGAAATTTTTGTAAGGAAATTCGAAGAGGTTGGAGCAACAAGTATTAGATCAGACCATCTTGAAAGAGAGATATGATCCATTTCACTTTCATTCTCTACTGAAAATAAGTCAGTGAAAACTTTATTCTTTGATAATGCTGTGATTGATAAGGGGGTTACAAATTCTTTACCGCTTTTAGTCAAAATTGTTTTAATTTCACAATTAAGTTTTGATAATTTTCTTATAAGATCTAGTGTTTTATAAGCGGCAATTCCACCAGTTATTATAATCAATATTTTTTTATTTTCTAAAAATTTCATACAGAATTAAAATACTATGACACTTAAAAAGACAAGCACTAATAATCCAATAATACTTTGATTTCTAATTGATTTCATCTCGTTTTTTTTATCATTAAAAGAGGAAAAAGAATTTGTATTTTGGGGTATCTGACCACTTGCTAAAAATGCTAATGCTTGATTTGCATTATCCATTATTTTAGGTAACTCAGGAATTCTCTTTATCACTTCAGAAGAGTCTTTTAAGGTATCCATCATATTCTTGACAGGATCTTTAGTCTCTTTTAACCAGTTCTCTAAGACAGGTCTAGAGGTCTCCCATATATTATTATTTGGATCTAAATTCCTTGCAACACCCTCTACTACAACCATTGTTTTTTGTAAAAGTAGTAATTGTGGTTGAGTTTGCATATTAAATTTTTCTGTAATATCAAATAGTTGTTTAAGTAATTTACCACCAGATATATCTTTAACACTCTGACCAAATATTGGCTCTCCGATAGATCTCAAAGCTTGAGCTAATTCCTCTACAGATGTACCTTTAGGTACTAATCCAGCTAACAAATGTACCTCAGCCACTTTTTTGTAATCTCTACGAACAAATCCGTACAAAATTTCTGCTAAGTATCTTCTACTCAATTTATCTATTCTTCCCATTATACCAAAATCTATTGGAACTATTTGGGAAGACTCATTAATAAAAATATTTCCTTGGTGCATGTCAGCATGAAAAAATCCATCACGGACCGCATGTCTCAAAAAATGTTGAATTAAATTTGTAGCTATTTTAGAGGTTTCAATATTTTTTTCTCTGAGCAAGTCTTTTTCTCTTATCGATACCCCATCTACCCAATCTAAAGTAAGAACACTTTCACTTGTAAAATTCCAATATATTTTAGGGACAAAAAATCCTAAATCATTTTTGGTATTTTCAGCATACTCATTTGCAGCTGCAGCTTCAAATCTTAGGTCCATCTCGTGATTTGTTATTTCTTTGAAAAGAAAAACAACCTCAATGAGTTTAAGTCTTTTTGTTTTGGTGATTAAATTTTCAATTATATATGCCAATAACATAATGGCATCTATCTCATCATTAAAAATTTTCTTTATGTTTGGTCTTAAAACTTTTATCGCAACATTTTTGATTATATTATCCTCTTTAATTTTGGCTTTATGAACTTGGGCTATCGAAGCAGCTGCTATAGGTTCGGATAAGTCAATTATATCATCAAAATTAGACTGACCTAAATTTTCTATTATAATTTTTTCTGCCGTTTTTTTTGAAAAAGGAGGTAATTTATCTTGAAGAGACTCAAGTTCTTTAGACAATTTTTCACCGATTATATCTGGGCGTGTAGCTAAAAATTGACCAAGTTTTATAAATGTGGTTCCCATTTCTTGAATTGATTCACTCAAGTTTTCCTTACCCTTACTTTTCGTATCATTTGAACTAGAAAATGAAAAAGCTAGCAAATTAAAAAATATTTTAATGAATAGTGGTATTTTATGAGTTTCCGAAACTATGTTTATTACATTAGATTTGCCAATTTTTCTCCCAATTTTAAAAAGTATAAAGAGTTTATTAAAAATCATATTTTCCAACCTGTATGTAAAGATACAATACCACCAGACAAATTTTTATAACTGGCATTGTAGAAATTTTTACTTTTGATTATATCGAGCAACTCTTCTTGGTTAACGAATTCATCAATACTTTGAACTAAGTATTCATATGGTGCACTTTTTCCAACTACTAATTTTCCTATTAATGGTATTAGTTTTGAATACTGTTTGTAAATGAAATCTAAATTTTGATTTTGAATTTTTGAAAACTCAAGGCAGAAAAATCTACCCCCTTTTTTCAAAACCCTATAAGCTTCCGAGATAGTTGAGTTTAAATTCTTTGTGTTTCTTAGACCAAAGCTAATTGTATAATAATCAAAGGTTTCATTTGGTACATCAATTTTTTCAGCCCTTGAAACCTTCCAGTTAATATTTTTGTAATTTGATAACCTTTTTTTTCCTTCGTCCAACATTTTTTTATTAAAATCGACACATAATATTTTTGACTTATTGGATGTATTCTCAGCATATAATTTAGCAATATCTCCAGTACCACATGCAACATCAATTAAAGTACTCTCTGGATAGGGATTCATTTGTCTGATGAGTTCTCTTTTCCACTGTCTGTGGATACCCAGGGACATAAAATCATTCATGAGGTCATACTTGTTATAAACATTATCAAAAACCTTTTTTACAAGACCTCTTTTTTTTTGTAGATTTTGTTGCATATTTAAATGTTATCAAAATATAATATAATATTTAATGCCAGAATTACCAGAAGTAGAAATAGTAAGACAATCCCTAAATAGACAAGTAAAGAACCGAAAAATAATAAGTATTCAAGTTAATAACCGAAATCTGAGACTTAAAGTACCAAAGGATTTTGAACAAATATTCAAAAATGCTGTCATAAAAAAGATACAAAGAAAATCCAAATATCTTATTTTAGTATTTGATAATCATCTTTACTGTGTGGTCCATTTAGGCATGTCAGGTACCCTTCATTTCATAGGGTTAAAAAAAAAGACTACAAATTTAAGTTTTTACGGGTCCCAAAGTTTACCAAAAAAACATAATCATATAATTTTTAGATTTAAAAATTTTAAACTAATTTACAATGACCCTAGAAGATTTGGTTTTTTTAAGATTTTGAAAAATAAGAAAGATTATTTAAAATTTTTTACTCGAATTGGACCTGAGGCAATTAGTAAAGATTTTAACAAAAAATATCTTTATAAAATTCTTAAGAATAGGACAAAAAATATTAAGAACTTATTGTTAGATCAAAAATTGGTTTCTGGTTTAGGTAATATTTACGTAAATGAAATATTATTTCAGGCAAAGATTAATCCGTTTAGAAAATCTTACCTGATTAATTTAGACGAAAACAAAAGAATAGTTAAGTATTCGAAAATAATCCTGAAAAAAGCTATACATTTTGGAGGTTCTTCAATAAGGGATTTTAAAGGTATCACAGGAAAAAGTGGTAATTTCCAGTCTGAGTTTAAAGTATATGATCGTGCAAAAAAGAGATGTAGTCGGAATAATTGTTTTGGACAAATTATTAGAAAAATAATTTCAAACAGATCCACTTTTATATGCTCTGTTTGTCAAAAGTAAAAATACCTATTGACCGCCCAACTTAGAGAGGATATACCATCGCCAAAATGGCAAATACAAAATCAGCGATCAAAAGAATTCGAAGAATTAAGAGGCAAACAGAGGTTAATAAGACCCGTAAAAGCCGTTATAAGATCGCCTTAAAAAAAATGAAAAAATTGATTGATAGCAAAAAAAAGAAAGAAGCTCTTTCCTACTTACCCAAATTGAACTCGGAATTAATGAAAATTGCTAAGACTGGCGTTATCAAAAAAGGAAACGCAACTCGAAACGTTTCTAAGATTACGAGAAAAATAAACTCCCTTTAGACAACCTGCGGTTAAAATTATTTTAACGCACACAGAAAAAAGTCTTGCCACAAAATATAATTAAGTTTCACAGCCTGAACACAACATGTTGGAATTTTCCAAAATAAAGAAAGTAAATTTTTATTTACTTTAGTATTTAAAATTGAATTCAATTTTTAAGCTAATCACTTTTCAATTTTAAATTTATACAATTTCAAATTTCATTCAATTAAGGATTTCAAATTTCTTTTGCTCAAAGAAATATTTTATTGAATAAAACTTTTTAAGAGATTAGCTAGAAATAACTTTACATGAAAAATTTAAATAAAGATTTCAATCAAAAAAAAGATGCAAACCTAATATGGACAGAAATACAAAAAGAAATGAAATCAAAATTCGGTTCAGAAATTTATGAGAGCTGGCTTAAAAAAATATATTTTGAAGAACAACATAGTAATTATCTAATTGTTTCGGTTTCAACAAGATTTCTTAGAGATTGGATTGTATCAAGATATCTAGACGAAATATTAAAAATTGTTAAAAAACAGATAAGGGAAATTTCTAGAATAGAATTTAGAATTGAGGATAAAGAGCATGAAAAAGATAAAGCAGTTAATAATATCATCAAAAAAGATGATAATATCTCTTTCATTAAAGACAGTTTTCTTCAGTACAATAGGATCGATCAAAATAAATCATTAGATAATTTCATCATCGGAACAAGCAATAAACTAGCTTTTGAAGCATCAAAAAAAGTCTCAGAAAATATATCACATTATAATCCTTTGTATTTATACGGAGGTGTAGGGATGGGGAAAACTCATTTATTAAATGCTATTGGTTTAAAGCTAAAATCTGAAAACAAGGTCACATTTATCTCAGCAGAAAGATTTATGTACCAATTTGTTAAATCGATAAAAAGTAATGAAATGGTCAGATTTAAAGATAATTTTAGAAACACTAATGTTTTAATTATAGACGATATTCAATTTATGGATGGAAAAGAGGCAATGCAGGAAGAGTTTTTTCATACGTTTAATGCATTACTCGATAAAGGTTCACAAATAGTTGTTTCAGCAGATAGACCTCCAAATAAGTTAAAAAGGATACAAGAAAGAATTAAATCTAGGTTTTCAGGAGGATTAGTCGTTGACATTCAACACCCAGAATATGAATTGAGATATAAGATTCTTAAAGAAAAAACTAATGAACTTAATTTACTTTATAATGAAAAGATTAGTATATCCGAGGAAACACTAAAATTTATTAGTTATGAAATTAGAAGTAGTATAAGGGAACTGGTTGGCGCCTTAAATAGAATTGCCTCATTTGCAAGAATATATGAAAGAATTCCAAACATTTCAGAAACTAAAATAATACTTAAAGACCTCCTAAACATAAACGAAACCAAAGTCTCTATAGATAATATCCAAACGTTAGTTTGCAAATATTTCAAAATTAGTAAAAATGAAATGCTTTCCTCAAGAAGATCAAGATATTTAGTAAGACCTAGGCAGGTAGCAATTTACCTGTCAAAAATACTTACCTCAAAATCTTTACCAGAAATAGGTAGAGAATTTTCAAATAGAGATCACACCACAATAATTCACTCTGTAAAAACTATAGAGAAATTAAAGGTAGAAAATAGCGAAATAAATAATGGAATAAATTATCTCAAAAACCAGATAATGTATAAATCAGAAAATGAAGTTTAGTGTAAATCAAAAAGATCTCCAAGAGTCATTAAGTTTTTGTCAGAATGTAATTGAAAGAAGAAGTACACTACCAATTTTATCTAATGTCCTTCTAGAGGCGAGTGGAAAAGAACTTATTATAACCGCAACAGATCTAGATATGATTTTTGTCCATCGAATTCAAAATGTTGAGATTGAAAAGGAAGGCAAAACAACCACAAATTCTCTTATAATGTACGATATTGTCAGAAAATTCAGTTCAGGAAAAAAAATTAATGTAGAAAGTCTATCAGAAAATAAGATGCAATTAGAGTCTGAAAAATCTAAATTTAAGTTAAATTGCATTGATCCTCAGGAATTTCCATTAATGGAAGAAGGTTTTGAGGCTGAAGAAATTAGTTTAGACTCGCAAAGTTTTTTAAAGCTATTAAATAAATGTAAGTTTTCAATTTCAAATGATGAAACTCGACATTATTTAAGTGGTATTTTTTTACATTTTACTAGTGGAGATGATAAAAACTTTTTGACTGCTGTTTCAACAGATTCTCACAGAATGTCCATATCGAAAATGAGGCTTGAGAAACCCATTAACTTTGAACCAATAATATTACCAAAAAAAACAATTTTTCAACTTTGTTCAATACTAGAAAATAACCAAGGAAAAATCAAAGTTTCAAATTCAAAAACAAAAATTAAAATTTCGATGGATGATAGTGTTTTAATTTCAAAAGTTATAGATGGGAAATTCCCTAATTATGCTCAAGTTGTTCCAAAAAATAATAAGAAAAAGATGGAGGCAGATTTAGAATTATTTAAAAGCAGTGTAGATAGAGTTGCGTCTGTTTCCACAGACAAAAAGGATGGAGTAAAAATTAAATTATCAAAAGATAAACTAGATCTATCAGTAAATAATACTCATAGTGGTGATGGAAATGAAAGTGTTTCTGTAAAATTTGAACATGACTTAGATATAACTTTCAATTCTAAATATTTGATAGATGTTGCTAGTGAGTTAGAAGGTGAAAAAATTGAAATTTTTTTTAATGATACTGCGTCGCCAGCATTAATAAAAGATCCAAGCGATTTTGATAGTATTTTTGTGATAATGCCGATGAAAGGTTAAGTTTAATTTATTAAATCTAACTCTTTATAAATTGAATTTTCAACTTCTGTAGAGAACTTTTCAACATCTTTACCTGGCTCAAAGGATTTTAATATAGAGACTGTTATATTTTGTTTACTTTTTAAAAAAGAGGACTTTGGCCATGTTTTTCCTGAATTAATCGCAATTGGAAGGCAATTTATTTGAAAGTCATTGTAAATTCTTGCAAATCCTTTTTTAAACTTTGACCTGTCTTTATAATCTTTCCTTGTACCTTGTGGAAAAATTATAAGTGTATTCCTTTTATCATTTAAAACTTTTTCAACTAATCCTGTGAAACCTAGATTTTCCTTAGAGATTTTATCCCTATCAACAGATACGCATCCCATCTTTTTAAGATAAGAACCAAACAAAGGAATTTTCATTAGTTCTTTTTTAAGAATAAAAACCGATGATTTAAAAATTGTTTGTAAATAGAATGTTTCAAACATAGACTGATGCGAACAAACAACGAAGTATTTTTTATCTTTAGGAATATTTTCCAAACCTTTAACCATAATGCTTACATTCAAAAAAAGTTTAAGGCAAATTGCAGTCCAAATACCCATTAAACGACCTCCGAACTGCACAGCTTTTTTTGGAAAGAAAAGTGCTGGAATAAATAAAATTGAAATTGAAATAATCCCTAGATAAAAAAAAAGGAAAAATATTATATTTCTTATCATTTAAATAAGATCTTTAATGGACTGCCTTTTACTGATGATTTGAGTTTTTGATTTATCAACTAAAACTTCTTTTAGCATTGGTCGTACATTGTAATTTGATGACAATACATAACCATATGCTCCTACATCTTTTAGAATAACAATCTCCCCCTCATTTAACTTTTGAAATTTTTTTATTTTCAAAAATCTATCTGAAGTTTCACAAATTGGACCAACAAAATCATATTCTTTTTTACTTTTTTTACTTGATTTAATTGCAGGAATAATCATGTGTTTTGCATTGTATAAAGCTGGCCTAATTAGATCGTTCATGCCAGCATCTAAAATAATAAAATCTTTGGTTGGACTTTCTTTTATATAGATAACCTTAGAAATAAGTACAGCAGTATCCCCTATAATAGATCTTCCTGGTTCAAGAATAATTTTACATTCATTCCTTTTTGAAAATTTATGAATTTCCAAAGCGAGCTTCTTAAAATCAAAAGTTTTTTTGTTTGAATTATAGTCAATACCCATCCCACCACCAAAATCTACATATTCAAAATTTACTGAAACTTTTTTTAGAAAATTATTTACAACTCGTATCATTTTTTGATATGGCACATTACTTAAAATTTGGCTACCAATGTGAACACTTAGACATTTAAATCTAATTGAATTTGAATTTTTATATTTATCGATAATTTTGATTGTATCTTTAAAAGTTAATCCAAATTTATCTTGCATTCTGCCAGTAGAAATTTTTCCTATAGTTTGAGCGTTAACATTTGGGTTTAATCTTAAACCTACATCGACTACAGTTTTTTTACTTTTAGATAAATCGATAATATTTTTTAGCTCACTCTCAGACTCAACGTTTATCAATAAAATTTTCTTTTTAATCGCAAAATCTAGTTCACTTGTAGTTTTTCCAACTCCTGAAAACACAATTTTATTTGGTTTGAAACCTACTTTTAAAACTTTTTGAAGCTCGCCTATTGAGACAACATCAGCGCCAAATCCGTTGTTTTTTATTATTTTTAATAATTTTGAATTCGAATTAGATTTTACAGAAAAGCATATTAATGGTTTTGTTTTTTCAAAGTTTTTATTAAAGTTTTTTATATTTTGATTTAGCCTTGATTTTGAATAACAATAAAAAGGAGTTTGAAATGATCGAGTTAATTTCCCTATAGAAATATTCTCAATATAAAATTTACTATTTTTATAATTCATTACAATGTTTGAATTAAACTATTTGTTCCAATTGAACCTTTGTATTCAGGATCTGCTTTTTTTCCACAGGAAATTAATAAAAAACTTAAAACAGCAATAATAAAAATATTTTTCATTTTATCTCCTTTTTATGTTTTCTTATCATTTTCTTTATGTTTTCAAAAGAAGTTCCACCATATGATTTTTTTGAATTTACAGAGTTTCTTAAATCTAGATTCTTCATCACATCAGGACTTATTTTTGGAACAATCTTCTTTAAATCTTCATGTCCAATTTCATTTAAAGCTAAATTTTTCTTTTCAGCTAAATTCACAACTTTTGCCGTTAACAAATAAGCTTCCCTAAAAGAAAAATTCATGTTTTTAACCAATGCATCAGCAAAATCGGTTGCCGTTGTAAATCCTATTTTAGCAGCATCTAACATCACTTTCTTGTTTACAATTACTCCATTTATTACTTCATCAAAAATTATTAAACAATTTTTCAAATTATCAAAAGATCTGAAAACCAGATCTTTATCATCTTGCAAGTCTTTAAAATAAGATATTGGTAAACCTTTAACAATTGTTAACATCGAAAATAGATTTCCAAATATTGATCCAGTTTTCCCCCTTAAAAACTCTAAAGTATCAGGATTCTTTTTTTGAGGCATTATCGATGAGCCTGTTACAATATTATCTTTTAAGCTAATGAATTTAAATTGATCTGAATTCCAAATAATTAACTCTTCTGCAATTCTTGATATATGCATTGAGCATATAGATGAACTGTACAAAAAATCTAAAACAAAATCTCTGTCAGATACTGTATCTAAAGAGTTATTTGTTGGTTCCTCAAATTTTAGTTTTTTAGTGGTATACCATCTATCAATATTAAAAGATGTTCCAGAAAAAGCACCAGCTCCCAAAGGATTTTGGTTCAAACTTTTCATATTTGATGAAAATCTAAATCTATCTCTCTTGAACATTTCAACATTTGATAAAAAATAGTGTGCTAAGGAAATTGGTTGAGCATTTTTAAGATGAGTAAAACCTGGCATGATAGAAAATATATTTTTCTCTGAAATTCTGATCAAAGATTTTATTAGCTTTAATAATAAACTATCAATTTCTATTGTAGATTTTTTTAACCATAGTTTTAAATCTGTAACTACTTGGTCATTTCTAGACCTTGCTGAATGTAAATAGCCAGCATCATTACCAATAAGTTCAAAAAGTCTATTCTCTATATTCATATGAATGTCTTCTAAATTTTCATCAAATTTAAAGTTTTTTTTCTCAATTTCATTTTGAATTCTTTTCAACCCCCATAAAATTTTATCCTTAATCTTAATAGTTATAATCTTTTGCTTGTATAACATTTCTGCGTGTGAGACAGATGCTAATATATCTTCTTTATACAGCCTTTTATCTACTTCAATAGAGGATCCAACTTTTTTAAAAATGGTTGAAGTTTTTTTTTTAATTCTTGTGTTCCAAACTGTATTATTGTTTTTATTTTGACTCATGATATGTAACTATACTACTTTATATGAAATTATTAACTTTAAAGTTCCTTGTTCTATTAGTGGTATTATTTATCCCAAATTCAGTTAATTCAAAAGAATTAAATGGTTTAAAAAATTTAGTTATTTATGAGGATCAAAAAAAAATTAGTGAAATATCATTTAAAAATGAAAAAGATAAGGATGTTTCATTATCTGAGTATGAAAACAAATTACTAATTCTAAATTTTTGGGCTACGTGGTGTGAACCATGCAAGGAAGAAATGCCATCTCTACAAAATCTTCAAAACAATACAAAATTTAAAAATCTTGAAATTTTACCAATTAATATTGGTCAAGAGGACAAAAATTCGATCAAAAAGTTTTTTTCAGATGTAAATATTAATACTTTTGAAATATTTTATGACTCAGATGTAAAACTAGCTAAGAAATTTTCTTTAAGAGGCATTCCAACATCAATTTTGATCAATAAAGATGGTTATGAATTTGCAAAAGTTATTGGTTCTATAAATTTTGAGGATCCTAAATTTGTGAACTGGCTTTTAAATTATGATTAATCTTTAAAAAAATACGCTAAACAAACCAGGACTATTATGGCCACAAACTGCAACAGAACCCTGAGCTGCATAAGTTTATTGGAATATTTCTTGCTAGTGTCTCCACCTTTAAATAAGGTACCGATACCTAATATTAATACAACAGCCACAGATACTAAAAGAATTACTGCACTTACTTTGACAAATATTTCTGAAATCATAAATGATATGTATTACATATTTGGAGAAAAAAAATTAAAATTTTTTATTAAATGACGTTTTGTCTAGATGCTAAAATAATTAAGCCAGTGGGCGAAAACATCAATAATGCAGTAATTTTATTACATGGTTATGGTGGGGATGGCAATGATATAGCTGCACTCTCAATTAATTGGAAGAGATTTCTACCAAATACACTTTTTATTTGCCCAAATGGACCTGAAAAATGTTCTATTAACCCTTCGGGTTATCAGTGGTTTGATTTAAATACTGAAGATGAAAAATATATTACTGAAAAAGCTTTAGAAAGTGAAAAAATATTAAAAAAATTCATAGAAGAAATAAAAACAAAATTTAATTTACACAACTCAAACATTTGTTTATCAGGTTTTAGCCAAGGATGCATGATGTCAATTAACGTTGGATTGTCTGAGAAGGAAAAATTTGCAGGGGTTATAGGATTTTCGGGAAAAATAATTAATAGAAGTGATTTAAGTAATAGAATTTTATCGAAGCCTTCTACATTATTAATTCATGGAGATCAAGATGAAATTGTGCCACCAGTGAATTTATTAGAGGCGAAAGATTTTTTTGAGAGAAATAAAATTGATATAACAACGAAAATGTTAAAGGGGTGTGGTCACAACATACCTATAGAAGCGTCTAGTTTGGGCCTAACTTTTTTAAAAAAAATATTTAATATAAATTCTTAGTTTAATTAATTGACCCATTGAATTAAAATATTTTTTAGGTTAACTTAATAAAAATTATGATGATAAATAGTGAAAATATGTCTTTAGAAAAGTGTCCTGCACTTGTTTTAAATGCAGACTACAGACCATTAAGCTACTACCCATTGTCATTATGGAGTTGGCAAGACTCCATTAAATCAGTTTTTTTAAACAGAGTATCTATAGTAAGCTACTATGATAGAGTAATTAGAAGTCCTTCATTTAGTATGAAACTCCCAAGTGTAATCGCATTGAAAAGTTACATTAAACCAATGTCAAATCCAAATTTTACAAGATTTAATGTTTTTTTAAGAGACAAATTTTCTTGTCAATATTGCGGAAGTAACAAAGAATTAACTTTTGATCATTTATTACCCAGATCAAAAGGAGGAAAGACTAATTGGGATAACGTAGTTACCGCTTGTTCATCTTGTAATGTAAAAAAAGGTGGAAGACTTCTTTCGAAATCAGGTATGACTTTAAACAAAATGCCTTATCAGCCATCAACTGAAGATCTACACAGAAATGGAAAGAATTTTCCTCCAAATTTCCTACATAAAAGTTGGATGGATTATCTATATTGGGACGTTGAATTAGAGCCTTAACTAGATTTTCTCAGAAATATTGATTGCTATTCTTGATCCAGTTTTTATTACTTTGTCCATAACAGAGTATAAACCTTTTTTCGTTGCACCTTCTTCGTATGCAATATCTTTATGATCAATTTCATCCTGTCTGAATTTTTTAATTTTTTCTCTTAATTTCTTTTCATCATCTTTGATTTGGTTAATTTGGTTTAGATAATGTTCATCAATTACTTCTTCTACTGAGGCAGTACAGAGCATGGCAGCCTTTTTTCCTAATATTGTACTTCCAAACCCAAGACCTAATCCTAAAAGGTCCCATAAAGGTAAAAATTTAGTTGGACTTATATTCCTTTTTTTAATCTCGTTTTCAAAAAAAGAACAGTGTTCGTCTTCGTGTTTTTTCATGTCTTCAATCTTTTTTTTTAAAGTCTCATCTTTAATAATTGTATTCAAGGCTAATAGCTGACCTTCATAAATTTTGATCGCTCCTCTTTCCCCAGCGTGGTCAACTCTGATGAATTCTTCTAGTTTTTGTTTATTAGTTTTTTGCATTGGAATACAAATAATAAGAAACTGAGGAAATTACAAATGATAATACAAAATTTATAGTCGCAAGTGATAGTCCAAATATAGCAAAATTCGCGTTTCTACAGTCAGGATTTATCACACTTAAACTCTCAAGCAATTTACCGCCTTCCAAAATATTCAAATTATCGTCTGAGCAATTAAAAATAGACTGGTATAATTCTTGTTCAATACCAACATGGTATCCAGATAATGTCATGCTTATTAAAAAGGTTAAAAATATATAGATGCATATTTTTGTATTTGAAGGTTTAAAAAAACCGAAAAATCCAATTAGCAAACCAAGAGCATAAGGCACTCTTTGATACTTGCATAAAATACATGGTTTATATCCCAAAAAAAATTCTACAAAAAATGCGTAAAATATCGAAGTCACACACAGCAATATAATAAACAAATAAAATATCTTAAATTTTTTTTCTAAGACCATCTAGGACGTAAATTTAATTAAGAAATTATATACAAAGTAAGCAACTATTACTAAAATAACTGATATTATTATCGAAACTGTAACTAGCTTTTTTTCAATTATTTTCTTCATAGCAGGTCCAAAATTTCCAATTAAAAATGCTATTAAAAAAAATCTAGAACCTCTTGTTAATAAAGAGACAATAACAAAATAGAAAAAATTGAAGTGCACAAATCCACTTGTAATAGTGAGTAACTTAAATGGTACAGGCGTGAAACCAGCAATAGCCAACAAAGTTACCCAAGCTATTACACCGCCGTCTGAGGACATTTTCTCTTTTAAAAAATTAGCATTATCAACACCGTATAACTCAAATATTTTTACACCAATCTCGTTAAAAAAAACGTAACCAATAAAATATCCAAGGCATGCTCCCAAAACAGATCCAATGGTAGCAATTAGTGCAATTCTAATCCACTGAGCTCTCTTAGCAATAGTCATTGGTATAATAAAAACGTCTGGTGGTATTGGAAAAATAAAACTTTCTATGAATGAGATAAAACCTAGAAAAAATTTTGATTTTTTATGACCTGCTAATTCAATTGATTTTCTATATATTTCTTTAAACATACTAAATTTGTTTTTATACTATAATTATAAAAATGAAATTATTAATATTGGGCGAATGGCGGAACTGGTAGACGCGTTGGACTCAAAATCCAATAGTAGCAATACTGTGAGAGTTCGATTCTCTCTTTGCCCACCATTTTATGAAAATAGAAAACATAAATAGTTTAGTAGAACTTTATTTCAAAAAATACGATGAAATTAAAAACAAAAAAGGTCCACCTTTTTTATTTGGATTAAGTTCAAAAGATAAAAACTCTTCGTTAAATTGGAATGAAGTAACATTAAAAATTAAAAGCTTAACAACTTTTCTACAAGACTATATTTCCCCTGGGGACAGATGTGTATTATTGTCTGAGAATAGACCACAATGGTTAATTGCTGATATTGCAATAATGAATTCTGGAGGTGTAACAGTGCCATTATTTACCACTTACTCAGACTCAGACTATGAATATATAATTAATGATTGTGGACCAAAGGTTTGTATAGTTTCAAATAAATTACAATATGAAAAAATAGAAAAATTTTTAAATGACAAGATTAAGATAATTTCTATTGATGAATTTACAAATCAAATTGAAAACTTTTTAGAAATATTCAAAAAAACAAATCTTACTAATAAAAGTTATAACGATAAAATAAAAAGAGATGACTTAGCTTGTATAATCTATACCTCTGGTACGACAGGTAAACCAAAAGGAGTAATGTTAAGTCATGGTGGAATTCTCTCAAATTGCGAGGGAGCTTTAGAAATATTGGCTTCTATTGTCAAAAAGAAAAAACCGGTTTTTTTGACATGGTTACCCCTTTCGCATTCGTATGAACATACTGTTCAATTCGTTCAAATTTCTCTGGGAGCAAAAGTTTATTATGCTGAAAGTCTAGATAAACTTATTCCTAACATGTCAGTGGCGAAACCAACCATCATGACCGCTGTTCCAAGATTTTATCAAAATTTATATAACAAAATTTCTTTAAATTTTTCTAAAATGGATGGTTTAAAAAAAAAATTAATAACGAACACCCTTAAACTTGGCACAAAAAAACTTAAAAAAGAAAACCTAAATTTTGGTGAAAAAATATCTAATTTTTTGTGTGAAATTTTAGTTAGGAAAAAGATCAAAAAACAGTTTGGTGGAGAGTTACAAGCTTTTGTTTCAGGTGGTGGTGCTCTTGACCAAAAAATTGGAGAATTTCTTAATTCTATTGGATTACCAACATTACAAGGATATGGATTAACTGAAGCATCTCCAGTCGTTAGCTGTAACGTTCCAGGAAATATTCAAATTGAGACTGTAGGGCCTCCATTTAAAACCAATAAAGTTAAAATTTCAAACGATGGTGAAATATTAGTAAAAGGAGAAAACGTTATGCTTGGATATTGGAATAAAAAGGATGAAACCAATGAAGTTATTAAAGAGGGATGGCTGCATACAGGTGATATAGGAGAGTTTACAAAAGAGGGAAATTTGAAAATAACTGATAGAAAAAAAGAAATCATTGTAAACTTAGGTGGTGATAACATTTCTCCATCTAAAATTGAAAATTTACTTTGTTTAAATGAAAAAATTAAACAAAGTTTAGTTTATGGAGATAAAAAAACATATTTAGTTGCATTAATTGTGACTGATAATGAAAAAAATAGATCAGAAATTAATTTATACATCGAAAATTTAAATAAAAACTTACAAACAATAGAAAAAGTTAAAAAAATAAAACTTATTAAAGATGAATTTACAATTGAAAATGGAATGTTAACACCAACTTTAAAATTAAAAAGAAAAAAAATTTTAGAAAAATATAAAGAAGATTTAGAAAAACTTTATTAAATTTAATAATTAAAATTGATTATAATGCGCATAAACACTATTCTTTTTAAACTTTTAACATTTGCAGAAATAGAATTAATTTTTTACTTAGTTGATGAATCAATTTAAAACTAATTAAATGTTTGACATAACAAAAGAAAATATTTAAAAATTAACTTATAACGAATCAAAAAGATTCGTAACAACAGGGAGCTAAAGATGGCTAAACGAAGAAAAAAAGCTAAAAAGAAGAAAAAAGCAAAAAAAAGAAGAAGAAGAAGATAAGTATTCTTTTTTAAAAACGCTTCTCATAACGTTTGTGTGAGAAGCGTTTTTTTTTATTCTTCCTCTGAGACGTTTTCTAAGCTTTCTGTTTCTTCAGTATCTTCTCTTGGTTGTGGATTAGTTGGTGCTTTTTTTTCCAAGTTTTGTTGACTCTTTTCTAAATTTCTCTTCAATGCTTTATCAAGCTTTTTTTGGGTATCTTCAGGAGACAGATTTAGTATAATTTGGAATTCTGTTAAAATTCTATCGTAAGCTTTTTCAAATAACTGCCTTTCACTATATGACTGGTCAATCATAATATCATCCCCTTTATTTAAATCTCTGACAACTTCTGCCAATTCATAGATTTTTCCAGATGTAATTTTTTGCTCATATTCTTGGGCTCTTCTACTCCACATCGACCTTTTAATCTTTGGCTTCCCTTTTAAAATTGAGATAGATTTATTTACCTGGTTTATTGTTGATAAAGGTCTTAAGTGTGACTGTTTATTAATTGGCAACAATCCAACAGCTTTATCTTTTTCAAATTTTATATCGTAACATTGCACATCTATACCACCTATTGTTTTAGAACTCACAGACAAAATTTGCCCTACACCATGTTTTGGATAAACGATGTAATCTTTTGGTTTAAATTGTTTCTTTTCTGTCTCTTGTTTTTTAATTTTTACTATTTCAGGTTTTTGATCTTGGATCTTAGTAAGACGTAAGTTTTCTATTTTTTTTTGTTTAGGTAAATTTATTTTAGCTTTTTCTTTTAATAAATTTTTACTTGTCTGTTTTGTTTTTGGTCTTCCTACCTTTTTTTTTTTTATGTTTTTAAAATTTTTAGATATTTGTTTAATTTTTTTTTTCGGTAAAGCTTTCTTCTTTTTTTTAAAGGTTTTCTTTAAAATACTTTTCAAATTTATTTTCTTCATTTTTATATTTTTCGTTATCTATTGGTGGATCTTTTTTTTCTGATATGTTTGGCCATATTTCTGAATATTTTTTATTTAATTCTAACCATTTTTCACTTCCATCTTCTGTATCAGGCTTGATAGCATCTACCGGACACTCAGGCTCACAAACGCCACAATCTATACACTCATCTGGTTTAATTACAAGCATATTTTTTCCCTCGTAAAAACAATCAACAGGGCATACTTCGACACAATCCATTAACTTACATTTAATGCATTTATCGTTTACTATGTAGGTCATTATTTTTTATTTAATACTTTAACTTTAGTTTCTCCAATTACCTTATCATCTAGATAAAGCAACCCAGCTAAACGTCTCATAAGATTATTTTCATAAATATCTGATTTTCCATCTGACAAAATTATTTTCCATAAAGTTTCGACAATTATAATTTTATTTTCTGTGCTCAAAGACTTCACGTCTCTAGTAAACTCTTGGATATGATTGGAGTCATTTTCCTTACGTTCTGCTTGAGCAATAATCTTGTCTAAATCATCTAAATGTGGATATAATTTCTTTACTGTTTTCTTAATTATTTCTCTTTCCTCTGATGTGTAATTTTCATCTATTTTAGCTGCGTGTATTAAAAGACAAGCAATGTTAATAGACTCAGCATTTGAGTCAGTTTTTTCCATATTTTTATTTAAAAATTTGAATATCATTTTAGATCTAGTTGTTTTAATGCTTCAAAGGGATTATCTCTTTTGATCTTTAAATCTAAACTCTTTTTAATCTTTTTAAAAGGTTTATATTTAAAAAACGTTTCATTTTTTTCATCAAACACTTTATAACCCATTAATTTAATAACTTTTATAAAACTATCTTTGCTACAACCGAGTAAATTTAACATTTTAGGTATTAGTTTGATTTTGCCAGATTTGTTTTCATTAGAGTTTATTATTTCAATAAACAATCTTTCTAAAATATCGATTCTAACAAAAAAGCTTTCAAATTTTTCAAATCCACATAAAAGCATAAATTTTTTGTTTTTGTATTTAACGTTATTCACAAAATTTAATCCAAAAGTAGGAGGAAATAAGTTTAAGTCTTCTCCATTGAAATTTTTCCAAAGTAGAATTCTTAAAGAGACAACACTCGGTTTAAAAAGTTTAAATAAGAATATGTGATATCTGCCAAATTTTACACCTAAATTTCTGAGTATTTTTCTCTCATCTTGGCTTAAATCATCAATGATATCTGAGACCTCTTCTCTTTTTACTACACCGTTGTTTTCATATAACTGATAAGATAAAGCTCTTATTTTGGCATTAACTGAATTAATACTCTTAAGTTTAAATAAACTATCTAGTCCATCAGTAATTTTTGTGTCTAACCATTTTTTTAGATAAGAGTGAAGTTTAAATTTTTCTTCATTTTCCACAATGTCATCGACAATTAAATTAAGTTCTGGAGAAAGATAATCAGCACCTTTAGAAAGCATTGCTATTGGAAAATTATTCCAATAAATTTTTCTATCTTCTTTTAACTCAATTTGCTTTCCCTCAATTATTTGACTAATTCTTTTTGAAATTTCTGGATTTACATTTTGTCTGGCAGCTTTTTTTAAAGATTTAATATCAGTTTCTAAATCACCTACCTTAAAATCTAATTCAAGCTTTAGACCTTTCAAATTTCCGATGAATTGATTGTTGATCAAAACTTTTCCATCATTTTCAATTTTGGTATCAAAAGAAATATCTTGTTTTAGACCTCTTGCAAGAACACTTGCTCGTTTATCAATAAAACTTTTAGTAAGCTCTTCATGCAATCTATCAGACAATTTATCTTCTAAAGATTTTGTTCTTTTAACCCAATAATCTTGATTTTCAACCCATCCATTTTTGTTAGAAACATAAGACCATGTTCTGACATTAGCAATTCGATTAGATATGGAGTCTACATTCCCGTCAACTTTATCCAAAATTGAAAGCTGTTCCTTCATGTATTTATTTGAAATTTTTCCTGTTTTTTCTCTTAAAAAATTAAACACTTTTCCAATTACTTCTAAATGATTTCCATAAGTTTTTTTTACAAAATCAGGAATCTGGCAACATTCCCACAATAATTTTAATTCATTTTCATTATTATAAATTTGTAATTTTTCAGTATCTTTTAAAATATATTTTAAAACTTTTTCGTCCTCGCACTCTGAAATTCTTTTAAGCCAAGGTTTGTTCGGTTTCTCTTCTAATGACTTGATTAGAGATTGTCCGTTTTTAAAGTTTAAATTTGGATTCCTCCAAAAAATTGTATTGATGTCGTCAATTTTATGGGTTTCAAGTAATTCAATTTCCTCTGGACTTATCTCGCCACATTCACCTGTAATGCCAAATGATCCATCATTAAGATATCTGCCTGCTCTTCCAGCAATTTGTGCAATTTCAGATAATCTGAGTCTCCTTATTTTTTTACCATCAAATTTTTTAATACTCGAAAAAAAGACATTATTTAAATCCATGTTTATTCCCATACCAATTGCATCGGTTGCAACAAGATAGTCAACATCTCCAGATTGGTATAAATTTACTTGTGAATTTCTTGTCTTTGGACTTAAAGATCCCATTACAATTGCAGCTCCACCCTTCTGACGCCTAATCAATTCTGCAATTGCATAAACTTCTTCGGCTGAAAATGCAATTATTACACTTTTTCTCTCTATTCGAGAGATTTTTTTGTGACCAGAGTAAGTTAATTTGGATAGTCTTTTTCTATCGATATACTCAATATCGCCATCTAATTTATCAATAATATTTTTCATTGAGTTAGACCCCATGAACATTGTTAATTTTTCACCTCTTAGGTTTAATAATCTGTCGGTGAAAATATGACCTCTTTCATGATCAGAACACATTTGAATTTCATCAATTCCAACGAATTCTAAATCTTTTTCAATAGGCATAGACTCTACAGTGCAAAAATAATACTTAGCATTGGAAGGTATAATTTTTTCCTCACCTGTAATTAGTGCAACTTTATTTGGATCAGTTTTTTTAATAACTTTGTCATAAACCTCTCTTGCTAAAAGCCTTAAGGGAAAACCCATCATTCCAGAGTTAAAAGACAACATTGTTTCTATGGCTAGGAAGGTTTTTCCTGTATTGGTAGGTCCAAGAACAGCTGTTATTTTATTTTTTGTCATTTCAACTTTTGGTGTGTAAAATTTTTTTACTACTATATATTGTTATCGTTAAAGAACAAAAACAGTCTAAAACAAGTCCGAATCATTCAGATAAAAGTTCTCATTTTTGTTTTTTTTTCGATATTAACATATTTGATCTAATTATGCAGCCTTATATTTACTTACACAAGTATTTGCTAGTATCAAATTTGGATCTATAAATATTTTTGATTTTTTTGCTTTTTTAAAAGATTTGAATGCAAAAATTGCTATAGGTAATTCTGTACATCCTAAGATTATTTTTTTACAATTTACTTTAATTAAATAGTCAATTGCAGGCTTAATTATTTTTTCTGCTTTTCTAACATTACCCATTTTAACAAATTTGATGGCTTTATTTACATTTTTTTTTTGTATTTTTATAGGCGGCGATAGAAGCTTAAATCTTTTATTGAAATATTTATGATAAATTTTTGTATTCAAGGTCGCTTCTGTAGCAAGTATTCCAATTTGAGAATTAATTTTACAGTTCTTTTTTGCATGATTATAAACTTCTTCAGGCATACTCAAAATTGGTATCCTAACTTTTTTTTTTAGGTCATCGTACCAAAAATGAGCTGTATTACACGGCATTACAATAAACTTACATTTATTTTTTTCTAGTAATTTACAGCCTTTAACTAATTCTTTTAGAACGTTGTAGTATTTTTTTAAATTTTCAGGCCTCTTAGGCGTATCCGATTTATTGTATAATAAAAATTTTGGGTATTGTTGATCCTGTTTTCCTCTGTGCAAAATAGCTATCTTATTACAAATATCCAAACCGGCTTGTGTTCCCATACCTCCTAATATCCCAATCATATTTTTTTTATTACCTTCCAAACACCTGCTGCAGATGCAATAATATTTTTGTTTATATATAAATTACAATTCACAAATAACATAGACTTTGTTCTCTTTAATATATTTACTTTACCTAATATTTCATCCCCTAGTTTGGATGGTGCTATAAATTTTACATCTAATGAAACTGTTACACATGATTGGTTATTGCTAGCTCTATATACAGCAGTTCCAGCACCTGCATCAATTAAAGAACAAATAAAACCTCCATGGGTAATGTCTCTTCTATTTAAATGAATTTTTTGTATTGTGCTTTTAAATTCAAACTCAGTCTCGGATAAATCTCTAAAAAGAAGACCACCATTGTGTTTCATAAAACCAGAAACTTTGCTGATTTGTTCAAAATTATTTCCCATTTTTTATAAAAAAATTGTTAATAAAATTAAAACTATTAACACTATAGTAAAAAAATATACAACACTTGATTGTAAAGAGATTTTCATAATTTGGTGCGCCTGCTAGGAGTCGAACCCAGAACCTCCTGGTCCGTAGCCAAGCGCTCTATCCAGTTGAGCTACAGGCGCTGAATTATAAAAAAAAATCATATTTAATAATGTAATTTTTAAATAAATAATTATTCTATATTAATGTCAAAAAATTCTAAAGACATTGTTTTTGTTGCAGCTCAAAGATCAGCCATAGGAAGATATAAAGGTATTTATAAAGATCTCCAGGCTCATAACCTAGGATCGTTGGTAATTAAAAGTTTAATTAAAAAGACCAAGTTAAAGGTGGATGAAATTGACGAGGTAATATTAGGACAAGTTTTGACAGGATCATGTGGACAAAATCCAGCAAGGCAAGCAGCTATAAATTCTGGAATTCCAAAAGAAAAAACTGCAATAATTATAAACCAGGTGTGTGGATCTGGACTACGATCAATTGTAAATGGATATCAATCAATACTAACAAGTTCTGCAAATTTTATAATTGCCGGTGGTCAAGAAAGTATGACTAATTCAATTCAAGATCAAATGATGAAAGATGGTTTGACGGATGCTTTTTATAATTATCATATGGGTGTTACAGCTGAAAATGTTGCTGCAAAATATAATATATCAAGACAAGAACAAGACGAATTTGCACTTCAATCTCAACAGAAAGCAAATATAGCAATAAACAAAAAAAAATTTGATGATGAAATTATTAATGACGATATCGATGAACATCCAAGAAATGGGATTACAATAAATGATCTTTCGAAGTTAAATTCTGTTTTCAAAGAAAATGGAACTGTCACTCCAGGAAATTCATCTGGCATTAATGATGGAGCAGCTGCAGTAGTTTTAACTAAAAGAGAATTAGCTGAAAAATATAATTTAGAAATATTAGGAAAGATTGCATCTTGGGCAACCTGTGGTGTTGATCCATCAATAATGGGGTTAGGGCCAATCCCATCTTCAAACAAAGCTCTTGAAATAGCAAAATGGAACATAAAAGATTTGGACTTAATTGAAATAAATGAGGCTTTCGCTGCGCAAAGTATTGCAGTAATTAAAGAATTAAAACTCCCAAAAGAAAAAGTAAATGTGAATGGTGGGGCAATAGCACTTGGTCATCCTATAGGAGCTTCTGGAGCAAGAATTGTTGTTACACTTCTTAATGAATTAAAAAAAATTAATGGAAAAAAAGGTTTGGCAACACTATGTATCGGAGGGGGGATGGGAATTTCGATGTGTATAGAAAAAGATTAATATTTGAGTGATTTATAATATTTATTTAGAATGATATTTTGTATCCAAATTTTTGCGTCTAAATTTTTATAATTAGGCTTTTTCTTAACAAAATTAATAAATATTTTTAACATATGCTAATTAACTCATTTTAGGATGACGAAAAAAAGATATAAATATGTTAAAATATTGATCTTTAAAAAATATAGATGAAAAAAGATATTCTAGTACCAGATATAGGAGATTTTGATAACGTAGAAATCATAGAAGTTCTCGTAAAAGAGGGTCAAAAAATTCAAAAAAACGATTCTATTGTTACTCTTGAAAGTGATAAATCAAGTGTAGAGGTTCCAAGCACCGAAGAGGGCGATGTTTTAAAAATTTTAGTAAAAGTTGGTGATAAAGTGTCAAAGGGAGATAAACTAGTAGAAATTCAATCTGCCTCTGAAAAAAAACCCGAACCTGAAAAAAAAGAAGTCAAAAATTTAGATATTCCTAAAGATACTGAAAAAATAATTGTAGACGCTGAAAAATCTCAAAGAGTAGAACAAGAAAAAATTGTTGAAACACAAAATATAAGACAAGAGAAAAAGAAACCAACCAGAAATATTGAAATAATATCTGATGGCAATGATCTAGATCCAACTGAAACTAAAGAGTGGCTAGAGTCTTTATCTGCAGTTCTTCAAAATGATGGTAAAGAAAGAGCTCAATATTTAATAAAACAATTAATTGAGCATTCTTATAAAGAAGGCTCAGATTTAGTCTTATCTCGAAATACACCTTACATAAATACTATTCCTCCTGAAGAGGATAAAAAATCTCCAGGGGATCAAAACATTGAAAGAAAAATAAGATCTTTAATTAGGTGGAACGCAGCTGCTATGGTTGTAAGAGCTAATAAAAAAAACCCTGATCTTGGCGGTCATATAGGAACCTTTGCCTCAGCTGCAACATTATATGACGTTGGTATGAATCATTTTTGGAGAGCAAAAAATAATAAGTTTGGTGGAGATTTAATATATTTCCAAGGTCATAGTGCTCCTGGAATTTATGCAAGATCTTTTTTAGAGGGAAGATTAACTGAGAAACAACTAGACTCGTTTAGACAAGAAGTCCTACCAGGTGGTTTATCCTCTTATCCTCATCCTTGGCTGATGCCGAACTATTGGCAGTTTCCAACTGTATCAATGGGTCTTGGCCCAATGTTAGCGATCTACCAAGCAAGATTTATGAAATATTTAATTAATAGAGGTTTGATTAAAGATGAGAATAGAAAAGTTTGGGCCTTTTTAGGAGATGGGGAAATGGATGAACCAGAGTCTTTAGGTGCAATTGGATTAGCATCCAGGGAAAAATTAGACAACCTAATATTTGTGGTTAACTGCAATCTTCAAAGATTAGATGGACCCGTTAGAGGCAATGGAAAGATAATTCAGGAACTTGAGGGAATTTTTAGAGGAGCCGGTTGGAACGTGTTAAAGGTGATATGGGGATCTTACTGGGACCAATTATTAGCAAAAGATAAAACAGGTTTATTGGTAAAAAGAATGAATGAAGCTGTTGATGGTGAGTATCAAGCATTTAAGGCGAAGGGCGGCGCATATGTAAGAGACAAATTTTTTGGAAAATACAAAGAATTAAAAGA
The DNA here is from genome assembly GCA_902597865.1 of uncultured Pelagibacteraceae bacterium. Lineage (GTDB taxonomy): Bacteria > Pseudomonadota > Alphaproteobacteria > Pelagibacterales > Pelagibacteraceae > Pelagibacter. The sequence goes on along the minus strand of CACJZL010000008.1, from coordinate 5,627 downwards.
AATGGTCTCAAGCTTAACCGATAGAGATATATGGAAGCTTAATCGAGGAGGCCATGATCCACACAAAGTGTATTCAGCTTACCATAGAGCAGTAGAAAACAAAGGTAGTCCAACAGTGATCATTGCCAAAACTATCAAAGGTTATGGAATGGGTAAATCTGGGGAAAGTATTAATACCACTCATCAACAAAAAAAATTGGACGTAGAAGATTTACTTTATTACAGAGATCGATTTGATGTTCCTTTAACTGACGAGCAGGTAAAAAATATTGAGTACTACAGACCAAAAGAGGACTCACAAGAAATAAAATATTTAAAAGAGAGAAGACTTCAACTTGGAGGTTTCATTCCTGAAAGATCATCTTTTGCCAAATCAATTAAAGTTCCTCCAAAAGATATCTTCGATGTGATGAAACAATCGACAGGTACTAAAGAAATGTCGACGACTATGGCACTGGTTAGAATGTTAACAAACCTCTTAAGAGATAAAAATGTTTCACCTAAATTAGTTCCTATAATTCCTGACGAGGCTAGAACGTTTGGTATGGAGGGCTTTTTTCAAAAAATTGGTATTTACGCGCATGAAGGTCAAAAGTATGAACCTGTGGACTCGAAACTACTTTCATCTTACAGGGAAGATAAATCAGGACAGGTGTTAGAGGAGGGAATAACGGAGGCTGGTTCCATGTCATCTTGGATAGCAGCAGGAACATCATACACTAATCATGATATAGAAATGATTCCAATATATTTGTTCTATTCAATGTTTGGTTTTCAAAGAGTTGGTGATTTCGCCTGGGCCGCAGGTGATAGTCAGGCAAGAGGATTTCTTATAGGCGCTACATCTGGGAGAACAACTTTGGCTGGAGAAGGATTACAACATCAAGATGGACATAGCCATCTACTTGCTTCCACAATACCAAATTGTGTTTCATATGACCCAACCTTTGCTTATGAGTTAGCTGTAATATTCAGAGATGGTTTAAGAAGAATGTATGAAAAAAAGGAAAATGTTTTTTATTATATTACAACAATGAATGAAAATTATCCGCATCCAGCAATTCCAAAAGATAAAAATATTGAAGAAGCAATCTTAAAAGGAATGTATAAGATTAAACAAATTTCAAAAAACAAAAAAACAAAAATTCAACTATTAGGATCTGGAACTATTTTAAGAGAAATGATGCGGGCGGCAGACATATTAGACAAAGATTTTAAAATTGATTGCGATGTGTGGAGTGTAACAAGTTTTAATGAATTAAGAAAGGACGGTATGGAAGTCGAGAGATTTAATCTTTTAAATCCAAATGAAAAACCTAAAAAAACATATGTTGAAAATTGTTTAAAAGATGCCGAAGGCCCTATATTGGCTGCATCAGACTATATGAGAATTACATCAGATCAAATAAGACCTTTTACTAACAAAAGTTTTTATTCACTAGGGACAGATGGATATGGAAGAAGTGATAGTAGAGAAAAACTGAGAAATTTCTTTGAGGTGGATAAAAAATATATCGTTACTTATGCTTTAAGTGTTTTAGCGAAAGAACAATTAATCCCCTCAAAATATGCAGAACAAGCGATTAAGAAATATAATATTGATAAAAATAAACCCATACCTACAAAATTATAATTATGATTAATAGAATACTTGCTACTCCAAAAGTAAGAAAATTTGCACGTGAATTAGGTGCTGATATATCTAACTTAAAAGGGTCTGAAAGAAACGGGAGAATAACAGAGGAAGATGTTAAAAATTTTATAAAAAATTCTAAAAAGAGTATACCAGTAGGAGAAACCCAAAAACCAGAACCTAAAAAAAACTTAGTTGATCACTCTGAATTTGGCGAAATAGAAATTGTTGAAATGCCAAGAGTAAAAAGGCTTGCGGCACCGTTGTTATCCGAATCTTGGAGAACTATTCCACATGTTACACATCATGATGAAGCTGATGTTACTGAACTTGAAAACTTCCGTAAAAATTTAAAGGATGGTTACACAGGTGAGCAAAAGAAAATTACCCCACTTGCTTTTATAATTAAGGCATTGGTGAAAAGTATGATGAAATATCCAATCTTCAATTCATCTATAAAAGACGAGGAAAATTATCAAATAATATTAAAAAAATATTTTCATATCGGTATTGCAGTAGACACTCCACATGGTCTCATGGTTCCTAAAATAAGAGATGCCGATAAATTTAAGATATCTGACTTATCGCAAATATTAAAAGAAGTAAGTGATAAATGTAGAAATCTAAAAATTGATAAAAAAGAATTTCAAGGTGGTTCAATAACTATCACTAGTCTTGGAGGAATAGGTGGAACATTTTTTACACCCATAATAAACCCTCCTGAGGTAGCCATATTAGGAATAGGAAAAATATTTCAAAAAGATAAAAGCGAGAAACTTATACTTCCACTGTCATTATCCTATGATCACAGAATTATTAATGGAGCAGATGCTGCAAGATTTTGTAATGAGATTAAAGAAAACCTTGGTAAAAATTTTGCCTACAACCTCTCAATATAATTAACTAATGTCAAAAAGACTGTCACTTATAAGTGCGTTTGTTTGTTGTCTAATCTGGGGTACCACGTTTATTGCGCAAGACACAGGGATGGATGAAATTGGGCCTTTCACATTTAATGGAGTGAGATTTTTTGTTGGTTTTCTTGCGCTGGTTCCTTTTTTTTTTGTAATTGAAAAAAATAAATTTTTTAATGAATTTAATAAAGATAGAAGAAATTTTCTATATCTCTCAATCTCTATAGGTATATTTTTATTCTTAGCCTCTGCATTACAACAAGTTGCGCTTCTTTATACTGATGTAGCTAATGCAGCTTTCTTTACAATTTTTTATGTACCTTTAGTACCATTTGTTCTTTATATTCTTTATCGAAAAAAGGTTCATTGGAGTGTTTGGCCATCTGTTTTGTTGTGTGTAGTAGGAGGATATTTGTTAACAAATTTTTACGACGCATCAGTTAGAAAAGGAGACATATTAGTATTGATATGCGCTTTGTTTTGGAGTTTACACATTATTTTTATCGGTCAACTGGTAGAAAAATTTGATTTACCAGTCACAGTTGGTCTTATTCAAACTTTAATAGTATCAATTTTATCAATTTTTATTGGATTAGTTTACGAGACTTTTACAATTTCAAATATTTTATCCGAGACATATGAAATTCTTTATGCAGGCGTATTATCTGGTGGATTTGCCTTTGTTTTACAAATTTATGCACAAAAAAACATTAGTCCCGCACCAGCAGCAATAATTTATTCATTAGAGGGTGTTTTTGCAACAATAGCAGCTTGGATTATACTAAATCAAATTTTAAACATAGATAATATTTTAGGATGTTTATTTATTCTTGCTGGAGTTTTGCTGTCACAATTGATGCCAGAATTTAAACGATCAAGTATAGATAAACCAAAATAAGACTAATCCTAAGCAAACCCTATAGATTACAAAAAAATTCATACTAAATTTTTTAACAAAAATTAAAAAATATTTAATTGTGATATATGAGAAAATAAAAGAACAGATGACCGCAAACAAAACAATTAAATTTACTTCAATATTTGTAAAAGTTAATTCTTTTAAGTTTAAAAAACTTGCACCGGCGATTGCTGGCACAGAGAGAAAAAATGAAATTTTGGCTGAATCGTATCGATCAAAGTTGAGTAATCTACCAGCAGTAATAACAATTCCAGCTCTACTTACTCCTGGAATTAATGCAAGCACTTGAAAAATGCCAATAGCAAGTATTGCCCTTAAATTTAAATCTGTATCAATTTTTTTTCTTACAGAAAATTTATCAGCAATATATAAAAAGATTGCAAAAATTACTGTAGTCCATGCTATTATTTCAATGCTTCTAAAATAATTAATTAAGCCGGTTTTGAATACAAAGAAACCAACTATAATTAAAGGTAGAGATCCAAAAATTAATAATTTAAGTAATTTTTGATCTTTGAATAATTTTAAAAAATCATCTCTAAAATAAAATAGTATTGCTAATAGTGATCCTAGATGAAGAGAAACATCAGTCAAAAGAGACTTTATCTCAAAATTTTGTACTTCAGACATTAAGTATAAGTGAGCAGAGGAACTCACGGGAATAAATTCAGATATCCCTTGTATTGCTGATAAAATTAAAATTTCGATGAATTCCGCCATTATTAATTATTTAACTAAACTAATTAGGGGTAAATTAAAGCAATAACATGAATGCATATGAGGTATGCAAAACAGGAAAAAACTAGCAAAAACAGTGAATTTTTTAAAATATAGGTAATAATAACTGTCCTATTTTTCGTTTAATTCAACAGTCTAATAATATATAAGCCACCACACTATGTCTGAAAAAATGCTCAAATTTGTGGAAATAGGTCAACAGAACCCACCTAAAAGGAAAACTGATTCCCGTAAAGAGGATTTTAATGAAATTTATAAAGAGTTTATTCATGAAGGTGCGAAAGAACAATCAAGCAGATGCTCTCAATGCGGTGTTCCTTTTTGCCAAGTTCACTGTCCTTTAAGTAACAATATTCCAGACTGGTTAAAACTTACAGCGGAGGGAAGATTAGAAGAGGCTTACAATTTATCTCAAAGTACAAATAATATGCCAGAAGTCTGCGGAAGAATTTGTCCGCAAGATAGATTGTGTGAAGGTAATTGTGTTATCGAACAGTCTGGTCATGGTACGGTAACGATAGGATCTGTTGAGAAATTTATAACCGACAATGCTTGGGACAAGGGTTGGATAAAGCCGATCAAAGTTGAGAGGGAATTAACCCAAAGTATAGGAATCATTGGATCTGGACCTGCGGGTATGGCTTGTGCCGAGCAGCTCAGAAAAAAGGGTTACCAAATAACTATTTACGATAGATATGATAGAGCTGGTGGATTATTAATATACGGAATACCGAATTTTAAATTGGAAAAACATGTTGTCGAAAGAAGAACAAAGCTTTTACAGGATGGTGGAATTAAATTCGTTTTAAATTTCGAAGTTGGAAAAGATGCTTCATTAAGTGAATTAAAAGAAAAACACGATGCTGTTTTGATTTCTACTGGAGTTTATAAACCAAGAGAAATTGAAATCGAAGGTAGTGATTTAAACAATATTTATCCTGCAATGGAATTCTTGACTGCATCAAATAAAAAAGGTTTAGGAGATAAAGTTGAAAACTTTGACAATGGATCTCTGGATGCAAAAGATAAAGACGTTATTGTAATCGGGGGTGGTGATACTGCAATGGACTGTGTAAGAACCGCCGTAAGACAGAAAGCCAAATCGGTAAAATGTTTATATAGAAGAGATAAAGAAAACATGCCAGGTTCATCAAGAGAAGTTGCAAACGCTGAGGAAGAGGGCGTTGAATTTGTTTGGTTATCGAGTCCGAAAAAGTTTTTAGGTAAAAACAAAATAGAAAAAGTTTCAGTAGATAAAATTAAACTTGGAGATCCCGATGAAAGTGGAAGAAGAAAACCTATTATTCAAGAAAATTCCGATTTCGAACTGAAAGCTGACATGGTTATCAAATCTTTAGGCTTCGACCCAGAGGATCTACCAGTATTATTTGGCGAAAGCAAATTACAAGTTTCAAGATGGGGA
>CACJZL010000007.1 GCA_902597865.1 uncultured Pelagibacteraceae bacterium | reverse complement strand
AGAGATTCTCGAAAAATCTTTCTTTTTGAAAATACTTGATGAGTTTTTTATGTCTGAAAAAAAACTTACTTCTCCTTTTGTATTAAGTATTATTCTACAATATGGTATTGGGCTAAAAGGATTATCTCTTCCTCGTATGTTTAAAAGCCAAGCAACATTTTCAGGTGCTGATATAAAAATATGATCCGATCCATCTTTTTTTAAAATTTTTATTAATCTTTTAATCTTACTGTTTACTGTTTCGCCAACTACTTTGGTGTTTAACGAGTAAAACTTTCTTGATTTATAACCATCTAAGGTCTTTGAATTAATCATCGTTTTACTAATAGGGGTAAGTTTAATTTTACCTCTAAAGTAATATTGCAAACTTCTAGAAGTGAAAATCATTGGATCAAATCCTAAATTTAAGCTCGAATTTAAAACTTGATAGGGAAGTTTTTTTGGTATCTCAAGTATTTTAAACTTTTTACCCGATTGAATTTTGGCTTGTTCAACATATCTTCCATCAACAAAAAGAAAGTTTTTTTTTTTTAATATTACCGCCAGTCCAAATGATCCATCAAAACCTGTAATTGTTTTTAGTTTATTTTTTTTGTCAAATTCAGAAAAATACTCATCATTTTTGGGGATTATATAACCATCTACTCTATAATGATAAAATTTATTTTTTAATTCTTTTAATTTTTCAGAGATCATTTTAATCTTTTTTGATATCTAATCCATCCTGGACTTCTGAAATTTTCATTGTCATCATTTATATCTTGATTAAATTCAAAATCTTGATCATCTTTTTCAAGGTTGTTATTCTTCTCAATAAATTCCTCTGGAAGTTCATCTATAAATCTTGAAGATAAACTATCTATCCAATCACCTTGATAAAATCTATTTAGAGAAAAAGATATAAAACTCAAATCTTTTGCTCTTGTAATGCCTACATAAGCAAGACGTCTTTCTTCCTCAAGGCCGCTTTGACCTTTTTCATCTATAGATTTTTGATGAGGAAACATTCCTTCTTCCCAACAAGGCAGGAACACTGCGTCAAATTCCAAACCCTTTGATGCATGCATAGTCATTAAATTTATTTTTTCACCTTCCCATTGTTGATCAATAGAGGTTGCCAATGATACATGCTCAAGAAAACTTTCCAAATTATCAAATTCTTTCATTGCACTTAAAAGTTCTTTAATATTTTCAAGTCTATTTTCATTTTCTAAATCCTTTTTATCTTTTAAAGAGGCCGAATAACCAGATTCATCTAATACGATTTGCAAGAGTTTGACGTGGTTTATTTTCTTAATTAAGTGATCATTTCTCCACTTATTGACCATACTTAAAAATGATAATAGTCCCAATTTGGTTTTTGGTTTGATTAAATTTTTAGATATTAATTTTTGGGAAGCAGTTTCCAATGAAAGGTTATTTTTTCTTGCGAATTCATTTATTTGTTTCAATGAACTTTCCCCAATAGATCTTTTGGGCACGTTTGCTATTCTTTCAAAAGCCAGGTCATCTTTGTCATGTTGGATGATACGCAAATAAGATATACAATTTTTAATTTCAGCTCTTTCGTAGAATTTAGTCCCACCTAATATTCTGTATGGCAGGCCTATCTTTAAAAATCGTTCTTCAAATTCTCTTGTCTGAAATATTGCTCTAACAAGGATAGCAATATTGTTGTATGAATATTTTTTTTTTAGTTCATTTTCAATTATATCTGATACACCTACAGCTTCATCTTTACCATTTCTAAAACAATTTAATCTTATTTTCTCACCTTCTGTTTTATTTGAATTCAATTTCTTTCCAAGCCTATTTTGATTATTAGAAATTAAATGGGAAGCAACATTTAAAATGTTTTGGGTTGATCTGTAATTATCCTCAAGTCTTATAATTTTAGTATCTTTATAAACTTTGTCAAATTCTAAAAAATTTTTGATCTCAGCACCCCTCCAACTATAAATCGACTGGTCATCATCGCCTACACAACAAATATTGTTATGCAATAATGTTAAGTGTTTAAGCCATTTGCTTTGGATGTAATTTGTATCTTGGTATTCATCTACCATTATATATTTAAACTTTCTTGAATAAATTTTATTAATGTCTTGATTTTCCTCAAAAATTTTTACACAATGAAGAATTAAGTCCCCAAAATCACAAGCATTGAGATCAATAAGTTTCTTTTGATAAACTTTGTAAACTTCTAACATATTCGTCTCTAAAATCTGTCCTCTAGAAATTTTAACATCTTTTGGATACCAACCAGAATTTTTCCACTTATTAATTAAAGCTAATACAAAATTAGGAGAAATTTTTTTAATATCTATATTATTACCTTTGCAGATATTTTTAATTAGTCTTTGTTGATCATCTTGATCTATTATAGTAAAATTTTGTGTTAGGTTGACAGCTTTGGCATGTTTTCTAATTATCTTTGCACAAATAGAGTGGAATGTCCCAAGCCATGGAAGGCCGACCGCTTTTTTTTTAAGTATTTGACTAATTCTATTTTGCATTTCTCTAGCAGCTTTATTAGTAAAAGTTACGGCTAGAATTTCGTTGGGAAAGGCGAGATTTTTTTCAACAATATTTGCAATTCTTGACGTGAGTACCTTAGTTTTTCCAGAGCCAGCCCCAGCAACAATTAAAAGCGGTCCTGATGTATGCAAAACCGCCTCTTTTTGGAAATTATTTAAGTTTTTTAAATATTCAGAGTTTATCATTTATTTTAAATCACTATAAATCATTTTATAAGATAATGAAAAAATTTAAAATTCAATCATTCCTTCAAAAAAGTTTTTTTAAGAAAAATATTTTAAGAAAGACTCTTAGTAAATTTTTCACATTAATCAATATATCTAGAGGCACATGGAAAATTAGTTTTAACCATTTTAGGAAAAAAAACATAGAAAGTTTCATATCTGAAAAATTCCAATTAAATTATGCATTATTTATACTTAGCATAGTATTTTTTTTGTATCTTCTTTACCTCTCTATTCCAGGAATACTTATAAACGAAAATATACAAAATGAGTTAGAGAAAAAACTAAAGAAAGAATACAACTTAGACTTTGCACTAACCCCTGATATTAATTATTCGATTCTGCCAAAACCGCATTTTGCCATAAATGATGTAGTGATATTTACTGAAAAGATGGGTTATCAAAAAGACTTTAGCCAAATAAAAAAATTAAAAATTTTTATTGATCAAAATAATTTTTTTAAAATGAATAATGTGATTAAAAATATTGAAATTAAAAATGCGAATTTTTTTGTTGAAAATTCTGACTTTGCATTCATAGATAAATTTTTAAATAACGGTTTTTCAAAAAATTCAATAAAAATTCTAAAAAGCAAAATTTTTTATAAAAGCAATGAAGGTCAAATAGTTTCTTTCCTATCTCTTGAAAATATTTTAATTTTTCATGATGAACAAAAAAAAGAAAATTCCTTAATTTCTAAAGGAAATATTTTTAATATCCCCTTCTCCTTAGATTGGAAATATGATGAAAATGAAAAAGAAAAAATTACCAAAATAAAACTAAATCCCTTGAAACTAAGTTTAATAAATAAGTCAAAAACTAACGATAAAACAAGAAACCTTAAAGTCAATTTTAAAAGATCTAAATTAATTACAAATTATTTCCTCGAAGATGACTCAATTATTTTAGAGTCTTACAACTCATTTATAGGAACAAACAAATTTAATTATAGTGGAAAAATAAATCTCGATCCATTTGATTTCAAAATTGACTCAAAAATTCAAAGGCTAGATTTTAAAAAGATTTTACCTGATAAGAATATATTTAATGAAATTTTTTCACGCGAGTTTCTATTAAATGAAAATTTTAATGGAAGATTTGTAATTCGAAGTAATGATTTAAACAATGGAAATTTTTTTAATGAAATCTCAATAAATTCAAATTTCGTTGGAGAAAAAATCGAACTTACTAATTCAAAGATACTAAATAAAAAAATTGGAAGTCTTAATTTAGACTATGGAAATATTTTTTTAGAGGAAAATGATATTATTTTTAAAGGAAAATTTATCTTTGAAGTTTTTGATAAAAATAAGTTTTATAGAAAATTTTTAGTTTCAAAAAAAAATCAAAAAAATATTGATAAAGTTTATTTCGGGCTTATTTATAATCTAACAAACTCAGATATTAAAATCTTTTTTATATCTCTAAATGAGGATAAACCAGATTTAAATGATAATCTTGACAATTTAATTTATGGTTTTAATAACAATTCTATTACTATTAATAATTGGATTAGTTTAAGGAGTTTTATTAATAAGATCCTATCTAGTTACTCAGGATAAGTCATTTTTTTTGGATCAACTATTTTATCAAACTCTTTTTCCGAGATAAGACCACTTTTTGTAGCTTCAAACTTTAATGTAGTTTTATTCTTTAGAGCAGATTTTGCAATTTGAGCTGCATTATCATAACCTAATTTAGGAGCTAGAGCTGTGACTAACATTAAAGAATTACTCAAGTCCTCATTTATCTTTTTTAAATCAGCTTTGATCCCCTTTATACAAAATTGTGAAAAATTTTTTGAGCTATCGGACAAAAGATCTATTGATTGAAGAATATTGTGAGCAATGAGAGGTTTAAAAACGTTTAATTCAAATTGTCCCTGAGAACCTGCGAGTGTAATACCTGTGTGATTTCCAATCACTTTAACGCAAACCATTGTGACAGCTTCGCATTGGGTTGGATTAACTTTTCCAGGCATTATTGATGACCCTGGTTCGTTTGCAGGCAATAATAATTCCCCATAACCAGCTCTAGGACCTGAACCTAAAAAACGGATATCGTTTGCAATTTTCATTAAACAAACTGCTGTTGTATTTAAAGTGCCCGAGAAATTTACAATTGCATCATGTGCAGCAAGAGCTGCAAATTTATTTTTTGCAGGATAGAATTTTATTTTAGTTAATTTACTAATCTCTCTACAGATTTTTACATCAAAGTCTTTCTTTGAATTAATTCCAGTTCCAACTGCTGTTCCACCTTGAGCAAGAAAAAAAATTTCTTTTAAAGAATTTTCAATTCTTAGAATACAGTCATTTAATTGTGAATAATATCCAGAAAATTCTTGTCCTAGAGTGAGTGGAGTTGCATCCTGAAGATGTGTTCTTCCAACTTTGACAATATTTTTAAATTTATTTACCTTTATTTTTAATTCTTTACTAAGATCTTTTAAAGAAGGTAGTAATTTTTTTTTAGTCTCAATAGCAATAGCAATGTGCATTGCTGTAGGAAAAACATCATTGGTTGATTGAGATTTATTTACATGATCATTAGGATGGACTGGTTTTTTTGAGCCTTTTTTTCCACCTAAGATTTGGATTGCCCTATTTGCAATTACCTCGTTTACATTCATATTTGTCTGCGTTCCAGATCCAGTTTGCCATACTTTTAATGGGAAATTACCATCAAGCTTACCTGAAATTATTTCTTTGGAGGCAGTTACTATTGCATTACATATTTTGGGATCGATCAGCCTTTCTTTTCTGTGAACCTTTGCAGCAGCTAGTTTTATTACTGAAATTGCATTTATTAAAGTTTTGCTTACTAATATTTCTCCTATATCAAAATATTTTTTAGATCTTTCAGTTGAGGCACCCCAATATTTGTCATCAGCAACACTAATGGTTCCCATGCTATCTATTTCTTTTCTAAATTTCATTTGGATAATGTTTTTAATATTATACATTAAAAGTAATTAGAATCATATAGGAGCATAATGACAAATTTTGAAAAAGTAGGTTTATTTATGAAAACGTTTGGACAAGAAGTTAAAACTAATGCTGGTTTCTCATCAGACAAGATAAATAAATTGAGAATAGATCTTATTGAAGAGGAGCTGAATGAACTCAAGACAGCAATTGACAAGAGAGACTTAAAAGAAACAGTTGACGCTTTAACCGATATTCTTTATGTCACATATGGTGCGGGACATGCCTTTGGTGTTAATCTTGATAAATGTTTTGAAGAGGTTCAAAATTCTAATATGAGTAAACTAGGGGAAGATGGCAAACCTATTTTTAATGAAAAAGGTAAAGTAATGAAGGGACCTAATTACTTAAAGCCGAATCTAAGTCAATTTTTAAAATAGTTTAAATTTTTTTAAACAACACATCCTGATAATGTAGAGTAGGAAATGTAAATTTTTTACAAATTTCAAAATTATGTTTTGATAGGAACTTTATTATATCTTCAAAATTATTATTTTTGTAATGGTTACCAAATTGATTTTCAAGAAGGATAAATTCAATTTGTTTTAGTTTCGCTTGAGACCCCTCGATAACATTCATTTCAAAGCCCTCTACATCAATTTTAAGTAAGGTCTTCTCTAAACTTATATCCTCAAAAATTTTATCTACCGTATTAGTTTGAATTTCATATTCGTCCTCAAAGTTTAATTTCGAAAATGTTAAAAAATTTTTAATTTTAAGATAAAATGATTTTTCATTAATTTTGGATAGTGTTGATGTCGTACTAAGTTTGTTTATCTTTAACATTTTATTTGTAATCTCTTTATCCATTGCATAATTAAAAAGTGTAACTTTTTGATTGTTAGAAAACTTTTCGTTTAATTCTTTAAAAATTTTCCTTTGAGGCTCGAATGCATAAAAAGAATTTACTTTCTCTAATTTTAACATAATTTCCAAAAATTCTCCTTTATGAGCACCAATATCTATAATTTTTTCTATGTCGATTTTAGATAAATATTTTAAAATTCTTCTGTGATGAAAAATGCTTAAAGGGTTAAAAATTTTTTCAATTAGTGCCATAATAAAAAGAGTGAATTCTAAACATCAAAATATTTTTCAAACTATATGGAATATTTGTCACTTTAAATAAATTAATCGTATTTTCCATAATTCTATAATATATATAAAATTTAATTGAATATAAAAAATAGTACTATTGGCAACAATACATATGCTCTTTTTATTAAAACTTAAATATTTTATATGACCATAAAAAAATATTACAATCTTGCTAAAATTAAGCTTTTTCCTATAACAAGAAGCTTAACCGGTAATGGGGTAAGAAAATCATTAAGTATTATACAAAAAGAATTTTCAAAACTCAAAATTAAGAAATTTAAATCAGGGACAAAAGTTTTTGATTGGAATATTCCAGAAGAATGGAACGTATCAGAAGCATATGTAATTGATAAATATAATAATAAAATAATTGATTTTAAAGAGAACAACTTACATTTAGTTGGATACTCAACTCCTATTAAAAAGAGTATTACAAAAAAGGAATTATTTAAAAATTTATATTATTTGAAAAATCAACCCAAAGCGATACCGTATATAACTTCTTATTATAAAAAAAGATGGGGTTTTTGTATTTCTTATAATGAATATAAAATTTTTAATAAACGATATTTTCCAAATGATAAATTTAAAGTTGTTATTAATTCAAATCTGAACAAAAAAGGTAGTTTAAATTACGGTGAATTAATTTTAAAAGGTAAATCAAAAAAAGAAATTTTAATTTCTACATACATTTGCCATCCCTCAATGGCCAATGACAATATATCTGGGCTAATAGTTACTATGGGGCTAATAAATTATTTTAAAAATAAAAAATTGAATAAAACCTTAAGATTTGTTTTTATTCCTGAAACAATTGGTTCAATATCTTATTTAAGTAAAAATCTTAAATATTTAAAAGAAAATGTGATTGGGGGATACAATATCACCTGTATTGGAGATGAAAGGCAACATTCTTGTATGTTTTCAAAATATCAAAATTCACCATCTGATGAAGCAGTTATACAAGCATATAAATTACTAAAAATAAAAAGATATAAAATTTATTCATTTTTAGAAAGAGGTTCAGATGAGAGACAATATAATTCGCCCGGCATTGATTTAAAGATTTCATCAATTTTTAGATCCAAGTATGGTCAATATCCTGAGTATCATACTTCATTAGATAATTTTAATCTTATTACTTTAAAAGGTTGTAATGGAGGATTTAATGTTGTTAGAAAATCAATAGAAATATTATTAGAAAGAATTTATCCAAAATATAAAATAATCTGTGAACCTCAAATGGGTAAGAGAGGTCTTTATCCAACTTTATCCTTGAAAAATAAAAAAAAATTTACAAAAAATTATATGAATTTCCTTCAACATGCTGATGGAACAAATTCTTTAGAGAAAATTTCTAGTTTAATACATATAGATTTAAAATCTGTCAAAAAAATTAACCAAATTTTGTCAAAAAATTTTTTAGTTAATTAAAAAAAATTTTTATTAAGAATCAAAATATTAATGAGAAGAGTCCGTAAATAATTTTTCAATTTGACATCTCATTTAAACTACTTTCTCAAATAATTTACAAATTGAACAATTATTTTTTTCATCAAGTTTTTTCAAGTAAAAATAAGTCAAATCTGGACTACCATAAATATAAGTTAGAACTGCTGATTTTACTAAATTTTCACTACTCATTTTTGATATATTAATGATATTTCGAATAAATATTGCATCTGACCAAAAATATTGAGTCCCAAAATTTTTATTTTCATTGAGTATCATTGGTTTAAGAGTTCTGGCTCCATACCCTAAAAATTTATGAAACATAAAATCAAAATCTTTTAAAAATGAACTAACATCTCCAAAAAGTGGTTGATTAATATATTGTTCAATAAACTCTACCTCACTCACTATCATTAAAAGTTTTTCCAATGTTTTTCTGCTTCCTTTAAAAACATCAAGTTCAGCTCCTTGAATATCAATCTTTAAAAAATCAATTGGTCCTAACTTTTGATGATCTAAAAATTCATCTAGGCTTACTGTTTCTATTTCAGTCGTATTTTTTAGATAAGCAATATTTAAATTATTATATAATTTAATTAATCTTTCGTTAGGTTTGTATAAAGAGCTACAAACAGGCATATAGGTTTCATAAAATTTTCGAGTTTCTTTTTTCTCACCAAGAGCTTTTGGAAAAAATTTCATTCCTTTTTTACATTTTTTATTTAATTTTTCACATTCATCTTTGTCTACTTCAAAAGCATATATTTCTGAACCTGAAAAATGGTTTAATAATAAATGAAAAATTTCTTTGAATTCCCCATAAGGATGTGCACCGACTTCAACTATTTTAAACTTTAAATCTTTGTCAAATTTTTTAATTATTTCAAAAAAGTCATCTAATTTTTTTAATTTGCTCATTTTTTACAAAGGGGGGCGTTCTGTTGCCAGGTGCCCCAAAACCCCGTTACTTAATTAATAAATTAATTAAGCAGCAAGAGCAAATTTATCATTTGCAATTATAAATAGCCCGTTACGGTGGAACAATCCCGAACGAAAAAATAGCCTTTAGACATCCGTCGATCCTAGTTCACCCCCGTAAGTTGTAAATGGTGGAGGTGGTGGGTACTGCCCCCACGTCCGTAATGTTTATTACGAAATTCGTTTATCGTCATAGTTGGAAAACCAACTCTATTAATATAAAAGTTATATATAAAGATTCAATAAAATTCATGAAACTTACTAAAGAACAAACTCAAGAAATCCGAGATCTTCAGTCACAAAAAAATGAAACAAAAAGAGTAACAGCTCCTAATTTAGAAAAAATTTTATATGAAGCAATACCAATATTAGATCATGGATTTATCAGAGTAATTGATTACATGGGTAACGATACATCAATTGTTCAGGCAGCTCGAGTATCTTACGGAAAAGGAACTAAACAGGTTTCTACGGACAATGGTCTAATTAAATATTTGATGAGACATTGGCATAGCACACCATTTGAAATGTGCGAAATAAAATATCATGTTAAATTACCAATTTTTATTGCAAGACAATGGATTAGGCACAGAACTGCAAACGTCAATGAATATTCAGCAAGATATTCAATTTTGGATAAAGAATTTTACTTGCCCAAAAAAGAACACCTCGCAGCCCAATCAAAAAATAATAGACAAGGAAGGGGAGAGGTGCTTGAAGGAGAACAAGCAAATAAAGTTTTATCTTTATTAAAAGATGATGCTGAAAGAACTTACGATAATTATGAAACGATGCTTAATGAAAGATATGACGGATCAGTTGTCGATGAGAAAGAACCTGGTCTTGCAAGAGAGTTAGCAAGAATGAATTTAACACTAAATACTTATACCCAGTGGTACTGGAAAACTGATCTACTAAACCTAATGAATTTCTTGAGATTGAGAGCAGATAACCACGCACAATACGAAATTAGAGCTTACGCAGATGCAATGCTAGATACTTTGAAAAGCTGGGTACCAATTACTTATGATGCTTTTTTAGATTATAGAGTTGGAGGAACTGAAGTTTCATCAAAAGGTAATCTAATAATCCAAAAATTGATTAAGGGAGAAAAGATTGATATGGAAAGTTCCGGGCTATCCAAAAGAGAGTGGAATGAATTAATGGAGGCTTTTAATTTAAAAGATAAATTGATTTAATTTTAGAGGCTAATTCTAAATAAATCTTTGATACATCATTGTCTGGATTGCTCTCAACAATGGGAATTCCTTTATCACCTTGTTTGCCAACTTCAGGATCAAGTGGTATCTCACATAAAAAATCTTTTTTAAATTCTTCCGCAGTTTTTTTAACTCCACCTTCTCCAAATATGTGATATTTTTTTCCATCATCCCCTTTAAAAAAACTCATATTATCAATTAATCCAATTATTTTTGTTCCAAGCTTATCAAACATTTTGATACCTCTTTTTACATCTTGTAAGGCTATCTCTTGGGGTGTAGATATTATTATTACTCCGTCCATTTTTACTTCCTGGGTAAAAGTAAGTTGTGTATCGCCAGTTCCTGGTGGCATATCTACAATAATAAAATCCAAGTCTTTCCAAGCAACTTTTTGAGTAAATGTTTTTATCGCACTGGTGACCATCGGTCCTCGCCAAATCATAGGGGTTTGTTCATCAGTGAGAAATCCAATGGACATACACTGAATATCATACTTTAAAATTGGAATTAATTTTTGACCATCACTCTCAGGTTTGTCTCCAATATCAAATAATTTTGGTAATGAAGGGCCATATATATCAGCATCTAATAGACCAACTTTACATCCTTGTTTTTTTAAAGCTAAAGCAAGATTCGATGCAAAAGTAGATTTACCAACTCCGCCTTTCGCACTCGATATTGCTATTGTGAATTTAGTACCAATAATAGGGTTTTTTACAAAGGTTTTTGCTCTTGGTTTTTCAATCATTGCTTCATTAAGTCCACTATTTATAACGATGTTTTAGCATACTTAACTTGTTTTTCACATTAAAGACACTATATACATTGTCATGGTCGATGATTTTAGAGGTAGAGGCGGAAGCCCGTGGGGATCACCTCCTGGAGGAGGTTCTGGAAATGGATCTGGTAGGAGAGGTCCAACTCCACCGAATATAGATGAATTAATAAAAAATCTTCAAGATAAAATAAATAAATTTCTTCCCGGCGGAGCTTCAGGTGGAGGTAAACCAATTATTTTTGGTCTTACAATTTTAGTTATTGTATGGGCACTAAGTGGTCTTTACAGAGTTTTACCAGATGAACAAGGTGTAGTTTTAAGATTTGGAAAATTTGTTTCGACTACTCAGCCTGGATTAAACTACCACATTCCTTTTCCAGTTGAGAGCGTATTAACTCCAAAAGTAACAAAAGTTAATAGAATTGATATCGGTTTTAGATCGGAGAGAGATACAGGTTTTACATCAGGCGTTGTAGCTGATGTTCCAGAAGAAAGTTTAATGTTAACTGGAGATGAAAATATTGTAAATATAGATTTTTCTGTTTTTTGGGTAATAAAAGACGCTGGTAACTTTTTATTTAAAATTCAGGATCCTGAAGGAACAGTAAAAGCTGCAGCAGAAACAGCAATGAGAGAAGTAATTGCTAGAAGTGACATTCAACCAATTCTGACTGAAGGAAGATCACAAATAGAAATTGATGCAAGTGAGATAATTCAAAATATTTTAGACGAATATCAGAGTGGAATACAGATAACTCAGGTTCAAACACAAAAAGCAGACCCACCAGACCAAGTAATCGACGCATTTAGAGATGTACAGGCTGCAAGAGCTGACATGGAAAGATCTAAAAACGAAGCTGAAGCTTACGCTAATGATGTAATTCCAAGAGCAAGGGGTGAAGCTGAAAAAATTTTACAAGCCGCCGAGGCATACAAGAAAGAAGTTGTTGCAAAAGCAGAAGGTGAAGCAAGTAGATTTACAGCTATCTTTGATGAGTACAAAAACGCAAAACAAGTGACACAAGAAAGAATGTATCTTGAAACAATGGAAAAGGTTTTAGCTGACATTGATAAAGTAATAATAGAGAAGAATGCAGGTTCAGGAGTTGTTCCTTACTTGCCACTTCCAGAACTTAAAAAGAAAACGAACTAAATGAAAAAAATTATACTTCCAGTAATTGGTGTCCTCGCTTTGACAGCATTCTTTTCAATTTTCATTGTTAAAGAAGTAAATCAAGCGATAGTTCTTCAATTTGGTGATCCTAAAAGAATTATTCTGAAACCAGGCTTGAATTTTAAACTACCATTTATACAAAACGTTGTATTTTTAGATAAGAGAATTTTAAACCTTGATGCTCCACCAGAGGAAGTTATCGCATCAGATCAAAAAAGACTAATTGTTGATGCTTTCGCCAGGTTTCAAATTGTAGATCCATTAAAATTTTATATCTCTGTTGGAAATGAAAGAGTTGCAAGATCCAGGTTATCAACAATTATTAATTCAAGAATAAGAAGTGTGTTAGGTACTCAAGAGCTTCAAACTTTATTATCTGAAGATAGAAATAAACAAATGGCTCTTATTCAAGAGGGAGTAAATAACGAAGCAAAAAACTTTGGTATTAAAATAGTTGATGTAAGAATAAAAAGAGCAGACTTACCTCAGGCAAACAGTGATGCAATTTACAGAAGAATGCAAACAGAAAGAGAGAGGGAAGCAAAAGAGTTTAGAGCAAAAGGAGCTGAGATGGCAGTGACAATTACTTCAACAGCTGATAAAGAAGTTACAGTTATTCTTGCAGAGGCACAAAAAAAATCAGAGATCATGAAGGGTGAAGGTGATGGTCAACGTAATAAAATATTCGCTGACGCTTTCGGAAAAGATGCAGAATTTTTTGCATTCTATAGAGCGATGCAAGCTTATGAAAGAGCATTAATAGGTGGTGAAACTTCACTTATAATGTCACCTGATAGTGAATTTTTTAAATTCTTCGGAAACGTAAAAGCACAAATTAAACAATAGTAGAATGGACGACTTAATTGTCGCTTTAGGTTTATTTCTCTTTATAGAGGGGATTCTTTATGCCTTATTTCCTTCAAAAATGAAAAGTATGTTAGAAAAATTAAAAATGATTAATGATAAACAATTAAGATCAGGTGGAATTATATTCGCTTTAATTGGTTTCTTTATAATATGGTTTATTAAAGGATAAAGATAATGGGGGGTCTCAGATCAATATTTTCAATTATTGTTTTTATATTATTCAGTCAATCAGCAATTTCACAAGAAAGACCCTCTTCATTTGCTGATTTAACTGAAAAGTTAATGCCAGCGGTTGTAAATATCTCAACATCTACAACTGTTGTTAAAAACGTAAACCCTTTCCCATTTGAATTTCCACCAGGATCACCTTTTGAAGACATGTTTAAAGAATTTGGAACACCTCAAAAAAGAAAATCAAGTGCACTAGGCTCTGGCTTTATAATTGATAAAAAAGGAATAGTCATAACTAACAACCACGTAATTCAAGGTGCAGAAGATATATTTATTAGAACAAATGAGAACAAGGAATATAAAGCAAAAATTTTAGGAACCGATCCTTTGTCTGATGTTGCAGTTTTACAAATTATCACTGATGATAAATTTGAAACAGTAAAATTTGGAAATTCAGATACTGCAAGAATTGGAGATTGGGTCATAGCAATTGGAAATCCATTTGGATTAGGTGGAACGGTAACCGCAGGAATAGTTTCAGCAAGAAATAGAAATATTGGTATGGCACGTTATGAAGATTTTATACAAACAGATGCATCGATAAATTCTGGAAATTCTGGAGGACCTTTATTTAACATGAAAGGTGAAGTGGTAGGAATTAATACTGCTATATTAGGTCAATCAGGATCCATTGGTATTGGATTTGCTATACCATCAAACAGTGCCAAATTAGTAATAGATCAACTTTTAGAATTTGGTGAAACAAAAAGAGGTTGGTTAGGGGTAAGAATTCAAACAGTTACAAAAGAAATAGCAGATGTAGAAAAATTGAAAAAAGCTCGAGGTGCATTAGTTGCGAGTGTTGCACCTGGGAGTCCATCAGATAAAGCTGGGATAAAGGATGGTGATATAATTTTAGAGTTTGATGGTAAAAAGATTAATGAGATGCAAGAACTTCCATTAATTGTTGCACAAACGAAAGTTGGAAAAGTCGTTAATGTAAAAATTTGGAGAAATAAAAAAGAAATTACAAAAAAAATTACTTTAGGAAGGTTAGAAACTTCTGAGGACTTTAAAGCGGAAAAACCAACAAAACCCAAAACGACTTTCATAGACGGTTTAAAAATTGAAGTAAGAAAAATAACAAGAGATGACTTAGTAGAGAAAAAAATTCCACTAAACACAACTGGGGTGATGATTACAAAGATAGATACAGAAAGTCCTATTAATTATCTTAAAGTTGGTGATTTAATAGTCGAAGCTCAAAAAAGAAATATTAAGAGTGCAAACGAGCTAAACAATTTAGTAAATGCAGCTTTAAAAACTTCAAGTAAAACAATTTTAATAGCTGTAATCAATGATCAAAATCAAAAAAGATATATAGGTGTCAAATTAAAATAACATGGACTACAAGTCCAAAATCATTCTTATTGCTGGTCCCACAGCTTCTGGAAAATCAAAAATAGCGATCAACTTAGCAAAAAAAATTAATGGAGAAATAGTTAATGCTGACAGCATGCAAGTTTATAAACAACTTAAAATTCTAACAGCAAGACCTTCAGAAAAAGATCAAAAAACTATTAAACACCACTTATTTGGCATCATTGATGTGCGGAAAAGATTTTCGACTGGCCAATGGCTTAAAAAGTGTATCAAAATAATTAATCAAATTAGAAAAAAGAATAAAACCCCAATTATTGTTGGTGGAACTGGCCTTTATTTTAAAGCTTTAGTGGATGGGCTAGTAAGAATTCCAAAGTTAGAACCTTCAGAAAAAAACAAGATACTTAAGCTTCATAAAAAATTGGGACAAAAGCAATTTTATAAAAAATTAGTCAAATTAGATCCTGTCTCTAAAAAATTTATTAATTCAAATGATGTTAATAGATCAATTAGAGCATACGAAGTTAAAAAGCTTACAAAAAAATCATTATACAAATGGTTTAAAGAAACGAGAACCTCTTTTGATAAAAATGAATTTGTGATGACTTATGTGGATTATCCAAGAGACAAACTAATAAAGAACATCAAAAAAAGAATAGATAGGATGTTTGATTTAGGAGCCATAAAAGAAGTTAAGAAATTTAATCTTATTAAAATTAACAAATTGAATAGTGTTAATCATGTGATTGGAATTAAAGAAATAAACTCTTATCTAAGTAAAAAAGCTGAATTGAACGATATTAAAGAACAGATATTAATAAAAACTAGACAATACGCCAAAAGACAGAGCACTTGGTCTAGAGGTCATATGATTAATTGGCACAAAATTGATCCAAAATCAAAAAATCCATTCAAAAAAATTTTAAAATAATTTCTGCTAAAACTTGACCAATTAGCTTAACTTCAGCTAGATTGGTTAAATGTCTAAATTATATTCAGGTGCAGAAATTGTTTTCAAATGTCTTGAGGCTCAAGATGTAGAATATATATTTGGATATCCTGGTGGTGCGGTTCTTCCAATTTATGATGAATTAAAAAATCATGAAAGTATAAAACATATTTTAGCAAGACATGAACAAGGTGCAGGACATGCAGCAGAAGGTTATGCAAGATCCTCGGGTAAGCCTGGTGTTGTATTAGTTACTTCTGGACCAGGAGCAACAAATGCTGTCACCGCTTTGACAGATGCATACATGGACTCTATACCGTTAGTTTGTATATCTGGACAAGTTCCAACACATTTAATTGGTACAGATGCATTTCAGGAATGCGATACAACTGGAATAACAAGACCATGTACAAAACATAATTGGCTTGTAAAGGATGTAAAAGATTTATCTAAAATTATACATAAAGCTTTTGAAGTTGCCACAACTGGAAGACCAGGGCCTGTCCTGGTTGATATACCAAAAGATATTCAGTTCCAAAAAACAAAATACGTTAATTCAATCAAAAGAAAAAAATTAAATGGTAAAATTCATAATAAATTTAATCAAGGCGAAATCGATCAACTTGTAAAGTTGATGGTTAATTCATCTAAGCCGATATTCTACACAGGTGGTGGTGTAATTAATTCTGGACCAAAAGCAAGCGAACTATTAAGAGAGCTGGTGTCTCTTACTGGTTTTCCAATAACTTCAACTCTGCAGGGCTTAGGATCATATCCTGGAGACGATAATCAATTTTTAGGAATGCTTGGTATGCATGGAACTTATGAAGCAAACAATGCTATGCATGATTGTGATTTGATGATTAACATTGGCGCGAGATTTGACGATAGGATAACTGGAAAGATAGATGAATTTTCACCGAAATCTAAAAAAGTTCATATAGATATTGATCCATCATCTATAAATAAAAATGTAAAAGTTGATTTACCAATTGTTGGCGATGTTTCTGAAGTAATGCTTTCAGTAATAAAGACCCTAAAGAAAAAACATCGAAATTTTGCAAGTTCGAATAATGAAAAAATATCAAAATGGTGGGAGAAAATTTCTGAATGGAGATCAGTCAAGTCACTTAATTTTATAAACAGTGATAAAACAATAAAACCACAGCACGCTATTCAAAGATTGTATGAGCTTACAAAAGATAAAGATACTTACATTACCACGGAGGTAGGTCAGCATCAAATGTGGGCAGCTCAACATTACAAATTTAATAAACCAAACAGATGGATGACATCTGGGGGCTTGGGAACAATGGGATACGGTTTGCCAGCAGCAGTTGGCGTTCAAATTGCACATCCTGATAAATTAGTAGTTGATATAGCAGGAGAGGCTTCAGTATTGATGACAATACAAGAGATGTCCACAGCAGTTCAATATAATTTACCTATTAAAATTTTTATTTTAAACAACGAGTATATGGGAATGGTAAGACAATGGCAGGAACTTCTTCACGAAAAAAATTATTCAGAAAGTTACACTGCAGCACTTCCAGATTTTGTAAAACTAGCTGAAGCTTATGGATGTGTCGGTATTAGAGCCAAAACTCCTGATGAACTTGATGAAAAAATAAAAGAAATGATAAATGTAAACAAACCTGTTATTTTTGATTGTCTAGTTGACAAAGAAGAAAATTGTTTTCCAATGATACCATCTGGTAAACCACATAACCAAATGTTGCTAGGTCCAAATGATCAAAAAGAAAATAAGATTACTGGAAAAGGAAAAACTTTAGTTTAATGTCAAAACCTAAATCAGCTTATAGCATTCCCGGGAAAAAACAAAAAAGTGATACACATGTTATTGTTGTTTGGGTTGATAATGAAGCAGGTGTTTTAGCAAGAGTTGTAGGTTTATTTTCTGGAAGAGGATACAACATCGAGTCTTTGGCAGTTGCTGAGGTTGACTCAAAATTAAATATTTCAAGAATTACAATAGTTACTACAGGTACACCACAGGTTATAGAACAGATTAAACTTCAATTAGGAAAATTAGTACCTGTTCATAAAGTTGCTGATTTTATGAGAGGTGACAAGAAAATAATTTTTAAAGAAATGGCTTTACTAAAGATTGTGGGCAATAATATTAAAAGAAAGAAAGCTATAAAGTTTTGCAAAAAATTTAATCCTGTTATATTAGATAAAACAAATAAATCAGTAGTTATTCAAATAACTGCTTTAAGAAGAGAGATAGATACTATAATGAATGATCTTAAAAAAACTGGTTTAGTGAGTGTTTCAAGAACTGGTGCTGTTGCAATGACTAGAGGAGCCGAAATTTTTAAATAATTTAAGGAGAATATTATGAAAATGTTTTATGAGAAAGACACTGATCCAAATTTAATAAAGAATAAAAAAATAGCTATTTTTGGGTACGGTAGTCAAGGACATGCTCATGCTCTAAATCTAAAAGATAGTGGTGTAAAGGAAGTCGTTGTAGCTTTAAGAGATGGATCTGCCAGCAAAGCAAAAGCTGAGTCAAAAGGTTTAAAAGTTATGAATTTATCTGATGCTGCAGAGTGGGCAGATGTGATAATGGTTTTAACACCTGATGAACTTCAAGCATCAATTTATAAAAATCATATTGAACAAAGGGTAAAAGAGGGAACTTCAATTGCTTTTGCACATGGATTAAATGTTCATTATGATTTAATTAAAGCTAGAAAAGATTTAGATGTTTTTATGGTCGCGCCAAAAGGCCCAGGACATTTAGTAAGAAGTGAATTCGAAAAAGGTGGAGGAGTTCCATGTCTTTTTGCAGTTCATCAAAATGGATCGGGTAAAGCAAGAGATTTAGCAATGTCATATGCTTCAGCAATTGGTGGAGGTCGATCTGGTATTATTGAAACAACATTTAAAGATGAAGTAGAAACAGATTTATTTGGAGAGCAAACTGTCTTATGTGGGGGATTAGTTGAACTAATAAAAAATGGTTATGAAACTCTGGTCGAAGCTGGCTATGAACCTGAGATGGCGTACTTTGAAACTGTTCACGAAGTAAAATTGATTGTAGATTTAATTTATGAAGGTGGAATTGCAAATATGAATTATTCAATTTCTAATACTGCTGAATATGGAGAATATATGTCGGGCCCTAGAATTATAAACAAAGAAGAAACAAAAAAAAGAATGAAAGAAGTTCTTCAAGATATTCAATCAGGTAAATTTACCAAGCAGTGGATGAATGAATGCAAAAATGGCCAGAAAAATTTTCTTAAAACAAGAGAGAAACTGGCTGAACATCCAGTTGAAAAAGTAGGTGCTAAATTAAGAGCTATGATGCCTTGGATTTCAAAAAAGAAACTAGTAGATAGCGATAAGAATTAATTAAGAACTATTAAATAACAAGTTTAACTCTTTTATTTTGCAATCTGTGCTAGAGAATGTATTATCTTAATAATTAAATTTATTATTTTATGAGCGACAAAGAAAAAGTTTATATATTTGATACGACAATGAGAGACGGTGAGCAATCACCCGGGGCTTCAATGAGTGTTGAAGAAAAAATTCAAATTTCAAGAGTATTTGATGAGATGGGAATTGATATAATTGAGGCAGGATTTCCAATTTCATCTCCTGGTGATTTTGAAGCAGTTTCGGAAATAAGTAAAAACGTTAAGAATTCTATACCGTGCGGTTTATCAAGAGCATTAAAAAAAGATATAGATGCTTGTCATGAGTCACTTAAGTTTGCAAAAAGATTTAGAATTCATACTTTTATTTCCACTAGTCCAGTTCACATGAAACATAAACTTGATATGACTAACGAACAAGTTTTAGACGCAATTAAAGAAAGTGTAACTTACGCAAGAAAGTTTACTAACGATGTAGAGTGGTCTTGTGAAGATGGAACTAGAACAGATTTAGATTTTATGTGCAAAACTATCGAGCTAGCGATTAAATGTGGTGCGACTACAATTAATATACCTGATACCGTTGGGTATTCAATTCCTGAGGAATTTGCGCGAACAATAACATATATAAAAAACAACGTACCAAACATAGATAAAGCAATTATATCAGCACATTGCCATAATGATTTAGGTTTAGCAGTTGCAAATGCTTTAGCAGGTTTATCTGCAGGTGTTAGACAAATTGAATGTACTATCAATGGAATTGGAGAAAGAGCAGGTAACGCTGCTTTGGAAGAAATTGTGATGGCTATCAAAACAAGAAATGATTTAATGCCTTATGAAACAGGAATTAAAACAGAACTTATAAGCAAGGCCTCAAAGATAGTTTCAAACGCAACTGGATTTCCAGTTCAATTTAATAAAGCGATAGTTGGTAAAAATGCTTTTGCACATGAGTCGGGAATTCATCAAGATGGAATGTTAAAAAATAGAGAAACATATGAAATTATGACACCAGAAAGTGTTGGTGTTAAAAAAACATCATTAGTAATGGGCAAACATTCTGGTAGGCATGCATTTAAAGATAAGTTAAGCGATTTAGGATATTCAGACTTAACAGATGATGTTGTACAAGCAGCATTTGGAAAATTTAAAGTTTTAGCTGATAAGAAAAAACATGTTTATGATGAAGATATCATTGCTTTAGTAGATGATAGCTTAATAATTGACAATAAAATAAATGCGATCAACCTAAAATCATTGAAGGTTTTCGCAGGCACTGGTGAACCCCAAAAAGCTGAGATGACACTGGATGTATTTGGTGAAATTAAAAAAACTTCACAGACAGGAGATGGCCCTGTTGATGCGACATTTAAGTGTATCAAAGCGCTATATCCTCATGACATGAAACTTTTATTGTATCAAGTCCATGCTGTAACAGAAGGTACTGACGCTCAGGCAACAGTAAGTGTCAAGATTGAGGAAAATGACAGATCTACTGTTGGACAATCTGCAGATACTGATACACTAGTTGCTTCAGCAAATGCTTACTTGAATGCTCTGAATAAAATGTTAATAAAGCGAGAGAAAAAAGCTATGAACGAAAGTATTAAACACCAAAAAGTAAAAGGAATTTAAGTGTCAATATTAGGTAAGATAACACAAATATGGAGCCAGGATATGGCAATCGATTTAGGAACAGCAAACACTCTTGTAGTTTTAAAAGGTCAAGGAGTTGTTTTAAATGAGCCATCAGTTGTAGCTGTTGTAGATAACAAAGGTAAAAAATCAGTTCTTGCTGTTGGTGACGAGGCAAAAACGATGTTAGGTAGAACTCCGGGAAATATTCAGGCAATAAGACCTTTAAGAGATGGAGTTATCGCTGATTTTATTGTTACAGAGGAAATGATCAAACATTTTATTAAAAAGGTTCACAAAAGAAGCTCTTTTGCAAATCCAAGAATTTTAATTTGTGTCCCAACAGGTTCAACACCAGTGGAGAGAAAAGCAATTCAAGACAGCGCCCTTGCAGCAGGGGCAAGACGTGTTCAGTTAATTGAGGAGCCAATAGCAGCTGCTATCGGTGCAGGTCTACCAATATCAGAAGCAACAGGATCAATGGTAATTGATATAGGTGGTGGTACAACAGAAATCGCAGTTATGTCGCTTGGTGGAGTTGTTTATTCTAATTCTTTAAGAGTTGCTGGAGATGCAATGGACGGCGCATTCGCAAATTATATGAGGAAAGAATATAATTTAATGATCGGTGATAGTACTGCAGAAAAAATAAAAAAAGAAATTGGAACAGCAATCGCAACAAATAATAATACATATGCTGTAAAAGGAAGAGATTTAAGATCGGGAACACCTAAGGAAGTAGGCATTACCGAAGAGGATTCTGTTGAGGCTTTAAATCCTATTTTAAGAGAAATGATTAATGGAATTAAAGATGCTTTAGAAAACACACCACCTGAATTATCAGCAGACTTGGTTGACATGGGTTTAACTTTAACTGGAGGTGGTGCATTATTAAAGAACATTGATAAAAGATTATCTAAAGAAACTGGTTTACCAGTTCATATTGCAGATGATCCTTTAGCTTGTGTTGCAATCGGAACTGGGAAGGCATTAGAACAAGAGGAAATATTCTCTACTGTATTATCTGAATATTAATAAACGATGCAAACAAACAGAGATGATTTCATTATTGCAATCAGATCTGCATTTCTTAAAAAAGGAAACAAACAGAGATTTTCACTAATAGCTCTTATACTTTTTTCAATTTTTATAATAGTACTTGGTAAATATAATTTCAAAGGGATAAACTTTTTAAAATTATCTATAAAAGAAATCGTTTACAGAACAACATTCATTGTATCTGTTCCAGAAAACTTTGTAATTAGTAGTTATCATACAATAACTGATCATTTTAATTTATATTCAAATTATAAAAACTTAAAAAAAGATTATGAAAGCCTTAAAGCGACAAAGTTAAATACAGATTTCCTAAAATCTGAAAACGAAGTGCTTAAATCAAAAATTGATGATGTATCAAAACAATCATCTGAGCTATTAGCGAAAGTAATTATAGATAAAAAAAGTCCATTTTTAAGATCTGTAATAGTAAACAGGGGAAGTAAAGATAATGTAATTTTAGGAATGGCAGTTTTGGACGAAAAATTTCTTGTAGGAAAGGTTGTAGAAGTGAATTATTCAACTTCTAGAGTTTTACTATTGTCTGATTTAAATAGTAAAATTCCTGTATCTATAGAACCAAATGGTGTCCAATCAATACTTTCAGGAAGCGGATCAAGTTTTGGAGAAATTCAATACATAAAAGAGGATTATGAGTTAGAGAATAATTCTGAAATTTTCACGTCTGGATCAGGAGGGATTTTTCGTTCAGGAATTCCTATTGGAAAAACGATCGCAGATGAAAATATTGGTTTTGATACTATTAAAGTTAAATTTCACTCAGATTTTTCCCAATTGCGTTTGGTAAAAATTGTATCTTTTGAAGAGGTAAAACAAAATGATTGAAATATCAAAAATATCAATTTTAAATAAAATTTTTAATTCTTTACCAATTATTATATTATTTATCTCGGTTCTTAACGAATTTGATTTTAACTATCTTAACTTTAAATATTTCTCTTTTAACTTTCCATTTATATTGATTTTTTACTGGAGCTTAAAAGGTGGAGAAAAGCTAGGATATGGCCTTGTTTTTATTGCAGGATTGATAAACGATGTCGTTGTTGGGTTACCTATGGGTATTAGCAGTCTTTCATATCTGCTAATATGTGGTTTTGCGGTATACTTAAGAAATATCACCTTGAGGCCAAACCTTATTAAAGATTGGCTTTTTTTTCTATTCACTATCTCATTAGTAAATTCAATACTTTACATAGTTCTAATTATATTCTTTGGAATAGATATGAATTTTTATTTCCTATTTTTTAATATTGTTTTTACATTTATGTTTTATTATATTTTTTCATATATTTTTGATTATTATTCAAAATTTAATATTACGAGATAATTATGTTTGGCGGTGGAGGAGACTCAGGATACAAAAAACTTAGCACGGTTAATAGAAGAATGTTCATTATGACTGCCGCTAAATTAGTAATATTTGGTGGAATTATAACAAGACTTTTCAGTCTTCAAATAAATGAGAATAAAAAATATTTAACTTTATCTGATAAAAATCGATTAAGAGAATGGAGATTGCCACCTGTCAGAGGGGATTTTGAAGATTTTTTCGGAAATAAAATTGCCAGCAATCTCAAAGTTTATCAATTACATGTGGTACCTGAGCAAGTTGAAGATTTTAGATATTTAATGATAAGACTTAGAGATATCTTAGATATAGACTCTAAAACTTTCAAAAAAATTCTTAAGAAAAGAAGCCAGCAAAAATCTTGGGAGACGTTGATAATATCGGAGAATTTAAGCTGGGATCAGTTTGCAAAAATTAATTTTTACCTTCATGAATTATCAGGTGCTAAACCTGTTCTTTCAGTAGCAAGAAATTATCCTTATGATGAAAAATTTACTCATTTACTTGGATATGTTGCTCAAGCAAGTGAAAAAGATTTGATTGAAAATGAAGTTATTAAAAAAAGTCATGTTCCTGGCCTAAGGGTCGGTAAAATTGGTTTAGAAAAAACTTTTGAAAATCAATTAATTGGCTCAAATGGTATCCAAAGATATGAAGTAAACGCATATGGAAAACGAATTAATCAAATTGATTTTGTTGAAGGAAAAAAAGGGGCCAATATTAAACTTACAGTCGATACAGAAATACAGGCTCAATGTAACGAACTTCTTAAAGATAAGGCTGGATCAATATGTGTAATGGATATTTATACAGGCGAACTGATTGCAATGCATTCTTCCCCGTCTTTCGATCCAAATTTATTTTTATATGGAATAAGTCATGATAATTGGAATGAAATACTTAATAATCCAAAAAAACCTTTAATTAATAGATCTATACAAGGTTTATATCCTCCCGGATCAACTATTAAGCCGATTGTTGCACTCTCTGCTCTTGAAAATGATGTAATATCAACAAAGTTTAAAGTAAATTGCACCGGTAAAACAGAAATGTACGGGCAAACGTATCACTGTTGGAAAGATACAGGCCACGGAATAGTTAACTTAAGAGATGCTCTTAAAGTATCCTGCGATACTTTTTTTTATGAAATGTCACGAAGACTTGGAGTAGATAGATTAAATCTTACAGCAAAAAAATTTGGTTTAGGTGAAAAGGTATTTAATGGAACTTACAATGAAGAAAAAAAGGGATTAATACCATCAACACAATGGAAAAAAAATGCATTAGGACGAGGATGGGTTTTAGGAGAAACTTTAATTACTGGTATAGGTCAAGGGTACATGCAAACGACTCCACTTCAACTGTGTCTAATGACTGCACAGTTGGCAAATGGAGGTTTTAAAATTAAACCGAAAATAATCTATGATAAAAAAAGTGACTCTTATGAAAAAATAAAGGCTGAAATGGAAAAAAATAGAATTGATCTATTAAGTGACTTCCAACAAGATGATGCATTGGTTGACTTTTCTTTAGAGAAGAAAAAACGTGATACTGATCTTTATAAACCTTTGTATAGAAACCAGGAAAATGTAAAATTTGTTCTTGAAGCAATGTTCGCATCTACAAATGAAGTCAGAGGCACATCCTACTCATCAAGAATTAATGATAAAAAATACCAATTTGCAGGTAAAACTGGCACTTCCCAAGTCAAAAAAATCACGGAGATTCAAAGAGAACTTGATTTAGATATATCTCAAATTCCATATAAAGAAAGAGATCATGCTTTATTCGTAGCATTTGGACCATATGTTAATCCTCGATATTCTTTAAGTGTTTTCGTGGAACATGGTGGTGCTGGAAGTTCTGCTGCAGCACCTTTAGCAAAAAAACTATTCAAAACTATAATTGATAGACACGAAGAAAGAGAAAAAATAAGAGAAAAAAGTTTAATGGAAATATAAATGTTTAAAGAAACAGCACTAAGTGGACAAACAACATTCTTTCAAAAATTAAGATCGATGGATTATATTCTCTTAGTCTGTATTTTAATATTGGGAGTCATAAGTTCTTTAGCAATGTATGCAACCGATGGAGGTGAGCTTTTGTATCATACAAAAAGCCATGTTTTAAGATTTATAATTTTTTTTGTAATGATGATTATTCTTTCTTTCCTAAATTTAAGATTTTGGCATGCTACTGGATATTTATTTTATATAATAGTTTTGGGATTACTTATATGGGCATCTCTTTATGGAATTACTGCCTCTGGCTCTCAAAGGTGGGTTGATTTGTACTTTATAAATCTTCAACCATCAGAATTGATGAAAATTGCTATCATAGTTTGTTTTGCAAAATTTTATCACAGAGCACAGATAAATCAGATAAACCATTTTAAAAATTTACTTGTTCCGATGATGATATT
Organism: uncultured Pelagibacteraceae bacterium; assembly: GCA_902597865.1. Lineage (GTDB taxonomy): Bacteria > Pseudomonadota > Alphaproteobacteria > Pelagibacterales > Pelagibacteraceae > Pelagibacter. The sequence continues at coordinate 15,123 of CACJZL010000007.1, read as the reverse complement.
AGTTTTACCAATATTACTAGTTGTCAGCCAACCTGACTTGGGTACTTCAATTTTAATTGCATTAAGTGGAATAATAGTACTTTGGCTTGCAGGTATTAACTTAAAATATTTTGTATATTCAGGTTTATTTTTATTAATTTCACTGCCTTTTGTTATTGCAATTTTAAAACCATATCAAAAACTTAGAATTTTAACTTTTTTTAATCCTGATAAAGATCCTTTAGGGGCCGGTTATCAAATTATTCAATCTAAAATAGCTATAGGATCAGGTGGTCTTACTGGAAAAGGTTTTTTAAAAGGAACACAAGGTTACCTTGAATTTTTACCTGAGAAACATACAGATTTTATTTTTACGTTATTTTCCGAAGAGCATGGTTTTATTGGGTCGTTAGCACTTTTATTTATTTACGGTGTTATTATTTATAGAGTGATAGATATAGGAAAAAACGCTAGAAGTTTTTTTGGTAAATTATTCTGTTTTGGTTTTGCATCATCAATTTTTGTATTTATCACTGTAAATATGTCTATGGTTTTAGGTTTGTTACCAATAGTTGGTTCCCCTTTACCGATAATGTCTTATGGTGGTTCTTCAATGTTAGCAACGATGATAGGTTTTAGTATTGTGATGAGTACGAAAATTTATCAAAAGCAACTTATTGCTTAATTTGTCGCAATAATTTTTCTTTTTGATATTGTATCTTAAAGAATGAGTAATACTAAAATTGGAATAGTAGGTGCAGGCATTCAAGGTGTATGTAACGCTTTATTTCTTCAAAAAAAAAACTATGAAGTACATCTTTTTGATAGGGAAGAACCTGGTTCAGCAGCATCTTATGGAAATGCTGGTCATTTTTCACCTTACGCATCTGTACCACTAAATAGACCAGACATATTAACAGATGTCCCCGCTATGCTAATGAGCTCAACAGGACCATTAGCCTTAAAGTGGAATTATGTTCCGAAAATGATTCCATGGTTCTTTAAATTAATTAAGAATTGCACATCAAAAAAAATGATGCATACGGCAAAATACATGCATCAAATTTTAGATTTAGCATTACCAGCTTATGATGAACTATTTGATGAAATTGATCTTGATGGTTTGGTAAAAAAAAATGGTATAATGTATGTTTGGACCAAAAAAAATATAGCTAGTAGAGAATTAGAAATAAAAATAAGGGATCAACTTGGTGTAGAACAACAATTAGTAACTCCCAAAGAAATAAACGATCTAGAGCCCAATTTAAAAAAATTTTATCATGGTGGAGTTTTTTATCCTAATGCTAGACACACTATAAACCCAAGAAAAGTATTATTGAAATTGTTTGACCTATTTTTAAAAAAAGGCGGTAAATTCAAAAAAATAAATGTAGAAAATATAATATTCAATGGTGACACACCAATCATAAAGACTATCAATGATAATATAATTTTTGATAAAGTAATTGTTGCATGTGGAGCATTTTCAAAAAAACTAACTGATAATTTAAATGAAAAAATTCCTTTAGATACCGAAAGGGGATATCATGTTCATTTTAGAAATTGTGAACATTTGATTTCAAGACCCGTTGTTTTTGCAAATAGGGGTTTTGGTATGACACCAATGGAACAGGGTTTAAGAGTTGTCGGAACAGTAGAATTTGGAGGATTAGATAATCCACTTTCAAAATCAAGAATTAAAAATTTGATAGACAATGCAAAATATATGCTAGATGGATTACCAGAGCACGAGGATGAATGGCTAGGTTTTAGGCCAACGCTACCAGACTTTTTACCAATTATTGGAAGTTCAAAAAATCATAAAAATGTCTATTATTCATTTGGTCATCATCATTTAGGATGGACTTTAGGTGCAATTTCGGGAAAAATAGTATCAAAAATGATTTCTGGAGAAAAAACCAATTTAGATTTAGAACCTTACAGTTCGGTAAGGTTTAGTTAGACTTGATAAGAAAAATTAATTTTGCTTATATATTTCTTTTTTTAGCTGTTTTATTTTGGTCCGGAAATTTTTTGGTTGGAAAATATGCTAGTTACCACGAAATTCCACCCTTTTCTTTAAATTTTTATAGATGGTTATTTGCTTGGCTTATTTTGATACCTTTCACATATAATGAAATTATTTTTAATAAAAACTATATAAAAGATAATTATAAATTTTTCATTTTGTTAGGAATAACAAGTGTTACAGTTTTTAATTCTATAGTTTATTATTCACTGAACTTTACGCAAGTTATTAGCGGTGTTCTTATGATTTCGACAATTCCAGTAATGATTATGTTCATCTCTTCGATATTAAAGATTGAGAAAGCTAACAAATTTCAGTTGATTGGAGTAGCATTATCTTTTTTGGGGGTCATTACGATTATTACAAAAGCTAATTTTGATGTTTTAAGAAATCTAAATTTTAATAAAGGTGATTTAACTATGGTGGTTGCAATGCTATCTTGGGCAACATATTCGGCCTTGCTTAAAATAAAAAAACACAATGTATCTCAACTTTGTTTATTACAAATAATTATTTCTTTTGGTCTACTATTTTTAATTCCAGTATATATTTTTGAGTTTATTTTAGGTTATCGTATTGAAATTAACTTACCTTTCACACTAACACTTGCTTATGTTGTTTTATTCCCAGGCTTATTATCATTCATCTGTTGGATAAAAGGAATTTCATTAATTGGTCCAAATAGATCAGGAATCTTTTTACACTTAATGCCAATATTAAGTGCGATAATGGCAATGATTATTTTTGATGAGATATTTATGTTTTTTCATGTATTGGGGGCTTTATTCATTTTAAGTGGGATATTAATATCTAATAAGAGAATAAGTAATTAAATGAACTTGCCAATAATAAATCACGACGATTATGTTGCAAAAATAAATGACGATAATAAATTTCCTATAAAAAAATTTGGCGAGCTTGCAAAATACTTAAAAAGCGAAGGTGTTACTAAAAAATTTATACAACCTGAATTTTGTTCTGTTGAAACATTAAGTAAAGCACATTCAGTAGATTATATTAATAAGATTAAAAATAAGAATTTAGATATCCAATCTCAAAAAAAAATAGGCTTTCCTTTAAACGATAGCGTAATTAATAGATCATTTAGAGCTACAGGAGGAACAGTCTTAGCAAGTAAACTGGCTTTACAAAATCGTTTATCGTGTAACACAGCAGGCGGAAGTCATCATGCAACACGAAATGAAGGAGCAGGTTATTGTGTTTTCAATGATGTAGCAGTTGCGGCTAATCATAGGCTTTCAAAAAAAACTATTAAAAAGGTATTGATAATTGATTTAGATGTTCACCAAGGTAATGGAAATTCTGAAATTTTTAAAAATGATAGATCAGTTTTTACTTTTAGTATGCATTGTAAATCAAATTATCCAGCCAAAAAATCAAACAGCGATCTAGATGTTGAATTAAAAGATAATACTGAAGACAAGGAATATATTGATGTTTTGAAAAAGAATTTGCTTATTTTAAATAAAGAAAACTTTGATTTAATTTTTTATATTGCTGGGGTAGACATTCATTATAATGATAGATTAGGCAAATTGAAAATCACAGATGAAGGTATAAAAAATAGAGAAGAATTAGTAATTTCTAATTTTTTTGATAAAAAAATACCATTATGTGGAGTATTGGGTGGTGGATATAACAAAGATTTTAAAAAATTAGTTGAGCTTCATGCAATTTTACATAAATCTTGTGCATCAATATTATGAAAAAAATCAATTCAAAACTTTCTTCAGAACAAAAATTAATTCTATTTGAAGAGGGTACTGAAAGACCAGGTTCAAGCATATTAAATGAAGAAAAAAGAGAAGGATCTTATCACTGTGTAAATTGTGATGTAAAATTATTCGACTCTAGTTCAAAATACGAAAGTGGTTCCGGTTGGCCTTCGTTTTACGACTCTTTACCCAACGTGTTTGAAACTAAAACTGATCATCATATTGGTTACGCAAGAACAGAATATCACTGTAAAAATTGTGGTGGTCATCATGGACATATATTTAATGATGGACCTAAACCAACTGGAAAAAGATTTTGTAACAATGGTGCCTGTCTAAACTTTAAGCCTAAAAAATGATTATTCAATATACCCTTTTTTTATTTGGTTTAATTTGGTCATTCTCAATTATTAAAACTCAATCAATTTTTAACAAAAAAGTCGGATTAATATTTAAAATATTTATTTCAAAAATTTCTTGGTTTTCTTTCTTAGCTGCTTGTTACTTTGGATTTAAAAATTTTTCAATTAAACTGACTTTTATTGGGATTTTTGTTAGTGTATTGTTGGTTCAGTTAAGTTTTTCATTTATAAAAAATAAGCTTAAAGAAAAATTTGATGAACAAAAATTACATCAATTTAAACTTTTTTTTGAAATTTCTTTAATACTTTTGATACTTTATTTTATTTTATTCTAGAAGTTTTTTTAGTTTATTTTCATTTTCTAAAGCTCTTAATTCAGTGTAACCTCCTACGTGGTGGTCACCAAAAAAAATTTGGGGAATAGTTCTTTGACCATTAGTTTTTTTAATCATCTCGTCTCTTATACCTTCACCAGATGAAACATCTATTTCGCTAAACTTTAATTTATTTCTTTCAAGCAACCGTTTCGCTGCATCACAAAAATTACAAGAAGGGCCTGTATAAATGAGAATATTTTTCATTTCTTATATATAGTCATTTTTTTTTATTTTTCTTCTAATTTCTTTTCTAGATAATTCAAATTTTTTTCTATGTTTGATACTTTGGTTTTTAGCTCTTTTTCTCCAAAGTCTAAAAGAAGAGGGTTTCAATTTCTTTCTCATTATTTTAATTACGTCACTTTCAGAATATCCAGATCTTTTTTTTATCTCCTCAAAAGTGATGCGATCCGCCCAGGCAGCCCACACAACCCAATCTGGACTCATGGAATTCGGCTCTGGATTTTTAACCTTTGTAATAGGCCTGTGACCTTTTTTCATAATTAATTACTAAATATCAAAAATTTGCCTAATGCAATTTTAATTGGGTGTGTTATATTAAACTTTGATAGTCCTATCTAGCCATCTTTAGCTCCCGGTTTTTTAGGACTATCTCAAAATGTTTCCCCTAGACTATTTACTTTTCTTACAAATTATACTTTTTTTGTTTATTACTCCAGGTACCCCGAGAATAGTGATTATATCTTTATCCATTAGTTATGGTATCCGTAAGTGTGTTTGGGTAGCTCTGGGCGATGTGACTGCGAATATTTTACAAGCAAGTTTAGTAATATTTATACTTCATTCTTTTTTTTTAGATAATCCTAGCCTATTAAACTTTATTAAATGGATCGGGATTGCCTATCTATTTTATTTAGCGACTGATGTTTATTTTTCGAAAATTAAAAATTTAAAAAATGTAAATTCTGAGAAGTCTAGATTATCTTTATTTAAAGACGGTTTCCTAGTTGCAGGTACAAGTCCAAAAGCTTGGGCTTTTTTTCCGTTAATATTTCCACAATTCATTAATTTTGAGACAAATTATGTTATTCAGTTTTTAATTTTAATAACAACTTACGTTGTTTTAGATTTTTTATCTTTGATTTGTTATGCTATCCTTGCAAATAAATTAATTGATTGGTTAAAAGCGAATCCAAAGACTATTAACACAATTTCCGCGTGTGTACTTTTATTCATTGGAATATATATAGCGTTAACACAACAATATTAAAATATTTGTGGTAATAGTAACTTGAGGATATGAAATTAGGATTTATAGGAACAGGTGAGATCACAAAAGCTTTAGTAATCGGTATTTTAGGTTCTAAAATTAAATTTAAAAAAATTTATTTATCAAAAAGAAATAGTAAAATTTCAGCTTTTTTAACAAAAAAAAGTAAAAAAATTCAAATTGAAAAGAATAATCAGTACTTAATAAATAAATCAGATTGGGTCTTTTTAGCTGTCACTCCCAAGGTGGGAAATCAAATTATTGGAAAATTAAATTTTAAAAAAAAACAAGTTATTGTTAGTTTTATTTCTACAATACAACTTCAAAAATTAAAAAAATTAACAAAGAATAACCAAGATATTGTGCGTGCTATTCCTTTGCCACCGATTTCTTTAAGAACAGGTCCAATCCCAATATTTCCACCAAATAAAAAGGTGAAACGATTTTTTTCTTACTTAGGCACAGTAATTGAAATAAACAATGAAAAAAAATCCCTAAATTTTTGGTCAACATCTGGAATGATGGCACCATTCTATGAATTTTTAAATACTTTATCAAAATGGCTTATTTCAAAAGGTATTAAAAGAAAAAATGCTCAAAATTATATTACATCATTATTCGTAGCTCTTTCTGAAAATGCACAAAAAAATTCTGGAAAAGATTTATCGATTTTGGTAAAAAATTCTCAAACACCTGGAGGTTTAAACGAACAAGGTGTTAGATTATTTAAAAAATTCAAATTTTATAAGTCGACTGACAAAACTCTTAATGATATTTTAAAAAGGTTGAAAAAAAATTAATATGAGACAAATTTTTAAAAATGTAAAGCAAAAGTTAGTTTCCAAATATATTAAAAATAGTACCACAAAAAACACTAAGGAAGTCCTTCAAACTGTAAAAGAACAATTAGTTTCTAAATATACAAAAAACGATAATTCGAAAAGTTCCAAAACGTTTAAACCTAGAATTAAAGCTAGAATCAGAAGAAATAAACAGATCATCTCAAAAAATATAGATAATCTTTTTGACTGGATTAAAGGAGCGGAAATAGTTGAGCTTAAAAAATGTAATATAAATGAAGATCCTGTAAGACCTGAGTTGGATAATAAATTTAGAACTAGTTATGGTAGAAAAATTTATGGAGTAAAATACAAAGGCGAAATTCATGCAGTAATGTGTTTTGCTTTTACTAACGAGATTCCCAAAAGTGTTGAAGAATTAGATATGATGAGTAAAGATGCTTTTCTCCAAAGTATCCGTAGAGACTATCAAGTAGGAAAAATAGCTATTGCATATACAGTATGGTCAAAAAAAAGAGGTGGAGGTAAATTAATTGTAAAAGAGGTATTCAAATTAATTAAAAAAACTCATCATTTAAATCGACTAATTACTTTATCACCCCTCACAGAAATGGCTACAAAGTTTCATTTAAGTAATGGAGCTGTTCAAATACAAGTTAATGAGACCACACAAAACTTTGAATACGAAAGAGTTTGAAGTTCTTTTTCAAATGCAATACGCTTAATAAGTTAATTCTTATAATAAGGATATAACTAATGAACAGAAACTTATTCGTACTTTTTTTTAGTCAAATTTTTAGCTTTACAGCTGCACCAGTAACAGTTTTTCTAAGTGGTATTATTGGATCACAAATAAGCCCGTTGAAATCTTTATCAACTTTACCAATGTCAATATCTGTTGTTGGCATCGCACTGGGAGCAATAGTTGCCACAAAAACAATGAGTTTATTAGGAAGAAAAGCTGGCTTTATTTTTGCAGCCATCTCTAATTCTTTAGTTTCGTTATTGGCCGCATATTCAGTCATGTCCCAGAATTTTGTTTTGTTTTGCATAGCAAATTTTTTCATTGGGGTTGGAATGGCATTTACTCATCAATATCGTTTTGCTGCAGCTGAAAGTGTTGATAAAGAAAAAATACCAAAAGCAATTTCAATAATTCTTTTAGGAGGTATAGTTTCTGCATTTATTGGTCCAGGCACAGCAAATTTTACAAAAAACTTTATATCAGAACAGTTATATGTTGGCTCGTATGTATCCCTTGCGGTGTATATGTTTCTGCCAGCTATTCTCTTTTTATTTTACAAGAACAATACAATCGAAAAAAAAGATATAAGTTTTGTTGGTAGAGGCTATTTTGAAATAATTTCTCAACCTAGATTTTTACAAGCAATGGTGGCAAGTGCATTTGGATATGCAATAATGACTTTTTTGATGACTGCTACTCCATTAAGCATGCATGTAATGGAAAATATGTCATTAGATAAAACCAGTTTTGTTATTCAGATGCATGTTGCATCAATGTTTTTACCATCCCTAATAACCGGAAATTTGATAAAGAAATTCGGACACAGTAAAATTATGTATGTCGGCCTGCTACTTTATAGTGTGACAATACTCTTAAGTTTACTTGACCAAACTTTTTTTAATTATTTAATTGCTCTTATTTTTCTTGGATTTGGCTGGAATTTTTTATTCATATCAGGGACAAGTCTTCTGGTAACAACTTACAAAGAACACGAAAAGTTTAAAGCTCAAGGTTTAAACGATTTTGTAGTTTATTCGGTACATGCAATAGGGAGTTTATCTGCAGGTATATTGTTAGTTTTAACTAATTGGAAGTTAATGAATATCATCTGTATTCCTTTAATAGCAATTATATTGATTACAATATTAAGAGCTGAATTTACTGAAAAAAAAATTAGAAATACTTTTTAAAATCTTCGGCTACCTTTAGTATTTCTAAATCAACAAGACCACCAATTATTAGTTGAATAGCTACAATTAAAATAAAGGCCAAACCTACATAAGCGATCCATAAATGTTTTTGAATGTAGTTTGCAAGGTAAGTTGCAAGAGCACCTGTCAAAACGACTGATAAAACCAAACCAAAAACCATAAATCCAAAATTTCCTTTTGCAGCACCAACTACCCCAATAACATTATCGAAGCTGATTGTTATATCTGCAAAAAGAACTTTATAGACACTTTGTATGTATGAGGGCTGTTTTGAAACCTTAGTTGGAGATTTAATTTTTTTGATCTCAAACAAATCTTTTCTTAAATCATTAACAATCCAAACTAACAATAGACCACCTAAAATTTTAATAAAATAAAACTTAAATAAGTATGTCGCAAATACAGCAAAAATAACTTTAAAAACTAAAGCGCCTGCAACACCCCACAATATAATTTGTTTTCTGTGTTTAGGAACAAAGTTAGCTGCTATTAGTCCAATTATAATTGCGTTATCTGCTGCAAGAATAATATCTATGAAGATAATTTGTAAGAGTATGATAGATTGTTCAATCAAGATTCCTTGATAATATAAAATTTTTTGTATAATTCAATTAAAAGTAGTGAAAATTTTTATTGATTTAAAGATTTAGACATAATCAAATAGGTTTTTAATAAATTAAGGAGGAGAAATGAAAATATTTAAATATATTTTATCAATTTTTGTTGCCCTACTTGTATTTACACATTCAAATGCTGCTGAAAAATGGGATATGGCTCTGGCTTATGGTGCTGGAAACTTCCATTCAGCAAACGCAACTGAATTTGCAAATAATGTGACAAAAAAAAGTAAAGGCAAACTCACTATAGTTACTCATCCGGGTGGTTCTCTATTTAAAGGGGGAGAAATTTTTAGAGCTGTTAGAACTGGTCAGGCTCCAATTGGAGAAAGATTTATGTCAGCTTTAGGTAAAGAAGATCCATTACTAGAAATCGACTCACTTCCATTTTTAGCGACCTCGTATGGTGATGCTATGAAACTTTACAAGGCTTCAAAAGCTGAAATTGCAAAAAGTTTAGATAAAAAAGGACTTGTATTTTTATATGCAGTTCCATGGCCAGCTCAAGGTTTGTACTCTAAAAAAGAAATTAATAGTGTAGCAGATCTTAAAGGTTTAAAATTTAGAGCTTATAACAGTGCAACTGTAAGAATTGCAGAGTTAACTGGAATGGCTCCAACTAAAATTGAGGCTGCTGAGATATCTCAAGCATTTTCAACAGGAGCTGTTGAAAGTATGATTACCTCTCCAACAACTGGTAAGAACAAAAAAATTTGGGAAAATGGAGTAAAATATTTTTACGACATTGCTGCATGGTTTCCAAAAAACATGATTATAGCTAATAAAGAGGCGTGGAATAAGTTAGATAAAGCGACTCAAGATTTAATCATGAAAGAAGCAGCAGTTGCTGAGAGAAAAGGTTGGCAGCTTTCTAAAATGGGAAATAAAAATGACAAAAAAGCTTTAGCTGATGCTGGCATGAATGTTGGTAAAGTTAATGCTGCTTTAAAATCTCATTTTGAGAAAGTCGGTCAAACAATGTCTAAAGAATGGGCTAGCAAAGCTGGTTCAAGAGGACAAACTGTTTTATCAAAATATTAATAATTTAAATAAAAGGCCATCTATATAAGATGGCCTTTTTAAATTATGTTAATCAAAATAGAAAACTTCCTTCACCGAGTTTATAAATTTTCAGGTATATTAGCAGCTATATTTCTCATACTTGTTGCAGTTTTTATTTTAATTGGAATATCGTCTCGAATTTTTGATTTTTACATAAGAGGTTTGTCAGAGTATTCAGGATATTGTATGGCTGCTTCAACCTTTTTTGCACTTGCTTACACATTTTCAGAGGGTGGCCACATAAGGATTACTTTATTTTTAGAAAAAATGGGTAGCAGACTAAAAAAAATATTTGAGCTTTGGTGTTTGTCCATTTCCTCAATTTTTTCTGGATTCCTTTTTTTCTATTTCAGTAAGATGTTATTAATTTCTTATAAATTTCAGGAGAGAAGCGAAGGGGCTGATGAAATTTTAATTTGGATACCACAGACAAGTTTAGCCTTTGGATCTTTTATCTTCTTTGTATGTATTTTACACCACCTTTTTAAAGCTTTTAAAAATGACTGAAATTATATTAGCAATTTTTTTTATTACTGTTTTATTATTGTTCTTAAGTAGTGGTGTATGGGTTGCTCTAAGTATGATTGGTGTCTCAGCCATTGCAATGGAACTATTCACATCAAGACCGGTTGGTGATGCAATGGCAACAACAATTTGGGGAATGTCATCTTCATGGACTCTTACTGCACTTCCCTTGTTTGTTTGGATGGGTGAAATTTTATTTAGAACTAAATTATCCGAAAACCTCTTTGAAGGGCTTTCTCCATGGATGCAAAAGCTTCCAGGAGGACTTATTCATGTGAATGTTGTTGGCTGTGCAATTTTTGCAGCCATTTCAGGTTCCTCTGCAGCAACAGTTGCAACTGTAGGAAAAATGTCAATTCCTGAACTTCGTAAAAGAAATTATCCAGAAAAAATATTACTTGGAAGTTTAGCTGGATCTGGAACTTTAGGTTTGTTGATACCACCATCTATAATTTTAATAATTTACGGCGTAACAGTTCAAGAGTCTATTGCTAAGCTTTTTATTGCGGGAATTTTCCCTGGAATAATGATTGCTATTATTTTTATGACTTACGTTGTTATTTGGTCATTGATGAATAAAAATAAAATGCCTGTTTTGACGGAAGAAATACCTTTAATTGAAAAAATAAAAAAATCAGGCAAATTAATTCCAGTAATATTGTTAATTGTATCTGTAATTGGATCTATTTATTCAGGCATAGCCACTGCAACAGAAGCAGCTTCACTAGGGGTAGTTGGAGCATTAATATTATCTTTTTTTCAAAAAAGTTTAACAGTGGATTCATTTAAGAGGTCCTTATTAGGAGCAACCAAAACCTCTTGTATGATTGGATTTATTCTTGCTGGATCAACTTTTCTTTCACTAGCAATGGGCTTTACTGGATTACCGAGAAATTTAGCAATTTGGATAGATACAATGCAGCTCTCACCTTACATACTAATTATTGTTTTGATGATTTTTTATATAATTCTTGGAATGTTTTTAGACGGAATATCTGCAGTAGTTTTAACAATGGCAATAATTGAGCCTATGATTAGACAAGCTGGTTTTGATATGATTTGGTTCGGTATATTCTTAGTTGTTGTAGTTGAGATGGCACAAATAACTCCTCCAGTCGGATTTAATTTGTTTGTTTTACAGGGAATGGCAGAAAAAGATATGGGTTATATAGCAAGAAGTGCTTTTCCACTTTTTCTTTTAATGGTCTTAGCAACAATTATAATTATTATATTTCCTGAAATAGCTTTATGGCTCCCTGAGAAAATGATACAGAATATCAATTAATACTTAGACTCTTTTTTGCCTTCAATCACTAATTTGAGTTCTTTATATTCTTTGCAATTACAATCTTCTAAAACGGCAAGTCTTTCTCTAGCTTTATCTAGTCTATTAGTGACCACAAATAATTCTCCCATGTATTCGTTAATACCTACATGCTTAGGATCCAATTCAAGCCCCATCGAATAATAGATTTCTGCATTTTCGTAATCACCAACTTTTCTATGAGTGAAGCCTAAATAATTTAGTGTGTCAGTGTCTGCCGGAAATTTTTTATTATGTTTTAATAAGTATCCAATAGCTTTTTTGTAATGTTTTTGCGCTTTGTCTGTTTTATTTTTCTTTTCAAATTTTTTCGCTTTGTTTATCATCTTCAACGCAATTTCGTATTGGGTTACTGGTTTTGCATCCCCACCACTACTACCTCCACTACTTCCTGCTGAAAAAACAGGGTTAGTAATTAAAACAAATAATAGAACAATTAAAATTTTTTTATACATCATTTAAATTTTTTTAATTCATCCAGTGGCTTTAAATCTAGATTGTTTTCTTTTAAATTTTCTTTAACTTTTAATGCCGTATCTAGAGATGAAAGATTATCACCGTGTATACAAACTGAGTCAATTTCACAAGGAATTTGTTTACCAGAGAGACAATTTAACGCTTGGTTTTTTACCATCATTAAAACATGTTCTTGCGCTTTAATTGGGTCTGTTATTAGAGCATTGCTTTTTTTTCTTGAAACTAAGTTTCCGTCATCTTCGTAATTTCTATCTGCAAAAATTTCACAAGCCACCTTCATCCCCAATTTTTTTGCAGATACCTCCATTTTGGAACCAGTTGGCACTAAATAAATTAAATCTTTATTAATTTTGTATATCGTTTTTGCAATAACGGTTGCCAACTCAATATCCTCACATGCCATATTATTTAATGCACCATGAGGCTTAATATGAGATACACTGACTTCGTTTTGTTGAGCAATGGCTTGAAGTATATTGTATTGATCTTGAATAAGTTTCTCTATTTCAGCTGATGAAAGATTAATTCTTTTTCTTCCAAAATTTTCAGGGTCATTAAATGATGGGTGCGCTCCAATACTTACACCATTTTTTTTTGATATTTTTATAGTTTCTCTCATAGTATCTTCATCTCCCGCATGATAACCGCAAGCAATATTTGCAGAATTGACTATACCTAATAGTTCAGGATCATATTTATTAGAGTGGTGTTTGGATTTTTCACCTAAATCACAATTAATATTAATTTCCATAATTTATGAGTTAAAGTATAACATGGCATGATCAAAAATATATACAATCTTGGCGACGCAGCTTTATATTGTGATTTTGGCGATACTGTAAACAAAGAAACTAATCTTAAAGTAATAAATTATTTTAATGATTTAAGAGAAAAAAATATTACTGGCATAAAAAACATTGCACCTTCGTATAATAAATTAATAATTTATTTTGATTTAGAACTTACCAATTATAAAAAAATAAAAGATACTGTAGAAAATCTTGATATTTCAAATTTTGAAGCAGCTAAAACAAAAATAGTAAAGATACCGGTGTGTTTTGACGATGAGTTTGCACTTGACTTAGAAAGGGTTGAAAAAAAAGTGGGCTTAGGAAAAAAAGAGATAGTCAAGCAATTAATATCTCAAAAATATTTTTGTTATATGACGGGATTTATTGCTGGCATGCCTTTCCTTGGTGATATTAAAGAAAAAATCAGATTAGATAGGCTTGAAACTCCAAGGGTTAAAGTTCCTAAGGGCTCAGTAGGTATTACGGAACAATTCTGTAATATCTATACTTTTGAAAGTCCAGGTGGGTGGAATATTATTGGTAATTCACCTAAAAAAGTTTTTACTAAAGATCCAACTAAATTAACATTAATCGATCCAGGTGATGAAGTAGAGTTCTTCGAAATTTCAAAAAAGGAATATTCAAAATTTAATGAGAAAAAATAGTTTTAAAGTATTAAGACCTGGTATAAATACCACTTTTCAAGATTTAGGAAGAGATAACTTATATCATGTAGGCCTTCCATTTAGTGGAGCAATAGACAAAAGGAATTTTCTAATTGCTAACTCATTAATTACTAATAAAGAAGATGTTGCAGTATTAGAGTTTGCATACCAAGGACCCTTACTCAAATTTTCTGGAAGTCAAACTTCTATTGTAATCACAGGTAATGTTAATTTTAAGATAATTAAAAAAGACACCTCTGAAATAAAAGGTGAATGTTATAGAACTTACAATCTAAATGATAAAGACTGTCTTGATATTATATCAACTGAAAAGTCAGTCTATGGCTACCTTTCGGTAAAAGGTGGTTTTCAGATTAATAAATTTTGTAATAGTTATTCGACAACTGTTAGAGCTGAAGTAGGTCCTAATGATGGAAAAAAAATAGAAATTGGACAAACAATAATTTTAAATGCTTCTGAAAGCTTAATTGAAAAAAGTTTAGAATACTTAAACTCAAAAATAGAATTTATAAGAGTGATAAAAGGTACAAACTTTGATTACTTCTCAGAAGACTCAATCAAAGATTTCACAAGTAAAGATTTTATTGTTTCAAAACTTACCGATAGGATGGGAATGAGATTAAGTGGACCTAAAATTAAGAATTTAAAGAAAACAAACATCAAGTCTGAAGGATTAGGAAAAGGAGTAATACAAGTTCCAGCTGACGGAGACCCCATAGTAATGCTTTCAGATCATGGAACAATAGGTGGTTATCCAAAAATTGCTGTTGTAATAAGTGCAGATTATGACAAGTTAGCACAATGCCCACCTGGAGAAAAAATCAAATTTAAAATTGTAAATCTTACAGAGGCAGAAAATTTATACAAAATTTATACTATGGAAACTAAGAATATAATTAATAAAATAAGATGAATTTTATAACAAGATTACCGGGTCCACTTTTAGTTTTTTTTGGTGCCACTAGTTTAAGTTTTGGAGGAATGATTGTAAAATCTTTCGAGGGCGCCACATTATGGCAGATACTTTTTTGGAGATCTTTTTTTTTTATTTTAGTTGTATCAATTTTTTTACTCATTACTTATAAAAAAAATGTTTTTCATGTATTTAAGAAATCAGGCTTTCCCGGTCTTATCGGTGGTATAGTTTTATCTTCAGGGTTTTGTGGCTATG
>CACJZL010000006.1 GCA_902597865.1 uncultured Pelagibacteraceae bacterium | reverse complement strand
ATTTATTAGATCTATACCTGACTATCCCAAGAAGGGTATTTTATTCAGAGACATTACAACTTTGATTAAGGATGAAAAAGCTTTTCAAGAAACAATTGATCAAATAGTCGAAAGATCGAAAAAATTTAAATTTAATAAGATTGCAGCAATTGAATCGAGAGGTTTTGTATTTGCGTCTGCTGTTTCCTATATTTTAAAAAAACCTTTTATAATGCTAAGAAAAAAAAATAAATTACCAGCGGAGACACACTCTATAGATTTTGAATTAGAATATGGAACTGCTACTATAGAGGTACACAAGGACTCTATAAGTGAAAACGATACTGTTTTAATTATTGATGATTTAATTGCTACTGGAGGAACAGCTGAGGCTGCTTCTAGATTAATTGAAATTTCAAAAGGAAAAGTTGGAGCATTCATTTTTGTTATAAACTTATTTGACTTAGGTGGATCTGATAAATTAATTGAAAAAGGTTTTAAAGTAGAAAACTTAATCGATTTTCCAGGCCATTAGTAAATTTTTGGCCGGTACCAAGATTCTTTGCCTAATAAAGCATTGACAATGCCAGACATTCTCATCTTATAAATATTTCTTTTTTTGTTAAAAGTAAGTAAGTAGATAAAATATCTAATAAAGTTTCCTAATAAACTTATTAATCCTAAAAAAGATGAAGTAAAAATTCCCCGGTGTTTTTTATTAAAATAAAATTTAGACCACATCCAATGCCAGTTTCTTGAAAGCTCTATCTCTTCACTATATTTGTCATCAACAGCTTGAGCTCCTAAGTGATGGATTCTAGAATTGTGAATAATTAATAGTTTTCCACCTTTTTTTTTTGCTCTAAAACACAAGTCAACATTCTCTAAATACATAAAAAATTTTTCATCAAAAAAAATATTATTATCAAAATAATTTTTGTTAATTATCATTGAATAACCATCAATCTCCTCAACCTCGCTAATTATTTTATCATCAAATTTTTGCGACTTACCAAGATTTAATCTATAATTAGGATAATGAGGATTATCTGACAAAGGTGATAAAATCGCAAAATTTTCCAATTTTGAAATTGACTCATTTATATTTAATATGGTGTCGTGTTTTAGGACAACATCTGGATTTAGGATATAAACATACTGAGTATTTGATTTAGAAATACCAAGATTATTTCCAGCTCCCATCCCTATATTCTTAGATAAAACTACCTCAGTTTTATCATAATTCTGCTCTAATTCTTTTTTTAATTCTTCATCAGATGAATTTTCAATTATTAATTTGTGAAAATCTTTTGGTAAAGAGTTTAAGCAATCGTAGATTACTTTTCTACTATTAAACGTTACTATTACAAAGGTAAGATTATTGCTTGTTAATTCCATGTGATAATGAAGTATACTTAAAATAACTATTGTTGTAAAAAAAAAAGTAATGAAAAAAATAATTGTAACTGGCGGTTTGGGATTTATTGGCAGCAATCTGATAAAATTGTTGATCAAGAAAAACTACTTTGTAATCAATGTTGATAAAATTAATTATGCTTCGAATTTTTACAACACAAAAGATTTTTCAGGTAAAAAAAATTATAAATTTGTTAGATTAGACATAAACAACAGACTTAAATTAAAAAAAGTTTTAAAATTATACAAACCTATTGCAATATTTAATTTGGCAGCAGAAACTCATGTTGATAGATCAATTGATGGACCTGCAGAGTTTATAAAAAGCAATATAGTTGGGGTGTTTAATTTATTGGAGGAATTTAGAGAATTTACAAAAAAAAACAAAAAAGCTAAACTAATTCATATTTCTACTGATGAAGTTTATGGCGATGTATTGAAAGGCAGAAGTAAAGAGAATGACTCTTATAAACCAAGTTCACCTTACGCTGCATCAAAAGCGTCATCAGATCATCTAGTTTATTCTTATGTTAGAACCTTTAAAATTAATGCAATGATAACTAATTGTTCAAATAATTACGGACCTCACCAACATCCAGAAAAACTAATTCCAAAACTTATTTATAACATAATTAATAACAAGCCTCTTCCTTTGTATGGAAAAGGAAAAAATTCTAGAGAATGGATATTTGTAGATGATCATTGTGATGCCTTATTTAAAGTATTTAAAAGTGGAAAAAGGGGAGATTTTTATAATATTGGATCTAATATAAACAGTAGCAATTTAGATATTGCTAAACTCTTGATTAGTATTGCTAGAACAAAAATAAGATTAAGTAAAAATGTTAAGATAAAATTTGTAAAAGACAGACCTGGACATGACTTTAGATATGCATTGGATAGTAAAAAAATTTTGAAAAAACTTAAATGGAAATCTAAAATAAATCTTAAAAAAGGTTTAGAAAATACCTTCAATTGGTATTTCAAAAATATGAAATACTATACAACTTTAAAAAAAAAGGATATCACAAAGAGACTGGGAATTGTTAAATGATAAATAAAGCAATTATTTTAGCAGGTGGCATGGGTACTCGAATGAGTCCTTTAACCAAAGCAGTAAATAAACAACTGTTGCCGATTTATGATAAACCTTTGATTTTTTATCCTCTTTCTATTTTAATGCTGGCAAAGATAAAAGATATTTTAATCATAGTTAATAAAGGTCAATTGGGTCAATATAAAAAAATTTTACCCGACGGAAAACGTCTTGGGATCAATATAGCTTATAAAGAGCAAAATTATCCGAAGGGTTTGCCTGATGCATTTCTTCTAGGAGAAAAATTTATTAATAATAAAAATGTTGCATTAATTCTTGGAGACAATTTTTTCTATGGACAAAATTTAACTTCAAAACTTATTAATTGTACAAAGTTAAAAAGCGGTGCAAAAGTTATTTTACACAAAGTAATTAAACCAGAGTTATTTGGGGTCGCAAAAACTTCAAAGACAGGGAAAATTAAATCAATTCAAGAAAAACCAAAAAAATATTTTTCTGATTTAGCAATCACTGGTTTGTATTTTTTTGATAAAAAAGTTGTTGAATACGCAAAAAAACTTAAACCTTCCTCAAGAAATGAATTGGAAATTACTGACTTACTTAAGATCTATTTAAAGAAAAAAAAATTAACATCAGATATTTTGGGTAGAGGTGGTGCGTGGTTAGATACTGGATCTATAGATGATTTTTATAAAACAAGTGCTTTTGTTTCAGCAATAGAAAATAGACAAGGATTTAAAATTGCTTGTCTTGAAGAGATTGCTTTTAATAACAGATGGATCGGCAAAAAAGAAGTTTTAGATGCGATTCAATTTTATGGAAAATGTGATTATACAAATTACTTAAAAAAAATCATAACTTAAATGAAAAAAATAATATTTACTGGTGGAAGTGGAAGATTCGGCAGAGTGTTTAAAAAGTTTAATTCAAATAAAAAAAACATTTATTATCCTTCTTCAAGTATTTTTGATATTACAAATTCAAAAAAAATGGAAAGATATATTAAAAAAATTAAACCGAAATTTATTATTCATACTGCAGCACTATCTCGCCCTATGCAAATTCACGAAAATAATATTGAAAAAAGCATAAGTATAAACATCATAGGCACATCGAAGATAGTTAAACTTTGCAAAAAATATAAAATAAAACTGATTTATTTTTCAACAAATTACGTTTACCCATTAAAAAAGGGAAGTTACAAAGAAGATCATCCCTTACTTCCGTTTAACAATTATGGTTGGTCTAAACTTGGAGGGGAGTGCGCAGTCCAGATGCTCAAAAACTCCTTAATTTTAAGAATTTGTATGACGGAAAGACCTTTTCTTCATGAATACGCATATACTAATGTAAAAACAAATTTTATGTTTCATGACGATCTAGTAAAAGTTTTTTTTAAACTTATAAACAAGAAGGGAATAATAAACGTTGGTGGTCCAGCTCAATCAGTTTATAACTTTGCAATTAAAAGTAATAAAAAAGTAAAGAAAAAAATTTTAAAAGGTAAAAAAAATAGTCTTCCACTAAACTCAACTATGAAAATTAGTAAATTTAGAAAAGTTTCTTAAGCTTTTTTTTGGTAGCGGGAAGTGGGATCGAACCACTGACCTCGGGCTTATGAGTCCCGCGCTCTAACCAACTGAGCTACCCCGCCAATATTTTTAATTACTTTGTAGTTATTCTACTTATATTTATATTACCGATGTAAAACATTAAAGCAACGTATTGTATTAAAGCATAAATTGCTATTGGTGTAATATATTCAATCTGATGAAATAATTGAGCTCCTACAATAAATCCCATTGCACCATTTTGCAACATAGCCTCAATCATTATAGTTCTTTTTACCTTAACATCTCTTAAGGTGTAACTTGTTATTATGTACACAGATGTCAAGACTGAAATAATTACAACAAATGCAATAGCTCCGGCATCAGCAAAATAACCACCTAAATTTCCTTGCTCAGTAAATATTGCAACTAATAAAATAATTATAAATAAAGCGAGAGCCGCTCTATCAAATTTTAAATTATTTTGCTCAGAAAATCTTTTAAAATTTCCCCTTACTAGGATTCCTACAAATGTTGGTAAAGCAATAAATAGAAACATTCGTACTGAAAATTTAAGAAGATTTAGATCAAATTCCACTGATGAAAAGAATGCAGCATAAATCTTAAGAAACATTGGAATGGTTATGAATGATACCAATCCACAAATTGAAGTGATAGTTATGGATAATGCTACATTTCCTTTAACAAGTTTAGTAGCATAATTTGACATAACAGCAGAAGGCAGAATTAATAATAAGAATACTCCAAGTTGAAATTCGGCCTGCATCGGGAAGAAAGAAATAATGATAATTCCAATTAAAGGAAGCATTACCATTTGGCAAATTAGTGCAATAACAAGATTTCTTGGTTTTTTTAATACCTCAAAGAAATCTTTATAAGATAGATTAAGACCTAAAGAAAACATGATAAAAATCATGCCAAGTGGTCCAACGGTTTTTACAAATTCCACAATTCCCTCACTCGCTTTATGAACGAAAAAAAATAAAATTCAAGGCATTTTTGTTCATTTTGGGGTTGCGAAATCAAAAAATTTAGGATTATTTGCGTAAATAATAAAAAATGTCATTAAGAGAGTTAAAATTTTCAAATCAAATTCAAGAAGAACAAATTAAATCCGTCTATCACAAAAATTTTAATTATATCGTTACAGAAAGATTTTATTTTCAACAACAATGGCTACATGCTGCCTACAATAGATTTAAAGACTTTGATAAGTATTTAATCTTAATTCATCTAGTACACAAAACTTTTAAAGCATATGGAGATTTTCAAATTAAAAATTCATTTGATGAGTTTTATGCAAAAGAAACTTATGAGATACAAAAAATAAATGTAATTGATTTATCAAAGGAATTATTAATTTCAAAGGAAACTACTAGAAGAAAAATTTTAGAAATGGAGAGAGATGGAGCTATTAAAAAAGATAAGAAAAAAATAATGATAAATCGTAAAGGGCAAGACTATCAAAAACCTAAAGACTCGATACGAAACATGGCAAGATTACTTTCAAGATTTACTGAATTTTTAAGTCAAGCAGGTTATTTAGACAAAAAAGTTGAAAACTCTGTTTTAGATAAAAAAATAAAAGATAATTTCACACAAATTTGGACTATCTTTTTTGAATTTCAAATACCAACTATTATAGGTTGGAAAAAATTTTTTGGAGATATAGAGACTTGGGCTATCTGGGCTCAATGTGCTTATAATCAAAATCTTGTAATGAATAAAGGTTTTAAAGAAAATATAAGTCCAGAATTAACAGCAGATAATTTTATTGAAAAACTTAACAATTGGGGAAACCAAGGTTTAAATGCAATGACTATATCGGAGTTATCAGGAATACCAAGACCCACAGCGCTTAGAAAATTAAATAATTTGATTAAAAGAAAATTGCTCAAAAAAGATAAAAATAATCTTTATCTTTTATTCGGGTTGCCAAAATTAGATACAAATACTATTGAAAAAGATGTAACTTTAAAAACAGTTCGTGATATTAATAAAGCTAATGAAGAGAGATTTATTAGAATGTTAACGAGAATATTGAATACTATTGTATTTAATTAAAGAGACGCAATTATACCAGTAATCACTATCACAGAACCAATTAGACCTAAGAATAAAAGATTTTCTTTTCTCTCTTTTTTCTTCTCGTCTCTTACTCTTGATAGTAAATCGTTGATATCAACTTTAATATTTGGCGTTTTTTTAAGTTCTGTTTGTTGATCGTAACTTGATGTTTCCCCACTCATGGATTGTATTTAACACCACCCGATTCGGATTTTCAAGAAAATGCTTGTTCAAAATGAGTTGCAAATTTTTGAGCTTTGTTCAAAATGGTGCTAAAGGGAACTAAGCTTTTTATCATTTAGAGGTCGAGTAATCACAGATGCAGGGTATTTTTTCTTCTCAACCTCTATCTCAAAGGCTTCTTTGTCTATCTGGTCGCTTGTTAAGCCTGAATTAATGTAGCCAAATGCTAAATTTTTGTTGTAGTTAAAAGAGTAACAGCCTGAAGTTGTACGACCCACAATCTTATCTTTTAAATAGATCGGCTCGTCGTGAAGCAGAAGAGGTGCTCCTTCTTTAGAATGGTTCAAAATGAGCATTTTAAATTTCTTATGGTCCTTTTTGTCACGTTTTTTTTCCAAAGCAGCTCTTCCAATAAAATTTATATTCTTTTTAAAACTGACAGCAAAGTTTAAACCTGCCTCAAATTGGTTTTCTTCAGGTGAAATATCATGGCCCCAGTGTAAATAACCACTTTCCATCCTCATAATATCCATTGCATGCATTCCACAAAGAGAAATTTTATAAGTTTTTCCTTTATCAATTAAAATATCAAAAAGTTTTAAGGCATTTTCTTTTTTTACATAGAGTTCAAAGCCTAATTCTCCTACATATGAAATTCTTTGAGCCCATACTTCTACATCATTTATTTTAACAAATTTTGCTGTAGCAAATTTAAAGCTTTCATTAGAAAAATCATCAGAACTTATTGAAGAAATCATTTCTCTACTTTTAGGACCAAATAAACCTAAACAACAATAGTCTTCTGTTACATCAGTTAATTTCACATCTTTAGAAATATGCTTTAAAATATGAAATTTATCATGTTCTCTATTTGCAGCTGAAGAAATAATTCTAAAATAGTTCTTTTCAATACAAATAACAGTTAAATCAGTTTCAATTCCACCGTCTGAATTTAACATTTGCGTATATTTAATTTTACCAGGTTCATTTGGAATATTAGCTGTGCATAATATTTGTAACTCTTCATGTACTTTTTCACCTTTTAAATCAAATTTTGAAAAAGGTGATAATTCAAACAAACCTACATTTGATCTTGCATTTTTGGTTTCAAACTCAGCACTTGGATACCAGTTTTGGTAATTGTAACTATATTTGTAATCTTTGTTTTTTTCATCTTTTGAAAACCACATTGGTCTTTCGTATCCACCAGATACACCAAAACATGCACCATGATCTTTTAATCTATCATGGTAAGGAAGTGTAATTACATTTCTTGACGTTTTGTGTTGTTTATATGGCCAATGCATTCCATATAAATCACCAAGTGTTTCTGTTACCCTTTCTTTAATAAAATTAATTTCAGAGTGAAATTTTTGAAATCTTTTAATGTCATAACTAAAAATATCTTCATTAGTATGACCATTCATCATCCATTCAGCTGTAACTTTACCAACGCCCCCTGCACTTGCTATTCCAATACTATTTAAACCACAACAAACAAAAAAGTTTTTAACTTCAGGAACTTCACCTAATAAAGTATTTGTGTCTGGTGTAAAAGATTCTGGTCCTGCAAAAAACTTTCTTATTCCTGTTTTTTCTAAAATAGGAAATCTTTTCATACATGCATTTAAATATGGCTCAAAATGCTCAAGATTTTCTGGAAACTCACCAAAAGAAAAATCTTCTGGAACTTTATTAGTTTTATCAAATGCTGGAATAGATTTTCCTTCAAATATTCCTAATAATAATTTACCAGCATCTTCTTTAAAATAAGTTCTACTATCAAAATCTCTTATTACAGGTAAATCTTTTGGCACTTCTTTTATTGGTTCAGTAATTACATAAAAATGTTCAGCTGGATATAATGGAATACTTACCCCTAATTTTTCTCCAATTTGTCTTGACCACATCCCTGTTGCTAAAACAATATATTCACATTCAATTTTTTCTCCGTTAACAACTACACCTTCTATTCTTTTGTTTTTAACTAAAATGTCTTCAACAGGTGAGTCTTCAAAAATTTTTGCACCTTCTGCTCTTGCGGCTTTTGCGAGAAGTTGAGTAATTCCGGATGGATCACCTGATCCATCTCCTGGCATTAAAATACCACCTAACAGATCATCATTTTTAATTAATGGCACTTTTTCTTTAATTTGATCTTTATTTAAAATTTTTACATCAACATCAAAAAGTTGAGCAGTAGTTGCTTGTCTTTTTAATTCTTGCCATCTACCCTCATCTTGGGCAATAGACATTGCACCATTTAAACGAAGACCTGCTGAATGATCTACTTTCTTTTCAAGTTCTTTATATAAATCTAAAGAGTATTTTCTTATTTTTGTAATTGTTGCTGATGGTCCTAATTGACTGACTAATCCTGCTGCGTGCCAAGTGGTGCCAGAAGTTAGTTTATCTCTTTCTAAAAGGATAACATCTTTCCAACCAAATTTTGCTAAATGATAAGCGCAAGAACATCCAACAACCCCACCACCAATAACAACAACTTTTGTGCTACTAGGTATTTTTTTACTCATCTAATTAATTTTTGATTGCTTCTCCTGCGCTAACATATTCGTGACCAAAAACATCTGCAACAGCTTTATAAGTCACATGTCCTTTGTGAACATTTAGTCCTGCTAAGAAATTTTTATCTTCACCTAAAGCTCTTTGATAACCTTTATTTGCTAATTTTACTAAGTATGGAAGAGTTGCTTTATTTAATGCAAATGTAGAAGTTCTAGGTACTCCACCTGGCATATTTGCAACACAATAATGAACAACATCATTTACTATGTATGTTGGGTCTCCATGAGTTGTTGGCTTACTTGTTTCTACACATCCACCTTGGTCAATTGCAACATCAACTATTACAGAGCCTCTTTTCATTAGTTTTAACATATCTTTAGTAACTAATTTTGGAGCTTCTGCACCAGGAATTAAAACTCCGCCAACTAATAAATCAGCTTCGGCAACTAATTTATTTAAATCAACTTTATCACTTTGTTCTGGAATAATTTTATCTCCAAACATTTTAACTAATTGTTTTAATCTTTCTTCAGATTTATCTACTATATGCACTTTTGCTCTCATGCCTGTTGCAATAATTGCAGCGTTTTCTCCAACTACTCCACCACCAAGAATTAATACATTTGCAGGCTCACCGCCTGGTGCTCCACCTAATAAAATACCTCTACCCTTTTGATTTTTTTCTAAACAATGTGCTCCTGCTTGAACTGACATACGTCCAGCAACTGCACTCATTGGTGCAAGTAATGGAAGTCTACCATTATCATCTGTTACAGTTTCATAAGCAATATTAATACTTTTGGATTTTATCAATCCTTCAGTAAGTTCTTTTGCAGCAGCTAAATGAAGATAAGTATAGAGAATTTGATTTTCTCTTAACATATCTACCTCAACTTTTTGAGGTTCTTTTACTTTTACAATTATGTCTGCATCATTAAAAATATCACCAGCTGTCTTTGCAATTTTTGCACCAGCTTTAGTATATTGATCATTATCAAATCCAGCTTCAAACCCACCATTGTTCTCAACTAAAACTTCATGACCTTCACCTACTAAGGTTTTTACACTTTCAGGAGTTAATCCAATTCTATTTTCTTGAGGTTTTATCTCTTTGGGGACACCAATTTTCATAAAGAAAATTAATTCTTTTTACTTTTACTGTAGTTAGTAATTCCAGTTCTTAATTTCTCAATTATTTCATCAATATGTTTTTTCTCACAAATAAACATTGGTGCGATAATTAAACAGTCTCCAGTAGCTTTAAAGTTTACACCAGCATCGTAACAATGCTTAAATGTTGCAAGTCCTGCTCTACCTGGTTTTGTATCCATTTTAATGTCGATACCACCCATCATTCCATATCCTCTTATGTTTTCTACAACATCAATATCTTGTAATGAAAATAAACCTTCTTGGAAATAAGGAGCTAATTCTTTTGCTCTTTTAAAAATATCTTCTTTTTCAAATATATCTTGAACTGCTAAAGCTGCTGCAACAGATATTGGAATTCCAGAATAAGTATATCCATGGAAAAGTTCGATAACTCCTTTAGGAGAATTATCCATTACTGCATCATAAATTTCTTCTTTACATGCAACTACACCAAAAGGAACAATTCCATTTGTTGTAGCTTTTGCCATTGTCATAATATCTGGAGTAACACCGAACTCCTGTGCACCGAAAGTCGAACCTGTTCTACCCCATCCAGTAATTACTTCATCAAAAATTAAAAGAATATTATGTTTGTCACATAGTTCTCTTAGTCTTTGTAAATATCCAACTGGTGGAACAAGTGTTCCTGTAGATCCTGCAATTGGTTCTACGATACATGCTGCAATATTTTCAGCACCAAAGTTTGTACAAATTCTCTCCAAGTCATTTGCAATTTCTGCACCTGTTTCAGGTTGACCAGATATAAATTTATGTTCGTCTAAATGAGTATGTCTCATATGAACTACCCCTGGCATCAAAACACTTGCATATGCTTTAACATTATTGATCATTCCGCCAACAGAAGTTGCTCCGATATTCATGCCATGGTAAGCTCTTTCTCTTCCTACGAATCTAAATCTTTGTCCTTCACCTCTTGCCTTGTGATAAGCAATACTAATTTTAATTGCGGTTTCAACAGCAGTTGATCCACAAATTGTATAAAAAATTCTATTTAAATTTCCTGGAGTATGTTTTGAAATTCTAGTTGCTAATTCAAAAGATCCACCAAAACCTTGCTGAAAGGGTTGAGCGTAATCTAATGTTTTTAGTTGATTTGTAATTGCATCAATAATTTCCTTTCGACCATGACCAAGTGGATTACAAAAAAGTCCAGAGCTTGCATCTATTTGTGTATTACCTTCATGATTTTTTAAATATACACCTTTAGCTTCAGTAATTAATCTTGGTCTTTCTTTAAAGTCTTTATTGGATGTAAACGGCATCCAATGTTCATTGAGCGAATTTGGTATAGAAGGTTTTTGACTCATTTTTTTT
The DNA here is from genome assembly GCA_902597865.1 of uncultured Pelagibacteraceae bacterium. GTDB lineage: Bacteria > Pseudomonadota > Alphaproteobacteria > Pelagibacterales > Pelagibacteraceae > Pelagibacter. Next base: position 34,293 of record CACJZL010000006.1, on the reverse strand, counting down.
TATTCCTAATCTTTAGACTAATTAATATTAATTAACTATAAAAATCTATTATAGCAGTACAACCAAAAATTGAATAGTCTATTTTGACACCCATTCCTGTTAACAACTTCATTTACATTGGTTCTATTTTCAACTTAAATACTGGTTATAAATATTAATAAGGAGAGGAATAAATGAGAAAAATACTAAGTTTTATTCTTGGAAGTATCTTAGCTCTTAACTTAACTATTTCAGTAGCTAATTCAGCTGCAAAAGAAGTTAGAGTTGCTTACTTTTTAGAATGGCCTAGTCCAAACCTAGAAGACATGCAGAAGAAAAATTTTGCTAAAGCTTTAGGTGTACCAGTTAAGTGGACTAACTTCACAAACGGTGGAGCAATGACTGACGCTATGTTAGCGGGAGATATCGATATTTCTTACTCACAAGGTTTAGTACCTTTCATAAACGCAGTTAAATCAAAAGCGCCTATCAAACTTGTTGATATAGCTATGGAATATGGAATGGGTGGAACAACTTGTGTAACTTCAAATGCTTCAGGTATTACAAAAGCTAATGCTACTGAACTTGAAGGTAAAAAAGTTGCTGTACCACTAGGAACGATGGCTGAATACGTTTTTGATGAAAGTATGAAAGTTGTTGGCGCAGACAGAAAAAAAATGGATATCATTCAAATGGACCCTGAAGAAGGTGCTGCTGCATTAGTAAGCGGTGATGTTGTAATGGCATGTTTATTTGGTGGTAACTCAATTAAAGCTGCAACAGCTGTTGGAACAAGATTACTTACAGTTCAAGAAGCAAGAGACGCTGGTATCTTAGGGATAGATATTACTTCAGTAACTACTAAGTTCATGAGGGAAAATCCTGAAATGCTAAGAACTTTTATTGAAGTAACTCATGAAGCTAATGCTAGATACAAAGCTGGTAAAAGCGACATGAATTCTATGTCTAAAGCTTCTGAAATGAAAATTGGTGATATGAAAGAAACTTTAAGTGGTTTCAAATTTTTAACACCAGCAGAGACTAAGCAATCTATGACTAAAGGAAATCTAGATGCATTCTTAAAAGGAATGGGAACACCTAGAGGAAACGTAGACACTAGTTTTTTACCTTTATAATCATAAGGTAAAATATTTTAATAGGCGCCAATTTTTTAATTGGTGCCTATTTTTTTTATACCAATTTTAATGTAAGGTCTTGATATGAGTGATTTAGTTTCTCAAAATCTAAATATGATCTTTAAATCTCCTAAAGGGGAAACTGTTCATGCATTAAAAGATTTAAATTTCACAATCAAAAAAGGAGAACTATTAACAGTTCTTGGACCGTCAGGTTGTGGAAAAACAACTTTACTAAATATTGCAGCTGGTTTTATTAGACCTACATCAGGGACAATTACCTTAGGATCAAATGAAATTAATGGTCCTGGAGTTGATAGAGGTATGGTATTTCAACAAGGTGCTTTGTTTGAATGGTTAACAGTTTCTGAAAATGTCAACTTTGGATTAAGAATGAAGAAAAAAGATCCAGGTGAAACTCAAAAAAAAGTTGATGAGTGGTTAGAAATAGTTGGTCTAAAAGGTTTTGGAAATACTCCTACTTATCAATTGTCAGGTGGTATGCAACAAAGAGTAGCGCTTGCAAGATGTTTAATTAATGATCCTGATTTAATTTTAATGGATGAGCCTTTAGGTGCATTAGATGCTTTAACCAGAGAAAAGATGCAATCACTTGTTTTAAAAATTTGGAAAGAAACTGGAAAAACAATTATCTTAATTACTCACTCGGTTGAAGAGGCTTTGTTATTAGGTGAAAGATTATATGTGATGGCGCCAAGGCCAGGTAGAATTCATAAAGAATATAAACTTCCGTTTGCAGAAATGGGTTTAAAAGAAGACTTGAGAGAAATTAAAAAAAATAAAGAATTTTCATCAAAACGAGAAGAAATACTGTCCATGATATGGAACATGGAAGAAGAAATAATGGGGAAAGATAATTAAATGTTCACCCAATTTATAACAATATTAATCCTAGTATCAATTGTTGGATGTATTCTTTATGGAAGAAGATTAATTCGAACAGAAAAAGTTGACGCTGTATTTGGTAACCCTGAAAGAGCAAAAGGTGGAACACATTGGATTATTGTTGGAAGTAGCGCGATACTATTAATTTGGTTATATTATTCTTGGGATATAGCAAAAGGTTTTTATCCTAAATCTGCTAATGAACTATGTCAGGTAGCTAAAGTAAATGAATCTCTTTTAGGTCTAAAATACCAGTTCCCAATAGAGGAAAGAGAATTTAAAAGTACTTCAATAATAAAAATTGAAAATAAAAACCTTCAAATAATCACTAAGGAAATACAAAGCTCTAAAGATTTAAGCAGTCCACAGAAAACAACTTTAGTTGGATTTATCAACGAGACGAGGCAGTTAATTCCATTACTAACAAACGAAAATTTAATGGAAACAGATACAAAAATTCAGATTAAAGAGATGACTGAAGAAATAAGGCTTTTAACTTCGAACTTTAAAAAGAACGATTACCCATTTGAAACTGATGAACAAAAAAATGAAAGATTAAGAGCTGTATCTGAAGAAGGTGGTTGGGGTATCACAAAAGTTCAATCTGGTACTGGTTCAATAGAAAACACAATTGAAGTTCCCTTAGTTCCAGCTACTAATAAAGGTCTTAAATTTGATGCTGCTGCAAAAGAACTTGAAAAAATAAACGATAAATTCTTTAAGTTAAGAAATCATAACCCTCAATTTAAAAATTCTATTAAAGCTTTAAAGGATAAAATTAAAGAATATAGAAGTAACTTAGATGATACAGAACAAGTAGCATCTACCTTTGCAAAAAATATTGTTAAGATTGCCAGAAGAATAGAATTTGCAAGTATTTATCCACCAAATGCTTTAAATGAAATGCAAAAAGCGATTGTTGAATTCGACAATGTTCAAAAATCCGAACAAGGTGGATTACGATTTGTAGATATGTTTTTATTTCCTGCAGGTACAATTGTATCAAGTGGAACGAGTTGTTCTGAACAAGGTTCTGGAAGATGGTTACCTAAACCATCAGATACACTTAATAAATTTATCTTAATGTCAAAACCAAGTGTCGGTTACAAAAATATACCATTACTTTGGATTGATATGATGGATGTAAGTAAAATAATTGGTTTCATTTTACCAGATTGGATAGCCGATATTCTTCCAGGGGAGTACCCTATTCACACTAAAGACGGTGTAGTGGAACAAAATTTTAAAGGAAGAGTTTTAAAAGTTGTTACTGGAGATTTCAAATTATTTAAAATTCCTGTTCCTTATGGACACATTTGGGATTCATTTCTAAGAGTATTTTTAGGACTTATCTTTGGAATTTTAATTGGAGTTCCACTTGGATTGTTTATGGGTTTAAATAGATTTGCTAAAGGTTTCTTTGATCCTTTAATTGAACTTTACAGACCTGTGCCACCATTAGCATGGGCTCCTTTAATTATTTCAGTTTTAGGTATCGATAATACTGGAAAAGTATTCTTATTATTTATGGTTTCTTTATCGATTATGATTATTTCTGCAAGAGCTGGTGCATCAGGGACTCAACTATCTAAAATACATGCAGCACATTCTCTTGGTGCATCTAAAAAACAAATTTTGAGATACGTAATCTTCCCTAACTCCTTGCCTGAAATTCTTACAGGAATTAGAGTGGCGGTTGGAATGTGTTGGGGAACTCTTGTTGCGGCAGAATTTTTAGCAGGTACTACAGGAATTGGATTCGTTGAAAATGTCGCAAAAAAATATTTCCAATATGAAGTTATTTGGATAACAATTTTCATTATGGGTATGCTGGGACTATTATTCGACGTTACATTAAGAAAAATAATAGATAAAACTATCCCATGGCGTGGAAAAGGTTAATTCTATTTTTATTTATATTTTCAGTATCAGCTGAAGCTTCAGAATTTAAAATAAATAAAATTACAGATTTAGATGCTCCTTGGGGCTCAACTTTCATATCTGATAAAGAATTATTGATTACTGAAAAGTCAGGAAAAATTAAATTAATAGAACTAGGCTCTGGAAATGTTTCTGAAGTAATTCATAATCTTAAAATATTAGAGGACGGCCAAGGTGGATTATTAGATATTTTATATAAAGATGATATTATTTTTGTAAGCTACTCAGAGGATCATGGAAAATTTAAATCTACCACTTCTATTGCAAAAGCAAATTTAGATAGAAGTGAATTAAAATTTGATAATATATTTGTTGCTCAACCTCCTATTAATTCAGGTTATCATTTTGGTTCTAGACTAGCAATTAAAGATGAATTTCTTTTTGCATCTGTTGGTGAAAGAGGAAAAGGAATGATAGCGCAAGATCCAACTCAGCATCCTGGAAGCATTATAAGAATCAAGTTAGATGGGAGTGTTCCAAAAGATAATCCTAAATTTATTGATAAAAAAAATTGGCTACCCGAAATTTATCAAATTGGTATTAGAAACCCGCAAGGTTTAACAGTATCTCCTTTTGATAAGAAAGTTTATGCAAGTAATCATGGAGCAAAAGGTGGTGATTGGTTTGGAGAAATTAGAAAGGGTGAAAATTATGGATGGAAGATATTAGGATGGGGTGGAACAAATTATAGTGGAACTAAGATAGGACCAAAATGGATGCCAGGTTATACAAAAGCAATTAAGTATTGGGTTCCTTCAATTGCAACAAGTGCAATAACAATTTATAAAGGTAATGAATTTAAAGAATGGAATGGTCAAGCATTAGTAACATCTTTAAAAGATATGTCTTTAAGAAAGCTTAATTTTTCTGACACAAAAAATGTGCGAGAAGAAATTATATTTCAAAATAAAATTGGAAGAATTAGAGATATCCAGGTTCATCCTGTCAATGGAAAGATTTATTTTCTTGGTCAGGATGGTCTATGGTTGATGGAAAAAAACTAAAAAAAATTGTTATCCAAATTTTAAAAAATTGAATATAAATTTATTTCAACTAAATAGAATTTTTTTGAATCAATAATATCTAATTGTTTGTTTGAAAAATTAAGATCACATTTCATATTTGTTAATGGGAGATAACATAATTGCCAAAATTTTCCCTCATTTGGAATTTTATCGTTAATATTAATATTTCTATTTAATTTCATCAAATAGTTCCTGATAATTTTATAATTTTGATCATTGTTTATCACTATCAAAGGGTAATTACTCTCCGAGATATATTTAAGAGATCTTTTAAATTCAGGCTTGGTAATTTCATTTTTATATATTCTAATAGTGGTATCTAAGAAAGTTGCACCACATATTAAGTAGATAATTAAGATTTTAAATTTTTTTTTTTGAAAATTAAATAATCCAGTGCTAACTAAAATCAAAATTGGAATAATTATAAATATTATATATCTATCCGTTAAAATTGGTTTGCGTAAAAATTGGTGCAAAATAGGTAATGCATAAGCAAAAAAAATGACTAATAAGAAAAAAAAAGAAAATGATTTTTTATTAAATAGAATTGCTCTAAAATTATAAGTTACAAATACAAATAATGTAAAATATATCAATCCAAGTAACTTTGATGAAAAGAATCTTGAAAAATAAAAATTTGCTAAAAAATCTATTGTAATTCTTGAATGCCAAATGTCTTTTGTGTTTAACTGGCTTATTAACGCCTCATGTGAAATTAATACAAATAATATTCCCACAATAATTTGAGAAAGACTGAATCTTATTAAAGTTGAATCTTTATTAATTAATAAAAATACAAACTGAGAAATTAAAATTATTGAAAAAAAAGTATGACTTAAGATGCCTATCAAATTTATAATAGATAATAGTGTCAGATTTAAAAAATCATTTTTTCTATATAAGTTTAGAAAAAATATGAAGCTTAATATTGATAAAAGGACTATTAGAGAATAAGTTCTTAATTCTTGTTCATAACTAATAATATAAGAGTTAAATAAAAATAAAAAAAGGATCAAAAATAAGTGGTCATTAAGATTAAGTTTTTTAATTAATAGAAATAGAGCTGGTATACTTAATACTCCAAAAGAAATAGGTAATAACCTAGAGATATATGGATCGTAACCAAATATTAAATAAAAAAATTTTAATAAATATGTAAATACAATTTGAGATCCTAAATTTACATCTAAATTTCTATGAAAAGTTTTTGAAAAACTAATATCTGGACTTGATGACCAAAATGAAAGCATTTCATCCCACCACAAGTCTTCAGCGTTAAAGTTGTATAGTTTTATTAATATTCCAATAGTAATTAATAAAATTATTGCTATATTTTTTTGAGTTGTTTTTTTAATATAATTTAACATTAATGAGCCTATCTCTTATCATACCAGTCTATAACGAAGAAAGCCAAATTGAAACAACCATAAGAAAACTTATTCTTTTTCAAAAAAAATTTCAGCAACTAGAGATAATATTTATTAACGATTTTAGTACTGATGAAACTAAAAATAAGATCAATAAATTGATTAGAAGAAAAAAATTCATAAAATTTTATGATAATAAAAAAAAAGGTTTAGGTTCCGCTATTCAAGTAGGGATTTTAAAATCAAAAAAAAACTATATTTGTATTTTTATGGCAGATTTATCTGATGATTTTAAAGATTTAAAAAAATATTATCTTTTAATGAAAACAAACAAGTATGATGCAATCTTAGGAAGTAGGTTTTTAAAAGGATCAAAAATTTCAAACTATCCTATTACAAAACTTATATTAAATAGAATATTTAATAATTTTGTAAGAATAATTTTTTTTTCTAGATATAATGATTTTACTAACGCTTTTAAAATTTATAAAAGAAAATCACTTTTAGAATTACTACCTATGATATCCGAAAATTTTAACGTTTTTTTAGAAATACCATTAAAAATTATCTCTAGAAATTATTCTTACCTAATAATTCCTATTAATTGGAATAATAGGAAACATGGGAAATCAAAATTTAAGATTAAAGAGCTTGGATCAATGTACATATTTACTTTGTTGTATTGTTTCATAGAAAAAATATTGTTAAAAAAATCTTTAAAAAAAGTTATATGAAAATTTTAATCACAGGTGGTTGTGGTTTTGTTGGAACAAATATTGCTTTATATTTGTCAAAAAAACACAAAGTGGACTCCTTAGATAACTTATCAAGAAAAGGTTCAAAATATAATTTAAATTTATTAAAAAAAAACAAAGTTAAAAATATACGTCTAGATATCGGGCAATTAGACAAAATTTATAAATTACCAAAATATGATTTAATCATAGATTGCTGTGCAGAGGCATCGGTAGAAGTTTCAAGAGTAGACCTGGATAAAGTTATAAATACTAATTTAATTGGTACAATTAATATTTTAAAAAAAGCAAAAAAAGATAAATCTAAAATAATTTTTCTATCATCTAGCAGAGTCTATTCTATTGAAATGCTAAATAAAATAATTAAGAAAAAAAATTTAAAAAAAACCATTAGAACTGATATTTTAATTGATGAAAAAAGTTCAATCTCCGGCGCAAAATCAATTTATGGACTAACTAAATTAGGGTCTGAAATGTTTATTGAAGAATTTTCTTACGCCTTTGGAATAAAATATATTATTAATAGATGTGGTGTAATTTCTGGTCCATTACAATTTGGCAAACAAGATCAAGGTTTTATTAGTTTATGGATATGGAAACACGAAAACAATCTAAAATTAAATTACATAGGTTATGGGGGGTATGGTAATCAAATTAGAGATGTGCTTCACATTGATGATTTATGTAGATTGATTGAAATACAAATTAAAAAAATAGAATCTATTAATAATTTATTATTTACTGTAGGTGGATCAAAAAAAAGTTTTGTTTCTCTTAAAAACTTAACAGATCTTTGTAGATCATTTACAGGTAATACAATTAAAATTGGGAAAATACCTAGAACTTCAACTTATGATATTCCTTATTATATAACCAATAACAGATTGGTTTCTAAAACCTATAATTGGAAACCTAAAAAGAGTATATTTGATGTCGTAAAAGATACTTATTTATGGATATCGAATAATAAAAAAAGTTTGAAAAAATATTTTTAATGTCAGTAGTTTTGATTACAGGATCTTCGGGATTAGTTGGCTCAGAAGCAGTGTCATTTTTTTGTAAAAAGGGATTTGATGTAGTTGGTATTGACAATAATTTAAGAAAATTTTTTTTTGGTAACGATGGGTCAACTCTTTGGGTAAAAAAAAACTTAAAAAAAAAAAATAAAAACTTCAAAAATTTTAATATTGATATAAGGAATAATGATGCATTAAATAAGATTTTTGATAAGTATAAGAAAAGAATAAAATTAATTATTCATTGCGCTGCACAACCTTCTCATGATTATGGAAAAAGTTTTCCAATTATTGATTTTAATGTAAATGCCACCGGGACTTTAAACTTATTGGAACTTACTAAAAAAAAATGTCCTAATTCACCTTTTATATTCATGTCCACAAATAAAGTTTATGGAGATAACCCGAACAAATTAAAAATTATTGAAAAAAAAACAAGATGGGAAATTGAGAAAAACAATAAATACTTCAAAGGTATTGATGAAAAGTTTTCTATAGATAACTGTACACATAGTTTTTTTGGTGTTTCTAAAACATATGCAGATTTGATTGTTCAAGAATACGGAAAAAATAATGGTCTTAAAACAGTTTGCTTTAGAGGCGGATGTATTACTGGGCCAAATCATAGTGGGGCTAAATTACATGGGTTTTTATCTTATTTGGTTAAAAATTCTATTGCCAAAAGAAAATATGATTTAATTGGATATAAAGGCAAACAAGTAAGGGATAATTTGCATAGTTATGATCTTGTAAATTGTTTTTGGGAATTTTTTAAAAAACCAAAATATGGTGAGATATATAATATTGGTGGAGGTAGGTATTCTAATTGTTCTATTTTAGAGGCTTTGAAAATTGTTGAAGATATAAAAAAAATTGAAATTAAGAAAAATTTCATTCAAAAACCAAGAGTTGGTGATCATATATGGTATATCTCAAATTTATCAAAATTTAAAAAAGACTATCCAAGTTGGAAACAAAAATATAATACCAAAAAAATTATTGAGGAATTAATTGGAAATTAAAATTAAAAATCTTCAAAAGATTGTTAGAAAAATTTTTTTAAAAAAAAAATTTAACAAACAACATTCAGATATTTGTTCTAAAGCTTTAATTAATGCTGAACTAGTGGGCGCCCCCTCACATGGTTTATCGAGACTTAAAATGTATTGTGACAGAATTGATAAAAAATTAATTAATCCAAAACCAAAAATTAAGATTAGAAAAATATCTAACTCAATATCTTTTATTGATGCTAACAATTCAATTGGATTTGTTGCAGCAGATACAGCTATTAAAACATTAATAAAGAATACAAAAAAAACAGGTATTGGATTAGTCGGTGTAAAAAATTCAGGTCATTATGGTTTATCAGGCTATTACGTTGAGCAAGCAGTTAAAAAAAATTTAATGGTTTGGTGTTTTACTAATGCACCACCTGCAATCGCGCCTTTCGGGGCGAAAAAAACTTTGTTTGGAACTAATCCAATTTGTTTTGGGACACCATCAGGAGGAAAAGCTCCATTTATTTTAGACACATCTGTCTCGATGATTAACAGAGGTATTATAAGAGTTGCTGCTAGACTTGGTAAAAAAATTCCAGCTGGTGTTGCCTTAGATAAAAGTGGAAACTCTACCACAAATGCTAAAAAAGCTTTGAGGGGAGTTCAGCTGCCGATTGCAGGTTTTAGAGGGTCAGGTCTTGCGTGGATGGTTGATATTTTAAGTGGTGTAATTACAGGGGCTGCTCATGGTGGGAAAGTAAGAGATCCATTTGATGATTTTAGGGGACCTCAAAACGTTGGACATTTATTTTTAGCTATTAAACCTAATATCTTTATTGGGAAAAATTATATCAAAAGAATAAAAGAAAATATAAGGATCATAAAAAAGCTTCCACGAGCTAAAGGTTTTGATGCAATTTCTTATCCAGGAGAAAATAAAGCAAAAAGATTTTCAAAAAACTCTAAAAAGAAAATTAATTTACCAAGAGAAATAGAAAAAGATTTAGAAAAATTAGTTAGCGCCTCTTCTTAATAAAAATACAAAAGTAAATCCAGTTATATACATTATAAGTGCATAGGCACCGGTAGGTATTGCATACAATATATCAGACCCAAATATTTGTGTAGAAACAAACAGTGCTAAAGTTCCATTTTGCAGACCACACTCTAAAGCGATACATTTAAGTTGCTTGACCCCGGATGCAAAAATTTTACCAAGATAATATGCAATGATCATCATTGTTACGTTTAAGATTAAAGCAATTAGGCCTGCTTGTTTCAATAAATTTATTAAGTTTTCTCTTTCTTCATAAAACGCAGCAAAGAAAAAAATTGCAAACAAGACAATATTAAGTTTATTAAATATTTCTACTTTTGAGGCTACAAAATTTTCTGCAAATTTTCTGATAATCATTCCTAGTATAACTGGTACAGTAACAACTAAAAACATTTTAAATGCAATACCAGTCATTGATATGTTTTCTGCAATATTGGTAATTCCAAATAAGTCGGCAGATGTAAAAATTATAAAAGGGACTGTAATAATACTTAATAAACTTATTATCGCTGTTAAGGAAATTGATAGTGCCACATCCCCATCAGCAAATTTAGTCATTATATTTGAAGTAACTCCTCCTGGTGCTGCTGCAATAATCATTACACCGATTGCGATTTCTGAAGGTGTTTTTAAAATTATAATTAATAAATAAGCAATGAGTGGAAGAATTATTAATTGGGAAATAAAACCAACAAGAAAATCTTTTGGTGTTTTTAATACTCTTGTAAAATCTTCAAGTTTTAAACCTAATCCTAAACCAAGCATTATTAATGCAAGGATTATCGGTGTTATTTTTGTAACGATTTCCACTCTTTATATTACCACAAATATGCTCAAATTCCTTTATACTCATTATAAAAACAAATATAAGATTTTAAATGATTTCGGATAAGCAAATAGTGTGTCCTAACAACCTTTTGGATGCAGCTAGCAAAAAAAAAGGTGTGAGCGCAGCGATTGTAAACGCTGGAAAGCCCTTGCCTATGCTTTCAGTTATGGACGCAGTTAAAGAAAATTTGATTAAACCAATTTTTATTGGAGATAAAAAAGAAATTCAAAAATGTGCTGAAGAAATTAAATTTGATATTTCCCAGTATGAAATTATTCATGAGCCAGTAGAAAATAATACTGCAATCGTGGCCGCTAAATTAGCAAAAGCAGGAAAGATCAAGATTATTGTTAAAGGTCATATTCATACGGACATATTAATGAAAGAAGTTTTGAAAAGAGAATATCAGCTTTTAGGAAAAACAAGACTAAGTCATATATGGCATATGACATTAGATAAAGAGGATAAACCACTAATTATAACTGATGGTGCTTTAAATGTTTTGCCAAATGTTAAAACTAAAATGCATATTTTAAAAAATGTTATTGGCTTTTCAAAAAGAATAGGAAACAACAGACCTAAAGTTGCAGTCTTATCAGCTACAGAAGAAGTTCTTGATAGTATACAAAGTTCAATGGAAGCAAAAGAAATTACAGAATTATCAAAGAAAGAAAAATTAGATGCTGATGTTTTTGGACCTTTGGCATTTGATAATTGTATTTCTAAAAAATCAGCAAGTATTAAAGGAATAAAGAATATTGTTGCAGGAGATGCTGATGTTCTTTTGGTACCAAGTGTTGAAACTGGGAATGCGCTAGTTAAGATGATGATATATTTTATGGGGGCGTGTGCAGCAGGAGTTGTGGTTGGAGGAAAAGTTCCAGTTGTAATAACAAGTAGGTCGGATGAGGCAGTTGCAAGGCTAGCTTCTATAGCTGCTGCAGTTGTTGCATTAGATTAAGAATGAAATATAAATTTATATAAATGACAATTAAATATTTAAAAAAGGCGACTAAAACAGCTTCAACAGATGATACTAAAACTAAAGAAATTGTTCAAAATCTTTTAAAAGAACTTGAAAAATCAAAAGAAGAAGGTTGTAAAGAATTAACAAAAAAGTTTGATAAATATGACGGTGAAATAATTGTTTCTAAAGAAAAAATTGAAGATATTAAAAAGAAATTAGATCAAAAGACTAAGGACGACATTAGATTTTCTTACGATAGAGTTAAAAAATTTGCTGAAGCTCAATTAAAAAACTACGGACAAGACTTTGAAGTTGAACTTTCAAATGGATTATATGCTGGACAAAAACTAGTTCCAGTAAATACAGCTGGATGTTATATACCTGGTGGTAGATATGCGCACATTGCTTCAGCTGTCATGAGCGTAACTACTGCAAAAGTTGCTGGAGTTAAAAACATTATCGCATGCAGTCCACCAAAAGAAAATATAGGTGCCCACCCTTCTATAATTTATACAGCTGACTTATGTGGTGCAGATGTAATTTTAAATCTAGGTGGTGTGCCAGCTATAGCTGCAATGACTTATGGTTTATTTGGTAACGCCCCTGCTGATATTTTAGTTGGACCTGGAAATCAATTTGTTGCTGAAGCTAAAAGAATTCTGTTTGGTAAAGTTGGTATAGATTTATTCGCGGGACCAACAGAGATTGGAATTATAGCTGATGAAACTGCAGATCCTGAAATTGTTGCAGTTGACTTAGTAGGACAAGCGGAACATGGTTATAATTCACCCGCATGGTTGTATACAACAAGTCAAAAGTTAGCTGATGCAGTTCTAAAAAGAGTTCCTGAACTAATTGAAGAATTACCAGAAGTGCCAAGATTAAGTGCTGAAGCAGCATGGAGAGATTATGGTGAGGTTATTTTATGTGACACTAACGAGGAAATGGTGAAAGTAAGTGACGATTATGCTCCTGAACATTTAGAATTACAAACAAAAAATTTAAAATGGTTCCATGAAAGATTAAAAAATTATGGATCATTATTTATAGGTGAAGAAACTACTGTTGCTTATGGTGACAAATGTTCTGGTACAAATCATATATTACCTACTAAGGGAGCTGGAAAATATACTGGTGGTTTATTTGTAGGTAAGTTTATTAAGACATTAAGTTTCCAAAGAATGACTAAAGAGTCTACAAAAGAAGTTGGTGCTGCAGCTGCTAGAATTTCAAGATATGAAGGAATGGAAGCGCATGCAAGAACTGGTGATGTTAGACTTCGAAAATATGGTTATTCTAATTAATCCAAAATTTTCTTTTTAGCTTTAATAAACTCTTCCTCTGATAATACGCCAGATTTAAACAAATCGTTTAGTTGTTTTAAACTTTTTGTTATATTTCCCTTTTTTATATTTGACTCACCATCTACAATATATTTAGCTAAATCTAATTTGTGATGTTTTTTAGCAGTATTCATAATTTCAAACTTTTTGTGAAACTTTGCGCTATTAGAAATCCATTTTTCCATTATAGCTTTATGTTTTGGGTGATTATCAATGTTATATTTGTGATATTCAGAACTTTCCTCGGTTAGAAATTTATTTTTAGGAGCGTTAAACTGACCCGGATCTACAAATCGGGAAACTCTATACCAATCATTTCTGTTGTGACGAGAAAAATACCTATGCGTTGAATATAAAGCTATATTGTTACTAAATTTTAAATTATTTTCAGTTAAAAAAATCCTATAATCAGTTGTGTTTTGTTTTGCAGTTGGATCATCGGGATTATTTAATTCTTTAATCATATCTCTATGGCCAACAACCATACAATTATGTACTATACCAGCCTTAAAGACCTCTACTAAATAATATTCAGGTCTATCATAACAACCATCATAAGGATCTTTGAATGTCATTCTATAAACTTCATCATCGATATAAGCCATGTATGTAGCACCTAGATCTCCATCATACACTTCTATTGCTTCAACTACCTTGCCATTTTCTACTCTTATAAAACCAAATAGGAATTGTGTAAGCCAACCCCAATGAGCCTCATCTCTTCTTGCCAAAAACCAATCACCCTCTGTTAAATCAATTGATATTTTTTTATCAATTTTAATTTGATTAGTAGTTAATTTTTCTCCTAATTTATATATTTTAGAATGAGCATTGAATGTTCCTGAGACTATTATTATCAGTAAGACTAAGACAAACTTTTTTAAATTCATTTTTTAAGTTAACACTTTATTTTTTAGACTCCAATGTATTATTTAATTAAAAATTCATCTTAAAAGAGACATTACCTGACAAACCTTTTGCGTTCTGACTTGTAGTCTTACCGTTAATTGAAAAGCCAACCTTACCATTTTCTAAAATATATTTTTCATACGCTAATCCTGCTAGCAATGATATTTCTCTAGTTAAATCGTTTGCTTGATCGTAAGTGGCTGATGTACCATTAATTGAATAAGTTTGTTTTTCATCACCAATTAAATTTCTAAAATTTAAATCCCAGTTAACTGATAATTTACTTAATTCGTCTTTTTTAATCTCATAAATATCATTTAGATAAAAAGAAATATTTCCAACTTTTCTATTTCTCCAAGAGAAATAATTACTTTCATTATATGAGGGTGTTACAGAAAAACTTGAGGTAAAACCTACGTTAGGAATAATATAAGGATTATTTTTTTTTGCCCCAATGTGTATAGCATACGTTTGAAAATTTCCATCTGTGATTAAAGTACCACTTGATGTAGTGTTGGTAAGTATTTTTCTCTCAGAGTCTTTTAAAGTAACTCCAGTAATTAAAAAAGTTTCTAAGTCAAAAAAGTTTTCATTTTCCTTTGAAAATAAACCGCCGTGTAAACTCTGATAATTAATTTTATAATCTTTTGTAAAATCTTGAATTCCACCTTCAAATGCCATTACAATATTTGAATTTTCAGTTGGATAAATTATATTTGCACCAATATTAATTAAATCAAACTCTAATCCTTTACTTGAAGCATTTTGATCTCTATTAAGATTTGAGGCGTAAACTTCACCCCATCCTCCCTCATTGTTATAAAAATTTGAATTTGTATAAGAATCAAAAAAGTTTCTTAAATTAATTGTTTTATAACTTAACAACTCATCTAAGGTTTCACTGCCACCTTGACCAACTGATCCTGCAGAACCCTTGACTATTTGGTTTCCATCTAAATCTTCTAAATCAAAATCACCTGATGTTTTATAGTAGTAAGATTGTCCAATACCGTGTTGAATTTTTAATTTATTTCCTGATGTACCTGAGCTTGCACCAATTGTACCAATTACTAAACCACTTTCTTTTAATGTGACAGTGTTATTGTCTCCTATAAGAAGAATTGAATTGTTGTCAGCACTATTTTTATTTTCAATTTTTCCGCTATTGGTAAGTGTCGAACTAGTATCTAGTTTGATTGTTTCATTTGTATTTGAGTTATAAATATGACCAGACGAATTATTGGTAACGGTTGCAGTTGTTGCATCAGAAAAAAAGTTAATGGCTCTTTGGTCATCACTATAAATTGTTCCAGAGTTTGTAATTGTGTTTCCTGAAGTTTCGTCACCAGTATCTTGCTCTCCAGAAATAGCGTCACCTGCTCCTGATCTGATGATACCACCGGAATTATTTGTAATAGTTGATCCTATATTATCTTTTAGGTTAATTGCCTTCGAACCTGCTGCTCTAATTGTTCCTGAGTTAGTAACTGTTAGTCTCGTAGCATCAGCACCTTGCACAGCGTTATTTAAACTTAAAATTGTTCCACCTGAATTTACTGTTACAGAACTATCAGATTGTGCATTAATGTGAGCTCTATTTTGTGTTGTAAGGCTTCCAAGAGTAACCCCTGAATTAATTGTAAGCGTTGACTCTTCAGTAAACAAAACCTGTGCTGTTTGAGTTGGTGGAGCAAAATCTTCAGCAAACAATTTGTTGAAAATCCCTAAAGATAAGAAAATTATAATTATTCTTTTTAAGATATTCATAACTAAAAAAAGAAACTAATAGCAAAGGTGAGCTCCAAGAGAAAGCTTAAATACTGCCCGTTTTATTTAAAATTTAATGGCAAGCAATATTAAACTTTTTTAATCTCCAATAATTATAAGGCCAAGGTGTTACAAAACCTACAATCAACATTAGTGGGACAACCCACCAAGTTAAGATTGCTCCACCTGTTAAAAGATAATCTGTTAAATTCATTGCAACTTCCATACTGATCATAGATATAAAACTCATCCCTATTGCTGTATTGAATGCTTTTTTAAAACCAAAATTTTGTTTCATAAGTATGATTGTTTCTAAAATTATACTTGTGATTAATCCATTGATAATTGCTAAAGTCATTATTCCAAGAACTGGAAATGGAATTTTACTTAATTGAAAAAATAAGATTGTTCCAAAATCACCAATGGAACAACCAAGTAAACACCATGCAGTATTTTTTGCACTTCTTTTCCATGTATGTTTACATGACCAATTAAAAGATAAACTTTCTGAACTCACCAAAAATTATTTTAAATCTACGTTAGCTACCATTCCAATTTGATAATGACCAGGTACATTGCAAGCAATTTCTATATTCATGGCGTTGTCAAACTTCCAAACTAGATCTCCTTTTTCATTTGGAGCTAAAAGAACACTGTTACTATGTGAGTGTCCCATTGCTTTATCCATTTTAGCCATTTTTTTCATTTTCTCTCTATCAATTGAGTCAGCTAATAAAATTTCATTCTCAACCATTCTTTCCATTTCAGGCTGATGTTTTTTATGCATCATTGCATTAGCAATATTAAATTCATGTACAAGATTACCTGCATTAATTACTTCGAACTTTATCGTTTCACCTTTTTTAATGCTAAATGATTTTGGTTCATAGTAATTGTCATACATCTTCACTTTAATGGTTCTATCCACTTCAGAAAGTTTTCCTTTTGAACCAATCATCATGTTTTTATCTGCAAATGAAGCTGATGTAAAAATAAAAAAAACAGATAGATATGTAAAAATTTTATTCATCATTAATTCTTTACTTCTAAATTTTCTTTTGTTCTTATTTCTTTTTGAGTTGTATTAATTTTTTCTTTAGTTTTTCTTTCGTCAATAACATCAGCAAAACTGTGATTTACATCTCTATGTCCAGCCTCATCATCTCTAATAACTTTTACAACATCTTTTAACGTTGCGTGCAAAGGTAAGTTCCAATAATTTATTGCAACTTCTGGAGCAGGTTGATCTTTAATTTTGCCAGTTTCTAATTCATGTAAATATTCTGTGTAACTTCTGACAGCTTCTTCTTCAAAGTAACCAACTATTCTATGCGCGGTTCTTTGAGAGACTAAATAAATGATTGCATAAGTGATTATGAAAATAAACTGTGCAATCATTATTACAATTCTTTCTATAAAAGTTGGTTTCGCAATATGTATGAAAGTCATTAAGTGCATTCTTTCATTTTCAGCTTCATCTAGAAGAGTTTTGATCCACCCCTTGTCATCTTCCATCTTTCTGAGAGATTTTAAATGGATTAACATTCCAGCAACCATTCCAGGAACTGCTGCTACAGTTTCTAATACAACAGCTCTATGTCCGTACCTTTTTTTGAAAAAAGTATCTGCAAGAAACCTTAAAAATTTTGTGAAAGATAATGCTACCTTATCACTAAAATTACTCGGTTTATAATGACTATCTAAATTACTCATGTGACTTATTTAATCATTATTTAAAAAAAACCAATGGGGCTAAATTGCATTAAAAAAACGTTATTTTTTCTTATTTATTACTAGAGACAATTTTCGAGGAAAA
Organism: uncultured Pelagibacteraceae bacterium; assembly: GCA_902597865.1. Classification (GTDB taxonomy): domain Bacteria; phylum Pseudomonadota; class Alphaproteobacteria; order Pelagibacterales; family Pelagibacteraceae; genus Pelagibacter. The sequence goes on along the minus strand of CACJZL010000006.1, from coordinate 16,479 downwards.
CTACCCTCATCAAAATTTTCAATACTTATATTTGTAAATCCATCTAAAAGATTCTTTATTTTGTTTTCTGAAAAATAATGAACAATAAAACCATTCATTTCATACATATCTTCTCCTCTATGCGTTCCTTTCTTAAAATCACCATCCATGTGATTTCTTACAGTATAAAGATTGAAACCATCTTTTTTTAAAACTCTAAAAATTTCTTGATTCAAATCTTTTAAATCTTGATTTGTAAGAGCCATACAAAATAACATATGTGAGTAACATGCTTGAAAATTTTCATTATCACAATTCAGTTTTTTTCTAATATCGTAATTCTCAACTTTTATTAAATCGTCTAAATTGTTTTCTTTAGATCTTTTTTTAATAATATTTGTTGCTGACAAACTGTAATCAATTGCATGCACATAAATTCCATTTTGTGCAAAAAATATTGTATCTCTTCCAAGACCTGCACCAAGTTCAATAATATTTGTAATGTTATTTTTTTTAAATGTTTCGAGAGCTTTTTTTGCTGGATAGCTTGGTTCAAAACCAAACATCTCAGGCTTACTTGAGAAATTACTTTCCCAATGCTGAGATTGTAGGTTTAAAAGTTTTTTGTCCAATCTACTTAGATGGATCTGGAACTTTTCTTAAATAAGGTTTAATTGCATTCCATCCTTTAGGAAACAATTTTTTAGCTTCATCATCCTTAACAGCAGGCACAATGATAACTTCCTCACCTTTTTTCCAATCAGCTGGGGTTGCTACTTTATGTTTAGCTGTTAGCTGCATTGAGTCTATTGATCTCAATAATTCCATAAAGTTTCTTCCAGTCGCCATTGGGTAAGTTAAGAACAAACCAATTCTTTTGTCAGGTCTTATAATAAAAACTGTTCTAACTGTTTGGTTGTCTACTGCAGTTCTACCCATTGAAGTAGTTCCTGCATCGCCTTCTAACATGTTATAAAGTTTTGCAATTTTAAGATCTTCATCAGCTATAATTGGATAGTCTGGTTTTTTTCCAGTGACATCTTTTATATCCTCTAACCACTTTACGTGATCTGATACTGGATCAACACTTAGACCTATTACCTTTACATTTCTTTTTTCAAATTCAGGTTTTAATTTTGCAAGAGAACCTAATTCTGTTGTGCAAACAGGTGTGAAGTCTTTCGGATGCGAAAATAGGACACCCCAACTATCACCTAGCCATTCATGAAATGAAATATCGCCAATTGTTGTTTTAGCTTTAAAGTCAGGCGCTAAACTATTTATTTTTAGAGTCATTTACATCTCCTTTTTAAAAACAAATTATATGCAAGATTGATTTGCTATGCAATTTTTTATAAGATGATGATTAATATGATTTTTGAACAACTATTCGATACTAAGTCTTCAACCTATACGTACATACTGTCAAGTGGTGAAGGTAGAGAGGCTTTAATAATCGATCCGGTAATAGAGCACACAGAAGAATATATAAAACTTTTAGAAAAACTAAAATTGAAGTTAGTAAAAGTGATTGATACACATATTCATGCTGATCATATCACAGGACTTAATGAGTTAAGTAAAAGAACTAGTTGCACAAAAATTATGGGTGAAAATTCTAAATCTGAAGTTGTTGATTTAAGAGTGAAAGAAAATGAAAAAATTAAACTAGATGGTATTGAATTAAAAGTTTTGTACACTCCTGGACATACAGATTGTTCATATAGTTTTTTAATGAAAGATAGAGTTTTCACTGGAGACACTTTATTAATTAACGGGACTGGAAGAACTGATTTTCAAAATGGTAATGCTAAACAACAATACGATTCATTGTTTAATAAATTGCTTAAACTTCCAGAAAGTACAATCGTTTTTCCTGCGCATGATTATAATGGGAAAAAAAACTCTACAATTGGAAATGAAATAAAAAATAATCCAAGATTACAAGTAAATTCAATAGATCAATATGTAGAGATCATGAATAATTTAAAATTAGCTAATCCAAAAATGATGGATGTGGCTGTGCCGGCAAACGTAAAAGGCCTTACTTTAAATCAAATTTAAAGCGACAAAAATTGGGTTGATTATTAGGTTATTAGCTCTATATATAATTTATGGCTTGCGACAATTCAAAATGTATTTGCACAAACTGCACTAACGACACATGTGCTTGTGATGGGGATATGCAATGTAATTGCAAACCTGAAGGTGTTTGTTGTTGTTGCAATTAGTAAGCTAATTTAATTTCACAAAATTATGAATGAATTTTTAGAGTCTATAATTAAGAGAGATCCGGCTGCCAAATCAAAGTTAAGCATTATCTTAACTTATCCTGGTGCTAAGGCAGTTTTTTTCCACAAAATCGCAAATTTTTTTGTAATTGCTAAATTTCATTTAGTTGCAAGAATAATTTCTCAGTTTTCAAGATTTTTAACTGGAATAGAGATTCATCCAAAAGCAAATATTGGTAAAAATTTATTTATAGATCACGGAATGGGAGTTGTGATTGGTGAAACTTCAGAAATTGGAGATAATGTAACGATCTATCATATGGCAACGTTAGGTGGAATCTCACCAAGCGTAAATTCTAATGAACAAAGAAATATTAAAAGACATCCAACACTTAAGGATAATGTTGTAGTTGGATCTGGTGCACAAATACTTGGGCCAGTAACTGTTGGCAAAAACGCAAAAATTGGTGCAAACGCAGTTGTAACAAAAGATGTTCCAGAAAATGCAGTGATGGTTGGAATACCAGCAAAAAATGTTAGTGAAACCTCGGGATCAGATGAAAACTTTAAACCTTATGGTATAACTCCTGAAAGTGATAAAAATTAATATGAAAAATGCTCAAAATAATTTTATTGAAGGGATCGGTAATACACCATTAGTAAAATTAAGAGCTGCATCAGAAATTACTGGATGCAACATTTATGGTAAAGCAGAATACTTAAATCCAGGTGGATCTGTAAAAGATAGAGCGGCCTTAGCGTTGATTAAAGACGCTCAAGAAAAAAAATTAATTTCAAAAGGTGGAACGATTGTTGAGGGCACAGCTGGTAATACTGGTATCGGTCTTTGCTTAATAGGAAATTCTATTGGGTATAAGACAATTATTGTGATGAATGATAATCAAACTCAGGAAAAAAAAGACATGTTAAAGAACATGGGAGCTGATTTAAGGTTAGTCCCACCTAAACCATACAAAGATGATGGCAATTATGTAAAGGTAGCGGGTAGACTTGCAGATGAATTAAAGAGTAGCAACAACCACGGAGTGGTTTGGGCTAATCAATTTGATAATACCGCTAATTCTAAAGGACATTATGAGACGACAGGGCCAGAAATTTGGATGCAAACTGATGGGAAGGTTGATGGTTTTGTTTGTTCATCAGGCACAGGTGGAACTATTGCTGGTGTAAGTAGTTTTTTGAAAGAAAAAAACAAAAATATTAAGATTTATTTATCAGATCCTGCTGGATCATCACTTTATAACTACGTTGAAAACGGAGAATTAAAAGGTGAAGGTAATTCTATAACTGAAGGTATAGGATCAAGTCGAGTTACAGCTAATTTTGCTGAAGCAAAAATTGATGGAGCATTTTCAATAGAAGATAAAGAGTCTTTACCAGTGTTATATGACCTTATTCAAAACGAGGGTTTAAGTTTAGGTACAAGTTGTGGTGTAAATATTGCTGGAGCTATAAGACTTGGCAAGAAATTAGGACCTGGTAAGACAATTGTAACCATTCTTTGTGATAGATCAGATAAATACAACTCTAAGCTGTTTAATAAGAAGTTTTTGCAGGAAAAAGGTCTTCCAATTCCCGCTTGGATTTAATTTTTTTTCGCACACTCTTTAATAAATCTTTTACATAATAAAAATATTGTAGTTAAATAATTTTCATAATTAAGACTATGAACGAACTACTTAAAAAAAATTTTTTCTCACTTTTGTTAATTGTGCTGTTTAGTTTGTTTATTTTTTCATTAGCCTTAGCTGATTTAACTAAAAGCAATAAAGAAAAAGCATGGGACTGTGTAGGAATTTACATGGCTAACTACTTTTTACCTTCTGGTGAAAAATTTGAGTATGGAATGAAAGAAAAATCGATGGCATCAGTAAAAGTTTGGAAAGAATATGCTCTCGAAGTAGGAATTAAAGAAACTGATTGGGATAAAGGTGTAAATAAAGCTGTCGATAAACACTATGGATCAAAATTTAGTGAAAAAGCAACTAATCAGTGTCACAGTTTTTTAGAAGCTACTATCCCCAATGGCAAAGATAGAGTAAAGAAAGTTGCTCAAACTCTGTATTAGTAAATGAGCGGCTATCTAATTGCTCAACTTAACATGACAGATAAAGAAAGTTTTAAGCTTTATGCAGAAACAGTGCCTGAATCTGTAAAAAAATTTGGTGGCAAGTACTTAGTGCGAGCTGGAGAGTTTAGATCAATGCAAGGAAAGTGGGATTTTACAAGAAATGTAATTATTGAATTTCCAACTTATGAAAAAGCGTTAGAATGGTACAATTCTGATATATACAAACCATTAAAAGAATTGCGCCAAAAGGGATCTGAAGGTAATATAATAATTATCAAAGGGGTATAAAAAGGAGATAACATGATAGATAAATTTGGGAATATTTTTTATTTAATAATTTACTTAGTTCATTTCATTATTGTTGGAAGCTACGCATTCCAATTAGTTTTCGGAACTCAAAAATTTCTTGAAGGTAGAGGAGTAGATAAAACAGCTACTTTAATAACAAGATTTGCTGGTTCGTTCATGATTGCAATGGTTTTAATGGCTATATATATCGCTTTCATAAGATCAGGTGGTTTAGATGCTACTTGGGCGTTCTTTAATTTAGTTTTTATAATTAATGTAACGATATTATGTGCAAATTTTTACACTTTAAAAATTGATAAAACTGGTTTGACTGAGAAAACCAGAAATGATGGAATATATGCTCCATTGGTTCTGGTTATTATTAGTGCCGTTCTTTGTTACGGATTAGCTGATAAAATTTACGTATAGAATTTAATAAATTATCGAATGTTTCCAAAAAAATATTCTAATTTATTATTTATCTTAATCATGGGTTTTGGAATGAGCCTTATGATGACGCTGATTATCACATACATAAACACAGGGATGGATAGCGAATACATAAATAGATTTTTAAAGGCTTGGGTTGTTAGTCTTCCTATTGCAATTGTAGCTGCCTTAGTGGTTGGTCCAATAACTAAAAATTTTGTGGATAAGATTACTAAATAAATTTAGTTTGTTTTGCCTAAAAAATTAACCAGTATCACACCAATTATAATCAAAGATATACCTATAATTCCGTAAATGTTTGGAACCTGATTATATTTCAATATTCCAAATATTGTTACTGCAGTTATAGTTAAACCTCCATATGTTGCGTAAGTAAAACCAACTGGTATTGTCATCATAGCTTTTGCTAGAAAAAAAATACAAAGAACAATTGTAAATATACACATTGTAGTTGGTACGAGATTTGTAAACCCATTAGTAGTTTTTAAAAAGCCATTAGAGGTAATTCCTAATATTACAGCCAAGAAAAGATATATATATCCAATAAAATTCGACATTGCCTATTTATAAATTTTATCTACTTCAACTTGATACGCTTCAACAAGTTTATTATTTTGATTAGCAATACCAACTACATCAATCATTTCTTTAATCATTTCGTCAGATGCACCTTTTTTTTTAGCAGCAAAAGTATGGGATCTAGTACAATAGCTGCAGCTATTTGTTATTGATACAGCGACATAAATTAATTCTTTAGTAACAGAGTCTAATGCACCATCTTTCATAATTTGTTTAAGGTTATTCCAAGTTCTATCTAAAAGTTGTGGGTTATGTGCAATAGATTTACAAAAATTTGGAATTTTAGTAATTTTCCTCGTTTTCTTAATATCATTAAAAATTCTTTTTACTTTTGTATTAGCTTTTTTTTCGTTAATTGGTTTAAAAATTTCCATATTCCTCCTCTTTTTTAATGCATTGTAATTTAGTTATTTACATAAATAAATATTTAAATTAATAGATAAAAAGCTAATGAGCTCAAAAAAGATAGTAATCACAGGTGGCGCAGGTTTTGTTGGTACTAATCTAATAAAATTACTTTTAAAAAAAACAACCTACAAATTAATTTCAATTGATGATTACAGTTCTAGTTCACGTAAAAATCATATTAAAAATTCTCGAGTAAAATACATTAATGCTCACACAAAAAATATATCAGCAGTATTAAATCCAAAACAAATACATTCAATTTTTCATTTTGGGGAATTTGCCAGGATTTATCAAAGTTTTTTACAAATGGATAAATGTATTGAATCTAACTCAATTGGAACGAATGCAGTTTTTAATTTCTGCCTTAAGAACAGAATTAAACTAATTTATAGCGCAACATCTGCATCACTTGGCAATAAAGGAAACGACAAAAATTTATCTCCATATGCATTTACAAAAGCAAAAAACTTAGAATTATTAGAGAATTTAAAAAAATGGTATAAATTTAAGTATGAAGTAATTTATTTCTATAATGTTTATGGTCCTAATCAAATTAGTAAAGGGAACATGGCTACTGTAATTGGAATATTCGAAGACTGTTACAAAAAAAATAAAGCTTTACCAGTAGTTAAACCAGGCTCACAATCAAGAAGATTTACGCATATAGATGACACAGTTAACGTTTGCTACATCGCTTGGAAAAAAAATCTATGTAGACATTATAGCATTTCTCATAAACAGAGTTTTTCAATTCTAGAGGTGGCAAAGATGTTTAAACAAAGAATTAGATTTCTATCCAAAAGACCTGGCGAAAGATATGCATCAGCACTTACCACAATGAATTTATCAAATAAAGTTTATAAACATTTTGGTAAAATAAAACTCAGAGATTACATTAAATCTTTTATTAATAATAATTAGTTAAGAGGTCTAAGCATTTTAAGCATCTTAGAGTGTAAAATTTTATTTGGAGAAACTAAAACATTTCCACTTTTAAAATTAAATTGATTTTTCCAATTTGTAACTATTCCACCTGAAGCTCTTATTATTGGTATCAATGGAAAAATATCCCAAATTTTATTTCCACATTGAAAAACAACATCAATTTTTCCTTCACAAAAATGAGAATAACTTAATGCATCCATACAAGGAAATTGCATCATTGGGAGAATTTTTTTTACTTTCTTGAGCTTATCTAAAGAAAAATGACCATGAAAATTTCCAGAAAGTTTTATTTTTTTGAAATTTTTTTCTTTCGAAGATCTTAGTTTTGTCTTTTTATTATATCTAAATAAAAAAGCCTCTTTAGTGTTTTTGTTTATATAAAATTTATTTAGTTCAGGAAAGTTTGCTAACCCAAAAATCGGTTGTCCTTTATAACAAATAGCTACAAGATTACTCCACGAAGGGTTTCCAATTACAAAAGATCTTGTCCCATCAATTGGATCTATTACCCAAGAGTAATCACTTTTAGTTTTTTTCTTTCCAAATTCTTCGCCAACGATAGAGTGAGACGGGTATTTTTTATTAATCTTTGATCTTATGAATTTCTCAAATTTTTTATCAGCTATAGTGACTGGGTCATAGTTAGAGCCTTTACCTTTGTTAATGGCCTTAAAAGGTTTGTTTAAATTCTTTTTGTAAAATCTATTTAAGTCTTTAGCTAAAGAGATTAAAAATCTATAAAATTCAATATTTTTCATTTGTTTTGATTTATCTTAAGATCTTATTACTATTTAATTTTGCTTGATTAAAGCTATTTTTTGTTGAAATGTTAATTGTAAATATGAAAATACAATTAGAAAAAAATAACAAAATATTTGTGTTTCTAGGATCAGAAAAGAAAGAATTACATCCTATTTGGTTAAGAGAAAGAGTGTCTGAAAAAGAACATCTAGATGCTAATACCGAACAAAGATTATTTGATCCGTCTTTTCTAAAAAATATAACAATTAAAGATGTTAAAATTGATAATGATCTTTTAAATCTCGAGTTTAGTGATGGAGTAAGGTCTAAATTTGACATTAAAAAAATTGAAAAAGAATTTTCTTCAGATGAGGAATTAGAAAGATTAATGCAACCAACGCTTTGGAATTCTGAACTTAAGAATATAAAAAATTTTAAATATAATGATAATTTTTTAGAAAGCAGTGAGATGCTTGAGCTTTTAAAATCATTCTATAAAAATGGTTTTATTATTATTTCAAATGTTCCAATTAAAGATAATTTCATTGTAAATTTTGCTAATTCAATTGGCAGTATCAGAAGAACAAATTTTGGTGAATACTTTAATGTTAAGTCGAAACCAAATCCAAATGATTTAGCTTATACACCTCTTCCTCTATCACCTCATACTGACAATCCTTACAGAAAACCAGTTCCCAATATTCAATTATTACACTGTATTGAAAATGGGGTTAAAGGTGGATTTTCCACTATTGTCGATGGATTTTCAGTGGCAGAAAATTTAAAGAAAGAATTTCCTGAATTTTTCAAAATACTTACAGAAGTAAAGGTGAAGTTTAGATTTGCAGATAAAAATGTTGTTTTAGAAAATTATGGGGAACTTATTGAATTAGATCAAAATAAACGAGTTAAACAAGTAAGATTTAGTACTAGACTAGATTTTGTTCCAGCCTTAGAAAAAGATAGGCTAGATTTATATTATAAAGCAAGAAATAAAATTTCAGAAATTTATAACTCAGATAAATTTTTAATAAAGTTCAAGTTAAATCCAGGTGACTTGCTGATGATGGATAATTACAGGTTACTTCACGGTAGAACAGAATTTAATCCTAATGAGGGTAATAGGTTTTTACAAGGTTGTTATATAGATTACGACTCTTCAGAAGGTAAACTAAGACACTTGCTAAGAAAATTTAGTTAATTAGATTTTTTTAAAAGCTAGGCTTTTAGAAAGATAAGCATTCTTAGAATAAAAAAGTTCTAGTCCACTTTGTCTAGCAACGTTAGCAAGATCTTCTCTTATATATTTAGGATAATAAGGTTCATGTGTAGAATAAGGAAAAAATTCTAATAATGGATTTAAAATTGGGTTGTCATCCATTTGTAAAGAGTCCGTTAGAATAAAGATCCCTCCTTTTCTAAGTACTCTTGCAATTTCACTAAAAATTTTTTTTCTAATAGCAGAGGGAACCTCATGAAAAACATAAGTAGAGGTAACAATGTCATAAGATTTCTCATCAAATGGAAGCTCTTCCCCTTTGCAATTTACATAATTTATATCTGAAAATTTCTTTAATTTTTCTTTTGCAACATTTAAATATTCTTCAGATAAGTCAGAACAAGTGACCTCTAAATTTTTAGTATTTAATTTATACGTTGCAATTATATCTCCTGTGCCAGTACCAATATCTAACAGCTTTGTTCTTGGCAAATTTTCATCTTTTATGAATTTAATTAAGGGGATCATTGAAAATCTTCGCATTGTTGCTGCGCACCCCGAAAATAAAGTCTCGACTTGAAACTCATACAATCTTGCAGATTTTTCACTTAAATATCCATCAGTTTGATAGTGAAAATTTCTTAAGAAATATTTTGGTAAATCTTTGTTCGTTTTAACTTCAGAGAATTTTCCTGATGTTCTTCTTTTATCAATTTTTGGTAAATCAAGAAAAAAGTCAAAGCTCCCTTTGGCTGTATTTATTAAATCTTTTAATTCTGTTTTGGGTATTTTATAGAATTTTGAATTAATTAGTTTTCTTTCTTCATTTAAAAGCTTCATCATTTCAAAAAATAGTTTTTTACCTGATGGCATCTTTCCATAAAATGGAGGTGGATTAGACTTATCTATTTTAATAGGTGTCGCATACTTAAACGAAATTATGTAGTGCGCAGAGTACCAGATAAACTTACTAGATTGATTTATTAAATAGCTTAATGACATATTTTTATTATACCAAAAAAGATGATTTTTTTAACCCAGATTTTGTAAAAAAGGTAAAGATTTCAATAAATAAAAACCCACTGCCTGAAGTTGATTTGTAAGTATTAAAATGCCCGTTACTAATAAAATAAATCCACCAGTTTTTGAAATTATATTAATATTTCTTTTAAGGTTTTTTGAGACAAGCATGAATTTTTGTATCAAGAAACCAGATAAAATAAATGGAATCGCCAATCCTAAAGAATAAAACAATAATAGCATTACAGCTTTGAGAAGTGTTTGTTCAACTGCTGCAAGTGCTAGTATAGAACCTAGTATAGGTCCAATACATGGAGTCCAACCAAAACCAAAAGCCATTCCAACTAAAACAGAGCTAAAAATATTAGCGCTTTTTTTTGTTTCAAATCTTTTTTCAAAGTTAAGGAAGTTTAAGTTTATTATTCCGATTATTTGAAGAGAAAAAAAAATAATTACTAAACCAGAAAGTATTCTCAACTCTATTGAATTATTTAATAAAATTTTTCCTATAAGAGAACTAGTTGCACCAAATGCAATAAAAATTAAAGAGAAGCCAACTGTAAAGAGAACTATTGGAATTATATTAACTTTTTTTTCCTCAAGCAGTTCATTTAAGGATTTTCCGGATACATAAGATATATATCCAGGTATTAAAGGTAAAACACATGGGGATAAAAAACTTAGAAGGCCTGCACCTAACGCCAAAATTAATTCTGTCATCTAAATTAACCTTTTAAACCAAGGTGAGTGTACTTAACATTAAGATAATCTTTTATTGCCATAGAACCACCTTCCCTTCCGTATCCTGCTTGTTTGATACCTCCAAAGGGGGCTTCTGCTAAAGCTACTAAAGGTGTATTTACTGCTACTGTTCCGGTTTCCATCAACTCTGAAGCTCTATGTGCTTTTTCCATAGAGTTGGTACAAATATAACTTGATAATCCCAATTCATGATTATTAGCTCTTTCAATTACTTCATCGAAACTTTTAAAGGATAACATTGGAACCAAAGGACCAAATGGTTCTACTTTCATAATTGTGTAATCATCTTTAACATTATCAAAAACTGTAGGTTCATAGAAATAACCTTTGTTAAAACCTGATGGTCTTTTCCCGCCTAGTAAAACTTTCGCACCCTCTTTTTTTGTTGTTTCAACTAATTCTTCAATTTCGTTTAATCTTTTTTTGGTTGTTAAAGGTCCAAGTTGAACTGAAGGATCCATACCGTCACCAATTTTTAATTTCTTAGTTTTTTCTACAAATAAGTTAACAAATTCATCTTTTTTATTTTCTTGGATGTAAAATCTATTGGGTGAAATGCAAACTTGACCATTATTTCTAAACTTTGCAGCGATTGCCATGTCTGTCGCTTTTTTAATATCTGCATCATCAAAAACTATAAATGGAGAGTGACCACTTAATTCCATTGTAACTCTTTGAACTTTGTCTGCTGCTTGTTTTAAAATTAACTTTCCAACTCTTGAAGATCCGGTAATTGAAATCTTTTTTACTATATCAGAGGCAATTAATTGTTGAGCGATACTTGGAGGATCTCCTGATAATAAATTTACAACACCTGGAGGAACTCCGCATTCTCTACAAATTTCAACTTGCTCCATTACAACACCGGGAGTTATAACATCAGGTTTAACAATTACTGAACAACCTGCTGCTAATGCTGTAGAAATTTTTCTAGCAGATAAAACCAGTGGAAAATTCCATGGGACTAATGCTGCTACTACTCCAACAGGTTGGTAGTAAACATGAACTCTAGTATCTTCAAATCTGCTTTCAACTGTTTGACCATAAATTCTTTTTGTCTCCTCTGCATTCCACTCATAAATATCTGCTGCACCATTTACTTCTCCTTTAGCTTCTGCAAACGGTTTTCCAACTTCAAGTGTCATCCATTTAGCAAGTATGTCTTGCTTTTCTCTCATCTTGTCAGCAATTTTTCGTAAAATATAAGCACGTTGCCACGGTGGTGTTTTTTTCCAAACCTCTAATCCTTTTTGAGCAGACAACAAAGCTTTATCAACATCCTCAGGTGAAGCTTTAGATGCTTTTCCAATAATTTCCTCGTTTGCTGGATTGATAACTTCATACGTTTCGCCTGTAGAAGATTTGTGCCACTTGCCATCTATGAATTGACCGTATTTTTCGTACATAATTTAATCTAACATGACCTTTTAAAGTGTCTAGTGTGCAAATAAATCATATCAACAAAACCCATAAACTCGTTACTATAGACATTAATATAAGGAGTATAACATGAAAGCATACATAATGGGTAACTACACAGAAAAAGCTTTTCAAGGATTTTTGAAAGATCCAGGAACTGACAGAAAAGCAGTTGTAGAACAACTAACAAAAGCTATGGGTGGAACAATGCATAGTATGGACATTGTAAGAGGATCTTATGATTTTGTTGTTGTTGTAGATCTTACATCGTTTGATGATTTTGCTGCAATTAAACTTGTTGTAGAAGGATCAGGTGCTGTTAAAAATTTAACAATACTTGAGGCGATTGATTTTTCAAAAGCTACAGCTAAGGCAGGAAAAATTGGCTACAAAGCCCCTGGGCAATAAAAGATTAATTAATTTTTTTTGTCGTTATCAACGACTAAGCAGATTTCTGATTTAGTCAGAAATCTGCGACCTGTTCCGTTATCTAAAGAAAACATTCCGCCAATACCATTTACAGCATCGATAGTTAAATCAGTATGTTTCCACTTTTCATATTGGTCATCGTTCATATAAAAAGGAACTCCACCAATCTCACCAAGTTTTACATCGCTGTTACCAACCACGTATTCTTTTCTAGGATAGCACATAGGAGCGCTACCATCACAACATCCACCCGATTGATGAAATAAAAGCTCTTCACCGTGTTGAGCTTTAATATCTTCAATTAATTTTAATGCTGATTCTGTTGCTTTTACTTTCATAATAATATGGCCCGTGATTCCTCACGGGCCATTATATATTAATTATCTTTTAAAAGAAGCCTAATTTCTTTTCACTGTAAGACACGTGTAAGTTCTTCACTTGTCTGTAGTGGTTAAGCATCATTTTATGAGTTTCTCTTCCGATACCAGATTGTTTATATCCACCGAAAGCAGCGTGAGCAGGATAAGCGTGATAACAGTTTGTCCAAACTCTACCAGCTTGTATCTCTCTACCCATTCTGTATGCAAGATTTCCATTTCTAGTCCACACTCCTGCACCTAAACCATAAAGAGTATCATTAGCAATTTCTAATGCTTCTTTCTCATCTTTAAATTTAGTTACAGAAACAACTGGTCCAAAAATTTCTTCTTGGAATATTCTCATATTGTTTTTACCTTCGAAAATAGTTGGCTCAATGTAGTTTCCTTTTTCTAAACCACTATTAATTTTTGCAACATTTCCTCCACAAAGAACTTTGGCACCCTCTTTCTTACCTAAATCTAGATAAGATTTGATTTTTTCCATTTGTTCTAATGAAGCTTGCGCACCAATCATTGTCTCCATTTTTAAAGGATTGTCTTGTTTTACAGCTTTAGTTCTAGCAATAGCTTTTTCCATGAATTTATCATAGATAGACTCTTGAACTAGTACTCTACTTGGACAAGTACAAACTTCTCCTTGGTTTAATGTAAACATTGCAAAACCTTCTAAACATTTATCAAAGAAGTCATCGTTTTTATCCATGACGTCTTCAAAGAAAATGTTAGGAGATTTACCACCTAATTCCAAAGTAATTGGGATTAAGTTTTGTGATGCATATTGCATAATCAATCTACCAGTTGTTGTTTCACCAGTGAAAGCAATTTTTTTAATTCTCTTAGAAGATGCTAAAGGTTTACCAGCTTCTAATCCAAAACCGCTTACAATGTTAACAACACCTTTTGGTAAAAGATCGCCAATCATTTCCATCATTACCATGATAGACGCTGGAGTTTGCTCTGCAGGTTTTAATACCACACAGTTACCAGCAGCTAATGCTGGAGCAAGTTTCCAAGTTGCCATTAGTAATGGGAAGTTCCAAGGTATAATTTGTCCAACTACACCTAGTGGCTCAGGTATATGATATGAATATTCATTATTGCTTATTTCAGCAACTGAACCTTCCTCTGCTCTGATTACTCCTGCAAAATATCTCCAGTGATCTATTACAAGAGGTAAGTCAGCAGCCATACATTCTCTGATTGGCTTACCGTTATCTAAACATTCTGCTACTGCTAATGTATTTAAATTCTTTTCTAATACATCCGCAATCTTAATTAAAATGTTAGATCTTTCAGTGATTGATGTCTTTCCCCAAGTTGGGAAAGCTGCGTGAGCTGCATCTAATGCTGCATCCACGTCTTTTTCGTTAGATCGCGCAACTGAACAGATAACTTCATTTGAGATCGGAGAAGTATTATCAAAATACTTTCCAGATTTAGGTTCTACAAATTTTCCATTTATGTAGTTTCCGTATTTTGCTTTGAACGGAAATTTAACCTTCAAATGAGAGGTATCTAGAACAGAAGACACTTTCATCTCTGCACTCATTTTTCCTCCATTTGTTTTACGTATTGTTTTTGACTTTGACTTTATCTTTTTTAGCTTTTTTCTAGATTTAGAAAGTTTCTTTGTCGTTCCGCTTTTAAGTTTTCTTCTTTTTTTAATCGACTTTTTTGTTTTCTTTCTTCTTTTCTTAACAGCTTTTTTTTTCTTAGTCTTAGCCATTTTTATAATTCTAATTAAAGACCTTTTTAAACATGATGTAAATGCGCAAAATATATTTCAATTTAAAGTTGAAATGTTTTTTTTCAATAAATTGAACAGTTTAAGATTTTCTTGTTGCGATAAATACGCCAAGTGATGCAACAATGAAGCCAAATATATCAATTAAAGATAATTGTTCATTAAGAAATATCCAAGCAATAATTGCCGAAGTTGCTGGTATTAAAAAAAATACAGTAACTGTTTTACTTGCTGAATTTTTTTTGATTAAGAACATTAATATTGTAAACGCCCCAAAAGATACTAGAAAAATTTGGTGACCCATTGCTATTAAAAAACTGGGATTAAAATCAATAAACGGTTCAACAAAAAACAAAATTACTACCAAGTGGAAGAAACATCCTCCTGCAGCTTGGTATGTATTGCTAACTGGTAAAGGAATATTGCCACTGAATTTCTTTTGAAAAAGAGTGGCAGATGTAATGGATATTAGTGCGATGAATGAAGCTATAATTCCAATTGTTGGAAGAGCACCTCCTATATCTACCCCTAATACTAAAGCAGATCCTATAAATCCAAGAGCAACCCCAATCCACTGTTTCCATCCTACATGTTCTTTGAGAAAAGGTCCGGCTAAAGCATTTGTTAAGATTGGCTGCATTGTAACAATAAGTGCAGTTATACCTGTTGGAATACCTTTTGAGATGGAAAAAAATACACCTCCTAAATAAATTCCATGAAATAGAACGCCACTTGAAAAAGACTGGATAAAATCTATGCTATTTAATTTCAACGATAATTTTTTGTAAACACAATAAATAAAAAAACCCAGAGCAACTATAAAAAATCGAAAAGCTAAAGCTGCAAAAGGATCACTGTTATCTACTATTGGTTTTGTAGTAACAAAAGCTGAAGACCACAATAAAACAAAGATCAGAGGTAAAAATTTATTCATTAATTTAATAAACCTATAGTATTTTCACGTGAAACCACAGAAAAACCTCAAGTTGAAAATATTATTGATTTATTAAACGATAACAACATTTGGTATGTTTTTTCATAATTCTTCTATTATAAATTGAAATAGAAAAATAAATTAAAACAAATTTTTTTAAAAAAATATAAGCTATTTCACGCAGATGAGCAAAATTTATAATGAAATTACGATCATTACTGTTCTCTATAACTCAAGTGAAATAGTTGAGAGTTTTTTTGATAGTCTAAAAAATTTTAAGATAATTGTTGTCGATAATGGAAAAAATGAAAAAATTCTTGAGCGAATTAAAAATTTTAAAAATATCCAAGTTATTTCAAAAAATAAAAATCTTGGGTATGGTAGAGCAATAAATTTTGCTTTTGATAATGTATCTACAAATTTTTTTCTAGTTCTTAATCCTGACCTTTCCATTGATGATAGTTCAATAGAAAATATGCTTAACACTTTAAACCAATATAATGACTGCGGAATAGTTGCTCCCGTTACACTTCCTGATAAAGACTTTTACGGAGCATTTCCAGAAAGAAACTTAAAGAATTTAGATTCATCAAGTGCAATGAGATCAAGAGAATTATTATTAAATTCAAAGATAGAGGGTGAATTATGCGTTGATGTTGCTAAAGGCTGTGCTTTATTAATAAGTACAAAACACTTTGAAAATATTGGTAAATTTGATGAAAAGTATTTCCTTTTTTGGGAGGAAATTGATCTTTGTAGAAAATTGAGATCAAAAAAAACTAGTGTAATTGTAACACCAAAATCCAAAGCTCAACATAATCAAGGCAAATCTTCAAAATCTAATATTCAGAATTTTTTA
>CACJZL010000005.1 GCA_902597865.1 uncultured Pelagibacteraceae bacterium | reverse complement strand
CCCGATGCTCCACCAATTACTATGTTTTGCGGCGTTCTTCTTTTAAGCCAAATTGTATAAACAAATAAATAAAAACTTATTGTAAAAAGCAATACCAAAGCTGACAGTAAGTTTGAAAAATAGTAAAGTCCTAAAACTGAAACTACTGATAGGACTATTCCAAAAATAAGCGCTTGTTTCTTTTTTAGTTTTCCTGTTGGAAGCGGCCTTAAACATGTTCTGCTCATTAGTTTGTCTAAATCTGCCTCATACCACATATTTAGAGCTCCTGCTGCTCCAGCACCAAGTGTCACAAAAAAAATGTTTGTTATTGATTTAATAAAACTAATTTCACCCGGGGCAGTTAATAAACCAACAGCACAGGTAAATATCACTAATGACATTACTCTAGGTTTCATCAGTCTTAGCAATTCCAAGAAAATGGATGCATCAAATAGTGAAATACTTTTTGCTCTAGAATTATACGTTGTCATTTAATGCCAATAATTATGTGCTTGTTTTTTCAGCTTCCCCGAACTCATTTACTTTAGGCAATTCCTCAAATGTATGAAAGTTTGGTGGTGATGGCACTGTCCACTCTAAAGTAGTTGCGCCCTCTCCCCATGGATTTTGAGCTGCTGCTTTCTTCTTCATAAATGCGTAAGCTAAATTAATTAAAAATACGGCTAATCCTACCACTGAAATATATGAGCCAATTGAAGAAATATAATTCCAATCTGCAAAAGCATCTGGATAATCAGCATATCTTCTTGGCATACCAGCAAGTCCTAAAAAATGTTGAGGGAAAAATATTAAATTTACTCCTATAAATGTTAGCCAAAAATGTAGTTGTCCAAGCCATTCTGAATATTCATAGCCAGACATTTTTCCAAACCAATAATAAAACCCTGCAAAGATTGCAAAAACTGCTCCGAGTGATAGCACATAATGAAAGTGTGCTACTACATAATATGTATCGTGTAAGGCTGTATCAACACCAGCGTTAGCTAGAACTACACCAGTAACACCTCCAACTGTAAATAAGAAAATAAAACCCAGAGCCCACATCATTGGAGTTTTAAAAGATATAGAGCCACCCCACATTGTTGCTATCCAGGAGAAAATTTTTATTCCTGTAGGAACAGCAATGATCATTGTTGCTGCTAGAAAATATGCTTTTGTATCGGTGTTTAATCCTACCGTATACATGTGATGTGCCCAAACTACAAAACCAACAATACCAATCGCAACCATTGCATAAGCCATACCTAAATATCCAAAAACTGGTTTTTTTAGAAAATGTTGAAACAATATGACTTATCATTCCGAAACCTGGTAAAATCAAAATATAAACTTCTGGATGACCAAAGAACCAAAATAAGTGTTGAAATAAAAGTGGATCTCCACCAGTTTGTGCATCAAAAAATGCTGTTCCGAAATTTCTGTCAGTAAGTAACATCGTAATTGCTCCAGCTAGAACTGGTAAAGATAACAGTAATAAAAATGCCGTTACAAGAATTGACCAAGCAAACAATGGCATCTTATGTAAAGTCATACCTGGGGTTCGCATATTTAATATCGTAGTTATAAAATTAACAGCACCGAGTATTGAAGAAGCTCCGGCTATATGTAGACTTAGTATTGCTAAATCCATTGCGGGACCTGGTTGACCAGTTTTTGATGACAGTGGTGGATAGATTGTCCAACCTCCTCCCACACCTTGTGCTCCTGGAGGTCCATCTACAAATATCGATGAAAGTAATAAAATGAATGACACTGGTAATAACCAAAAAGATATATTATTCATTCTTGGAAAAGCCATGTCAGGGGCCCCTATCATAATTGGTACAAACCAATTTCCAAAACCGCCAATCATTGCTGGCATGACCATAAAGAAGATCATTATCAAACCGTGACCAGTTACTAAAACATTATATAAGTGATAATTACCACCTAGTATTCCATCGCCTGGATGCATCAACTCCATTCTCATTAAAACTGAAAAAGCAGTTCCAATTATTCCAGCAATTATCGCAAAGATTAGATACATTGTACCTATATCTTTATGATTTGTGGAATAAGCCCATCGTTTCCATCCTGTTGGATGGTGATGTGTATGATCTTGTGAAGCAATTGATGTCATATTAATTTTTTGCTAATAATTTATTTTTATTAGTTTCTATCTCCTCTTTTGCAAACTTTATTTTAGCCTCTTCCAACCAGGCGTTATACTCTTCATCTGTTACAACTCTAACCGTGATTGGCATGAATGCATGTTTAATACCACATAATTCTGAACACTGTCCATAATACGTTCCAACCCTATCTGCCTTGAACCAAGTTTCATTAACTCTCCCAGGCATTGCATCTCTTTTTACCCCGAATGATGGTAAAGCCCAAGCATGCAAAACATCGTTAGCTGTTATTAAAACTTTAACAACTTTATTTACTGGCACTACGACTTCATTATCAACTGCTAAAAGTCTAGGTTGACCTGGTTTTAAGTCCTCTTCCTCTATCATGTAAGAGTCAAATATTATATTTTCATCAGGATATTCATAACCCCAATACCACTGATAACCTACGGCTTTAATTGTAACATCAGCTTTAGGG
Source organism: uncultured Pelagibacteraceae bacterium (assembly GCA_902597865.1). Classification (GTDB taxonomy): domain Bacteria; phylum Pseudomonadota; class Alphaproteobacteria; order Pelagibacterales; family Pelagibacteraceae; genus Pelagibacter. Next base: position 63,383 of record CACJZL010000005.1, on the reverse strand, counting down.
ATTGTGTCTTGTGAATATAAAATTTTAAAAGATGGAACTGCCATCACAATAAGAATTAAGCATGGAATGAGTGTCCAAAGTATTTCAACGGCAACATTGTGCGTTCTTTTAGATGGATTAGGATTCCTTGAAGCTCTAAATCTGATACATGTATAAGCCATCAAAAATAATACAAACCCGCTTATCGCAACAATTATTGGAACTAACATATAATCATGAAATTTTACAATTTCGTACATAGATTGAGAGGCTGGTTTCTGGAATCCTAACTGCCAATCTTTTGGCTCGTTAGCATATGAGGTAGACGGTATTAATAAAACAAAAGTGTATAATAATTTTTTCAGCATTTTTATTTCGTTTTTATACAGTTTTTAATTCAATTAACAAATTCAATTAATGCGACAATTATGAATTGAAATAGACGAAATTCACTAATGAAATAGCGGTTATGACGGCAGTATCTGACCTCAAAATATTCTTTGATATGGTAAAAGATTTCACATGAGGAACTTTCAAAATCGACTCGCGTTCAGCTGGTGAAAAATCGCCCTCGGGTCCTATCAAAACACTTAAAGCTTCTCCTTTTTTAATATTATCATTTTTTAAAACATTTTGAGAATTCACATCGGCAAATAATAGTTTAGTAGAGCTATCTAATTTTTTTAGATAGTCTTTAAGTTTTACTACTTCTGAAATTTCCGGAGGATTAAATTGGTTAGATTGTTCTGTAGCTTCAATAACTATTTTTTTTGCTCTTTCATAATTTAACTCTTTAACTTCTGTTCTTTCCGAAACAATTGGAACTATTTTACTTACACCTAATTCAGTAGATTTTTGCAAGATAGTTTCCATTGGAGCTTTTTTTACTAAGCAAATTGCAAGCTCAATTTTGGATGCATTATCTGCTTGTTTTGTTTTTTTTATAAATTTTACTTCGACCTTATCTTTTTGAATAAAAGTTATTTCACTTTCCCACTCTCCGTCTTTATTAAAAAAATTTACACGGGAACCTAATTTAAGTCTCATTACATTTGCTACATAATGACTATGTTCCTTTGAAAGCGACTTAGTTATATTTTCAACTATACTGTTTGGGTGATATAATCTAATATTCATAAAATATAGTATAATATAAAAAATTAAATTTAAGTATGGATTTTAAAGCAATAGTATTTGATGCTTATGGAACATTATTTGACGTAAATTCAGCGGCAGAAAAATGTAAACATAAAATAGGAGATAAGTGGGAATCTTTTGCAAATTTTTGGCGAACTACACAACTTGAATACACTTGGTTGAGGAGTTTAATGAAAAGACACAAAGACTTTTGGCAAATAACTGAAGATAGTTTGGATAAATCTATGAAAGTTTTTAACATAGATACAAACATGAAAAATGAATTATTAAGTCTTTATAAAGTTTTATCCCCTTATCCAGAGGTAAAAGAGGTTTTAACAAATTTAAAAAAGAAAAATCTTAAGCTTGCAATTCTTTCGAACGGTACTCCAGGCTTAATCAATGAATTAGTCAAGACCAATAACTTAGACGCTGATTTTGATGATCTTTTTTCAATTGAAGAGGTGAAAATTTATAAGCCTGACTCAAAGGTCTACAATCTTCCAGTTTATAAATATGAAATTCAACCTAAGGAAATTGTTTTTTTGAGTGCTAACACTTGGGATGTGTCAGGTGGTGGCAATTTTGGTTACAATGCTGTCTGGGTTAACCGTAACAATTCTCATTTTGATATTCTTGATTATAAACCAAAAAAAGAAATAAAAAGCTTAAAAGGATTACTTGAAATAGTTTGAAACATAATTAAACTAAGAACATGTCAAATATTGAAATCAAAAAAATTGTTAAATCTATTGAGACATCTGACGGTGCAGGAGTAAAACTTAAAAGAAGTATCGGAACACCAGAGGCAGATTATATTGATCCGTTTTTAATGTTAGATGAATTTGGTTCAGAAAATAAAGATGATTATGTTGCAGGTTTTCCACCTCATCCTCACAGGGGTATTGAAACAGTTACTTATATGCTTAAGGGAAAATTTGAACATGAGGATAGTACTGGTGCTAAAGGAATAATGTCATCAGGAGATGTGCAGTGGATGAAAACTGGAAGAGGAATAATACATTCTGAAATGCCTGCAATGTCTGATGGTCAACTACTTGGATTTCAATTGTGGATAAATATGCCTGCTAAATTAAAAAAAAATAAACCTGAGTATATTTATATAAAAAATAAGGAGCTTGGAACTTACAATGATGATGAAAAAATAGTTAAGGTGATTGCTGGAAAGTATAAAGATATTGAGGGTCCTGAAAAAAATCATAACGTTGAACCAATTTACTTTCATGTAGTTTTAAAAAATGGGAAAGAATTTACTTGTGAAGTCCCAGAAGGACACAATTCATTTATTTATTTGCTTAAAGGCCAAATTAATGTTGGTAAGAAAAATCACGAAAATACAAACGACTCAAATTTAATATTATTAAATCAAGGAAAAAGTCTTCAAATTAAAGCCCAAAAAGAAAGCGAATTTTTATTTATTGCAGGTAAACCAATTGGCGAACCAATAGCCAGAGGAGGTCCATTTGTAATGAATACAAAAGCTGAGATTATTGAGGCAATAAATGATTATCAAAATGGGACTTTTGCTAAATATTAAATGTATTCTATAAATTTTTCAAAAACTGGTGGTCCTGAGGTTTTAAAATACGAAAAATTATCTATCACTGATCCTAAAGAGAATGAAGTATTAATAAAACATTCGGCTATAGGTTTGAACTTCATTGATACATACCATAGGTCAGGACTATATCCTGTGCCACTGCCATCTGGCATTGGACTCGAGGGTGCGGGAATAATAGAGAAAGTTGGGCCAGGTGTTAAAAATTTTAAGGAAGGTGATAAAGTAGCTTACGCGGCCGCACCTCTTGGTTCATATTCAACACATAGGATTTATCCGACAAAAAATTTAGTAAAAGTACCAGATGGAATAGATCTTGAGATTGTAGCTTGTTTAATGACCAAAGGTTTAACAACTTTCTATCTTTTACATAAAACATACCCAGTTAAAAAAGGCCAAACAGTTTTATTCCACGCTGCAGCTGGTGGAGTTGGTCAAATTTTTTGTCAATGGGCAAAAAGCTTAGGTTGCAAAGTAATAGGAACAGTTGGATCAGATGAGAAAATCAAGTTAGCAAAAAAATTTGGATGCGATGAAATAATAAATTACAATAAAGAAAACTTTAAAGATAAAGTTTTAGAGCTTACTAATAATGTTGGTTTGCCTGTAGTTTACGATGGTGTAGGGAAAAATACCTTAGAAGATTCATTGGGATGTTTAAAGATGCGAGGAACAATGGTTTCATTTGGAAACGCATCAGGAAAATTAGATCCTCTTGATGTTGGAAAACTAATTGCACCAAAAGGATTGTATCTTACAAGACCAAGCATCGCTCACTACACATCTACAAGAGAAGAATTAGATGAAGCGTCAAACAAACTTTTTGAAATGGTTAAATCAGGTTCAGTAAAAGTTGAAATATTTAAGAAATACGCTTTAAAAGATGCACCAATTGCTCATCAAGATTTAGAAGGAAGAAAAATTCTAGGACCTGCAATAATTACTCCTTAAACTGAACATCCATATCTGAAATATGCAGCTTAAGGGCTTTAGTTGAAATTTGAATTTCTCTTATAAAGAAAACTATAGATACCATCATTGATAGACAGCACGATCCAAAAATAATTCTAGCTATTAATATTTTATCCAAGTAAAGGGCAAATACTGTCAACATATTGAATAAAAACCCAAATGCTGAAAACATGATTGTGAGTTTTAAAACGCTTATTCTGTCATTTAAATTAATTAATTGGTTTTTCCATTCAGGCGGAGTGTGTTTCTCAAAAACATGTTCATCATGTATTTTTCTTATTAAATTACTCAGAGTGTGGAACCTATTACTATAAACACCCATTATTAAAGGAATTGCAGGAAACATTAAAGCTGTGACTGTGTAATCAATATCCATAACGAATCAATTTGATTATGAAACGATGCTTTGTTATTTACAAGTAAATTATCATGAAAAATTTTGAGTTATTTTTAGAACTAACCCGCCTCAAAAAACCAATAGGATTTTTACTTCTATTCTGGCCATGCCTTTGGGGGCTTACCTTAGCAAACAATTTTTCAAACGATTATTTTCTTTTTTTCAAACACTGCATTTTATTTTTGATGGGAGCTGTTTTAATGAGATCCGCTGGTTGTATCGTAAATGATATACTAGATAGAAAAATAGATAAAATGGTTGAAAGAACCAAAAATAGACCATTAGCAAGTGGTCAAATCTCTGTAGGACTTAGTTTAATTTTAGTTTTACTTTTATGTTTTGCTGCTTTTGTTATTTTGATTCAATTTAATCTAAACACAATTATTCTCGGCCTATTGTCGATGCCTTTTGCTTTTACTTACCCATTAATGAAAAGATTCACTTACTGGCCACAATTGTTTTTAGGTATCACTTTTAATTATGGAATAATAATGGCATGGGTTTCGATCACTAACGAATTAAACATTTATCCAGTAATATTTTACTTAGGAGCCATATTTTGGACACTAGGTTACGACACTATATACGGATTTCAAGATATTAAAGATGATGAAATAATAGGAGTAAAATCAACATCAATAAAATTCAAGAAAAATCCAAAAATATTTTTAGTCTCATGTTATTCAATTTTTTATATATCTATGATTATTTTGGGAGTCCTCATGTCTTATAACTTATTCTATTTTTTATTTTCTTTACTTATTTTTCTACATCTAATGTTTTATCAAGTGAAAAGTTTAAAAGTTTTGGAGCCAACCACATGCTTAAAAATATTCAAAAGTAATAATTTTTTAGGATTATTAGTTTTTTTAAATATATTAGTAGGAAATTCTTTCTAATGAGCAATATTGAAATATTGAAAAGATTATATGTAAACTATACTAAAAAATATTTAAATAAAATATTTATAGCTTTAATATTCTCTATTATTTTAGCAGGGAGCACTTCTTCGATTGCATATCTACTTGACCCAGCAATTGAAAAAATTTTTATAGACAAAGATAAAAGTCTAATTTTAATTATTCCTTTTTTAATAGTAATTGCATTTGCTTCAAAAGGTATATCTCTTTACGGTGCAAAAGTGATAATGATCAATATATCTGAGGAGATTAAGAAATCTCTACAAATGGATATGATGAAATCTTTAATTAGAGCAGATACAGATTTTATCGAGAAAAAGCACTCTGGCAAGATTATTACTAATTTAATAAATGACGTAAATTTTATGACACACCTTGTTAGTGTAGGAATACTTAACTTATTTAAAGATACCTTGACACTTATAGGTTTATTAACAGTTATGTTTTATCAAAATTGGAAACTATCTTTAATTGCGATAATAATGATCCCTTTGGCAAGTTTTTTTGCAAACCTTCTTGGGAAACGTATCACAAAAGTTACCTTCCAAGCAATGGATAAGGCAGGAATAGTTAATACTTATCTAATAGAAATATTTAAAAATCACAAACTGATTAAAATATTTCAAAAAGAAACTTATGAAACTGCAAGAGCCGATCAAGCTTTGAAAAGTCATATGAATAAATCAAAAAAACTAAACGAAATTTATGCAAGGTCTTCCCCTATCATGGAGGTCTTAACAGGTATTATGATCGCAATTCTAATATTCTATTCAGGAAATTTAATAATTAAAGATGAATTAGGTATTAATAACTTTTTTTCCTTTTTAGCTGCAATGATGCTTGCTTATCAACCAGTCAGATCTCTTGCCACATTAAACATAACTGTCAATCAGGGATTAGCAGGCGCAAAAAGAATTTTACCGGTTATAGATCTTAAAGAAAAAATTATCGATAACCCTAAAAATGAAAATATCCTCATTGATGAAGGTAAGATAGAATTTCAAAATGTTAATTTTGATTATAATGACGAAAACAAACCTGTTTTGAAAGATTTAAATTTAATTATAGCTGGTGGAAAAATGACATCATTAGTTGGCTATAGTGGAGCTGGAAAAACAACTATATTAAATTTAATTCCAAGATTTTATGATCCAAAAAGTGGAGACATAAAAATTGACAATCAGTCAATATTCACAAAAAGGCTTTCTTCTATAAGGAATGAGATATCTCTGGTCAGTCAAGAAACAACACTCTTTGATGACACTATTCTCAACAATATAAAATATGCAAATTTAGATGCAAATGAAAATGAAATTCGAGAAGCTGCAAAACTATCATATTGTAATGAGTTTATTGAGAGTTTGCCGCATAAATATGATACTTTAATTGGAGAAAATGGCATTAGATTATCAGGTGGAGAAAAACAAAGACTTTCAATCGCGAGGGCAATTTTAAAAAAAAGTAAGATTATTCTCTTAGATGAGGCAACTTCGTCATTAGACTCAGATACTGAAGGAAAAATTCAGGGCGCGTTAAATTATTTAACAAAAGACAGAACAACATTGGTGATAGCTCACAGGCTTTCAACAATACTTAATTCTAATAAAATTTACGTAATAGATAAGGGTAAAATAGTAAGTGAGGGCAGGCATGAGGAATTAATCAAAAATTCAGATGTATATAAAAATTTCTATGAAAAACAAATTCAAAAAAATTGATGAGAATAATCTATAGTTTTTTAGTATATATTGTTATTATTTTATCTCCATTAATAATCGTCTATAGAATATTTAAGAAAAAAGAAAATCCCCAACGATTTTTTGAAAAATTTTCTTTAAACAAGGAGAAAAAGAAGCGGGGTAAATTAGTTTGGTTCCATTGCTCAAGTGTGGGAGAGTTCCTAAGTGTTGTGCCATTGATACAAGAGTTTGATAAAATTGAGAAAATAAAACAAATTTTAGTAACTACCTCAACTTTAAGCTCATCGAAAATATTTGAAAAATTTAAATTTAAGAAAACTTTACATCAGTTTTATCCTTTAGACAATATTCATATAGTTAATAATTTTTTAAATTACTGGAGGCCCTCATCTGTAATTTTTGTAGAGTCTGAGATTTGGCCTACAATGATTTCTCAATTGAAAAAGAAAAAAATAAGAGTCGTTTTGATAAATGCAAGAATGAGTGAAAAATCTTTCAGAAGATGGTTTTTTTTGAGATATTTTGGTAAAAATATTCTCGAAAAATTTGATTATATATTTCCTCAAAACAAAGAAACATTCTTATACTTTAAGAAACTAGGTATTAATAAGCTTAAATTTTTAGGGAATCTCAAATTTATCAGTACACACAATGATAAATTTAAAGTAGTAAATAAAAAATATTTCAAAAACAGAACAATTATTTGCTCTGCAAGCACACACCATAACGAAGAAGAGATTTTTGCAAACTTGCATATGAGATATAAAAGGAAAGTTCCAAATTTAATAACAATAATTATTCCAAGACACATAGAGCGAACAAATGAAATCGCACAAATGTTGGATAAAAAAAAATTAAAGTTTACCAAACATAGTGAAAATAAAAAAAATTTAGATAAATATGATGTTTATATAGTTGACAGTTATGGGGAAAGTAAATCATTTTACAAAATTAGTAATGTCGTCTTTTTAGGAGGATCTTTAGTTCCGAAAGGGGGACAAAATCCATTAGAAGCCTTAAGGTTTGGTTGCAATATTTTACATGGAAATTACACTTTTAATTTTAAAGATGTTTATAAAATGTTGGGAAAAGAAAAATTATCCTTAAAAGTGAAAAATATAAAAGATTTAGAAAAAAAGGCATTAATTTTATTAAAAAATAAAAGAAAAAATTTTCATAAAATTCAAAAATTCAAGTCGGAGATTTAATTTTAAAGAAAAATTTTAATGAATTGAGAAGAATTGTTTTATGAAATTTAATAAACCAAAATTTTGGGATAAAAAGGATCATATTAGTTTGTTTTCAATATTATTATTGCCATTATCATTAATTGCTATCCTTAAAAACTACTATGAAAATAATAAAATAAAAAAAAATTTTTATGATTTGAAAACAATTTGCGTAGGAAACATCTACATAGGTGGTACTGGAAAAACACCTCTTGTAAGTAACTTAGCAACTTATTTCAAAAAAAGATTTAGAACTTTCATAATTAAGAAAAATTATAACTCACACTTAGATGAAAAGAAGCTTTTAGAGAAAAAACACAAAGTAATTTTTGAAAAAACAAGAGAATTATCCATCGTAAAAGCTGAGAATGAAAATGCGGAAATGTTAATATTTGATGATGGATTGCAAGAAAAAAGGATAAATTATGATTTGAAAATAGTTTGTTTTAATTCTCTCAAGTTAGAAGGAAATGGATTAGTAATACCTGCTGGACCGTTACGAGAAAAATTAGATAGTATAAAAAATTATGATATAGCTGTTATTAATGGAGATATAAACAAAAAATCTAAAGATTTTGTTAATAAAATTAAAAATATTAATCCAAATATAAAAATTTTTACGGGAAAATACGTACCTAAAAATTATTCTAAATTAAAGAAAAAGAAGTTTATCATATTCAGTGGTATAGGAAATCCCCACACTTTTTTAGACACTCTTAAAAGTTTGAAAATTAAATTTTATGGGTATGAACAGTTTCCTGACCATTATGATTATGAAGAATCAGACTTACAAAAATTAAAAAATTTAGCAAAAATTAAAAACTGTGAGTTATTAACAACAGAAAAAGATTATTTTAGAATAAAAAAATCTTTTCGGAAAAATATAAATTTTTTGGAAGTTGAATTATCAATTAGCCAAAAAAAACAGTTTTACAAATATTTGAATGAAAGATTATGAAATCAGTAAGATATTTTTTTGAATATATTTTAATTATTATTCTTTTTGGTTTATTTAAATTATTGGGATATAAAATTTCATCAGAATTTGGTTACTATCTTGGAAAAACATTTGGACCATTTTTCAGATCAAAAAAAATAATTAAAAATAACTTATTAAAATTTGATAGTTCTTTAACCCCTGAAAAAATGGCAAATATTACAAAAGATATGTGGGGAAACTATGGAAGGATACTATCTGAGTATCCCTTTATCTCTAGTTTTAGAAAAGGCAATTTAGATGAATACATTAAAATTGAAAATAAAGAGAGATTGGAAGAAATTAAAAGAGGTCAACCAGTTGTTTTTGTTTCAGCTCACTTCAACAATTTTGAATTGATGGCTATGATAATTGAAAAAGCAGGTGTAAATCTATCTGCTGTTTATAGACCTTTAAATAATAAAATGGTTAATTCAATTATGGAGCCGCTACGTAAAAAATATATTTGTAAAAATCAAATAAAAAAAGGAATTAACGGAGTTAAAAAATCCTTAATGTTTTTTAAACAAGGAGTAAGCATAGCCATTATGATAGATCAAAGAGTAAGTGAGGGTGAAAAGATAAACTTTTTTAATTATCCTGCTTATACAACAACTATTCCAGCACAATTTGTTAAAAAATTTGGCTGTAAAATTCAACCAGTTCACATTGAGAGATATGAGAAAATTAATTTTAAAATTACTTTTGATGAACAAATAAATATTGATGAAAATGCAAACATTGACACTATTAGTCTTAAACTAAATCAATGGTTGGAGAACAAAATCAAAAAAAATCCCTCACAGTGGATATGGACGCATAATAGATGGAAATAGTTTATTATTTATTTTCCTCTTCTCTTTTTAATTGAGCTTCTTTGTGGGAAAAATATGCCTCTTGAAGCTCTACATTCCAGTAATTAAGATTTTGTAGATACACTTTTTGCTTAGATATTGCACAAATAACATGGTCGCCTGGCTCAATTATTTCAAACTTATTTGGTAAGTATTTTAATTTAGCTAATTTATTTTTCATTTATAAGTTATAAGATCACTATAGATGAATGTTGGAATTATTGGAAGTGGTGGAAGAGAGCATGCGATTTGTTATATGCTTAATAAATCGAAAAAAGTGTCCAAAATTTTTTGTTTTCCGGGTAACGCAGGTACAGATCTAATTGCACAGAATGTTAGTTTGGATCCAGATAACTTCTATAAACTTGAAAAATACTGTATGGAAAAGAATATCAAAATGTTAGTTGTTGGACCTGAAAAACCGTTGGTAAATGGAATTGTTGATCATTTTAATGATAAATCGATAAAAGTGTTCGGCCCTGATAAATTATCTTCAAAGCTTGAAGGTTCAAAAATTTTTACTAAAAAGATTTGTCAAGAGAATAACATTCCAACTTCAAAGTTTAAAATTTGTGATAGTTTAAATGAAACACTAGATTATTTAAAAAATAGTTATTTTCCTCTAGTTATAAAAGCTGACGGTTTGGCATCAGGAAAGGGTGTTTATATTTGCAAAAATTTTGATGAAGCAAAAACAGCAACTGAGGAAATTTTTAAGGGAAAATTTGGTGTTGCAGAGCAAATTTTAATTGAAGAGTTTTTGGATGGTGAGGAAATGAGTTATTTCATTGTGACTGATGGAAAAAATTATAAATTTTTTGGTTCAGCTCAAGATCATAAAAGGATTGGTGAAGGTGATACGGGTAAAAACACCGGGGGTATGGGTTGTTACTCACCTTCAAGACTTCTAAATGAAAAACTAGAATTAAAGATAAAAAAAAGAATAATTGAACCTACTTTAAATGCAATTAATGAGTATGGAGGAGTCTACAAGGGTTTCCTGTATGTTGGCCTTATGATAAAGGATGGTGAACCCTTCTTAATAGAATTTAATGTAAGGATGGGAGATCCTGAATGTCAAACAATTTTACCTACTGTTAAAACAGATTTAATGGATATTTTTAAATCGTGCTGTGAAGGCAAACTAAATGAAACAAAGATAAGTTTTTTTGAGTCTAAAAGTATTTGTATAGTTTTGTGTTCAAAAGGTTACCCAGAAAAATTCGAGAAGAATATTCAAATAAAAGATTTAGATCAACTTAAACTTCTTGAAAATCAAAATATTTTTCATGCCGGAACATTAAAAACAAAAGTTGGTATAGTTTCAAACGGTGGAAGAGTATTAAACTTTGTTTCAACCACTGATGATTTTTCGAAATGTAGAATCGAAGTAATTAGCTTAATTAAAAAATTAAATTGGAAGAATGGATATTTTAGACGTGATATTGGTCATAAAGTAATAAAAATATGAGAATAATTTCAGGTTCAAACAAAGGAAAAAAGTTACTTATGCCTAAGGATAAAACAACTAGGCCTTTAAAAGATATGGCTAAAGAATCCATTTTTAATATTTTGACTCACGCCAACTATATTAATTTTCATCTCAAAGATAGTAAGATTTTAGATTTATTTTCTGGTGTCGGTTCATTTGGATTAGAGTGTATTTCTAGAGGATCACAATTTGTATTTTTTCTTGAAAATTACCCTCCGGTTTTAAAAATTTTAAAAAGTAATATTTCAAATCTTAAATATGAAAAAAAATCGAAAGTAATAGAAATTGACGCATTTAAAATGAACAGAAATATTTTTGAAATTGGTCAAAAATTTCAATTAATTTTTTGTGACCCACCATTTAAAGAAAAAAAAGTAGAATTATTATTAGAAAATATTATCGAAATGAATATTTTGGAAAACAATGGCATAATTCTTATTCATAAAAAAAAAGGTGATTTAATTTCTTTCTCAAAGAAATTTAAAGTAATTGATACAAAAAATTATGGTTTATCAACTTTTATTTTTGGGAGAAAATCTAACTGAGTATTCTTTTTGTTTCTATTTTAATTGACTCAACTGCTGGCTGATCGAATGGATTTAATTTCATCAATTTTCCTAATAATATTGTTTCCAGCATAAAATATGTGAAAATTATTCCTAAACTTTCCTCATCTTTGGTTAGTATTTCAAAATTTCTAAACCTCAGGCCTTGTTTCTTAAAAACTTTTTTTACTGCATTCTTCTGAGCAGTCATTATTGATTTAATACTTTTGTTTTTTAAAAAGTTATAATCTGGTAGCAAATTTTTATTCTTAGTTTTTGGTGTCTTGAGATCAGTAGTATCAAAAATTGTAAAAAAATTATTTTTATTTCCATCTAAATAAAGTTGCATTAAGCTATGATTATCTTTAGGCAAGTTTGAAATAATTGGAAAAAAACCTTTACCTTTCTTACCTAAGCTCTCTGATAATAATTGTTGATACCATTCAAGTAAGCTTGACAAGCTTTTATCAAAATTTAGAATTACTGAGTTTGTTTTTCCCAATAAATAAAATTTATACATCATACCAACATTATTTAATAACGTGCTTGTAAAGTTTTTATTTTTTATAAGATTATCAAATTTTTTAAATTTTTCACTTTTTAAACCTAAAAGCTCAGCAGGTAGCATTCCAACTTCAGATAAAGCTGAATATCTGCCTCCGACAAAATTTGGATGTTCAATGATCTCTGATTTTAATTTCAGAGCCAAGTCCATCAAGTAACTTTTTTTATTTTCTGTTATAAATATTTTTTTGCTATTAGAAAAGATGTTCTGATTTACAATTGTCTCAAGAGTTGAGCCTGATTTTGAGATAATGATATCCAGATTTTTATTTTTAACTATTTTTGGGACTGTTACACCTAAGTTGTCATAAAAATAAACTTTTTTTCTTATCTTTAATCTTAAAAAATCATAAATAGCCCTTATACACAACGATGATCCACCTAGGCCAAAAATACTTATTGTTTTATACTTTCTAAATTTTGAAATTTTTTTTTTTTTAAAAGAATACTGATAGTCTTTTGAAAAGGTATCAATTAATTTATAATTTGGGTCCTTTTTTTTTTGTAAAAGATCTGAAAAAAGTCTTTTTATTTTTTTACCACTTTTCTTTTTAAGGTCGAAACATGTTATCTTTATTTTTTTAGAGAACATTAATCTTTTATTTTTTCTAAAACAAAACTTTCTGTATCACTTGATGTGGATGACTCTACAACTTCTTCATTATTGTCTTTAATTGAACTTAAAAGATCTTCAATTTCATTTTCAATATTCTCAATTTGAGTAGTGTCAGCTACATCTTTTGGTGAGGGTAAATCATTAAAATTTGGTGGAAGAACTAAAGGATTCTTTTTTATGACAAGAAACTCATCGCTGTTTTCAAATTTTTTTCCCTCTAAAGCATCTCTTACATTTTTGCAGGAGGTGAGAAAAAATAGCAAAAATATTAAAAAAAAAAATTTATTCATTGGTTTCTTTTTTATACAAGAGTTCAGCTAAAATAAGGCAAATGACGCCTACGGTTATAAAGATATCAGCTATATTAAAAATAAACCAGTGAAAATTACCTATATGAAAATCGATAAAATCTGGCACAGATGAATAATAAATCCTATCAAAAAGGTTACCAAAAGACCCTCCCAAAATTAGTAATAAGAAATATTTTCTAAAATCTTTGGTAATAATTACTAAATAAATAATTATAATATTTATTAGCACAATAAGTACGGTAAATAAATTATAAGTTAATTCACTTGAAAAAGAAAATAAACCAAAAGCAATTCCTGTATTCCAAACTAAATACGAGTTTAAAAATGGGGTGATATATATTTCTGAAACATTAGTTTTTTCTGCAAGTTCAATAATGTAAATTTTAGAAAATCTATCTATACAAAAAAGAAAAAAAACGAATGTTGAGTTTAGTAAAAATTTATACACTTTAATTTTTATTAGAACATGAATGCCTTTCGCATCCATTTTTATTTATTTTCCAACAAACAGCACATTTTTCTCCCTCTGCTTTGACAGTATTAACTTTAATTGAGTTTTCCTTTTTTTTGGTTTTAATAATTTTTGCAGACGAGGTAATACATATTTCAGAGAAATTATAATTTTTTGCAAAATTGTAACTTTTCTCATCTAATTCTATCTCAATATTTGCCTCTAAGCTTGATCCTATAATTTTTTCAGCTCTCATAGTTTCAATGCTTGAATTTACTTCGTTTCTGATGTCGATTATCTTTTTCCAATTTTGTTCTAAGTTCACATTATTCCATTCCTCTGGAAATACGTTTAATTTTTTTAAATGAATACTTTTTTCATAATCATTTTTATTTACTAACTTAAAAATTTCTTCTGTAGTAAAAGATAATATTGGAGCAAACCATTTTAATAAACTGTCAAGAATTACGTTTAGTAATAACTGACAATCTTTTCTTTTTTTTGAATTTTTTTCATCACAGTACAATGTGTCTTTTCTAATATCAAAATAGAAGGATGATAGATCAACAGTACAAAAATTAAGTAATTCTTTATAAATAAGATGAATATTGTAAGAATTAAAATGTTTCATGAAATTTTCATTCAAATGATACAATTTATGAAGCATTAGTTGTTCAAGTTCGGGCAATGTATTTGGTTTAATTTTTACTAAATCAATTTCGTTTAATTCATCATTTAAATTACCTAACAAATATCTGAATGTATTTCTAAGTTTTCTGTAAGCATCGGCATGTTGATCTAAAATTTTATGATCTATCCTCAAATCCTCAGCATAATTAGATGCAGCAACCCAAATCCTTAGAATGTCTGCGCCATACTTTTTTAAAATTTCCTCTGGCGAGATAACGTTTCCTAAGGACTTCGACATTTTTAAGCCTTTTCCGTCTACGACAAAACCGTGTGATAAAATAGCCTCAAAGGGTGCTTTTCCTCTTGTGCCACAAGATTCTAAAAGAGATGAATGGAACCAGCCTCTGTGTTGATCAGAGCCTTCGAGATAAAGAGATGCTGGCCATTTTAGATCATCTCTTTGTTCTAAAACAAAAGAGTGGGTTGAACCACTATCAAACCAAACCTCAACTATATCGGTGCTTTGATAAAAATCATTTTCATTATATTTTTTTCCAAGAAATTTTTGTTTATTATTTTCAAACCAACAATCTGAACCTTCTTTTTCAAAAATATCCGCAATGTTATTAAATACTTCCTCATCAACTAAAACTTTATCGTCTTTCTTAGAAATAAATATAGGTAATGGGACCCCCCAAACTCTTTGTCTTGAAACACACCAGTCTGGTCTTGTTTCTATCATTGACTTAAGTCTTTCCTTGCCTTTGTTGGGATAAAATTCAGTTTTTTCAATTGCTACCAAAGCTTTTTTTCTAAGTCCATGACTTTCCATAGATATAAACCACTGGGGAGTAGCTCTATGAATTAAAGGTGCCTTTGACCTCCATGAATGTGGATATGTATGATTTAATTTACCATTTGAAAGGAGATTTTTATTTTTTTTTAAACTTTCAATGATAATTGGGTTTGCTTTAAAAACGTGTATTCCCTCGAAATTCAAAATATTCTTTGTGTATTTTCCATCATTATCAACGGTCTCAATTGCTTTTATTCCATTATTAATACATAAGTTAAAATCATCAGGCCCATGGCTCGGTGCACAATGAACTATTCCAGAACCCTGCTCTGTTGTAACAAAATCTGCTTCCAACATAGGAATATCATAATTATAGCCTTCCGTTTTCAGTGGGTGACTACAGATAACACCTTTAAATTCTTTGCCCGATAATTTATCAAGCTTCTTAAATTTCTTTATTTCACATTCCTTTATAACTTGCTCAAGTAAATCATGTGCTATAACAATTTTTCTGTTTTTGAAATCACCGTCATCTTCGATCTTGATTATTTGGTAGCTCATATTTTTATTATAAGCTAGGGCCTTGTTGGCTGGTATAGTCCATGGAGTAGTAGTCCAAATAATTATTTCACAACTTTCAAGATTTGAGTTTTGAAATTTCTTAATTGGAAATGCAGTATAAATAGTATCTGAGATATGATCCATGTACTCTACTTCTGCATCTGCTAAAGCAGTTTTTTCAACGGTAGACCATAAGACGGGTTTATAACCTTTATATAAACTGCCCTCTTTCAAAAACTTTGATAACTCCCTAACTATTTGGGCTTCAGCTTTGAAACTCATAGTCGAGTAATATTCTTTCCAATCTCCTATGACACCCAATCTTTGAAACTGTTTTTTATGGACATCGATCCATTTATTTGCAAATTCCCTACATTCTTTTCTGAATTCAACAATTGGGACATCATTCTTGTTCTTTTTATTCTTCTTATACTGTTCCTCAATTTTCCATTCAATTGGTAAGCCATGACAATCCCATCCCGGGACATACACAGAATCTTTTCCATTCATTTGTTGAAACTTGATAATAATATCTTTTAATATTTTGTTTAATGCAGTTCCCATGTGTATGTTTCCATTGGCATAAGGTGGTCCATCATGTAAAACAAATTTTTCATTTCCTTTACTGTTTGCTCGAAGCTTTTCATAAAGTGATATTTTATTCCAATAATCAATCAGACTAGGTTCTTTTATGGGAAGATTAGCTCTCATTGAAAATGATGTTTTCGGAAGATTTACAGAACTTTTACTCATTTGATAATATTGCCCTTGCTTTCTTACAATCTATTTTAATTTGTTTTTTCAAGTTAGGTACTCCATTAAATTTTTTTTCACCTCTTATATATTCTATAAATTCTATTGATAAATTTTTATTATAAAGATTTCCAGAAAAATTAAATATATTTACTTCTAAAATTAATTTTTTTTGATTAAATGTTGGTCTATATCCAATATTTGCAATACCTTTAAATTTCCTTTTGTTTATAAAAGATACTTTTACTGCATAAACACCAATTTTTGGAATTTTGTAGTTCTTTATATCAATGTTACATGTGGGGAATCCGATTTTTTTACCAAGCTGTCTCCCTTTTTCAACTCTGCCCTCTATGCACCAATTTCTACCCAAAAATTTTTTTACTTTTTTTAAATTTCCCAATTCAATATTTTTTCTTATCAAGGTCGATGAGATCACAAATTTTTTACTCTTAAGAGGAGACGGATTAATAATTTTATAGTCATATTCTTTCTCCAATGACTTTAAAAGTTTTATATCTCCAGCGCGCTTATAGCCAAATCTAAAATTGTCTGAAACAAAAATATATTTTGGTTTAATCTTATTAAATAAAATTTTTTTTATAAAATCAAAACAACTTATTTTTGAAAATTTCATATCAAATTTTTGATTTACAATAAAGTCTACATAATTTTTTTTAAAAAGCTGAACTTTTTGGTCAAAGTTTGAAAGCCTATAATTATAAAGTTTTTTAAAAAACATCTTCGGAATTGGGTCAAAAGTTATTACTCCTATTCTTAAATTAAATTTTTCTTTGAAACTTTTTGCTTTGTTAAAAAGTTTTTGGTGACCTCTATGAAGACCGTCAAAGTTTCCAATCAAAATAATTGCCCCTTTATCCTTTTTGGATAAATTAAAATTTTTATAAATTCTAAAATTATTTACCATTTAAGCTCTGTTTGAGTATAGTTTACATTAACATTATACTTTTTTGTTAATTCTTTAATACCATTACTTATTTCATTTTTATGAATTCCATTATTTATAAGAAGAGAGTCAAAATTTTGCATATTCGCACCTTTGATATCTGTATTTAAATTATCACCTATACAAATCACTTTTTTTCCTTGTAAATTTTTAAATGCTTTTTCGTAAACTTCTGGATAAGGCTTACCAAAATACTTAACTTCACCACCTAACTTTTCAAAAATTTTGGCAACTGTCCCTGCGCAAAATTCTCTTTCTTCGCCTCGATCAACAACAAGATCTGGATTGGTACAAATCATTTTTTTTTCAATATGGTCTTGAAGTAATTTTTTATAAAATATTAATTCTGATTCGTGGTCATGAAATAATCCAGTGCATAATAAAAAATCGCAGTTGTCTATTTTTTCAACTTTTTGATTTTCAAATGTTTTGAATAAATCAAAATCTCTCGGTGGACCTATATGAAAAAAGCGTTTGGAGTTCATAGTTTTGAGTTGATCTAAAGCAGCTTGCCCAGAAGTATAAACTTGTTGAGCTTTTTTTTCATCTAAACCCATTTTTTTCAAATATTCAATTACAGTAAGATTTGGTCTTGGTGCATTTGTTAGCAATACATATTTTTTTTTAAATTTTTCTAACTTTTCAAGAACTTCAACCGAATTTTGGAATAGATTAAGACCGTTGTGTAAAACTCCCCAGATATCTATAAAAAACAAATCATATTCCGCAACGATTGATCTAAGTCCTTTTTCATCTAAATTTGAAGTCATTTTTTATGATATAACTCAAAAATATGCATATTTCTTGGTTTTTTTTAGAATATATATTTCATCCTTTATCTTGAAAAATTATCTTTTGGTCTTTATATGAACTCCATATTTAAAGGAGTTTTTATGAAGTTTAAACCGTTACATGACAGAGTTTTAATAGAAGTTTTGGATAGCAGTGAAAAAACTGCTGGTGGGATTATAATACCAGATACAGCACAAGAAAAACCTCAAGAAGGTAAAGTTGTTGCGGTTGGTGGTGGAGCCAAAACTGAGGATGGAAAAATTATCCCAATGGATGTAAAAGTTGGTGACAAAGTTTTATTTGGCAAATGGTCAGGTACTGAGGTTAAAATTGGAGGAAAAGAATACAGTATTATGAAGGAGTCTGACATAATGGGAATTTCGACAGGAAAATAATTTTTAATAAAGGAGTAAAAAATGGCAAAAATAGTAAAATTTGATTCAGATGCAAGGACAGCGATGCTTAAGGGTGTTGATATACTTGCAAACACAGTAAAGGTAACATTGGGTCCAAAAGGTAGAAACGTTGTAATTGATAAATCTTACGGTGCACCAAGAACAACCAAAGATGGAGTATCAGTAGCAAAAGAAATAGAGCTAGAGGATAAATTTGAAAATATGGGAGCTCAAATGGTCAAAGAAGTAGCTAGCAAAACAAACGATGAAGCTGGAGATGGAACAACTACAGCTACGATTTTAGCTCAAGCAATCGTAAAAGAAGGTTGTAAATACGTTACAGCTGGAATGAATCCAATGGATGTTAAGAGAGGAATAGACTCAGCTGTTGATCACGTAAAACAAAAATTAATTTCTTCAGCCAAAAAAGTAAAAGATAGTGATGAAATTGCTCAAGTTGGTACAATTTCAGCAAACGGTGATAAAGAAATCGGTAATATGATTTCTAAAGCAATGCAAAAGGTTGGAAATGAAGGTGTTATTACAGTAGAAGAAGCAAAGGGTATTGAGACCGAACTTGATGTTGTAGAAGGTATGCAATTTGATAGGGGTTATCTATCTCCTTATTTTATTACTAACGGGGATAAAATGACAACTGAATTAGAAAACCCGCTTATATTATTACATGAAAAAAAATTGACTAATCTTCAACCAATGGTTCCGCTATTAGAGGCTGTTGTTCAAGCTGGTAGACCTCTTATGATAATTTCTGAGGATGTCGAAGGTGAAGCATTAGCCACGTTGGTTGTTAATAAATTAAGAGGAGGTCTTAAAGTTGTTGCAGTTAAAGCACCTGGTTTCGGGGATAGAAGAAAAGCAATGCTAGAAGACATCGCAATTTTAACTGGTGGACAGGTAATATCAGAAGATTTAGGAATTAAACTTGAAAATGTTAAACTTAATGACTTAGGTTCAGCGAAAAGAGTTAAGGTTGATAAAGAGAATAGTACAATTGTCAGTGGATCAGGTAAAAAATCTGACATTGAGGCTAGATGTGCTCAAATTAAACAACAAGTTGAAGAAACTACATCTGATTATGATAAAGAAAAACTACAAGAAAGATTGGCGAAACTTGCTGGTGGAGTAGCAGTAATTAAAGTGGGTGGCGCAACAGAGGTTGAAGTAAAAGAAAGAAAAGATAGAGTTGAAGATGCACTAAACGCAACAAGGGCAGCTGTTGAAGAAGGAATAGTTGTTGGTGGTGGTTGTGCATTGCTTTATGCTTCACAAGATCTTGACAAAGTAAAAGTAAAAGGTGACGATCAAAAAGCAGGCGTTGAAATTGTTAAAAGCGCGCTACAGGCGCCAATCAGACAAATAACTAAAAACGCTGGAGTTGATGGATCTGTTGTAGTTGGAAAATTGTTAGAGACTAATAAAAGCTCAAACGGTTATGATGCACAGTCAGAACAGTACGTTGATATGTTTAAGGAAGGAATTATTGATCCTGTTAAAGTTGTAAGAACTGCTCTTCAAGATGCAGCTTCAATCTCAGGCTTGCTAGTCACAACTGAGGCAATGGTTGCAGACAAACCAGAGGAAAAAGACTCAACACCAGGTATGCCGGCTGGTGGTATGGGCGGTATGGGTGGTATGGGTGGAATGGGAATGTAAAATTCCACTAAAGTAATTAAAAAAAAACCCTCGAAAGAGGGTTTTTTTTTATCTAATTTTTTGACTTTACTTAATTCATGGTGGATGAAATGTTAATCTTACAAATTTATGTAGCCTGATTCTAGTAAACCACATTATTAAATAATAACAGTTTATCAGGTTGTATTAAATATTTTATTTTCTTTTTTTCTTTTTAGATAAGCCTAATTTATCACTGTGTCTTAGTCTTAATACCACTATTGCGAGAGCAATTAAAACTATTGCAATTGACTCGTACAGAAGTTGAGAAGCATCCATCTGTTTACCTTGCAAAATTATAAATCTGCTTAGAGCAGTAATTGCGATTAACAAAGGTAAAGAAATGCTTATTGATTGCTCTTCCCAAAATACTCTTACCATTGCCATAACCTCTAAGTATAGAAACATCAATAATAAATCAGCTAATGTAACAGTTTGATTTAAAAACATTGTTCTTATTTCAAGCACTACTGCAATAATTGTGCTAAGTAAGATTATTCCTAACAAAAGAAGCTGCAAGTTTTTAACAAGATTTTTCACTAAGTTAAATATAACTGATTCTAGACTTAAAATATATGACTAATCTTCTGATTTTTTTTGAGTAAATGGTAACCACTTTTCTATAGCAGACTTATCCGGTCCTCCATAAGGTATTTTGTACGAGTTAGTATTTGTCAGTACCTCAATACCCTTTGAAAAAACAAATATAAAGACTATCACAAAAACTATTGCCATAATTTTGAAAGGATTGAAATTTTTTGTTTCAAAAACACTCGCTGACTTTTCTTCAGCTTTATGAAACTGTTTAAAAGTATGATAAACTGCAAAAATTAGTCCTAGGTGAGCAAGAAATACTCCTGCCCAGCCGAAGATAAATGTTGTGTATGTAAAAATGTATAAACTGAATACTACGGACCAAATAAAACTCAAAACTAGCAAAATTTGAAGTCTTACAGTTTTAGGTAAAGCTCTTAAATCGTTTTTGCTATCATCAAACAAAATGTTTGCTGATTCAATCATAAAATTTTTTAATGACATAAAAAATTAATAGTTTTTTTTAAGACAAAAATCAATTAAAGAATTTCCCTACTAAATAAAGACCAAGTGCTACAGCTGGACCAATTCCAAAGGCAAATAATAAAGTTCCAACACCAACTGTGCCTCCCAAGTACCAGCCAATTGATACAACTGTTATCTCTATTCCCGCTCTGACTGCAGCTATTGGAAAATTCGTTATTCTTTGAATTCCAGTCATTAATCCATCTCTTGGCCCGGGACCTAAATTTGCAATCAAATAAAAACCACTTCCTAAACCTACTATTAAAACTGCAAATACTGCCATTAATAACTTTCCAAAGTATGTTTCCGGTGTCACAAAAAGAAAAATAGTTAAATCGATCATAGCAGCTATAATGACAATATTAAAAACTGTTCCAATGCCAGGTTTTTGTTTCAAAAAAAACCACAAGCTTAAAGTACAGACACTTACAATAAAAGTTACCACTCCAATTGACAAATCAATATTTAATGAGATTCCTTGTGCGAGAACGCTCCAAGGTGATGCACCAGAGTAAGATACAATCAATAATCCTTCACCTAAACCAAAAATTGTTAGACCCAAAGTAAGATAAAAAACTGTTAGCGACTTAGGTTTTAGATTAAGGGGCTTTTTTGAACTCCAATAATTTTTAGGGATTTTTTTAATTGTTAAAAACATATATTTTGACAAACTAATATAATTTAAAATTTAAGAAATTAATTAAATACTAATTTTTGATATGTTTAAACTATTAAAGTTTCAAGAAAATAATTTACTTATTCATTCTTTAGTTTTCCTAATAATATTGTTGGGGTTCGTATTTAGATTTTATAATATAAATTATGAGAATCTTTGGATAGATGAAATTTACACTTTTTGGGTTACAGATCCTAATTTAAGTTTTGCCGAAACGTATTTAAGAGTACAAACTACCGAGTCAATTCCTTTTTTATATTATTATTTAGTAAAAATTTGCAACAAAATTTTCGGTTACGATCCAATGGTTGGTAGATGCTTTTCAGCTTTTTTTGGATTTTTAAGTATTTTTTCTATTGGAATATTATGTAAAAAAATTTCTCAAGATAAGAGTTACCTATTAACCACATGTTTAGTAAGTTTAAACATTTTTTTAATTGTTAATTCTCAAGAAATGAGAGTTTATATTTTTACATTTTTTTTGATTTCTTTAAGTTTAATCTTTTTATTAGATCTTTATAAAGAAAACAAAAATAAAATATTCACAAAAAATTTCATTCTATTCACCTTTTTCACTTTCATGGCTATTTTAAGTCATCCGTTTGCTATAATTCTTTTAGCATCCTTAATTGTTTTTTTAATTATAGACTATTTCTTTTTTTTAAATATCAATCGAAAAGTAAATGTTTCATTATTGCTAATATCAATTCTGACAATTGGTTTTTTATATTATTATGTTAATTATGTTTCTCTTGATAAAGTCGGGTGGATCGAGCAACCAGGTATAAAATTTTTTACAAATTTTTATTTTTCAAAATTTTTTGGCTCTAGGCTATTGGGAATAATCCACTTATTTACTTTAATCGTTTTATTGTTTTATCTAAGAAAAAAAATAGCAACAAACAGGGAAATAATTTTTTTAATTATTTTTTTAATTTTATCTTATTTTATACCATTAGTTTATGGATATTTTATTAAACCAATTATTTTTCCAAAATATATAATATTTGTTTTAATACCAATAATTCTGATTGTCTCTATTCTTGTTTTTCTTATAGAAAATAAAATTATAAAAAAACTAATGATCTTATTTTTAATTTTAATTAATTTTGCTAATCATTTTACCGAAGGTACTTTCAAACAGTTTATTTCAGAAAAACAAAGATTTAACCCAAATTTTGAGAGAGCGTTCGAAATTATTGAAAATTCAAAGATTAAAAAAATAAATTTTTATACAAACGAAATTAACGATAAAAATGGGAACTATATTAATACCGTTATATCAAATTATTCAAAAGTAATGCTTAACAAAAAGGATTCTAAAATCAAAATTTTAAAAGACAGCACAAAGAACCTTGAAGGTAAAATCTGGAATATCTGTTTAACCATAATCTCTTGTGACAAACCACCAAATAAATCTACAATTTTAGAAGAAACTCTTTTGGAGGGTGGGCTTAAATTAAGTCTATGGGAAATCAAATGAAAAAAAATAAATTAATTTTTTTTTTAATTTTTTTGATTTACCCTTTTTTCTCTTATTCACATGTAAATCATTATGACAAAATTAAAATAATTGAAATGGATGTTTTGAGAAATGGAAAAAAAATTGGGTACAACAAATATTTATTTAAAAAACAAAATAATTTATTGATTGTTAAGAACGAAGTTAATTTTGCTACAAAATTAATAGGAATAAATTTGTTGAATGTAAACGGTTCATCCGTTGAAACCTATAAAAATGGAAGGCTAATTAAATTTAAATCTTATACAACTCAAAATAATAAAGAAAAATACAATGAATTAATGCTAAATGAGGAAAAAGAATCTTTTAGAATAAAAGGTTCTTCTTTTAATGGCAGCGTACCATCGGCTGCTTTGGTTGGAAATTGGTGGAATCATAGTATTCTTAAATCTGAAATGATCATAAGCCCTCTTTCTGGTAGTTTGAAATTTCAAGAAGTTTACTTTTTATCTAAAGAAATACTTAAAATTAATGGTGACAACCATAATGTAAGTAGGTTTAAGATTATAATGAAGAAAAATATTGATGATAAAAAAAAAGAAGAATTTAATGTTTGGCTAGATGAAAAATCGAAAATTATTTTAAAAGTATCTTATTCTAATTTTGGGGATTGGGAATATATTGTTACAAATATTGAAAAATTAAATTAAACGAAAATTTTTAACAATACTTGACTTATAAAATTCATTAGTACAAAAAAACCTAGGAAGAAAATCCAGTACATGCAAGTAACTGCAGTATTTCTTCTTCTTCTTAATGCAACAAATTCTGGATCGTCTATATTTGATATATCCTGCTTTCCTTTTACAGGATAATCGTAAGACCATCTCCATAAAGAATTTCCAAATCTTTCATCTATTTTATTAAAGTATTTGATACATTCAAAGGCATACATTAACAAAAAATATAAACCTAGAAGAATTAATCCACTTGTGATCATTTAAAATTGTTCAGACTCGGTTGACCCTTCCATTGCTGTTGTTGAACTTTTTCCAGAACTTATTGTATTTGAAACTGCATCAAAATACGATGTTCCTACTTCTCTTTGATGTTTGACGCTAGTATATCCATCTTTCTCTCTTGCAAACTCACGTTCTTGGATTTTTGAATAAGCTGTCATTCCCTCAGCTTTGTATTTTTCTGCTAACTCAAATATCGCAATATTTTGTGTATGGAAACCTGCTAAAGTAATAAATTGAAACTTATAACCCATTTCACTTATCTTTTTCTGAAAAGTTGCAATTTCATTATCAGATAGGTGTTTCTTCCAATTGAATGATGGTGAACAATTATAAGCTAATAATTTTCCTGGATATTTTTTGTGAATAGCATCTGCAAATTTTTTCGCTTCTTCTAAATTTGGCGTAGCGGTTTCACACCATATAAGATCAGAATATGGTGCATACGCAAGACCTCTTGAAATTGCTTGATCGATTCCAGATTTAACATAATAAAATCCTTCAGGAGATCTTTCGCCTGTCAAGAAAGGTTTATCATTTTCATCATGGTCGTTTGTAATTAGTTTTGCCGCATTTGCATCAGTTCTAGCAAGAATAATCAATGGGACATCAGCTATATCAGCTGCCAACCTTGCAGCTTTCAAATTTTTAACTGCTTGGCTTGTTGGAATTAAAACTTTACCGCCCATGTGACCACATTTTTTTTCACTTGCTAATTGATCTTCAAAGTGAACTCCAGCTGCACCAGCTTTAATAAATTTTTTAGTCAATTCAAAAACATTTAATGGTCCGCCGAATCCGGCTTCTCCATCAGCAATTATTGGAAGCATGTAATCTATTCTTTTTTCTTTTTTTTGATCGCCATCTTTAATCTCCATATGCTGGATTTGGTCAGCTCTTAGTAAAGCATTATTCATTGCCTCAACTAGTTTTGGTGCACTATCATATGGGTAGAGTGATTGATCAGGATACATTTCGCCAGCACTATTAGCATCTGCTGCAACTTGCCATCCACTCAAATAAATTGCCTTTAAGCCTGCTTTTGCATGTTGCACTGCGTGATTGCCTGATAAAGAGCCAAGTGTATTAACGTATGGCTCAGAATTTAATAAATTCCATAATTTTGTAGATTGTTGTTTACAT
Source organism: uncultured Pelagibacteraceae bacterium (assembly GCA_902597865.1). Classification (GTDB taxonomy): domain Bacteria; phylum Pseudomonadota; class Alphaproteobacteria; order Pelagibacterales; family Pelagibacteraceae; genus Pelagibacter. Next base: position 37,716 of record CACJZL010000005.1, on the reverse strand, counting down.
ATTGAATATTCAATTTTAATTGAACCTCTTAATCTTTCAACGTCGTCTTGATTGTAATCTCTTTTAATACCTGCAAATCTTTTTAAATCGTAAGAAACCTTTTTTTCAGCACCCATTAAATTGCCTTTTGTTGATGTTGTCAGATTTAGGGGAAATTAGTTATTTTCACCAAATTCTTGAGTGAATTCGTTCATCCCGCTAGAACCCCAATCACAGTGATCATCTCTTAAATAAATACCTGAGCTGCTGTGAGAGGGCATATTCTCTGACGTATTTTCGTGGTTTTTTAAGTAGTTTTTTTTGTTTTTGTTGTCCATACAGCTCTTATAATTTACAAAATTTACAAAATCAATTAAATTTAATAAAACCCTTGTAAAATAAAGAAATTTATTGTAAATAATAATTTACAAAGTTTACAAATTGAAAATATGAGTCAAGTCGATCTTAAAATAGGACCAAAAATCAAGTCATTTAGACGTCAATTAGGGCTTCAAGCGAATAAGTTGGCAGAGCAATTAGGAATTTCTGCTAGCTATCTTAATTTAATTGAGAGTGGAAAAAGAAAAATTGACGGGGATTTGTTACTAAAAGTTTGTGAAGAGTTAAAAATTGAACTTTCAGATTTAACCAATAAATCTGATTTAAACCTCGTTAACGACATATCAGAATTGCTGGACGATAAGTTATTTGAAGATTTAGACATTGTGGGGCCAGAGGTTAAAGACCTTGTAAATACAAACCCAAAAATTGCAAAAGCTTTAATAAAATTAGGAGATAATTTTAAGCAAAAAGATCATGAAATAATTAACAAAGTAGAAAATTTATCTGGAAAGATTATTGATAGCAGAAAAACTGCTTTCCCCGGTGAAGTAATTTCTGATTTTTTACAAGAAAAGAAAAATTATTTCCCAAAATTAGAAGAATTTGCAAATAATGTTTTTGAAAAAGTTCAAAAGAATAATCGTACAAGATATGTTGCATTGTGTGAATTTTTAAAAACGGAATATTCTATTACAGTAAAAGATGTAATTCCTGACGAGGGCAAACCTTTTTCAAAAATTTTCGATAAAAATAAAAAAGAACTTTTGTTAAGCGATTATAATTCACTAGAAACAAAGAAATTACATGCCGCAGCTCAAATAGCTCAGGAAGGGGCAATGAAAGAAATAAATGATTATTTATCTGAATTTAAATTTCCAACTGAAGAATCAAAAAGACTTACTCAAATTGCCTTATTGAACTATTGCGGTGCAGCAATTTTAATGCCTTACAAATTATTTCATTCGGAATGCAAAAAATTAAAATACGACTTAGAATTACTACAAAATACTTTTGCAACTTCATTCGAACAAGTTGCACATAGAGTAACTAGTTTGCAGGATCCTAAATTACCAGGAATTCCCTTTCATTTTTTAAGGGTGGACGTCGCTGGAAATATTTCAAAAAGGTTTTCTTTGTCTGGAATAGAAATTCCAAGATATGGAGGAGCTTGCCCGAGATGGAACGTTTATTCCGCATTTTCAAGACCTGGTGTAATACAAGCTGCAGTAAGTAAAATGACTAATGGAGAAAAATATGTTTGTATTGCAAGAACAGTTGAAAAAGGTGTCGGAAGATACGGGCAGAAAAAAAGTATGCTTTCAATAGGTCTGGGTTGTGAAGCAAAATACGCTAAAGATTTTGTCTATACTGAAAATTTAAGTTTAAGCGACAAAAAAACAGAAATTCCAATTGGTGTATCTTGCAGAACTTGTGATAGACTAGATTGTTCACAAAGGGCTTTCCCTCCTCTTCACAAAAAATTCGATGTTGATGTAAATGCTAGGGGCGTATCTGTTTACGTAAGTGATTGATTAACATTCTTACTTCGCTCACGATATAAAAGTTGTGTGAGGGAGTCTACCATTTTATCTGATGCCTTAAAAATTTCATTTGATTGATATTCGTCTGAAAAATATTTTTCATGATTGCATTTATCCTCAATAACAATTTTTCCTTCTGGCGAATTATCTTTAATATAAATCAATATAAGCCATTCATCATCATTAGACTCATGCCACTTTATAAATATTTCACCTGTTTCAAACCTTCTATCAATACATCTGAATATAGACATGTCTCTTGTTAGGTGTCGTTTATTTAGTTGAAAAACTAAACTTGAAGCACTTCTATAAAAACTTTCTAATGATGTTTCTACAAGTCGTCTCGCAGCAATATAATTTTTTTCCTTTTTTAATAAAGTTTCTCTGTCATCTTCGTCCAGAGTTTTTATTCCTAATGCTTCTAAACGCTCACGAATTTTTTGATCTCTGATTAACCTGTATTTCTCTTTTAACTTGTCTATTCTTTCTTGGATCTCGCTATAATCTTCTCTTTTTTCTTTTAAAGAAATTCGCTCTAGTGTCTCTAGCTCTTTTACCTCTCTTATTCTGAATTTTTCAATTTGTTTTTCTATCTTAATTTCTTCAAGAAACTTCCTTTGAACTTCTGCCTGCTCTTCTCTTAAAATTGCCTGTTCTTGTCTTAAAAATTTCTTAAGGTCTCTTGCTCTCTCTATTTGTAACTGTTTTTCCTCTTTTAACTCGGTTTTTTTAAGTTCAACCTGTTTCTTTATTAGCTCTATTTTAGCTTTTTCCTCCGCCCTTTTTTCTTGTCTTTCTTTCTCAACCTCTCGTATTCTAAACTTCTGCTTTTCTTCAATAATTAACTTCCTCGTATCAATAATTTTCTTTTCAATAAAATCAAAAAAACCTTGAATTTTTTTTTCAGGATTAAGGTTAATTTTGAAACGTAGTTTACTTTTTATACTTTCTTGAAAAAAAATGAATTTCGCTAAAAAACCCGTCTGTTTTTGGGATTTTTTTTTTGTAATTTTTTTAATTTTTTTTTTACTCTTTTTTCTTATTTTAGCTCGCTTAAAACTTCTTTTGACTTTTTTCTGAGGTTTTTTTTTCTTTATGCTCTTTTTTTTTCTTTTCTTATTTTTTTTCATCAGGAGATTTCAAAATTATCAGTAATTTATTGATAAATATAGTCTCTTGTAGGTGGTATTGTAGTTTTATCCTTGCTCAATTGTAATTGAAATACAACCTGATCTCCCCATTTAAAAGCCATCTCACAACCGGCCAAATAAAATTCCCACATTCTTAAAAATCTTTCATCAAACATTTCTAATACTTTATCTTTTTTATTAAGAAATCTTTCTCTCCAATTTCTTAAAGTATGTGCATAATGCAACCTTAAAACCTCTAAATCATTTAGAACTAAGTTTGAGTCCTCTATCGGTCTTGCAATTTCGCTTAAGCTAGGTGTGTAGCCACCCGGAAAAATGTATTTAGAAATCCAAGGTTGTGGGTCTCTAGGCCTATCAATAGAACCAATAGTATGGATTAATGCAACTCCATTTTCATTTAAAAGATCGTGGACACATTTAAAGTATTTTCTGTAAAATTTTTTTCCAACATGTTCAAACATACCAACACTAACAATTCTATCAAATTTTGATTTTAATTCTCTGTAATCAATTAATTTAAAATTAACTTGGTTTTCAAGATTCATTTCCTTTGCTTTTTGTCTGCTATACTTGAGTTGATTTTCCGATAAAGTTATACCAAGGACTCTGGCTTTTGTTTTTTTTGCAATTTCAATTGCCATTCCGCCCCATCCTGAGCCAATATCAAGAACAGTTTGATTATCCTTAATGTCTAATTTCTTAATTATGTGATCAATTTTATTATTTTGCGCAGCTTCTAAGGTATCGTTATCATTTTTGAAATAAGCACAAGAATATTGTCTTTTTCCATCAAGGAATAAATCATATAATTTTTCAGATATGTCATAATGATGAGCTACATTTTTCTTTGATTGTTTTGCAAAATTAAAATTGGTCAAATATTTATATGTGCCTAATATTTTATTTACCATCTTGCTCAAATTATTTGGATGTCGTTTTCCAAGATTTTTTAAAGTAATTTCTAAAAATTCTGTGATAGTACCATTGTGTATCTTAATTTTACCATCCATATAACCTTCTCCTAAGTATAATTCGGGAAGTAGCAAAAGTTTATAATGCATAGATGAGTCTAGTAGTTCCAAGATAATAGGATTTTTTTTCTTGGGTTTTCCAATTAAATATTCTCTTTTGTTTGCATCAATTAATCTAAATCCATCTTCTTGGAATAGATCGTTTAAAAAATTAACTAGTTTCATTTTATGCAGCTTTAAAATCCTTCCCTAAAAAGTCTAAATCTCTAAGTTTATCTATGAGAATTTTTTCATCCTGTTTACTAAGCAGGGAACATGTAGGTAATATATTTAAAAACTGCTTATCAGATAAACTAAGAAATGAATGTAAACCTGATATTAAATTAAACTGATCAAAAGCTTTTCTAACTTCACACAGTTTATCATTTACAGTTTGATCTTTATTTTTTTCAAAGTCATCAAAAACTTTTCTTGCAAGTTTGGCGGTAACATTACATGTGGCTGTTATTATTCCAGAACAATCTTTCTTAAGCCCGCTTAAGAGTTTTAATTCTGATCCAGGTAAAATAGAAAAATTTTTAATTTTAATGTTTCCCATAAGATTGTATGAGCTGTCTTTTACACCGATTATATTCTTGGGAAACCTAGCTGCTAAATTTTCAACACACTCAACCGAAAATTTATATCCACAAAGTTTTTCAAAGTTATAAAGAATTATTTTCGCATCAGGAACAGATTTAATTAATTTTGTATAATATTCTATTACCTCTTTATCTCCGTAATTATAGTAGGCTGGAGGCATAATCAAAAATTTATTAAGACCAATATTCAAAGATAATTTTAAAAAATTTATATTTTCTACTAGTGAATTTAGTCCAGTTCCGATAATCAACTTATCTTTAATTTTGTCGTTTTTTGAAACAAAATTAATCATCTCAATTTTTTCATTAAGAGGTAATAACTGTGATTGACCAGTGCTTCCAAATAAAACAGCTCCATGACAACCATCATTTATTATATTTTCACAGTGTTTTACTGTTTTGTTAACATCTAATGATAAGTCATCATTTAGTATAGAAACAGCCGCCGCATAAATGCCTTTTATTTCTCCCATAATTAAATTTAACTAATAATTTTTTTTTAGTAAAGATACAAAGAATCTATGAAAATACTTGTAATTCAAAATCGAATGGGAATTGGAGACATGATTATGTTCCTTCCTTTTGTTAAAGCAATTTCGAATTATTATGGAGAAAAAATTTCTCTAATGGTTAAAAAAAACACTAAAGCTTCGGAATATTTAAATGAAGAAAAATATATTAAAGAAATTATTTATCTTGAAAGAAGTGAAGTTGAAAATAGACACGCAGGTGTAAAAGGATTTTTTAATCTAATAAAAGATTTTAAAGATAAAAAATTTGATAAAGTTTTTATTTTTAATTCTTCGATCAGATTTTATATGGCCGCTAAAATAGGTGGGATAAAAGATATAAATTGTTACAAACTTTTTAAAAAAAAAAATCAGCATATTATAGAGACTGCTAAAAAATTTATAAGAGATACTTTAAAAGTTGATGTCAAAGAAAACCCTTCTATAAATCCTAAGCCAGACACTGTTGCACAAGCAAAGAAAAATTATTCAATTAATAATGAAGAAATTAATATTGTTCTTGGAACAGGTGGGTCAGGTGAAACAAAAAGAATTCCTTCGGAAATATTTATAGAAGTGATGAAAAAAACACTAAAAAAAGGGAGATGTAAATTTTTTATTGCGACAGGGAATGCAAGGGAGGAAATTAAAATTTTGGATCAAATTACAAAATCAGATTTAAAAGAATTTTGCATACCATTAAATAATTTAAATATTGGCAAAATAATTCCTATTATTAAAAATTGTGATGTTTCGATATGTAATGACTCCAGTTTCAGTCATTTATCTGCTGCTTTAAATATTCCAACAATTGTGCTTATGGCTGATACACCTCTAGTTTACGGAAGTTACAGTTCTTTAATGCACCCTATACTTCCTGAAGGAGAGAACACAGTTAGCCATGATACTTTGGGGAAAAATAAAATAAGCCCAGCAGAGATTCAAAAAAAACTAGAAGAAATTTTGTCAAATATTTTTTAGAACAACGTCCTTAGCCTCATTGACAATTGAGGCTAACCTAGTCAATTCAGGGCTAATGTCTGGATGAATTTTTTTCATTATCTTTTTATAAGAATTTAAAATTTCATCTTTTGAGTATTTTTTTTTTGGATCAAGATTAAGAATTTTATACGCCTCATCCAGAGTAATCTCGCTAGTATTGAGATTTTTATTAAAATTATTAAAATTAAATCTTCCAGAATTTTTTAGAACGTTTAATAAGCCCCAGAACCTAAATAATTGAAAAAGGGTAAAACCAGCTTTTGTTTTTAATATAGGAAGCACCATAAGTAAAAAAGGTAGTGAAAATATATATCTTCCAGCAACCACCATCGTAATAGCAAGGACTATGGATAAGATAATTACAAATGATCTAATAAACTTTGAAATTTTTCTACTCGAGGTTTTAGCAAACCAATTTAATATCAAATATATTACGACAAAAATAACAAGTGTTATAAAAAAAAAATTCATGTAAATAGTTGTTATGAAAATACCACAACTTTCAAAAAAATCAGAAACTAAATCCTGCCATAACGTCACCTGGACAGACGATTATAGCTGGGTTCACCAAAAAAATATATTGGAGGTTTTGAAAGACAGTTCAAAGCTTTTACCAGAGGTAAGAAAGTATTTAGAAGAGGAAAATAAGTATACTGAGTTTCACTTAAAAGATACTAAAGAATTTCAAAAAACATTGTTTAATGAAATCAAAGGAAGAATAAAGTTAGATGATGAGTCTCTTCCTTTTAAAGACAAAAATTATGAGTATTGGACTAAAACGACTAAAAAAGGAAACTATTCAATTAAATGCCGTAAGAAAATTGGAACTGATGAAGTTGAGGAAATTTGGAATGGTGATAATGAAAAAAGTAAATTGAAGACTGAGTATTTTGGAGTAGGTGATCTTGAAGTAAGCTATAACGATAAATTTCTTGCCTACTCTTTAGATTTAAAAGGTTCAGAATATTTTACAATTTATGTCAGAGATATTCAAACTGGTAAACTAGTTACTGAAAAAATTGAAAATACTTCTGGCTCTATAAATTTTAGTCTTGACGACCAATATATATTTTATTCTAAGTTGGACGAAAATCACAGACCAAGATCAATTTTTAGACATCAAATCGGATCATCTATTAATGAAGATTTACTTATATTTGAGGAAAAAACAAAAGCATTTACGGTAAGCATTGGGATAAGTTCAGACGAAAAGTATTATTTTATAAATAGCTCAGATCACAATACATCAGAGAAATATTACTTTGGTGCAGATGAAAAAAAACCTGAGCCTAAACTTATTCAACAAAGAAAAAAAGGAATAATTTACAGTGTAAATTCATGGGGTGGAAATTTTTACATGCACACGAATGAGGACGCTGAGGATTTTAGAATTTTAATTTCAAATAATATTGAGTCTAAAGTATGGGAAACTTATATTCCAAGCCAATCAGAAACTATGGTTGGAAATTTAACATTTCTCAATAACTGGCAAATTAGATCAGAGCTTAAAAACGCTCTTGATAAAATTTACGTCAAAAATCTTAAAACAAATAAAGAGGAGGAGATAATTTTTACTGAAGAAACCGTTTATGACTCATCTGTTTCTCTTATGCAGAGAGATCGTAACACAGATGATATATATATTTCTTACTCTACTCCCAAAACTCCATCTAGAACTTTTATTTACAATCTTAAAACTAAAGAAAAAAAACTTGTCAAAGAACAAATAATTCCATCAGGCCATAATTCAAATGATTATATTGTTGAAAGACTTGAGTGCGAGGGACATGATGGAAGAATAATTCCAATCACAATTACAAGAAAAAAATCTACAAAATTGGATGGTAATTCAGACTTGCTTTTGTATGGATATGGTTCTTACGGAAATTCAATGTGGCCATCGTTCTCTTCTACCAGATTAAGCTTAATCAATAGAGATATTATTTGGGCAACGGCCCATATTAGAGGAGGAATGGAAAGAGGGATGAAGTGGTGGAAAGAAGGAAAATTATTGAATAAAAAAAATACTTTTCAAGACTACATATCTTGTGCAAAATTTTTAATTGATAAAAAATATACTTCAAAGAAAAAAATTATTGGTATGGGAGGATCAGCTGGTGGGTTGCTGATGGGAGCAGTGGTAAATGAAAAACCAGATTTATTTTTAGGTATGATTATGGCTGTTCCGTTTGTCGACAGTTTAACAACCAATCTTGATCACTCATTGCCTTTGACGATTGGAGAATTTGATGAGTTTGGAAATGCAAAAGACAACAAAGAGCACTTTGATTATATTTACTCATACGCGCCATACAATAATATTAAAAAAATGGATTATCCAAATATTTTAATTACTACTAGCCTTAGTGACAATAGGGTTTTGTTTGATGAACCTTTAAAATTCACTGCAAAGTTAAGAGATAATAAAACCGATAATAATCTTTTACTTTTAAAAACTGAAATGAATGCGGGTCACGGTGGCAAGTCTGGTAGAGATGGGATTATTGAAGAAATAGCTTTTGATTATGCTTTCATATGTAAGATTGCAAAAAAAATTTAATTCCAACATCTTGAAAAAATAAAAATAGTTACCATATATTTATTAAAGGTTGCCTAATGGGACCTTTTTAATTCTTGCTAACAAAGGAGGATAATATGACAAGTAAGGATCTATCAATATTCAATTCCTTAAGACCATTTTCAATTGGTTTTGACGACATGTTTGATCAATTTGAGAACATGTTGGGTAATGGAGGAATGAGTATGCAATCAAATTACCCGCCTTACAATATTAGAAAAACAGGCAAAGATAAATATTCTATTGAAGTTGCTTTAGCTGGTTTTACTAAAAAAGATGTAGAGGTGGAATTTGAAGATAATATGCTGACTGTTAGAACAAAACAGACAGATAAATCAGTAAACAAAGATCAGGACGGAGAGATTTTACATAAAGGAATATCTCAAAGACAATTCGCTAGATCATTTACAATAGCAGATGATGTTAAAGTAAACGAAGCCGAGTTAAAAGATGGTTTGCTAACTATCGCTTGCGAAAGAGTAATACCTGATTATAAGAAAAAAAAGCTTATTGAAATCAAATAAGTTCAACCTTGCTTGTGGGGTTTTTCCCCACAAGTCAAAAACATCCTTTCGATGAAAATCCTACAACTCTCTCTGACTCATCAATTTCAAAAGTTCTTACACATTTAATTCCCAATTTTTTTGTGTTGTATATTAATTTTCCTCCACCGCTCTCTGGGTCTGGCGTTAAATATTGCGTTGGTTCTCCAAATTCTTGAATAACTTTATCAATTTTTTTATGAATAAATTTTTCTAGGTATTTTTCTTCTTTTTCGACTAAATTATTTGTTTTGTCCTGGACTGTTTGACATCCATAAACTAACGGTATCAATAAAATTATAATAAGTATTTTTTTTATCATTTTGATATTTATTATAATTACTTTACGTAAAAAATAAACTTCAAGTTGAAATTTGTTAATAAAAAACAAGTAATTAAAGTAATTAAAAAAAGAATCTGATAATCAATATATTAAATTGGAGGTCTCATGTTAGATAAATATTTCGAATATAAAAAACATAAAACTAGTTTTAAAACAGAGGTTATTGCAGGGGTAACAACTTTCCTAACAATGGCTTATATTATGTTTTTAAATCCTTTTATATTGTCAGGAGAATTTGCTGGTCCTGAGAAAGGTTTTTTTGATTTTGGAGCAGTTTTCACCGCAACAATTTTAGCAACTGCCGTAGCTTGTTTCATAATGGCTTTTTATGGAAAAACTTGGCCAATAGGTCTTGCGCCTGGAATGGGAATAAATGCATTTGTTGCTTTCGGAGTTGTGGGTGGAATGGGTTACTCTCCACAAGCTGCTCTTGGTGCGGTGCTCGTTGCGGGGGTTCTATTTTTAATAATTTCACTTACTCCTTTAAGAGCTTGGTTAATAAATTCTATACCAAGAAGTTTGAAATTAGGGATTGGTGCTGGGATAGGTTTATTCTTAGCTATAATTGGTCTTGAAATTATGGGTGTAGTTGGAGATCATCCAGTTACCTTAGTTACTTTAGGTGATATTAAAAATCCGTTGGTACTTTTAGGATGTTTAGCTTTTGTGGCCATGGTTGTTTTAGAAAAACTTAAAGTCAAAGGCAATATTATAATTGGAATAATTGCATTTAGTATAATTGCATGGGCAACAGGTCTTGCAAAGTTTAATGGGATAGTTGATACACCGCCTCCTATGACTTACTTGTTTGACTTTGATCTCAAAGCTGCTTTGACTGCAAGTATGTCTACTGTAGTATTTACTTTGCTATTTATTGATTTCTTTGACACAGCCGGAACATTAACTTCGGTAGCAAACGTAGCAGGTAAGGTAGACAGCAAAGGTAAAGTCCAAGATATTAATAAAGCAATGTTGTCTGACAGTGTTGGTACAGTCGCTGGAGCTTTAATGGGAACTACTACCGTTACAAGTTATGTCGAGTCAGGAGCAGGAGTAAAAGCAGGTGGAAGAACAGGTATGACATCATTAGTTATTGGTGTGTTATTTCTGTCATGTTTATTTTTTTCTCCTTTAGCGACAAGTTTGCCCAAAGAAATTGATGGAGCAGCGTTATTATATGTAGCAGTTTTATTCGTCAGAAATATTACAGACATTTCCTGGGATGACATTTCTGAGTCTGCTCCTGCTATAGTTGCGATGATTACCATGCCTTTAACGTATAGTATAAGCAATGGTATTGCGCTTGCTTTTGTGGCGTATGCTTTAATTAAAATTTTTACAGGAAAATTTACAACTACTTCGCCGGCGATATGGATTATTGCTATTTTAAGTGTTTTAAGTTTTGTAGTTGCTTAATTTAAATTAATTTAAAAAGGGCTAGATAAATAATTTCTAGCCCTTTTTTTTTAGTTCTTTTTTTAGTTGATCTATTGAGATAAGCTCACGTAATTCATAAGGAAAAACAATCCAGGGGTTATCTTTAAGACTATGAACAATATAATCTGATCTAAATTTAGATTTTTCTTTTTTATAAAGAACTGCAGATTTGAAGGTTATTTTTTTATTTGCAAAATCTTTATAATTTTTTAGCCAACTTAAAGTCTTTTCAAGTGTTACCCCCGTATCTATAAGATCATCAGTGACCAAAACATTTTCTCCATAAACTTTGCTCGTTGTAGATAGGTCTCTCGCAAAAGTAAGTTCATTTTGAACATCGGATACTTTTCCCTCACCTGCCGATGAATAACTTTCAACTCCGAGATAACCACATTTAACTTTAAAAATTCTACTTAATATGTCCCCTACTCTCAAGCCTCCTCGAGCAATGCAAATTATGAAAGATGGTTTAAAACCGCTATCGCTAATTTGAACGGCTAACTCATCTATTGATCTATTGTATTCATTCCAGTCAATAATAAGTTTTTTAGACATAAAAAGTGTTTAATTTTTAGATTTATATATCAAGATATATAAGTTAGAAATCATTTTATGCGAATCTTTGATTGTTTTATGTTTTATGACGAAGAGGTTGTATTAGATATAAGACTAAACTCTTTAAAGAATTCTGTTGATTGTTTCGTTATCGTTGAAAGTAAATTCTACCATAACGGTAAAAGACGCGATCTTAAATTTGATATAAACAAGTTCCCAAAATTTAAAGATAAGATAATTTATATCGTTCAAGATGAAGAGCCACTAAACTTAGAAACAGTAAAAAAAGAGGATGATGAAGGAACAAAATCTTATAAACTAATATTTAATGCTCATAAAAGAGAAAATTTTCAAAGAAATCAAATTTCTAAAGCACTGGATAAAGCAAATGAAGATGATTTGATAATGATATCTGATGTTGATGAAATCCCAAATTTAAAAGATCTAAACGTAGCTAAAGTCAATAATAAAATAGTTATTTTTGAACAAGAAATTTTTTACTATAAATTAAATAGATATCTTGAAGGTTTTAAGTGGCATGGGACCAAAGCTTGTAAAAAGAAAAATTTAAAATCTCCCCAATGGATAAGAAATGTTAAGAATAAAAAGTTTGGATTTTGGAGACTAGATACTTTTTTTTCAGAAACTAAATATATCAATAAAATTTTTATAAAAAGTGGTGGTTGGCATTTTTCAAACTTAAAAAATCCAGTCGATATAGAGAACAAGCTCAAATCTTATTTGCACCATAGAGACTTTGATGTTGAGAACATTGATTTGAAAGAGATATCGAAATTAATGAGAAACAATGAAACTATTTATGATATGTTCGCTGACAAAAGGGAAAAAAAATTTTCTGAAAATAAAAGGAAACTTAACCTTTATCCTAAAAATAAACTACCGCAATATATTTTAGCAAATGAAAATAAGTTCAAAGAGTGGTTAGATTAAGTTAATACTGAATAGGTTCATCATCTATTGATCTCCACAAATACCATGTTGCGACAGAACAATATGGAGAAAATTTTTTTCTTAAACTTTCGACAAATTTTTTAGGAGGAAAATATTTCTTTTTATAATTATTTGAAATAGACCTTAATAATCCAATATCTTGGATTGGCCAAATATCTGGCCTGTTTAATGTAAATAATAATATCATCTCCGCAGACCATCTTCCTATTTGCCTTAGTGATGATAAATAAATTATTGCCTCTTCATCAGTCATAAATTTAATTTTTTTTGGATCAAAAGATTTTTTTTCAAATTTAATAGCTAACTCCTTAATACCTTTTACTTTTTGTCTGCTTAAACCACATGTTTTAAGTTTACCGGGTCGTAGTTTATTAATTTTTTTAGAATTAATCTTCCCGTTACATACTTTTTCAAATTTTTTAAAGACAGAATTAGCAGCTTGTACACTTATTTGTTGGCCAATAATACTTTTGCAAAGGGAATAGAAAATATCTTTTCTGGTTGTTAATGTTTTATCTTTGTACTGAGATATCAGTTTTTTCATCACTGGGTCTTTTTTGGATAAGTATTTTACAGCTTTATTCCAATATTTGGGTCTTTTACTCATGGCGTGCAGCTGAAATTTGTTTATTCAGAACAATTTCTCTTCTAAAGATAATTATAGATGAAATGATAACTAGAAAAGCGCCAATTAGAGTTTTTATTGATGGAACCTCATTCCATATTAAATAACCAAAAATGATCGCAAAAACTAAAGTTAAATACTTTAGTGGTGTTACTAATGAAACTTCAGAATATTTATATGATTGGCTAAGCCATAAATTAGCAAATCCACCAAAAACTCCTACTAATACCAAAAGAAATAGATCTAAAAAGTCAGGCATTTTCCAACCCCAAGGAATTGAAAAAAAACTAGCTAGAGTTATTGCTATTGAAAAAAAAAGTGAGATCAACCAAACGGGTTCAGTTGTAGATAACTGCCTTATGCTTATAGCAACATAGGACATGCCAAGCACAAAGATTACTGGAAAAATATAATAGACATTTAAAGAACTATAACCGGGCTCTGTAATGATTATTATTCCTACAAAGCCTACAAACACTGCCAACCATCTATAATACCCAACTTTTTCTCCTAAAAAAAAAATTGAGAAGATGGTGGTGAATATTGGTGCTGCAAATGAAATACTGACAACTGTTGCCAATGGTAGATTTCTTAATGCAGTAAAGATTGATAATAAAGCGATGAGACCAAACAAGCATCTATTAAAATGTAGTAATGGTCTTTCAGTGGTATAAAAATCCTTTAATCTGTCTTTAGGAATAATAAAAAAATATATAACGATCCCAAAAAAACCTCTAAAAAACAAGACTTGCCCTAATGGATATTCATCTGACCACTTGACTAATAAATCCATAATGGAAAATGCACAAACAGACAAAAACATGTACAAAAAGCCTAATTGATTTTTAGAAAGCATAAGTTTAACTTAGTTATATAATTTAAATAATCAATGGAAATAGCAGTTTTAGCTTGTGGATGTTTTTGGGGACCTGAAAAAAAATTTGGCGGTCTCAATGGAGTTTATAAAACTGAAGTAGGTTATTGTGGTGGCAAAACTGAGAAAACAACTTATCAGGAAGTTTGTTCTGGTGAAACAAATCATGCCGAAGTAGTAAAAATAAACTTTGATCCAAAAATTGTTTCCTATGAGGAAATTTTAAATTTTTTTTTTAAAATTCATGATCCGACTACTTTAAATTCTCAAGGTCCAGACTTTGGCACCCAATATAGAAGTGAAATTTTTTATTTAAACACAAAACAAAAAGAAACTGCTGAGAAGGTCATAAAATTAAAAAATACGGATTTTTCAGGAAAAATTGTAACCAAATTATCATTATTGAAAAATTATTGTGTAGCTGAAGAGTACCATCAAAAGTATTTAGACAAGAAATTTTAGATGAGCTTAGTTACAACAGATTGGGTTCTCAATAATTTGAATAGTCTTAAGATAATAGACGCCTCTTGGCATATGCCTGCTCAAAAAAGAAATCCTGCCAAGGAATATCTTAATGCTCATATCCCAAATTCTATTTTTTTTGATTTAGATGAAAACTCTGAAAAAGATACAGATCTTCCGCATATGCTTCCAAAACAAGACGCTTGGGGGGAAATAATGTCCTCCTTAGGAATAAATAATAATGATGATATTCTCATATATGATAACTCTGATTTAAAAAGTTCATGTAGATGTTGGTTTAGTCTTTTATATTTTGGTCATGATGAAAAAAAAATACACATCTTAAATGGTGGATTAAAAAAATGGATTTTTGAGAATAAACCAACAACCAAAGATAAGACAGAAATTATTGAAAGTAATTATGTTGCAAGTGAAAAAGAAAATTTAGTGGTAAGCCTTGATCAAATTAAAAAAAACATTCTAAATAAAAAATTTAACATAGTTGATGCAAGAAGCCATGAAAGATTCGAGGGAAAAGTACCTGAGCCGAGAAAAGGTTTAAGAAGTGGACACATAAAAAACTCTTTTTGCTTGCCTTTTAATCAATGTATTAATCAAAAAACTGGAGAGTTTAAAAGTCTTGAGGAATTGAGAAAACTTTTTGAACAATATGAAAATGTAAAAAACAAAATAGATATAGTTTTTACTTGTGGATCTGGTGTTACTGCCTCAGTCCTTGCTTATGCCTATAAAATGGTAAATAATGATTATATTCCAAAAATTTATGATGGTTCTTGGAGTGAATATGGTAAATATCCAGCATGAAAACTTCAAAAAAAATTACTATATTTTTAATAATATTGGCAATTGTCATTGCTTCAGTGATTATAGCAAGGCATTTTGTTGGAAAACACTTTCAAAAAAAATTTTCAAAATATCCACCACCAGGAGTAATTGTTGAAGTTGTTCAATCATCTGATTTTTTTGATAGCATTGAAACATTTGGAACTGCGCTATCAAAAAAAAATAAAAATTTTAGAGTAAAAAAAAGCGAAATACTTGATGAAAAAATCCTTATTGGAAAAGTATTTAATGAGGGTGAAGTTTTATTAAGAACAAAAGATGAAGTTATCATCGCACCTTTTAAAGGTGTTTTGGGCAAAAGAGAAATTGCTCAAGGTGTTTTGGGAACAGAATCTTTTATTCTCACTTTAGATGACACCTCATCAATAATTTTAAATATCAAGGTTCCTGAGATTTATCTAAAGATTTTAAGACCAGGCCTTATTGCTGAGGTTAAATCAGATGCTTTTGATAAAATATTTTATGGTAGAATAGACTCTGTTAGTTCTCGTGTTGATCCTAGCACAAGATCAGTTCTTGCAAGTATCACAGTGGATAACAAGAATTTAGAATTGGTCCCAGGAATGCTTTTAGATATACAAATTATTTATAACAAAACTCAAGAAATAGGAGTTCCAGAAAACTCTTTATTAATTCAGGGTGATACAGCTTTTGCTTATAAAGTATTGGAAGACAATACTATTGAAAAAATTGAAGTCAAAATTGGAAAAAGAAATTATGGGAAAGTTTCTATTCTCAATGGTTTGTCCGAGGGCGATAAAATAGTTAAAGAGGGTATTTCAAAAGTAAGAGATAAAATCAAAATTAAAATCATTAATTAAAAGATGTTCTTAACAGACTTATCAATCAAACGCCCAGTCGTCTCAATGGTGATGAGTATAGTCATGGTTATGTTTGGTATTTTAGTTTTTTTTGAAATACCAACTAATGAATTACCAGACATTGACCGACCGGTAGTATCAGTTCAAACTGATTACAAAGGAGCTTCAGCTCAGGTTATTGACACTCAGATTACACAAAAGATTGAGGATTTTATCGGAGGCACCCCTGGTCTCGTTTCAATTGACTCTATGAGCGAAGATGAAAGGTCAAGAATTGATATGACCTTCAAAGATAACCTTGATATTGACGATGTTGCTAACGATGTGAGAAGTGCAATCTCAAGAGTAGTGGATAATTTACCAAAAGAGGCCAGTGCTCCAGAAATTTTCAAACAATCTGCGGGTTTTAGAACTACTATGTGGTTGAGTTTTAGCTCAGATTTTATGAGTGATTTGGAACTCACTGATTTTGCTGATCGATATTTGGTAGATTATTTCTCAACTGTAGAAGGAGTAGGACGTGTGAGATTAGGTGGTGAAAGAGAGCTCTCTGTGAGAGTTTGGTTAGATCCTCTATCGCTAGCTGCTAGAAATTTAACAACTCAAGATGTTGAAAAAGTTTTAAATTCAGAAAACTTAGAATTTCCTGCAGGTCGAATAGAGTCAAAAGATGTAGATCTTTCAATTAAACTTGAAAACGCTTACGAAAATTTAGATTCTTATAAAAAACTACCTTTGAAGAGGGCAATTGACGGTTCTGTAACAACTTTGGAAGATGTTTCTAGGATTGAATTTGGTCCAGTCTCTACAAGAACACTTTTCAAAGGAAATGGAAAAAAAGTTGTAGGTATTGGTATTTATCAAAACTCAGATGCAAACACAATCGCGGTAGCTACAGCAGTAAAAAAGAAAATTAAAGAAATACAAAGTTCTATACCTGATGGATCTACATTAGAGGTTTCTTTTGATAGATCGAATTATGTCTCAAATGCAATTAAAGAGGTGTACAAAACATTATTTGTGGCACTAATTTTGGTCACACTAATTATTTATCTTTTTTTAGGTAACATTAGGGCTTTAATAGTACCAATTGTAGCTCTACCAGTCTCTTTAATATCAACATTTTTAGCAATTTATTTTTTTGATTTTTCAATAAATCTCTTCACTCTTATGGCATTAGTGCTTGCAATAGGTATTGTGGTGGACGATGCAATTGTTATGTTGGAAAATATATACAGAAGAGTTGAGAAAGGTGAGAGTTCTTTGGTTGCTGCATATAAAGGATCAAGACAAGTGTCTTTTGCAATTATAGCAACCACTTTAGTTCTTGTCGCTGTATTCATACCTTTGATTTTTATAGAGGGTTTAGCTGGAGTATTGTATGCTGAAACTGCTGTTACTTTAAGTTTTGCGGTGATTATATCAAGTTTTGTGGCATTATCTTTAAGCCCAATGATTGCAAGTAAAGTTCTAGACGCAAAGTCCAAAAGAAATAAATTTACTTTAAAGTTTGAAAAAAAATTAAATGATTTTAAAGATTTTTACATTTACACGCTTAAATATTGGATACTAAAGAAAAAAAGCATAATCACTTTTTTAATATCAATTTTAATTTTATGTATTGGTTTATTCATTTATATTCCTAAACAACTTATACCAAAAGAAGATAGAGGAGCGTTCTTTGTAATAGTGAAGGCTCCTCAAAGTTCAGGATTTGAATTCACTTCCTCTAAAACTCAGGATATAGAAAAATTGTTATTGCCAAAAGTAGGGCAAGGTGAATACAGAAGACTTATTTTAAGAGTGCCAGGTTTTGGAAAAAGTAGCAAACAAGTAAATTCAGCTTTTATAATTGTATTATTGGAAGATTGGAAAAAAAGAGACAGAAAAGGTAACAGAATAATGATGGAGTCTTTTAGAGAAATTTCAAAAGTTCCAGGTGTTTTATCGTTCCCAGTGATGCCCCAGGGAATAAGAACTGGGGGTGTAGAGAAACCAGTCCAATTTGTAATATTAGGGAATACCTATGATGAACTTATTGAGTGGAAAGAGATTATTAAAAGAGAAGCAAGAAAAAATAATAATTTAGCTAATATCGAAGACGATTTTGAATTAAATAAACCAATTATAAATGTAAAGATAGATCAAAAGAAAGCATCAGATCTTGGCGTATCCACTTCAGAAATAGGTCGAACAATTGAAACTATTTTTGGCTCAAGAAGTGTCACAAAATTTACAAAGGATGGTAAGGAATATTCAATTATCTTACAGGGAGATATTAAAAATAGAAATGAACCCTCAAGTTTAAATAAAGTTTATGTTAGATCAAAAAACTCCGGTCAATTAATTGCTTTATCAAATTTAGTGACAATTAATGAAAGAGGAACTGCTCCATTTCTATCAAGATATAATAGACAAAAAGCTGTTACCATTTCTGCAAATATTGTAGGAGATTATACTCTTCAGAATGCGTTATCTTTTTTAGAAAAAGTTGTTCAAGAAAATACACCTGATGCCAGAATTGATTTCAAGGGGGAGAGTGAGCAACTAAAAGAAATAAGTTTTCAGATCTATGTAATATTCTTTTTGGCGTTAGTGACAGCATATCTTGTGATGGCTGCTCAGTTTGAGAGTTTTATCCATCCATTCACTATAATGTTAACAGTGCCGCTAGCAATATTTGGTGGAATAATAGGTCTACTGCTCGTCGGCAGCTCAATTAATGTTTATAGTCAGGTTGCTTTAATAATACTAATTGGATTAGCAACAAAAAACGGAATATTAATTGTTGAATTTGCAAATCAGTTAAGAGATGAAGGGAAAAATCAATTAACCGCAATTTTGGAATCGTCAGCACTAAGATTAAGACCAATCTTAATGACTTCTATATCTACCATTATTGGAGTTCTACCATTGGTAATAAGTAGTGGCCCAGGTGAGGCGAGCAGATTATCTGTTGGTATTACTATATTTGCTGGAATGATATTTTCGACCTTTTTTACACTTTATGTAGTTCCAATAATTTATTTGTTATTAGGAAAGAATACAAAAAGTATAAATCATATTGAAAAAGAGTTAGAAAAAGAACTTAATCAATAAACAATAAATTTTTTTCTGTTAAGCTTTTTTTTACATTTTATAAGTTGAGTTTTATATTGATCTGAGTACTTTTTTACTTTTTTGGCATAAGAAATTACCTTCTCATTTTTTTTATAATTTTTATAATTTCCCCATCCTTCGTGATATGCAATATATTGTTTGAATGCATCGTTTTTAGGAATCTTTAGAAGTTTTGATGATTTATTTGTATACCAGCCAATAAAATCAACGCTATCCTTAAATCTTGTTCTAAGAGCTAATGGTTTATTCTGTTCCTCCTTATATTGTTTCCATGTTCCTTTTACAGCCTGAGAATATCCAAATGAACTTGAGGGTCTTTTAAAAGGAATTATTTTAAAAAGTTTTTGTCGTTTAGGTTTTGCAAGCCAATGGAAATCTGACTCAAATTTAATAAATGCAAGTTGTATGTACATAGGTGTTCCCCATTTTTCTTCAGTCTTTTTTGCATGCTTATACCAAAAATATCTTTCAGAAAATATTGAGCAACTACTTGAGGTATTTTTTGGAATAGATGAACAGCTCAGCAAAAATAAAAAAATTGATAAAGATAAAAAAAATTTAAAACGAATCACTCTTTATTTATAATTTATTTACGTTTTTTTCTCCATTCCCAAGGCATTTCAAAATTTCCTGCCCACAAACCTTTTTTTTCTTTTTTTGCATCATTTTCATTTATAATATATTTTTTTGAATATTTAGTGTAAGCAACAGCTAAACCATTCCTTACTAGCCAAGAATTAATATCCCGTCTTTTCTTAAAACAAATAGCAACAACTCTATTATATCTATCCATAGATTTCTTTTCACATACCAATTTTTCGTTTTTAATAAACTTTTTTAATAAATTAGTAGTTTTGAGCCCACACTCGTAATCTTTATTAAAAGTGATTATATTAAGACTTAACCAAGGCTTAGAACATATTTGATTGTTTTCGGGTGCATCTATACCGTAAAGTCTAATTTTATTTCCCTTTATTCTAATCGTGTCACCGTCTATTACTTTTGCATACCCTGTTATTTCCTCTGAAAATGAATTAGTTTTTAAAAAAAAAATTATAAAAAAAATTAAATATATAATATTATTTTCTTTTGGTTTGAAAAAAGATTTCATAAACTTTATAAATCAAAAAGGGTATTATTACACCCAACAAGTTACCATTAAGATCACCTATTTGAAAGCTGCGATTTGGTATAACCAAATGGAAAAGTTCAAGGACTATGGATAAACAAACCAAATACGCAAATAATCTTTTTTTTGTTTTAAAAGCGAAAAGACCAAGAATTGAAATTAGAGAAAAAGCGTAAATGTGATTTGAGGATATTTGAAATAAATCTCCTGTGATTTTAGGTTGATTACTAAAATCATTATATAAAAAGAAACCTAATATACTTCCTGGATATAGATATAAAATTATTAAACAAATATTAGATAATTTGAAAATTAATTGAAGATTATTAGTAAAAATTTTCATTAATTTTATTTATTTTATTTATTAATTAATATATCAAATATTTCGATGAAACATCTTATTCTTATAAGGCATGGACAAAGTGAGTGGAACCAACAAAAAAGATTTACTGGTTGGGTCGATGTCGGATTAACAGATAAAGGTAGAGCTGAGGCTAAAAAAGCTGGTGAATTAATAAGAGGGAAAAAAATTAAACTTGATTCTTTTTATAGCTCCTTCCAAAAAAGGGCAAATGATACTCTTAAAATTATAATGAAAGAATTAAATGAAGATGAAAACTTAATTACTAGAAAATGGCAATTAAATGAAAGACATTATGGAGAGCTTACAGGTTTAAATAAAGAAGACATGAAAAAAAAATATGGAGAGGAGAAAATCCATCAATTTAGAAGATCATGGGATGTCAAACCTGGAGCTTTAGATAGGAAAAGCCCCTACCATCCGCTCAATATAGAAACCTATAAGGAAATTCCAGTGTCTGATATTCCAGATACCGAGTCTTTAAAAGATACACATAAACGGGTAGTGGATTGTTATAATGAATTGATCTTAAAAGATCTTCAAAATGGTAAAGGTGTATGCATCTCAGCGCATGGAAATTCTTTAAGAGCTCTATGCAAGTATCTTTTTAAAATTAATGAGAGGGAAATTGCTAAAATGGAAATACCAACCGCAAATCCTCTTTTAATAATTTTTGAGGACAAACTTCAAATTTCGTCTGTAACATATCTTGATCAAGAAAGAGCCAAAAATTTAGTTGCTTTTTAAAAGTCTATTATAAATATCGAAATTAGTGACATGTTTAAAGTTCACTTTACTTTCAAAACCCATCAATTCATTTCTTGATAATAAATCATTCCACACCTCAGACATTGGGAAAGATTTATTATTAAATTTTTTAAATATTTTCTTTTCTAATATCTGACATCCTGTGTAAATAAAATTTAAAGGCTTTGTTTTATTAAGCTTGTCCCCTTCAAGATTAAAGTCTCCAATCAAATTTTGATCGAAGCTTTTATCTTTACTTACCACTAATAAAATATTTTTTGAATTTGAGTTTAAAAACTGATTTTCCATTTCTAAGATTTCATCAATATAATTTTCATTCCATAAAGTATCTGGATTAAAAGTTAAAAAATATTCATTTTTGTTTTCCATGATCATATTTAAAATTCCTCCGCCAGTATTGAGAATTTCAGGGACTTCCTCAAATAATTCTATATCAATATCAAAGTTTTTTTTTCCAATAAAATTTTTAAGCTGGTCTCGTTTGTAATGGGTGTTTATCAGAATTTTTTTGAGATTTAATTTTTTTACAAGTTTAATAGTCTTTTCTAGTATAGTTTCATTTCCAATTTCAACAAGAGGTTTTGGAATTTCGTTTGTAATTGGAGATAATCTTTTTCCAAAACCAGCACCTAATATCACCGCAACCTCAATTTTTTTCATACAATTAAATTTTATATTAATTTATTGTTATTCAAAATTAACCTTAACTCATCAAATACTTTTCTATTTTTAGTTCTTAATTTAATAAGACTCCATGTATAAGGAATATATTTAAGATATCCGTTTTTATCATCTCTTTTTGCAAGTCTTGAAAAAATTCCAAGAATTTTAAAGTTTCTTAATACAGATAAAATTAAAAAATCATTTTCAAATTTTTTAAGATCTTTATTTAAGTATTTTTTTGTAAAATGATTGAACATTTCTTCTTTTAAACTATTTGAGGTTTTAAGTCTTACATCATCAATTAGTGAGGCAAGATCATAAGCTGGGTTTCCAATGACTGCATCTTGACTATCTATTAAATGAAATTTTTTTTGCTTAAGCATTATATTTGAAACATGAAAGTCTCTATGCACAAAAACATCATCAGGTAATTTAATTGCCTTTGATAATCTTAAAAAAATGTTCTTAAATCTTTTTTTAAATTGATTTAATTTTTTCTTCCTAAGTTTTCGAGGAAGATACCATTCGATAAACAAATAGGCCTCTCTCAAAAGTTTACCTTTTGAATATCTTGCCATCTTATAGTTTCTACCTGTAAAATCCTTATTATAAAATTTTTTTATTTTTTGAACTTTAAATAATAAATCTAATACTTTCATAAAAATTTTTTTTTTGTTTTTTCTATTTTTGAGAAGTTTGAGCAGTGTAACATCTCCCAAATCGTTCACTTCTATTAAATTTTTTTTGTAATTGTTTTTTAATAATCTTGGTGCTTTAATACCGCTTGAATTAAGTATTCTATTTATTGCATCATAGATCAATAAATTTTTTTTTTTATTTTTTTTGGAAAAAATTATTATGGAATTTTTTGATCTATAAAATTCTCGTTCTGAAGCATCCCCTTCCAATTTAGTTACTTTTTTATTGTTAAGCTTCATTTTTTCCAAAAAATTTAATTTTTAATAGCCTCGAATTATAATTATCAAAATATTTGAAATAAATTTCTATCCTTTTTTTTGGTTTAAAGTGAACTTTTTCTGGCCATTCAATAATTGAAATCACATCGTCATCCTCAAAAAGACCTATATTTAGACATTCTTTCCTCTTTTTTAATCTATACAAGTCAAAATGTTGTATTCTTTTTTTCTTGATACGGTACTCATAAACTATATTAAATGTTGGGCTAGGTATTTCCGTAATCCTGGTTTTTTCCTTTTTTTGTAAATTGTTGATTAAATATTTAACAAATGTAGTTTTACCGACTCCAAGTTCACCATATAAAAAAATTGTTTTAAATTTTTTAATAAATTTAGAAGTTTTCTCAGAAAATCTTTTTAACTCAATTTCTTTAGAAATTTTTATATTGCTACGATTAGTAGCGGTAAGCATCTGGCTTATATGGTCCTTCTTGTTTTACGCTTATGTAATCGGCCTGTTCTTTTGACAGTTTTGTTAACTTTGCGCCCACTTTATCTAAGTGTAACATAGCTACTTTTTCATCAAGATGTTTTGGTAAAACATAAACCTTTTTTTCATATTTAGAAGAATTATTCCAAAGTTCTATTTGAGCAGTTACTTGATTTGTAAAAGATGCACTCATTACAAAACTTGGGTGACCTGTTGCACATCCAAGATTAACAAGCCTGCCTTCAGCTAAAAGAATAATCCTTTTTTTACTTGGTAATTCTATCTCGTGCACTTGTGGTTTAATTTCATCCCATTTATAATTTTTTAATGCTTCAACCTGAATTTCATTATCAAAGTGTCCAATATTACATAGTATCGCTCTATCCTTCATTTCTCTCATGTGATCTGCTGTTATAATATCTTTATTTCCAGTCGCGGTTACCACTATGTCCGCCTCTTTAATCATTTCATCCATTAAGACCACTTCATAACCTTCCATCGCTGCTTGTAAGGCGCATATTGGATCAGTCTCAGTGATCATAACTCTTGCTCCAGATTGCCTCAATGATGCTGCGCTACCTTTGCCCACATCACCAAATCCTGCAACAATTGCAACTTTACCTGACATCATCACATCTGTAGCTCTTTTAATTCCGTCGACTAAACTTTCCCTACACCCATATAAATTATCAAATTTTGATTTTGTCACTGAGTCATTAACATTTATGGCCGGCACTAATAATGTCCCTTCGCTCTCCATTTTTTTTAATGCTAAAACACCTGTCGTTGTCTCTTCTGACAGACCTTTAACATCTTTCATTAAATGTTTATAATCTTTATGCATTAGAGCTGTTAAATCACCACCATCATCTAAAATCATGTTTGGTTTCCAATCTTTTTTACCCTCGATTGTTTGCTTCACACACCACCAATACTCTTCCTCTGTTTCACCTTTCCAAGCAAACACGGGTATTCCAGCTTTTGCTATCGCTGCAGCCGCATGATCTTGTGTTGAAAAAATATTGCATGATGACCATCTACACTCTGCACCAAGAGCTACTAATGTCTCAATAAGCACAGCGGTTTGAATTGTCATGTGCAGACAACCTAAAATTCTAGCTCCTTTTAAAGGAGACTTTCCTTTGTATTCTTTTCTTAATGCCATAAGTCCAGGCATTTCAGTCTCCGCAAGAGAGATTTCTTTTCTACCGAACTCAGCTAAGTTTATGTCTTTTACTTTATAATCACTCATTTTTGCAAATCTTTTACATTAAAGAATAATTTATTCAATATATCAATTTAATTTTGGAAAAATAATTTCTACTTTTGCTCCCTTTTTATTAACATTATTAGATGCGATTACTTGACCTCCATGAAGATCAACTAGATTTTTAACAATATTCAATCCTAATCCAGAGTGTTCACCAAATTTATCCGGTCTGTTGCTATAAAATCTTTTAAAGATCTTATCCGTATTTTTTTCTTTAAACCCAATTCCTTCATCAATTACACTGAGAGAAATTTTTCCATCTTTTTTCTCAGAGAGTTTAACTACAATATTCTGATTATCTTTGCTAAATGAAATAGAATTTTCGAGAAGGTTTGCTAAGACTTGTTCAATCCTATTTTCGATACCTTTAATATTAAATTTTTCGCCAGAATTTTTAAACTGTAAATCTATATTAATACCCCGTTTTGAATTGTATATGGCATTAAAGTCATCAACAACTGAGTCAGCAATTTTTTTTAAGTCTAAAATTTTCATGCTTTCCCTTGTGATCGCAACTTCATCTTTAAGCATCTGGGAATAATCAGTTATTAATCTTTCAATTCTCTCTACATCGTGAGTCAAAATTTTTGTTAATTTTTCCTTTTCAGGGTTGCTGTTGGTAACTTCTAATAATTCAGATGCACTTTTAAGTGAAGCTAAAGGATTTCTAATTTCATGAACTAAATCTGTGGAGAAGTTTTCAGCTGTGTTTACTCGTTTTTGTAATTCATTTGTCATTTCATCTAAAGATAGTGACAAAGTTCCCAGTTCATCATTTCGTTTTATTAAACTTTTAATATCTATTTTCTTTTTACTCTTTTCTTTAATATTTTCAGTGTAATTTACGAGATTTTTAATTGGTTTTAAAAAATATCTATTTAACACCAATGAAAAAATAAAGATTACAACTGCGATTAATATTGCTGTACGAATTACAAAAGTTTTTCTTTCATTGATTGCTGTTTTTACATCATTGGCGTTTTGAGATATCAGAATATACCCTACATTTTCATCATCAATCAAAACATTCTTTATCGTTGATAATTTAAATTTATTATAAGTTTCATTTGTAAAAGTAACAGGCTTACCATAATCATCCGATATTGAATATTCCTGAAGTGTTTCTTTAAATTCACTCTTTTTTTCTGAATTAATTAATTCATCTGTAGATTTTTCTTTATCTTGATTATTTTGTAAATCAAATTCAACTATTTCAATTCTTGATGAAAAGGATCTTGGGTCAAGATCGAGTGTATCTGTGTCTGCTAAAATCTCAAATGACTCATTAAAAAAAATAACCCTATCAAGATTTTGAAATAAAAATCTTGTCGATAATAAAAATTTTTTTACCTCGTTTTTTTCAAATTCAATATTTAGTCTATTAAGATTATTAATTGTATTATTTATAACTTCAATTTGGAGAGAAGTTTTTTTTTTAATTAAGTTTGGTTGAACGTAATTAAGGTAGATTATGGTTAATGTACCAATAAATATAAAGATTAAAAGATTGATGAATAAAAATTTTTTAAGAATAGAGAGGTTTTTGATGAGTGAAGAAAACATTAATTAACATTCCACCTATAGCCACTTCCATACCTTGTTTCTATTGCGGAAAAACTCGAGTCAATTTTTTTAAATTTTTTTCTAATTCTTTTAACGTGACTATCAATAGTTCTATCTTCGATATCAGTATCTTCTCTATACGCAATATCCATCAATTGTGCTCTCTCTTTAATTATCCCGGGTCTTTTAGCAAGTTCTTGAACGATTAAAAATTCTGTTGTTGTCAATTTATCTGGCAACTGTTTTCCGTCCCATTCACACTCAAGTTGTGAGGGATCTAATTTGAGTTTGCCATGAGTAATAATGTTTTTACTATCATCTACACTAATATTTTTCTTTCTAAGTTGGACCCTAATTCTCTCAACTAAAACTTTTATTGAAAAACCACCAGATTTTTTTACAAAGTCATCTGCCCCTAACTTTAAACCTAAAAGTTCATCTACTTCCTCATCTTTTGAGGTTAAAAAAATTACTGGTAATGAACTTTTTTTTCTTAATTTTTTAAGCAACTCTTCACCATCCATTTTAGGCATTTTAATATCAACAATTGCTAAGTCTGGAGGTGTTCTTGTCAATCCTATAAGCGCACTCTCTCCATCTAAATAAGTTTGGACTTTAAAACCTTCTTTTTCTAAGGCAATACTTAAGCTGGTAAGAATATTTCTGTCATCATCTATTAGTGCAATTGTTTGTGTCATAGCCTAATATAAAAATACTAAATTGTCCCAATTTAGACAATACACTAATATTTAATGCAACATACCCCAATTATCCCCAATATTTACATCTACTAGAATAGGTATAGAGAAAGTGTGATGCTCACTTGATTTAACACTGGTCATTTCTGTTTTAATTAGTTTTTTGATTCTATCTAGTTCGTTATTAGGTATTTCAAATATTAGTTCATCGTGAATTTGCAATAATAATTTTGTTTTAAATTTTATATCATCATTAAGTTTATTAAAAATTCTTATCATCGCTATTCGCATTAATTCTGATGCTGACCCTTGTATTGGTGCGTTAATCGCTGCCCTTTCTTGAAAGTTTCTAATATTAAAATTCTTATCATTAATACCTATAATGTGTGTTTTTCTCCCAAAAATATTGTTAACAAATCCACTCCTTCTACAATGTTTTATTGTGGACGACATGTAGTCTTTTATCTCAGGGAATTTTTTAAAATACGCCTTTAGAAAAATTTCAGCATCAGCTGTTGAAACAGAAATTTGTTTAGCTAGTCCATACTGTGAAATACCATAGATAATACCAAAATTAATTGCCTTTGCTTTTCTCCTCATCTCTTTAGTGACTTTATTAATTTCTACGTTAAAAATTTGGCTAGCTGTTAAAGAATGAATATCTTCATTATTATTGAACGCTTTTTTTAATTCTTTCACATCTGCTAAATCAGAAAGTATTCTCATTTCAATTTGATTATAATCAGCAGATAAAAGTGAATTTCCTTTTTCTGAAATAAAGGCTTTTCTTATTTCTTTTCCATCTTCAGACTTAATTGGAATATTTTGTAAATTTGGATCACTTGATGCTAACCTTCCAGTTGTTGTAGCTGCCAACAAAAAAGATGTATGAACTCTTTTTGATACAGGATTGATAAATTCTGGAAGTGAGTCTGAATATGTATTCTGAAGCTTTGAAATTTGCCTCCATTCTAAGACTAACTTAGGTAATTCATGTCCTTTAAATGCCAGATCTTCCAAAACACTGGCACTCGTGGCAAAGCTTCCTTTTTTTGTTTTTTTTAATGCTGAAATTTTTAAATCATTGTACATTATTTCACCGAGCTGTTTTGTTGAACCAATTTTAAATTTCTTTTTAGATATTTTGAAAATGTCTTTTTCTAATTCAGTTATTTTTTTTTCAAATTTTTTTGAAAGTTTTAATAAGAAATCTTTGTCCAATTTTATTCCACTGATTTCCATTTTAGCCAAAATTTCAATCATTGGTTTTTCAAAAGACTCGTAAATATTTACTAATTTTTCTTCTTTGATATCTTTCAAAAACTTTTTGTATAACCTATAAGTAACATCGGCATCTTCGGCTGCATAATCTTTTGCTTGATCAATATCTACATCATCAAAGGTTATTTGTTTTTTTCCAATTCCTACCAAGTCTTTATAAGATATTGTTTGATGATCTAAATGTATTTTTGATAATTCATCCATGTTATGTTTATTTTTTCCAGCATCTAAAACGTAAGACATCAACATTGTGTCTTCCAAAAATTTCATTTCTATGCCTCTATGATAAAAAATTATGTAATCAAATTTTATATTTTGACCGATTTTTTTAATGGTTTTATCTTCTAATAATGGCTTTAAAATTTTAAGTATATTTTTTTCATCCAAATTTTTCCCATTAGAATGATTTAAAGGAACATAATAAGCTTCACCTATTTTAAAAGATATAGATATACCAACTAATTTAGCAAGGTGCGGGTTAAGAGAGTTTGTTTCTGTATCAATAGCAAGTTCTCCGACTTCCTCTATTTTGTGTATTAATTTTTTTAATTCGTTCTCGTTCTTTATCAAATTATAGTTTGATTTTGAGAGATTATCTTTTGTCTTTTGCGTTTGTTCTTTATTTTCATTTTCAAAATCAATTTCTCCATATGTTGAGATCGCTGAACTTAGCAGTCTATTAAACTCCATATCTCTTAAAAAATTGAAGAGTTTTTTTTTGTCAATTTCCTTCAATAAAAAATCATCTAATTTATTTTTGACAGGTACATCATTTTTTAAGGTTACTAGTTTCTTACTTATTAATGCTTTATCTTTATTTTCAATAATTGTTTCTCGTCTTTTATTTTGCTTTATTGTTTCAGCATTTTTTAGAAGTTCTTCTAAACTTCCAAATTTATTTATTAATTCTGCTGCTGTTTTTACTCCAATGCCAGGAACACCTGGCACGTTATCACTTGAATCACCAGCTAAAGATTGAACATCAATAACCTTATCTGAAGTAACTCCAAATTTAGCAATTACATCCTCTTTCTTGATAAATTTATTTTTCATAGGATCATAAATTCTTACTTTTTTGTCATGGAGCTGCATTAAATCCTTATCTGATGAAACAATGGTTACATCAGACCCAAGTTTAGTAATTTGTTTTGAATAAGTTGCAATTAAATCGTCGGCTTCATAGTTAATCATTTCAACAGCAGGAATATTAAAAGCCTCTACAGATTTTCGAATATATTCAAACTGAGGTATCAAATCATCGGGTGCGTCTGATCTATTCGCTTTATAGTCCTCATAAATATCGTTTCTGAAATTTTTTCTAGCAGAGTCAAAAATAACCACGAAGTGAGTTGGTTTCTCTTTATTTTCTTTTGATTTTGCATCCTCTAACAATTTAAAAAGCATATTGCAAAATCCTGCAACAGCACCTGTTGGTAACCCATCTGACTTTCTAGATAGAGGAGGAAGAGCATAATATGCTCGAAAAATATACCCAGAACCATCAATAAGATAAAAATGTTTTTTTTTATTTAATTCAGCCATTTATTAAATTATTATTAATTTACCTTAATGTTATAAGCCTATAAATCTAAATGAGTAAAAAAAACGTACTTTCTGTTAAAAAATTAAATAAAATTTATCGAAAGAATATCCATGCACTTAAGGATTTAAACTTAGAGGTGAAAGAAGGAGAAATTTTAGGTCTTCTTGGTCCAAATGGAGCAGGAAAAAGTACTTTTATAAATATTCTTGCAGGTGTTACAGATAAAACCTCAGGTGAAGTAATTGTCTGGGGATTTGATTTAGATAAAAATCCACGCCAAGTTAGAGTTTCGCTAGGGATTGTTCCTCAAGAAATAAGCGTTGACCCTTTCTTTACTCCAAAAAAACTATTGGATCTCCAAGCTGGTTTGTTTGGCGTTAAAAAAAAAGATAGGATTACAGATACCATACTTGATCTAGTCGCCTTAAAAGATAAATCAAATAGTTATACAAGAAATTTATCAGGTGGTATGAAAAGAAGATTATTGATAGCAAAAGCTTTAGTTCATAAACCACCTATAATTATACTAGATGAACCAACCGCAGGTGTTGATGTCGAACTGAGAAAAAATTTGTGGGAAAATATTAGATCACTTAGAAAGCTGG
Source organism: uncultured Pelagibacteraceae bacterium (assembly GCA_902597865.1). Taxonomy (GTDB): domain Bacteria; phylum Pseudomonadota; class Alphaproteobacteria; order Pelagibacterales; family Pelagibacteraceae; genus Pelagibacter. The sequence goes on along the minus strand of CACJZL010000005.1, from coordinate 7,099 downwards.
GAGTAACAATCATTTTGACTACACACTATCTCCAAGAGGCTGAAGAATTGTGCGATAGAGTAGGTATAATTCACAAAGGTAATCTTATAGCATTAGACACAACCGAAAATATGTTAAATAAGATTCAAACAAAAACCCTTAAATTTGAAATTAACAAGAGAATAATTTTGGATGATATGAACAATAAAGATTTTAATATTTTAACCAATACAGATTCAGAATTTAAGATAGAATATAATAAACAAGAATTTAATATACAAAAAATAATCAAGTTATTAGAAAATCAAGGAATAATGATTAAGGATATTAAATCTGAGGACCCAGATTTAGAGGACGTTTTTGTTAATTTAACAAATAACTAGATTAAAAACTTAAATTAATATATTGTAAAATTATGGAAACTGTTAAACTAATTCAAAATAATAAAGTAATTAAAAACGTTATTATTGTTTTTTTAGGAACAATTTTGTTAACGATTTCAGCAAAAGTAAAAATACCGTTTTACCCAGTTCCAATGACGATGCAGACATTCGTTGTAATATTTTTAGGAATGTGTTTTGGTTACAAATTGGGTTTAGCTACAGTTGCGCTTTATTTAATTGAAGGCATTCTTGGAATACCAGTATTTTCTAATTCTCCAGAAAAAGGTGTTGGTATGATTTATTTTACAGGTCCAACGATGGGATATCTTTTAGGTTTTATAATAGCAGTTTATGTAGCTGGAAAATTTAATTATAATAAAAACTACTTTTTAAACTTTATTAAGATTTTTTTCTCAGTTCTGCCAATTTATGTATTGGGGCTTCTTTGGTTAGGAATTTTAATTGGTTGGGATAAACCAATTTTTAATCTAGGAGCAAAACCTTTTTTACTTGCAGAATTATTTAAAATCTTTCTATTAGTTATAATCTCTACAAAAGTCGATTTTTTTAAAAAGTTTATCTAGGCGATCTTTTTGATAAAATTCTCTGAAGAGTTCTACGATGCATTTTTAGTCTTCTAGCTGTTTCAGAAACATTTCTATTACATAATTCAAATACCCTGTGAATATGTTCCCACTTAACCCTATCTGCAGACATAGGGTTATCTGGTGGATCAGCTTTTTTATTTGGATCTGCTAAAAGTGCTTTTTCAACGTCATCAGCATCAGCAGGTTTTGCAAGATAGTCAATTGCACCTTGTTTGATTGCTGCAACAGCTGTTGGAATATTCCCATAGCCCGTTAACATCACAATTCTACTATCTGCATTAGAATTTTGAATTTCTTTTACAACTTCCAATCCGTTACCATCACCAAGCCTTAAGTCCACTACAGCAAATGCAGGTTTATTTGTTTTTACAGCATCAATTCCTTTTTTTACACCTTCAGCTTGTGAAACTTTAAATCCCTTCTTTTCCATAGCCCTAGCTAATCGCTCTCTGAAAGGATTATCGTCATCCACAATTAGGAGAGATTTATCGTCAAATTGGCTTATATTTTTTACTTTTTGGATGTTCATATCTATCCATATGGAGTTTATTTTTAAAATTTCAATAGCTTGGTAAACATTAATTTTTCTCAATTATTTTCTTTACACCAGGTGAAGAATCCCTTAAATGCTCAATTTAATGAAATTTGCATAGCTATTATGCAGATTTTTTTTGTTAAATTTTTTTTTACGGAGCTAAAAAAATGAAAAAATTTAAAACGGTTGATGAACTTATTAATGTAATCAAACCTTCTGATCCAGTTTACTGCATCAGAAAAAAATCGATAAAAAAAGCTACCGAAGTTTTTTTACAAAATTTCCCGGGCAAAATCTTATATGCGGTTAAAACTAATCCACATCCTTTCGTAGTCAAAACTCTTATAGAGTCAGGAATAAAGAATTTTGATGTTGCTTCATTAAAAGAGATAGAGATGATTAAAAAGATCAACAAAGATTTAGAATGTTCTTATATGCATACTGTAAAAAGTAGAGAAAGTATTAGAGATGCATATTTTAAGTATAATGTTAAAAGTTTTTCATTAGATACTAAAGAAGAATTAATCAAAATAATCGAGTCCACAGAACAAGCTAAGGATCTTGAGTTGTATGTAAGAGTGGCTGTTTCTAATGAACATGCTGAGATTGATTTATCAAAAAAATTTGGTGCATTAAGTTCTGAAGCAATCGGGTTATTAAGATTAACTAAACAATATGCAAAAAAAATTGGTTTAAGTTTTCATGTTGGTTCGCAATGTATGCATCCTATTTCATATGCTAAGGGTATTGCTGAAATCGGAAATATAATTAAAAAAACAAAAATTATTCCAGATGTAATAAATATTGGAGGTGGATTTCCAACTATCTATCCAGATCTAATTCCGCAATCTTTGGATAGTTATTTTAACGAGATAAAAACAGCTCTTGAAAAGTTGAAGTTAAATAAAATGCCCGAAATAATTTGTGAGCCAGGAAGAGCGTTGGTCGCAGAGTCAGGATCAACTATAGTAAAAGTGAATTTAAGAAAAAAACAGAAGCTTTATATAAATGATGGAACTTATGGAACTTTATTTGACGGTGGAGTTCCAAATATAGTTTACCCCTCAAGGATTATTACAAATGGAAGAATGATTTCAAAAAAAATGACTGCTTTTGATTTTTATGGACCAACTTGTGATAGCCTTGATTATATGAAAGGACCTTTTATTTTACCTAACAATATTAAAGAGAATGATTTCATAGAACTTGGTCAACTAGGAGCTTATGGATTAACTTTTAGAACTCAGTTTAATGGCTTTTATTCTAACGAAATTTATGAAGTTGAGGATGAACCAATAATGACTATGTACGATAGAGATAAAAATAAAGGATCTCTAGTCGCATAAATGTCAGAAAAGAAAAATTTAGGACATAATACAAAAAAAAATTTTCTCAACAAACCTGTAGAGCACATTGACATAACCTCTTTTGACTCTCGAGATATTATATCGTCTATGCAAAAAATGTCTTTTGTCTCCAGAGAAACAGGAAACGCTGCAAGCATTTTTAATGAAATGTTAAAAGATAAAAATTGCACAATTTTTTTAACACTTGCAGGATCAACATCTGCTGCTGGATGCATGAATATCTATAAAGATATGGTTAAATACAACATGGTAGATGCAATCGTTGCTACTGGCGCATCTATTGTTGACATGGATTTTTTTGAGGGTTTGGGTTTTAAACACTATCAAGGTTCACAATTTCAAGATGATAGTGAACTTAGAAAAAATTATATTGATAGGATTTACGATACTTATATTGATGAGGATGAATTGCAAATGTGCGATAAAATTATATGTGAAATAGCAGATAAATTACCCCCAAAGACATACACCTCTAGAGAATTTATATATGAGATGGGAAGATATTTAAAAGATAATTCAAAAAAAAAAGGTTCATTAATAGAAACAGCTTTTGATAATAACGTTCCTATTTTTTGCCCTGCTTTTACTGACTCTAGCGCTGGATTTGGATTAGTTATGCATCAAGAAAAAAATCCAAATAAACACATCACTATAGACTCAATTAGAGAATTTAGAGAATTGACAGAAATTAAAATTAAATCAAAAAATTCTGGTCTATTTATGATAGGCGGTGGTGTCCCAAAAAATTTCATTCAAGACACAGTTATTTGTGCTGAATTATTAGGTAAAGAAGTAGATATGCACAAATACGCAATTCAAATAACCGTAGCAGACTCAAGAGATGGGGCATGTAGTAGCTCTACTCTCAAAGAAGCTAGTTCATGGGGAAAAGTCGATATAACAAAGGAGCAAATGGTTTTCGCTGAAGCTACTAGCGTATTGCCTTTAATTGCTAGTGATGCTTATCACAGAGGAGAGTGGAAAAATCGAGAGAGAAAGAATTTTACAAAGCTATATCAAAAATGACGAGAAAAACCAAAATTGGTTTAATTCAACTTAAAATTTCAAATAACAAAAATTTTAATTTGAAAAACTCTATAAAAAAAATAAGAGAAGCAAAAAAAAAGGGTGCGAAGATAATATGCGTCCCTGAGCTATTTTTATCAAACTATTTTTGTAAAACAGAAAATCATTCAAACTTTAAATTAGCTGAAAGAATTCCCAGCGATACATCTAAAATTTTTTGTGAACTCGCACGTGAATTAAAGATTATTCTTATCATATCATTATTTGAAAAAAAAATATCTGGAATGTACCACAACACAAATTTAACAATTAACGAGAAGGGTAAAATTGTTTCTAAATATAGAAAAATGCATATTCCTGATGATCCTGGATATTATGAAAAATTTTATTTTACACCTGGAGATCTAGGATTTAAGAAAGTAAAAACAAAGTTTGGAAACATCGGTTCGCTTATTTGCTGGGACCAGTGGTTTCCTGAAGCAGCAAGACTTACAACTTTGAAAGGTGCTGAATTAATATTTTATCCAACTGCTATTGGGTGGCACCCAAATGAAAAAAAGAGGTTCGGTAAATCACAATTAGAGTCTTGGATTACAATTCAAAAGTCCCACGCAATAGCTAATGGTATTTTTGTTGCTGCAATAAATAGAGTTGGAGTGGAAAAAAAAGGTAAACGAAAAATCGAATTTTGGGGTAATTCCTTTGTTGTTGATCCAAGTGGAAATATTATTTCAAAACTTAACTCTAAGAATGAAGGTATATTAATTTGTGATATTGATTTTAAAAAAGTTGAAAATGTTAGACAACACTGGCCATTTTTAAGAGATAGAAGAATTGATGCCTACAGGGGGTTGATGAATAATCCAAAAGATGAATAACAATTTATCCAATCTTGGATATAGAATGCCCGCAGAGTGGGAAAAACAAGAATCTATTTGGATAACTTGGCCTTATAACAAAAAAGATTGGCCAGACCTTTTCGAGTCTATTCCAAAAAAAGTAGCAGAAATAGTTTCTATAATTTCAAAAACACAAAAGGTTAATCTCATTATTAAATTAAATGAAAAAGAAAATAAAATAATACGGATGCTTAAATTATTTAGTGCAAAATTAAGAAATATTAGATTTCTTAAAATTCAAACAGATAGGATATGGATTAGGGATTTTGGCCCTATTTATCTTGTGAATAATAGAACAAAAAGCAAAATATTTATAAACTTCAAGTTTAATGGATGGTCAAAATATAAAAATTTTAAAAAAGATAACAAAGTTAACCTTGTTATCCACAAAAAAACTCAAATTAGAAAAATTGAACCAAGATTAAAGATTAAAAATAGATATAAAAAAATTATACTTGAGGGCGGAGCTATAGACGTTAATGGTAAAGGTTCTATTATGTTAACTAGAGAATGCCTCCTAAGCAAAATTCAACTTAGAAATCCGGGTATTGATAAACTCACATATGAAAGAGTATTGTCAAAGTTACTAAATGTAAATAATTTCATTTGGCTTAATAAAGGTATTATTGGAGATGATACTCATGGACATGTTGATGATGTAAGTAGGTTTGTTTCAGAGAATACTATTATGACAGCGATCGAAAACAATAAGAATGATGAAAATTATCAAATTTTGAAAAAAAACCTTAGAATTTTAAAAAGTGCCAAGAATTTAAATGGAAAAAAATTTAGAATAATAAAAATACCAATGCCTAAACCGATATCATTTGATAAAGTTAGAGTACCTGCGAGTTATATGAATTTTTTAATATGTAATAAGATTGTTTTGCTGCCAATTTTTAATGATGAGTGCGATTTAAAAGTGATTAAAATATTTAAAAAGTTCTTTAAAAACAAAAAAATTGTTGGGATTGATTGTTCAAAACTTATTTGGGGATTTGGTGCTATTCATTGCATGACGCAACAAGAGCCTAAAGTTTAATCTTAAACTGGCTTTAAAGTGCCTAGTAATAATCTGAAAGGTATTAACATTACCAAAGCTACAAATATTTTAACTGCTAGATCACCTAGAGATAAAGTAATCCAAGGAACACCAGTTGCATAAAAAGAAATTGAAAAGAATAAAAAGGTATCAACTGTAGATCCAACAAAAGATGATGTTAATGGAGCAATAAACCATTTCTTTTTTCTTAATTTATCGAAAACTTGTACATCTAAAAGTTGAGCAACTAAAAAAGCTGATCCCGATCCAATAGCAATTCTAACTGATATTAAATCATCAAAATTAGTTGAAAAAAATAATGTAAAACTAATTCCAATTACAAATCCAAAATATACAATTTTTCTCGCTGCAATCTTTCCGTATGATCTGTTTGCTAAATCTGTAATTAAAAAAGCTATAGGATAACTAAAAGCACCATAAGTTAGCAATTGCTCTAAACCGTAATATTCTATTGGAAATTGAACCAGGTAGTTTGATGCTAAAACCACCAAACCCATAAAAAAAGACAGGGTTAGAAAAACTTTATTCATTATGCGGATTTTTGTAGAATACTTTTTTTAACTTTTTTAAGTCTATCTGATAAATACTTTGATTTAACTTCTTTCATAAATTGATCAAAACTACCTTTTTTATCAATAGATCGCATAGCAGAATTTGAGACATTTAGTCTTAAGCTTTTGTTTAAAATATCACTTTTAAAATTTACCTTTTTGATACCAGGTAAAAATCTTCTCTTTACCTTGTTATTTGCATGGCTAACTTTATGACCCTTTAAAGGTCTTTTGCCAGTAAGTTCACATTTTTTAGTCATGATAGTAAACGTGGTATAAATGTAGTTTAATTGTCAGTCAAGTCGATATTTTAAATTTTTCCAACAATATCGCTTAATTTTTTTATATTATTAGTTTCAAGAATATTATTCAACTCATCTGAAATTTTACTTACAATTTTTGGGCCTTCAAAAACCATACCTGTATAAAGTTGCACAAACTTTGCTCCATGTAAAAACTTTTGATAAGCTGTCTCACCAGAGTCCACTCCTCCTACACCAATTATATCTATCTTATTATTTAATATTTTATAAAAATTGTTTATCAATTTATTAGATATTTCATTCAAAGGTTTTCCTGAAAGACCTCCTTTTTGAAATTTCTTGTGGTTTTTCAAACTATCACGATTACCATCTGTGGTGTTAGATACAATTACGGCTTTAATACCATAATCCAAAATTGTTCTGCA
>CACJZL010000004.1 GCA_902597865.1 uncultured Pelagibacteraceae bacterium | reverse complement strand
AAAAAGATAATGCCCAAAATAAAAGTTAACAATAACGAATTAGAAGTAGAAGATGGTTTAACGGTTTTGCAGGCATGTGAACAAGCTGGAGCTGAAATACCAAGATTTTGTTATCATGAAAAACTTTCAATAGCAGGAAATTGTAGAATGTGCCTAGTTGAGATTGAAAAATCCCCAAAACCGGTTGCTTCTTGTGCAATGCCTGTAGCGGATGGAATGAATATTAAAACAAACACTGAATTTGTTGAAAAAGCAAGAAAAGGCGTTATGGAATTTTTATTAGCAAACCACCCACTCGATTGTCCAGTTTGTGATCAAGGAGGTGAATGCGATTTACAAGATCAATCAATGTTTTATGGAATTGATAAATCAAGATTTAAAGAAAATAAAAGATTTGTTCCTGAAAAATATATGGGTCCTCTAATCAAAACTCAAATGACTAGATGCATTCATTGTACAAGGTGTATAAGATTTGCAACTGAAGTTGCTGGTGTTTCTGAAATTGGAGCAATTGGTAGAGGCGAAGATACTCAAATAACTACATATTTAGAAAAATCTATGGAGTCAGAGCTATCAGGCAATGTCATTGATTTGTGTCCAGTTGGCGCATTAACATCGAAGCCATATGTTTTTGAGGCAAGACCATGGGAATTAAAAAAAACAGAGTCGATCGATGTTATGGATGCAGTTGGTTCAAATATAAGAATTGATACATATGGTTGGGAAGTAAAGCGTATACTTCCAAAAATAAATGAAAGCATTAATGAAGAGTGGATATCAGATAAAACTCGTTATGCATGCGATGGCTTAAAATATCAAAGACTTGATACTCCTTATACAAGATCTAATGATGGATTTAAAAAAATTTCATGGGAGGATGCTTATAAGACCTTAACTGATAAAATCAAGATCACAAATGCTGATAAAATTGGATGTATAACAGGCGATCTTACGAACATGGAAACTCTATTTTCTGTTAAAGAGCTTTTTAATAAAATTCTGAATTGCAAAAACTTAGACTCAAGACCTGTAAGAACTTATGTAAACAACAGTTCAAGAACAAATTATGTTTTTAATACTCAAATATCAAATATAGAAAAATCAGATTTTATTCTTTTAGTTGGCACTAATCCACGTCATGAAGCAACAATTTTGAATTCAAGAATACGAAAAAGTTATTTAAAGAATAATATGGAAATTTATTCTTTGAATGATGTTGGGGATCTAACATATTCATATAAAGTAATATCAAACAACACTGATGAACTAAACAAAATAATTTTAAATGAACACGAAGTCTCAAAAAAAATAATTTCTGCAAAAAATCCTATTGTAATTTTTGGACAATCAGCTCTTAAACTAAACTCCTCAGGGTACTTATTTGAAGGAATGAAAAAATTTTTATTGGAAAATAATAAAATAAACGATGACTGGAATGCTCTTAACGTTCTTTCTAATAATGCATCAACTGTTGGTGCATACGATTTGGATATTTTAGACAACGAAACTATAGATAAAGTGTTATCAAATCAATTTGAATTAGTCTTCTTATTTGGTCAGGATAATTTGAATATCAAAAAGAAAAATGAATTTATTGTTTATATTGGAACTCATGGTGACAGAGGAGCGGAAATGGCAGATCTAATATTGCCTAGTGCGGCATATACAGAACAAGATGGATATTTCACTAATCTTGAAGGTAACTTACAATTAGCTTTTAAGGCTTCCTATCCACCTGGTGAAGCAAAAGAAGATTGGGAAATTGTTAATGAATTGTCAAAGAAACTTAATGGCAAAAGTCTTTATACAAATAAACAAGAACTTATAGATAACCTTTTAAATTATCTCAATCAAAAAACAAAAAAAACCGCTGAAATAGTAAAAAATGATTTTACGAACGAAGAAATTTTCGTCGATAAAATTGATTATTATTTTACTAACGTTATAGCAAGATCTTCAAAGACAATGGCAGAATGCAGAAATTTAAAGCTTGTTTCTTTGAAAACTGGAACTGATGGTTAAATGGAATACATAAATTTACTATTTTCTGAAATCTACAAAATACTTTATGTTTTAATTCCTGTTCTTGTATCAGTAGCAATGATAGTGTGGCTTGATAGAAGAATTTGGGCTTTTGTTCAAAAAAGAAGAGGGCCAAATGTAGTAGGTCCTTTCGGCTTATTTCAAACTTTGGCAGATGCGCTTAAATATATCTTTAAAGAAATTATAATACCTGCAAGTTCGAATAAAATCATATTTATTTTAGCCCCAATAGTAACAATGACTTTAGCCCTAATTGCATGGGCAGTAATTCCTTTTAGTGAAGATTATGTTTTGGCTGACATTAATGTTGGTATCCTTTACATATTTGCAATTTCTTCTTTGGGTGTTTATGGAATAATAATGGGCGGCTGGGCCTCAAATTCAAAGTATCCATTTTTAGGCTCAATAAGATCTGCTGCACAAATGGTCTCTTATGAAGTCTCTATCGGAGTGATAATCATCAATGTTTTATTGTGCGTTGGTTCGTTAAACTTAAGTGATATAGTTTTAGCTCAAGAGAAAATTTGGTTTGTAATTCCTTTATTCCCAATGTTTGTGATTTTCTTTATTTCATCGCTTGCAGAAACAAATAGACCACCATTTGATTTACCTGAAGCAGAGGCTGAATTAGTTGCAGGTTATCAAACAGAATATAGCGGTATGATGTATGCAATGTTTTGGTTGGGCGAATATGCAAATATTTTGCTTATGTGTGCACTTGGGTCAATTCTTTTTCTGGGAGGTTGGTTAGCACCAATGGATACCCCATTGTTTGAAATGGTACCTCCACCGGCATGGCTAATATTAAAAATTTTATTTTTGTTTGTTTTGTTTGCACTAATTAAAGCTATTGTGCCAAGATATCGATATGACCAACTTATGAGGCTTGGATGGAAGGTTTTTCTACCTTTCTCGTTAATTTGGGTGGTATTAACTTCTGGTTATTTATTATATTTTGACTTATTACCTGTATATTAAACTATGAATATAATTCGAATATTTAAAACAGTATTTTTAATAGATTTTTTGACAGGTTTGTTGATAGCTATAAAAGAGTCATTTAAACCAAAAAAAACGCTTAACTATCCTTTTGAAAAAGGCAAGATTTCACCACGATATAGGGGAGAGCACGCCTTAAGAAGATACCCAAACGGCGAGGAAAGATGTATAGCATGTAAACTTTGTGAAGCTGTTTGTCCAGCTCAGGCAATAACAATAGAGTCTACAGCAAGAGAAGACGGAAGTAGAAAGACAACTAGATACGATATTGATATGCTTAAATGTATTTATTGTGGTTTGTGTGAAGAGTCGTGTCCGGTTGATGCTATAGTGCAAGGTCCTAACTTTGAATTTGCAACACATACTAGGGAAGAACTTTATTACAATAAAGAAAAGCTTTTAGAAAATGGAGATAGATGGGAGAATGTTTTAGCTGCAAATATAAAAGCTGATAACCCTTATAGATAATAGCAAATGTTAGCACACGCTATATTTTTTTACTTTTTTTCATTTGTTGCAATAATTTCTGCAATAATGGTAACTGTGTCTAAGAATACAGTTCATTCTGTTTTTTTTTTAATTTTGGATTTTATATCGATATCGTGCCTTTTTATTATGATAGGTGCAGAATTTTTAGGAATGATAATGTTAATTGTTTATGTTGGGGCTGTTGCAGTTTTATTTCTATTTGTCGTAATGATGCTGAACGTTGCTCAGCAAAAAAATCAATGGTTTAAATCAAGTGATACAAGTACTCACATACCTATAGGATTAATTGTAAGTTTGATAATTTTTTTTGAATTGATTATTGTAATTGGAGGATGGAAGTACAAACCTGACATTATTGAAAACTTTTCTGATAATCTGATTTCTAATTCTACAAATACTCATACCATTGGGAGTGTTTTATATACAGAATATATTCATCTATTTCAAATTTCAGGGATGATATTACTCGTAGCCATGATTGGAGCAATCGTTCTCACATTTAGAAAAAGAGAAGGGGTTAAAAGACAAAATTATTTTAGCCAAATATCTAGAGAAAAAAATCAAGGTGTTGAGTTAGTAGAAGTTAAATCAAACGAGGGAGTTAAAATAGATGTTTGAAGTTTCACTTGGACATTATCTTACATTAGGGGCAATCATTTTTACTATTGGTGTAATTGGAATATTTTTAAATAGAAAAAATGTAATAGTTATTTTAATGAGCATAGAATTAATATTACTAGCAGTAAATATTAATCTAGTATCTTTCTCAATATTTCTTCAAGATTTATCTGGCCAGATATTTACTTTATTTATTTTGACTGTTGCAGCAGCAGAGGCAGCTATCGGTTTGGCAATAATCGTAGTCTATTATCGTAACGCAGGAACAATAAGAGTAGAAGAAATTGAAAATCTAAAGGGTTAATATGGAATATCTTATAATTTTTCTACCATTGCTAGGTGCATTTATTGCTGGTTTTTTTGGTAATAAATTTGACCAAAAATATTCTCAATTTATAACAAGTCTTTTTGTAAGTATTTCTTCTATCCTTTCAATAATAGTTTTTTTTAAGGTATTAAATTATGGATACTCAAATAATTTATTAATCTCTAGTTGGATAAACTCAGGTACTTTAAATGTAAATTGGTCCATAAAAGTAGATGCATTATCCTCACTCATGATGGTTGTGGTAACGCTTGTGTCAGCGTTGGTTCATATTTACTCAATTGGTTATATGTCTCACGATCCTCACAAACCGAGATTCATGTCTTATTTATCTTTATTTACATTTGCAATGTTAGTGCTGGTTACCTCAGACAATTTTTTACAATTATTCTTTGGATGGGAAGGTGTAGGTCTTTGTTCGTATTTTTTAATTGGTTTTTGGTTTAAAAAAAAAGCTGCAAATGCGGCCGCTATTAAAGCTTTCGTAGTAAATAGAGTTGGAGATTTTGGTTTTGCTCTTGGTATTTTTTTAATTTTTTATTATTTTGGAACAGTTAATTACAATGAGGTATTCAATCAAATTCAAACTTTGAATGCAAAAAATATAAATTTTCTTGGTATTGAATTTAAATCAATAGATTTAATTTGTATATTGTTATTTATAGGTGCAATGGGAAAATCAGCCCAGATTTTTTTACATACCTGGTTACCCGATGCAATGGAAGGACCAACACCTGTATCTGCATTAATCCACGCTGCAACAATGGTTACTGCAGGTGTTTTTCTAGTGGTAAGATGTTCTCCTATTTATGAATATTCAGAATTAGCACTCAATATAATTACTGTTATTGGAATGAGTACAGCTTTTTTTGCTGCTACAATTGCATTAGTCCAAACCGATATAAAAAAGATAATTGCTTATTCAACATGTAGCCAGCTTGGATATATGTTCTTTGCAACTGGTGTAGGCGCATATAACGTTGCAATGTTTCATCTATTTACTCATGCTTTTTTTAAGGCTTTACTTTTTTTAGGAGCTGGTTCTGTAATACACTCTTTTAAAGATGAACAGAATATCGAAAAAATGGGCGGGGTTTACAAAAAGATTCCTTACACTTACGCCTTAATGCTGGTGGGCACATTAGCTTTAACTGGCTTCCCTTTTTTATCTGGTTTTTATTCTAAAGATGCAATTATTGAATTTGCTTATTTAAGGGGAAATGTAACAGGTATTTATGCTGCTGGCATTGGAATTGTTACGGCTATGTTAACAGCAATTTACTCTTGGAGATTATTTTTTAAAACTTTTCATGGAAATTATAACAATCTAGAAGTCAAATACGAAAAAGTTCATGAGTCACCAGCGGTAATGGTTTTGCCACTTATAATTCTTGGTTTAGGCTCAATTTTTGCAGGTTTCTTTTTTAAAGAGTTATTAATAGGCAATCAAAGTAGTGTTAATTTTTGGGGAGAGTCTATTAAATTTTTAGAGCCATTGAGTGAAGATCATCCTCCACTGTGGTTTATTTTATTGACCCCGACTATAGTAACTTTAAGCATACCGATTTCTTACTACTTATTTATGAAGGACAAAAGCGTATTAGAAAATTTTACAAAAACTAATTATCCATTAATAAATTTTTTAAAAAAGAAATGGTACTTTGATGAGCTTTATTCTTATATTTTTGTAGAACCTTGTAAAAAATTAGGTCTATTTTTTTGGAAAAAGATTGATGGTCTAACAATAGATAGATTTGGACCAGATGGTATTTCAAATCTTATTAAAGGCTTGTCGATAAAAGCAGTAAAATTTCAGAATGGTTTTATTTATCAATATGCATTTATAATGTTGATTGGATTTTCTTTAATACTGACTTACTTGATTATTAAATGATGAATTTCCCAATTATTTCTTCACTAATCCTTTTGCCTTCAATTGGCGCACTATTTCTTTTTTTCATAAATTCAAAAAATATTACCGGCATCAAGTATGTTTCTTTATTTGTATCAATCATTAATTTTTTAATATCTATTTACTTATGGTTAATTTTTGATCAATTTAGTTATGAATTTCAGTTTGTAGAAAGTAGAGTCTGGATAAAAGATTTTATCAATTACAAAGTCGGAGTAGATGGAATCTCAATATTATTTATCATTTTAACTACTTTCATAACCCCACTTTGTATTTTGTCAGTTAACTCATCTATAAAGAATAGACTTAAAGAGTTTTTAATAGCAATCTTATTAATGGAAACTCTAATGATTGGAGTTTTTTGCTCTTTAGATTTGGTAATTTTCTACTTATTTTTTGAAGGAGGTTTAATACCGATGTTTTTAATCATTGGTATTTGGGGTGGAGAAAGACGCGTGTATTCTGCATTCAAGTTTTTTTTGTTTACTCTTCTTGGCTCAGTTTTAATGTTAATAGCGGTAATATCTATTTATTGGATAGCAGGCACGACCGATGTAGAAGAACTTTATAAGTTGGGCATTGATCCAAAATACCAAAACTTACTTTGGTTAGCATTCTTTTCATCTTTTGCAGTTAAAACACCAATGTGGCCAGTACATACATGGCTGCCCGACGCCCATGTTGAAGCACCAACTGCAGGTTCAGTTTTATTAGCAGCTATCTTACTTAAAATGGCAGGATATGGATTTATAAGATTTTCAATTGGACTATTTCCTGTTGCGTCAGAATATTTTGTTCCGTTTATTTTTGTTATTAGTTTAATTGCAATTATTTATACTTCGTTAGTTGCCTTAATGCAGGACGACATGAAAAAACTAATTGCGTACTCATCTGTAGCTCACATGGGTTTTGTTACATTAGGTTTGTTTACTTTCACTCAACAAGGTGTTGAAGGAGGAATATTTCAAATGATTAGTCATGGTATTGTATCTGCTGCACTCTTTTTCTCAGTAGGTGTTGTTTATGACAGAACTCATTCGAGACGTATCAATGATTATGGGGGTTTGGTAAATGTAATGCCAAAATATTCTATTTTATTAATGGTATTTACTTTAGGGTCTTTGGGCTTACCAGGAACAACTGGTTTTATTGGTGAATTTTTGATTTTAATGGGAACATTTAAAAAAAGTTTCTTAGTGGCAGCAATAGCAAGTTTGGGTGTAATTTTAGGCGCAGCATATATGTTGTGGCTTTACAAAAGAGTTGTATTTGGAGAGTTAACAAATCAAAAATTATTAAAAATAATTGATTTAAACAAAGTTGAATTGTCTATTCTTACTTTATTAGCATTGAGTATAATATTTTTTGGCTTCTATCCTGATCCATTTTCAAATACATATTCTGTATCAGTTGAGAACTTTATAAATGAATATAATGATAAACTAAATAATTATAATTTACAAAATCAATGATTAATCTCTTTTATATATCCACAGAAATATTCTTATCATTATCTATTCTAATTCTATTACTAATTGGTGTATTTAAAAATAAAAGTGAATTATTTATTTATAATTTCACTTGTATAATTTTACTAGTCGGGCTTGCGATAAATATTAAATTAAATCCACAATCCCCGATAGATTTATTTAATAACAGTTATAAAATTGACTATTTCACAACTTTGATTAAGTCAGTAATATTGATCTCAGCATTTCTTGTAATGCTATGTTCATTAAATTATGTCAAACAAAATGATATTTTAAAAATTGAGTATCCAATTTTAATTTTATCTTCAATTCTTGGTATGCTCGTAATGGTAAGTTCTAACGATCTAATAGTTTTTTATGTTGGTCTAGAATTACAATCTTTAGCTTTATATGTTCTTGCTGCCTTTAAAAGAGATAACATACTTTCATCTGAGTCAGGCTTAAAATATTTTATATTAAGCGCATTATCATCAGGATTATTGCTATATGGATGTTCTTTAATATATGGTTTTTCTAGCTCAACAAACTTTGATTTAATTTATCAAAATAGTGAGTCAATCGAATATGGTATTATTTTTGGAATAGTATTTATTTTAGTTGGATTAGCATTTAAGATTACTGCAGTACCTTTTCATATGTGGGCTCCAGATGTTTATGATGGATCACCTACATCTGTGACAGTGATATTTGCAATTCTTCCAAAGATTGCTGCATTAACAGTATTTATTAATTTTTTATATGGTCCTTTCCTTGAAATGTTTGACCAATGGCAAGCAGTTATAATTTTTTTATCAATTGGTTCAATGGTATTTGGGGCCGTAGCTGCGATTGGACAAAAAAAATTAAAAAGACTTATTGCTTATAGTTCAATAAGCCACATGGGGTTTGCGCTCGCTGGTTTAAGTGTTGGGACAAACGAAGGTATTCAAAATTCAATAATATACTTAATGATATATCTAATAATGAATATAGCATTTTTCTGTTGTCTATTTATGCTCAAAAGAGAAAATCAATATTTCGATAAAGTTGAAGATCTCTCAGGTTTATCAAAAAATCATCCTTTATTATCGCTCTCTTTGATGATTATTTTATTCTCGTTAGCAGGAATACCTCCATTGGCTGGTTTTTTTGCAAAGTTTTATATTTTTACGGCCGTGATTGAACAGTCAATGTATTTTTTAGCAATTGTAGGTTTGCTTTCAACAGTAATTGCAGCTTTTTATTATATAAGATTGATAAAGGTAATGTATTTTGATGAGCAGAAAGAAAAATATGACTTAAATCATAGCATTGGTCTTAAAATGATACTTGTGATTTCATCAACAATCATTCTTATTTATTTCATAAACCCGAATATAATTAATAACTTTGTCTTAGATATAACTTTAATTTAATGAAGTTAAAAATTTTTAAATACAAAAAGGTAAAAAGCACTAATGATATTGCTATTAGGAAAATTAGGTCAGGAATTAAAAATGGAATAGTTACTAGTGATGTACAAAGCTCCGGCAGAGGCAGGCATGGAAATAAATGGGTTTCTTATAAGGGCAATCTTTTTGTAACTATTTTTTTTTCAATTTCAAATAATCTGAATCTAAATAAGTTTAATTATAAAAATTGCCTGATAATAAAAAAAGTTTTATCAAAATATATAAAACATGATCTAAAAATAAAAAGACCAAACGATATTTTATTCAAACAGTATAAAATTTGTGGAATTTTACAGGAAACAATTTTTTACAAGAATCTTAAATACTTGTTGGTTGGTGTAGGTCTAAACTTATTAAAGAGTCCAAAATTCAAGAATTACAAAACTACTAGCGTGTATGAAATTACTAAAAAAAAAGTTAATAAAATGAGAATCTTAAATGAAATTAAATTAAACTATGAATCGATCTAAGAAAAAACACATTTTGGTTGGTGATATTGGTAATACTGAGTCTAAAATATTTTTTAGAAACAACAAAATCGAAAAAAAAATAATTATAAGAAGCAACGAAATGATTTATGGCAAGATTAAATCAAAAGTTTTATTTTTAAAAAAATTTAATATTAAGGATAAAGCTGTTTTTTGTAGTGTAGTTCCGTCTAATTTTAGAGTCATTAAGAAGGTATTTGAACGAGAGTTAAAAATTAAAATAGTTGAATTGAAGAATATTTATAAAAACAAAATAATTAAATTGAAAGTTAATAAAAAACAAATTGGATCAGATAGATTGGCAAATGCAATCAGTGTTTTTAACAAAAAAAATAATTTTATAGTTGTGGATTTTGGAACAGCTACTACCTTTGATGTCATCATAAAAGATGTTTACTGGGGTGGTATAATTGCTCCAGGAGTTAGTCTTTCACTTAAAAACTTGATATCAAAAGCAGAATTGATTCCAAAAATTAATTTAAGCCAAACTAAAATAGTTATTGGAAAAAATACAAAGCAGGCAGTAGTATCAGGTTTTTATTGGGGATATAGTGGTCTTATCGAAAAAATTATTTCTAAGATTACAAAAATTACCAAAAAAAATTTTAAGATTATTTTAACAGGAGGTCTTGCGCATTTATTTAAAACAAATATAAGATTAAATATTTTAATCGACAAAAACCTTACAATAAAAGGATTAATAAAAGCTCATAAAATATTAAACAAATGAAAGATGAATTATTATTTTGTCCACTAGGTGGATCAGGTGAAATTGGCATGAACTTAAATCTTTTTGCCTTCGGTAAACCAGAAAATCATAAGTGGATTATTGTAGATATTGGTGTCACCTTTGCTGATGATACAGTTCCAGGAATAGATCTAATATATCCTGATCCTGGTTTCATAGTTGATAAAAAAGACTCATTACTTGGTATAGTACTTACACATGCTCATGAAGATCACATTGGCGCGATTTCACATATCTGGCCGGAACTTAAATGTAATATATATGCTACTCCATTTACTGCAGCTTTAGTGACTGAAAAGTTTAAGGAAAAGAAAATAGATATTCACCCTTTTTTAAAGATTGTAAATTTAAGAGGTAATATAAAACTCGGACCATTTGATATCGAGCTAATTACTATGACTCACTCCATTCTAGAACCCAACGGACTAAAAATAAAAACTCCACTTGGCTGCGTGTTACATACTGGTGATTGGAAGTGTGATCCAAACCCGTTAATTGGAGATGTAATAGACTCTAAAAAACTTAAATCAATTGGCGATGATGGAGTTTTGGCGATGATATGTGACTCAACAAATATATTTAGTATTGGTAGATCAGGCTCAGAAATAGATGTAAGAAAAAGTTTACTAAAGATATTTGAAAGATTAAAAAAAAAAATAATAGTCACCTGTTTTGCATCAAATGTTGCTAGAATGGAAACTATTTTCTTTTGTGCGCAGAAAACAGGAAGACAGATTTCTTTAGTAGGAAGGTCTATGCATAGAATTTTTAAAGCAGCTAGACAGTGTGGGTATCTCAAAGATGTAATTGAACCTATTGATCCAAGAGATGCCAAAAAAATTTCAAGAGACAAAATAGTCTATTTATGTACTGGAACTCAAGGAGAGCCTATGGGAGCAATGAGCAGAATATCAAATTTTACCCATCCAGATGTAATGATGGAAAATGGCGACACTGCAATTTTTTCATCTAAAATAATACCTGGAAATGAAAAAAAACTTTCTAAATTACACAATAAATTAGTTATTGAAGGTGTTGAAGTAATTACAGAAGAAGATGAATTTGTACATGTATCCGGTCACCCTAATAGGGAAGAGTTAAAGGATATGTACACTTGGATAAGACCAAAATCAGTAATACCAGTTCATGGAGAATACAGACATATGCAGGAGCACATTAATTTTGCTAAGGAAATGAAAATACCCTATCCAGTTAAAGTTATGAATGGTGATATTGTTAAATTAGCTCCAGCTGAAAAACCTTTTATTTACGATAAAGCACCCGCAGGAAAAGTATATTTGGATGGAAACATTAGTGTTGAAGAGGACTCAAATTCTATTAAAGAACGTAAAAATCTTTCCATAAACGGAATGATGGAAGTTACAATTCTTGTTACACCCAAAGGGAACATTCATGACAGACCAATTGTGACAGTAAAGGGGCTCCCAATAAATGATTATGAAGATTTTAGATTTGGATTAGAAAATGAAATTGAAAAAACAGCCAGAACATTTTCTCTAACGAATAGCAGACAGCAAGAAAATGCTATCGATGCTTTTAAAAGTGTTTGTAAAAAATATACAAAAAATAAAGTAGGCAAAAGACCTTTTACAAATATTAATATAGTTCAAATTTGATGAATTTAACTGGTTCGATTATTATATATGTTCTTATATGGTGGATAGTTTTCTTTTCGTTGCTGCCAGTAGATGTAGATCGAAATCAAAAAAATTTTGTGGAGGGTGTTGATCCTGGAGCTCCCGAAAACCCTAGATTAATAAAAAAACTATTATATACAACTTTGATTACATCAATAATTTTTATAGGTATATTTCTATTAGTAAAGTATGATTATCTTAATTTAAGGAATCTAATTACATAATGTTTTTATCAAAATCATTTATTCCATTATTAAAAAACTATCCCTCTGAGGCAAAAATCAAATCACACAAACTAATGTTGAGGTTAGGAATGATTAAACAATCATCTGCAGGTATTTACTCCTGGCTTCCCCTTGGCTTCAAAGTGATGAAAAAAATTGAACAAATAGTTAGAGAGGAACAAAATAAAATAGGTGCTCAAGAAATATTGATGCCAACAATACAGTCCTCCGAAATTTGGAAAGAAAGTGGAAGATATGAAGATTATGGAGAGGAGATGCTCAGAATTAAAGATAGACAGAACAGAGAAATTTTGTATGGCCCAACTAATGAAGAGCTAGTTACAGATATTTTCCGAAACAGTATAAAATCATATAAATCTCTTCCTCAATTACTTTATCATATCCAATGGAAATTTAGAGATGAACTAAGACCAAGATTTGGGATAATGAGATGTAGAGAATTTTTTATGAAAGATGCTTATTCATTTGACCTTAGTGATGTTGATGCAGAATTTTCATATAACAAATTTTTTCTATCATATTTAAAAACTTTTAAGAGATTGGAATTATCAGCAATACCGATGACAGCTGAAACGGGACCAATTGGCGGGAGCTTGTCACATGAATTTATTATCTTAGCTGAAACCGGTGAAAGTAAAATTTATACTGACAAAAGAATTTTTGAGGTAAATCACGATAATTATAAATTAGAAAAAGAGTCTTTAAAAAAACTAAGACTTGAATATGACAAATTTTACGCCGTCACAGATGAAAAAATTGATAACAAGGAGTTCAACAACAAGGTTGATAAAAAAAATCAGTTAGAGACCAAAGGTATTGAAGTCGGTCACATTTTTTACTTTGGTGATAAGTATTCAAAACCAATGAATGCTGCTGTTGATAAAGATGGTAAAAAAATTTTTGTAAAAATGGGTTCTTATGGAATTGGAGTTTCAAGATTAGTTGGTGCCTTAATTGAGGCAAATTTTGATGAGAAAAAAGAAGTTATGAAATGGCCAGTATCAGTTTCTCCTTTTGAGTGTGCAATTATTTGTTTTGCATCTAAAAATGATACCACAAGTATCGAAATGGGTATTAAAGTAAAAAATTTTTTAGAACAGAATAATATTGAAACAGTTTTAGACGATTTAGACGAAAATTTTTCAGGAAAGTTAAAAAAATTTAATTTAATTGGAATACCATTTCAAATTCTAATTGGAAAAAATCCTGATAAAAATAAAGTTGAGTTTAAAGAAGTGGGTAACGATAGCAAGATGATAAGTCTTGAAGAAGCCCTTAATTTCATTAAATCCAAAAAAATAAATTGATCTCAACTTTAGAAAAAAAAATAATTTTTAGATATCTTAAAACTAGAAAAAAAGATGGTTTTTTAAATATTATCACTTTATTTTCTTTCTTAGGCATAAGTTTAGGTGTGGCAGTTTTAATTATAGTTATGTCTGTAATGAATGGGTTTAGGTCAGAGTTGATAAACAAGATAACTAATTTCAACGCACATGTTATCGTAAAACCCTATAATAAGAAAATAGGACAAAAAAAAATAGATAACGAGTTTTTAAAAAATATATCTTCAAATTTGATATTAAGCAATAACGGAGAGGGAATACTTTTAAATGATGAAATTACCAAAGGTATTTTAGTTAGAGGCTATTCTGAAAATGATTTTCAAAAACTGAATATTGTAAATAATAAATATTTTAGAGGCGATAAAAAAATCTTAGAGAATAATATATCGATAGGGAGTGATTTAAGTTATGACCTTGAATTAAAAATTGGTGACCGAATTTCAATAATTTCACCTTCTGGTGAAAATACACTCATTGGATCCATACCTCAACAAAAAACTTTTAAAATAAGTTCTATATTTGATAGTAGGTTTGCTGAGTTTAATAATTCTGTTGTGTTTATTAATCTTAAAGATCTACAAGGTTTATTTGATTTAAAAAAAGAAAATAATTTCTTAGAAGTTTATTTATATAAACCTGACAAAATTGAGAATTATCGTGAAAAACTAATGTCGATTTTTACCGACGAATATATATTTACGTGGTCAGATTTAAACAAACCATTATTTTCCGCCTTAAAAGTAGAAAGAAATGTTATGTTCATAATATTATCTTTAATAATCATAGTTGCTGCTTTTAACATCATTTCGGGACTTACTATTTTAGTAAAAAATAAAACTAGGGAAATCGCAATATTAAAATCAATTGGTGTTTCTAACTTTTCCATACGAAAAATATTTTTTTTTATTGGATTTTTAATAGGTTTTTTAGCAACAATTATGGGAGTTGTAATTGGTATAACTTTTTCTATTTATATTGAGGAAATAAGAATACTAATTAGCAATGTCTTTAATATAAGTTTATTTCCAGAGGAGATATATTTTTTAAGCACTATTCCATATCAAATAGATTTTTGGTCAATATTTTTAATTTCAAGTTGTTCAATTATAATGACTTGTTTAGTCTCAATATACCCTGCAAATAAAGCTGCAAAATTAGATACAATTAAATCCTTAAAATATGAATAATATTATAGAATTAAACAATATTTCAAAGACATTTGACAATAAAAAAAAAATCACTGTCCTTAAAAATTTAAATTTTAAATTTAAAAAAGGAAAAATTTATTCATTATCTGGACCTTCTGGATCTGGAAAATCAACCTTACTAAATTTATTATCTTTAATAGATAGGCCATCATCAGGAAATATTAAAATTGATAATAGAAATATAAATCATAATGAAATTGAGATTAACGACAAAATTAGATCTAGTAATATTGGGATTGTTTATCAAGAGAAAAACTTATTGCCTGATTTTACGGCTATTGAAAATGTTTGCATAGCCAGCTTAGCTGCTAACAATAATCACAAAATAGCAGATCAAGAATCATTAAAGATAATTCAAAAAGTCGGCTTAAAAGATAGGGCTAATCATTATCCATCAGAATTATCAGGAGGAGAAATGCAAAGAATTGCTATATCGAGAGCAATAGTAAATAAACCTAGAATAATACTGGCTGATGAACCGACAGGAAGTTTAGATCATGAAAATGCAAATCAAATATTTAACTTACTCTTTAAACTAAAAAACAATGATCGTGTTATAATATTTGCAACTCATAATAGATTTTTTGCTAATAAAGCAGACTATAAAATTTCCTTAAGTAATGGTAAAATCAAAACCATTAATGGAAAAATCTAAAAAAACATTTAATCACTTAAAAATACATACCCAATATTCTATTTGTGAAGGCGCAATAAAAATTGATGATCTTAGTAAATATTGCAAAGACAATAAGGTTAAAGCGATTGGAATGTCAGATACATCAAATTTGTGTGGATCTCTAGAATTCTCAGAACAAATTTCAAAGTCTAAAACTCAGCCTATAATCGGATCCCAGATTAATTTTAAATTCAATGATACAATTGGATCAATACCTATTATTGCCAAAAATAGAGACGGTTACAAAGAATTGATTAATTTGTCATCGAAATCTTTTCTTGAGAATTCAGATTTAGAAAAACCACATTGTAATATTGAACTATTATTTAATTGCTCTAAAAATCTAATAATTCTTTCAGGAGGTATCAACAATTTATCAGGTATTCTTTTTCAAAAAGGGAGAGTTGATGAGCTTGAAAAAATTTATGCTTCATTGAATAAAAATTCTAGTGATAACTTCTATATTGAAATTCAAAGGCATGGCGACATATATGAAAAAAATTTTGAAAGTTTTAATCTTTCTATGTCAAAAAAAGTTAATGCTCCAATAATAGCAACTAATGAAGTTTATTATTTAAATAAAGAAATGAGTGAAGCACACGATGCATTACTTTGCATTGGTTCAAAAAATTATATTAATGATAAACAAAGAATCAAGCTATCAGATAACCATTATCTAAAAAGTGACGAAGAGATGAGAAAAATATTCAGTGATCTACCCGAAGCTTTGGAAAACAATTATAATTTACCATTAAGATGTAGCTTCAGACCTGAATATTCTAAGCCATTATTGCCAGATATAAACTCAAATAATGACATTTCATCTGATGAGCAATTAAAAAAAGATGCAAATGATGGGTTAATCAAAAAGTTTAAGGAAAGATTTGAAGATGAAAATTTAAAAGGTGAAAAATTTTTGAAATACAAGAAAAGATTAGATCATGAAGTTAATATTATATGTAAGATGAATTATTCTAGTTATTTTTTAATTGTATCAGATTACATCATATGGGCAAAAAAAAACAATATACCTGTTGGACCAGGCAGAGGATCTGGAGCTGGATCATTAGTAGCATGGTGTCTACAAATTACTGATGTAGACCCAATTCATTTTAACTTAATTTTTGAAAGATTTTTAAATCCTGATCGTATTTCTATGCCGGATTTCGACATTGATTTTTGTGAAGAAAAACGTGATTTAGTTTTTGAATATCTTAACAAAAAATACAAAGGCTCAGTAGCTCATATTATTACTTTTGGTAAACTTAAAGCTAGAATGGTTATAAGAGATGTCGGTAGAGTAATGGGTCTTCCATACGGTTTTGTCGATAGTATATGCAAAATGATTCCTTTCGACCCTTCTAGACCAATGAGTTTGACTGAATGCATAAACTCGGAACCAAGATTACAAAAGATTATAAATGAAGATAAAAGGGTAGATAAGCTTATAAAACTCTCTCTGAAACTTGAAGGTTTAAACAGAAATTTTGCAACTCATGCGGCTGGTGTAGTAATTGCAGATAAAAAATTAATTGATACAGTTCCACTGTATAAAGACACTTCATCCAATTTACTTTTACCTTCCACTCAGTTTGATATGTATTCAGCTGAAAACTCTGGTCTTATTAAATTTGATTTTTTGGGTTTAAAAACACTTACTGTAATTAACAATACAATTAAATTACTAAATAAAAAAAAAATTGATTTTAATATAGATAAAATTAATTATGAAGATCAAACCGTTTTTGATCTATTGTCTTCAGGCAAAACCGTGGGCTTGTTTCAACTTGAAAGTTCTGGAATGAGGGATGCTCTAACACAAATGAAACCAAATAGATTAGAAGATATTATAGCATTAGTCGCTTTATATAGACCAGGTCCTATGAGCAATATTCCAATTTACAATGATTGCAAACATGGGAAAAGATCACCGGATTATCTACATCCAAAATTGGAAAACATTTTGAAGTCCACATATGGGGTAATTATTTACCAAGAACAAGTAATGCAAATTGCCCAAGTTTTGTCAGGTTTTACTGCAGGTGAAGCAGATATTCTAAGACGTGCTATGGGAAAAAAGAAAAGAGCGGAATTAGAAAAACAAAAGGCAAGATTTATAGATGGAGCATATCAAAACGGAATACAAAAAGATGTTGCAGCAAGTATTTTTTTAAAGATTGAACCATTTGCAGAGTATGGTTTCAATAAAAGTCATGCAGCTGCTTACGCTATTATCGCTTATCAAACAGCATATTTAAAAACCCATTTTACCAATGAATTTTTTTCTGCATCAATGTCCATGGAAATGTCAAATCAAAAAAAATTGGGTGAATTTTATGAAGAACTTAAAAGATTAAACATTAAGATTATACCTCCTAACATAAATTTATGTAATAGTGATTTTTATTCTGATACAAAAAATTTTTATTACGCACTAGGAGCATTAAAGAATGTTGGATATGAAGCAATTTCAAATATAGTTAGGGAAAGAGAAAAAAATGGCAAATTTGAATCCTTAGATGACTTTATAAATAGAGTAAATCCGAAAGATATAAACAAACTTCAAATGGAAGCTCTTACAAAAGCAGGTGCATTTGATAATATTTTAAAGGATAGAAAATCAATTTTTGAGTCAATACCTAATTTAATATCTAAATCGAAAAGTATTTTTGAAAACAAGTCCTTAAATCAAATCGATCTATTTGCTAATATTGAAGAATCTAATAACAACGAGGTAGTTGATAATCTTGGTGAATGGAGTTTTCAGGAAAAGATGTCAAAGGAGTTTGAAACTGTTGGTTTTTTTATATCGGATCATCCACTTAACCAATACCAAGATATATTTAAGGAATTTAACATTCTTTCTTATAAAAATGTTAATGAAGATAAAGAAATTAGCGAGGGATCAGTCGCAGCAACTATTTTAAAAATTCAAGAAAAGAAAACACAAAAGGGAACGTCATACGCAATAATTAAATTTTCTGATCAATCAAGCATATTTGAACTATTTGTTTTTTCTGACACATTCGAATTAAATAGAGGCAAGATCAAAGAGGGAAATTCGGTAATTTTAACTATACAAAAAATTATTAAGCAAAATGACCCTCAATCTACAAGATTAAATGTCAAAAAAATAATTTCATTAGACGATCTTATTAATAAACCGATTAATTCAATAAGTTTTAAAGTTAAAAATGTTGACGAAGTCGATAGACTATCCAAAATGTTGAAAAAGGGTGGAAATGTTGAGGTTAATATTAATGTTGTATCAAATGATAAAGCTTATAAAGTTAAACTAAAGGATAGACGTCTTATTGATAGAAAAACTGTGAATCTTATAAAGAATCAAGGAATTTCAACAACTATTCATTGATTTATCTCTTGCCTTTACCTAAATAAATTTATAAAACGCTCTAAAAATACGCACAAGGCATTTGGTTAATAACCTCCGGTCCTTTAATGGAAATAGCTTTGGTGGTACAACCGGAAAAATTATGAAGATACCTAACTTATCAATACAACAACTTTTAGAGGCTGGCGTTCATCTAGGTCATAAAACTCTTAGATGGAATCCGAAAATGAAGAAATATATTTTTGGTAAAAGAGATTCTGTTCATATAATTGATTTAACGCAAACACTTGAGCTTACTAATAAAGCATTAGAAAAAATTTATGAAACTATTACAAACAATGGAAAAATTTTGTTTATCTCAACAAAAAAACAAGCTTCAGAGGCTATTGCTGAATTAGCAAAATCTACCGATCAATATTTTGTGAATTATAGATGGTTAGGAGGTATGTTGACTAACTGGGGTACAATATCTAACTCTATTAAAAAACTTCAAAAAATTAATACAGATTTAAAATCAGAAAATAGAGGATTTACAAAAAAAGAACTTTTAAAAATGAGTATTCAAAGAGATAAGCTTCAAAGATCTTTAGGAGGTATATCTGATATGAAAAAGGTTCCTGATTTAGTTTTCATTATTGATACAAATTACGAGTCTCTTGCTATCAAAGAGTCTATAAAATTGAATATTCCAATAATAGCTATACTTGATACAAATTCTGATCCAGAGGGTATAGACTTTCCAATACCTGGTAACGATGATGCTAGAAGATCAATCGATCTTTATTGTTCTCTAGTAAAAGAGACAATAAATAATGCTAAAAAAAATATTCCTGAGGATGTTAAAAAAAATGGTGAGCAAAAAGTTATATCAACTAAATCCTCTTCTTCTATATCAAAAAAAAAGATTAATTAATTAAATGAGCGATCTTGAGAGTGTTAAAAAGTTAAGAAGCACCACTGGTGCAGGTTTTAAAGATTGTAATAGCGCTTTAAAAGAAGCTTCAGGAGATTTAGAAAAAGCAATAGAAATTTTAAGAATAAAAGGAGTTTCAAAAGCTTCAAAAAAAATGTCTAGAGAGGCCAATGAAGGCCTCGTCTTTATTTGTGGTGATGAAAAAAAAACATCTATAATTGAAATCAATTGTGAGACAGACTTTGTTGCTAAGAATGATGATTTTTTAAACTTCACAAAAGAAGTTGGAGAGATAAATAATTCTGTAAATTCCGATGTAGAAAAACTTAAAAACAATAAAATGAAAAATGGTTCAACTATATCTCAAAATTTAATTGATTTAATAGCAAAAATTGGTGAAAAAATTACTATAGGAAGATCAAAAACTTTAGAAAACTCTAAATCCAAAATTTTTACTTACAATCATTCAATAGTGAAAGACAACCTATCTAAGCTTGGAGTTATTGTAAGTTTAGAATTTGAAAAGAGTTCGAAAGACATTGAGCAATTCGGAAAACAACTTTCAATGCATATCGCTGCATCAAATCCAATGGTAGTAGATAAAAAAGATATTAAAGTTGATGTTATTGAAAAAGAAAAAAACATTATTGAGGAAGAACTTAAGAATCTTGGTAAACCAAAAGAAATTGCTGAAAAAATAAGTCTTGGTAAAATTAATAAATTTAAAGAAGATAACAGTCTACTAACACAAGATTGGGTTATGGATCCCAAATTAAAAGTAAAAGATGTTTTAAATAAAGTTGATTCAAAGAGTTTAAAAATAAAAGATTTTATCAGAATTAAGATTGGAGAATAATGTTTAAAGAAGACTTGTATAATCAAAAAATGACTAAAACATTTGAAGTCTTTGTAAAAGAACTGGCATCTTTAAGAACAGGTAGAGCAAACGCAAGTATGCTTGATTTAATTAAGGTAGACGTTTATGGACAAAAAATGCCAATTAATCAACTAGCAACAATCACAACGCCCGAACCAAGAGTAATAAATATTCAAGTATGGGATGCAAATAATGTTCCTCTTCTAGACTCAGCAATAAAGAAATCAGATCTAGGTTTAAATCCTCAAATAGATGGTCAGTTAGTAAGATTACCAATACCAGATTTAAGTGAGGAAAGAAGAGTAGAAATAAAAAAGGTAATTAAAACTATGGGTGAAAAATGCAAAGTTTCAATAAGAAATATTAGAAGAGAAGGAAATGATGAATTAAAGAAGAAACTAAAATCAAAGGAAATAAGCGAAGACGATGAAAAAAAATTTGAAAAAACAATTCAAACATATACCGACAACTTTGTTAAAAAAGTTGATGAAAAAGTTGCAATCAAAGAAAAAGAAATAATGACTATATGAACCCTATAAAACATATGGCCATAATAATGGATGGAAATGGTCGTTGGGGTTTAAAACATAAAAACTCAAGAAATCTAGGACATAAAGAGGGTCTAAAAACTGTTGAGATGGTTATGAAATATTGTATTAAAAAACATATTAAATTTTTGACTTTGTATGCATTTTCTACTGAGAATTGGAAAAGACCATTAAAAGAACGAAATTATCTTTTTAATCTTCTAGAAATCTATCTTAAAGAAAAACTAGAAAAAATAAATAACGAAAAAATAAAAATAAAGATCCTTGGGGAAAAAAAATTTTCAAAAAAACTTAATAAATTATTAGATTTTTCTGAAAAGATGACAACAAAAAATACAAAACTTCAAATAAATTTAGCTTTAAATTACGGATCAAAAAAAGAATTAGTATATGCTTTTAATAAGTTAAAGAAAAAAAGTAGAATTTCAGAAAATGATATTGACAATTGTTTATATACAAAAAATATTCCAGATCCGGAAATACTTATACGCACAGGAAATACACAAAGACTCTCCAATTTTCTTTTATGGCAAGCAGCATATACAGAGATTTTTTTTGAAAAAAAATTATGGCCAGATTTTAAGAATGAGGATTTAAACAAAATTATTAATAAATTTAGAAATATAAAAAGAAATTTTGGAAAGGTATAATGAAGCCAGAGCTATTTAAAAGAACAATATCATCAATCTTTTTAATGGGTTTAATATTTTTAAGCGCTTTGATAAACGATTATATTTTTTTGAGCATATTATTTGTCGTAATAATATTTAGTTGGATTGAATGGATTAAAATTATAGAAAAAATAAGATTAAAAAAAATTTATTATTTAATCCATATAATTCTTTTTTTGATATATCTATTAATGGCATTTATAATTAGTTTTAATGTTTTTTTAATTGATAAGTACTTCTTTATGACAATATTAATGATTTGTATTTTTTCAGATATTGGAGGATATGTGTTTGGTAAAACTTTTAAAGGGAAAAAACTAACTAAAATAAGCCCAAACAAAACAATATCTGGATCAATAGGATCATTTATTTTATCCTACATTGGTTTTTTTGTAATATATTTTTATTTTAACGATCTTCTTTTTGTGAGATTAGAAATTGTTGTCTTAGTGTTTACACCTTTCTTTATTTCTTTTGTTTGTCAATTAGGGGATTTGTTTATTTCTTACTTTAAAAGAAAAGCAAAAATTAAGAATACTGGAAATATAATACCTGGGCATGGTGGATTACTAGATAGAATTGATGGAGCAATTTTTGCGTTGCCAATTGGTTTTATTATATTATCACTTTTATAAATAATGAAAAAAATTATTATATTAGGTTCTACTGGATCAATTGGGAAACAAACTTTAGAAATTTTAAAAAAAGATAAAAAAAACTTTAAGGTTATCTTATTATCAACTGACAAGAATATTCGTCTTCTAACAAAACAAATAAAAGAATTTAATGTAAAAAATGTTGTTGTTTCAAACAAAAAAAAATATGAAATTTTAAAAAAAAAACTTAAAAAAATTAATGTTCTACCTGACTTTAAAGAAATAGACAAAAATATAAAAGGCAAAGCTGATTACACAATGTCAGCAATTTCAGGTTTTGAAGGTTTAACCCCAACATTAAAGATTATCAAAAAGACAAAGCGTATTGCTATAGCTAATAAAGAATCTATAATTTGTGGGTGGGGATTAATTCAAAAAGAAATAAAAAAAAATAAAACTGAATTTATTCCGGTAGACTCAGAGCACTTTTCTATATGGTCAGTAATTAAAGATTTTGATAGATCGGAAATTGAAAAGATAATTTTAACTGCATCTGGAGGCCCCTTTTTGAATAAGAATACCAAAAATAAGATTAAAATAAAGGATGCGATAAACCATCCTAATTGGCAAATGGGTAAAAAGATTTCAATAGATTCAGCAACACTCATGAATAAGATTTTTGAAATTATAGAGGCAAAAAAAATATTTAACATTGAATTAAAAAAATTCGATATTCTAATACATCCAAAGTCATACATTCATGCAATTGTAAAATTCAAAAATGGATTAATTAAAATAATTGCACATGACACTAATATGAGAATTCCTATTTCTAATTCTATTTATATCGGTAGTAAAAATCAAAATTTTATTAAATCAAAAAAAGTTGATCTTAATATTCTAAATTCATTGAACCTTCAAAGAGTTAATATTAAAAAGTTTCCAGTGATAAAACTTTTAAAAAAAATAACTAAAGAAAACAGTTTATTCGACACTGTCTTAGTGTCAGTAAATGATGAACTTGTGAATCTCTTTTTACAAAATAAAATAAATTTTTTTAAGATTTCATCAAAAATATGTTATTTAATAAATTTACCATTTTTTTCAAAATTTAAGCATCAAAAACCAAAAAATTTAGCTCAAATTGAAAAATTAAATGAGTTTGTAAGATTGAAAACGAGAACTTTAAGTGTAATATCCGACAAAAAATGAAGTATTTATTAATAATATTGATATTCTTAAAACTTGCTTTCACAAACGCGTTTAGTGAAATTATTAATGATGTTAAAATTAAGAATAATAATCGAATTACAAAAGAAACAATTATTTCCTTTGGAGGTATCAAGCTTGGACAAGATTATACTCAAGAACAGTTGAATAATATTCTGTTAGATCTATATAGTACAAATTTTTTTTCTGACTTAAAATTTGAAATACAAGGGGACACTTTAATTGTAGATGTCAAGGAAAGAAAAATTGTACAACGTATCCAAATAAACGGTATAAAGGCAGAAAAAACAAAAAAATCAATTTTAAAAAATTTAAATCTAAGAGAAAAAAGCCCTTATGTAAACTTTTTAGCAAAACAAGATATTAAAAAAATAGAGAATTCGCTAAATAATGTTGGTTACTATTTTAATAAAGTAAATGTCACTATAAATAATAATGATAATGACACTGTTGACTTAATTTACGACATTGATTTAGGTGAAAAAGCTCTAATCAAAAATATTATATTTACAGGCGAAAAATATTATAAAGATAAAAAATTAAAGAATGTAATTGTGAGTGAAGAAAGTAAATTTTGGAAATTTGTTTCAAATAAAAAATATTTAAATCCAAATCAAATTGATCTAGATCAAAGATTATTAGAAAAATTTTACCTTAATAAAGGTTTTTACAATGTAAAAATTAAAAATTCATCCGCTGTCTTCAATAATAATCACTTCAATTTAATTTATAACATTGACTCAGGAAATGTTTATACAATTAGAAATACAAATCTTATTTTACCTGACGACTTTGACCGAGACGACTTTAAAGATGTTGAAAAAATTTTAGAAAAATTAAAAAATAAAAAATATTCACTTAATAAATTAAACAAAGTTGTGGGGCAAATTGATCAAATTTCAGTTTCAAGGTTATATGATTTTATAGATGCAGCTATTGAAACTGAAATAATAGACGATGACAAATTAGATATTACTTTTGTAGTTAAAGAAAGTGAAAAATTTTATGTAAAAAAAATAAATATATTAGGAAATAATATTACTGAGGAAAGAGTTATAAGGGATATGCTTGAAGTTGATGAGGGTGACCCTTTCAATAAACTTTTGCATGCAAAATCTATAAATAATATGAAAGCTAGAAATATATTTCAAGATGTGAATAGTAAAATTATTGATACTCCAGATGCGAATGTTAAAAATATAGATATAACTGTTGAGGAAAAAGCTACTGGAGAAATTTTAGTTGGTGCAGGCGTGGGTTCAGAAGGTGGTACAGCTCAATTCTCAGTTTCAGAAAATAATTTTCTAGGAAAAGGAGTTAAATTATCCTCTTCGTTAAGGATAAGCGAGGAACGTTTTAGGGGAAATTTCACTATTACAAATCCGAACTTTAATTATACAGATAAAGCTCTTTTCACCGATGTGTTTTTGCAGGACACAGATAAACTTGAAGACTCAGGTTATAAATCTACAAATGCAGGTTTTTCTCTAGGTACCGCCTTTGAACAATATGACGATTTTTTCTTTAGACCCACATTTAGTACAAATTACGAGGAATTAACAACAAATTCTGGAGCAAGCGTTAACTTAAAAAAACAAGAAGGATCATATTTTACCACAAAATTTAATTATATTCTTGATCTTGACAAAAGAAACCAAAGATTTCAAACAACTGATGGTTTTCAATCAAAGTTTATCCAAACTATTCCAATCGTATCTGAGAGTAACACGTTATTAAATGGTTACCAAATTGATACATATCATTCTCTAAATGATATTACAGCTAGCTTAGGACTTTATTTAAGAGCAGTGACTGGTCTATCTGATGACGTGCGAATATCAGAAAGAGTAAATTTACCTAGACAAAGACTAAGGGGTTTCGAGTCTGGTAAAGTTGGTCCAGTCGATGCAAGTGACCATATAGGTGGAAATTATGCAGCATCTCTTAATTTCCAGACAAATTTACCTTTTTTATTTCCTAGTTTTCAAAGTGTAGATTTTAATTATTTTGTTGATGCAGGTAACGTTTGGGGTGTTGATTATTCAAATTCAGTAGGTGATTCAAGTCAGATAAGAAGTTCAACAGGGGTTGGCCTTGAATGGTTTTCCCCAATAGGTCCATTTACCTTCACTTTGGCTCAACCTATTTCAAAAATAGATACTGATAAAACACAAAGTTTTCAATTTAACATTGGTACAACTTTTTAAGTTAAATGAGAAAAATTTTAATAAGTATTTTTCTATTTCTTTTTATCATGCAAACTGGGTTTTCCAGTGAAAAAATTGTTTATCTGGATGTAGAAAAAATAATGCAAGAGTCCACAGCGGGAAAATCAATAATTGCTCAACTTAAAAAAAAAAGAGAGTCTTCAATATCTAAATTTAAAAAAAGAGAAAAGGATATTTTTGATAAAGAAAAAAAGATAATATCCCAAAAGAATATTTTGAGTAAAGAGGAGTTTGAAAGCAAACTTAGGGATTTAAGAAACGATATTTCAAATTATACAAAAGATAGAAACAAAGCATCAAACCAAATTACGCAATTAAGAGTTAAAGCTTCAACAAAACTAATTAGCAAACTTACTCCTATTTTAGAGGCATATTCAAAAGATAATTCTATTAGAATAATAGTTCAAAAAAAGAATATTGTTATGGGAAAAAAAGAAGATGATATTACAAAAGATATTTTAGAATTAATAAATCAAAAAGTTAAAAGTATAAAAATAGATTAATTAGATGTCAAATAGTCTCACAAAAGAGCAAATTAAACAACTCTTACCTCACAGAGAACCAATGTTACTGTTAGACCAACTGTTAGATATAAAAAAGCTACATTCTGGCACAGCTATTGTTAATGTTACTAAGGAAAGTTTTTTTGTTCAAGGACACTTTCCTGGTCAACCTGTGATGCCTGGTGTATTAATCGTTGAAGCTTTTGGTCAAGCTGCAGCAGCACTAACGGCCCACGGATTAGATAAATCAACTTATGAAAATAAATTAGTATTTTTAATGAATATTGAAAAAGCCAGGTTTAGAAACCCAGTAATACCAAATTGTAAGCTTGAACTTAAGATTGAAGCTATTAGATCTCATGGCAGAGTATGGAAATATAAAGGTGATGCCTTTGTTAATGATTTAAAAATGGCAGACGCGATATGGTCTGCTACAATTGTAGACAGGAAATAATTAGCAATAAAACTTGATAAGTAAAAATTACAAGTATTTGTTATTAACATTTCAATGACAAATCCATTTTTCAAAAATTGTGGACCTTTAAAATTAAAAGATATTTACAAGGTTTTAAATATTAATAATGATAATAATAATAAAACTAAAATTTTTGATATAACAGATTTAAATTCTGCATCGATTAAAGATATTACTTTTTTCCATTCTAGCAAATATAAGTCCCAAGCATCAGTTACAAAAGCAGCTGCTTGCATAACAACGAAAAATTTGCATCAATTTTTGCCAAATAAATGTGAAAAAATTATTGTAGAGAACGTTTTGATTAGTACTGCTAAAGTTACAGAAGTTTTATATCCCGATTCCGTTAATGACGATTTTGACAATTCTGTAAAAGAAATATCAAAAATCAAATTTAAAAATAAAGTGAATTTTGGAAAAAATGTTCTCATCGGTTATAATGTAAAGATTGGAAAAAATTGCTCGATTGGTCATAACACTATTATTGAAAAAAATGTTGTAATTGGAGATAATTGTTCAATCGGATCAAATACAATTATAAGAAACACAATTTTAAAGAATCATGTTAAAATTTTAGATGGTTGTGTAGTGGGGAAAAAAGGATTTGGGTTCTTTCCTAGTAACAAGAATAATTATAGATTTCCACAAATAGGAATAGTTTTAATTAATGATTATTCAGAAATTGGATGCGGATCAACAATTGACAGAGGTTCCATATCAAATACAATAATTGGTAGAAATACTTATCTTGATAATCAAATACACATAGCCCACAACGTTAAAATTGGAGATAATTGTATAATTGCAGGCCAAGTTGGTTTTGCAGGATCTTCAATCTTAGGTAATAATGTTATGATTGGTGGTCAAGCAGGCATCTCAGGACATCTTAATATAGGGAACAACATCAAAATTGGTGGGGGCAGTGGGGTTATAAAAGATATCCCAGATAACAGTAGAGTAATGGGATATCCAGCAAAAGATTTAAAAGAATTTATCAAAGAGAATAAATAAAATTTATGATTCACAAAACAGCAATTGTAAATAAAAAAGCAGAAATATCAGGAAAATCTAAAATAGGACCTTATAGTATTGTAGGTCCGAATGTTAAAATAGGCGAAGGTGCAGAAATTCAATCTCATGTTAATATCACAGGAAATACAATTATTGGTAATAATACAAAAATTTTTCCGTTTGCCTCGGTAGGAACTAACCCGCAAGATTTAAAATATAAAGGAGAGGAAACGAAATTAGAAATAGGAAGTAACAATATAATAAGAGAGCATGTAACTATAAACACAGGTACAGTTGGAGGGGGCGGAATAACAAAAATAGGTAATAGTAATCTTATAATGATAGGTGCTCACATTGCACATGATTGTATGGTTGGTAATAATGTGGTTATTGCAAATAGCGCCGCTATTGCTGGACATGCACAAATTTCAGATGAAGTAATAATCGGAGGAAATTGTGGTATTCAACAATTTACAAGAATAGGTAGAATGGCAATGATAGGAGGCATGTCAGGAGTTTCTAGAGATGTAATTCCATACGGATTATCATTTGGAAATAGAAACTATCTTGAAGGAATTAATCTTATTGGTTTACGAAGAAAAAAAGTTTCAAATAAAGAAATTTTAGCTCTTTCTGAAGCTTATAAAGAAATTTTTAAAACAAATTCTTTACATGAAAATTTAGCAAAACTAAACAAAACTCTTAAGAACAACTCTTACGTAAGGGAAATAGTAGACTTTATTTACCATGATAAAAAAAGGCCAATTTGTACGCCATTAAGTGAATAAAATGATAGGTTTATTCTTTGGAGAGACAGATTTTCCAAAATTAATTTTAAAAAGACTAAAAAAGATTAAAAAAAAATATCTTATATTAGATTTATCAAGAAAAAATATTTTTAAGAAAGATTCGAAGTCATTTAGAGTAAACATAGGACAGTTTGGGTCTATTTTGAAATTATTGAGAAAGAATAAATGCAATAAAGTAATATTTGCAGGTAAAATAGATAAACCAAATTTATCAAAATTAAAACTTGATATGACTGGAATTTACTATCTTCCGAGAATTATCAAAGCTTATAAAAAAGGGGATGCTGCTATATTAAAAGAATTAATAAATATTTTATCTTTAGAAAACATAAAGGTAATAAAATCTACATTTTTTACTCCAGAACTATCATTAAAGAAAGGTACCTATACAAAAAATAAACCAACTAAAGATGACTTAAATGATATTAAAAAAGGTGAAAATATTCTTAAAAAAACAAATGCCTTTGACCATATTCAAGCAATTATTGTAAGGGAAAATTCAATTTTTAAAGAAACCTCAAGGGGTACTAAAAGTTTAATTAAAAAAATGAATAAAACAATAATCAAAAGAGGTGTATTAATTAAATATCCAAAGAAAAAACAAGATATGAGAGTTGATTTGCCTACAATAGGTTTGGATACTTTAAAGGATTGTAAAAAAGCAGGTCTTAAAGGGGTGGTACTCAAAGATAAACAAAATATTTTTTTAGAAAAAAAAAAATGCATTAATTTTGCCACTAAAAATAAGATGTTTATATTAGTAAAATGAAAAAAATCTTTATATTAACAGGGGAAGCTTCAGGAGATAAATTGGCATCAACAGTAATTGAAAAAATTCAAAAACAAAATAAAGATTTGAAGTTTTTGTCAGTCGGTGGATCAAATTTAACAAGTTTAGGCATAAATTCAATTTTCAATATTGAACAAATTACTTATATGGGTTTTACAAGCGTCTTATTAAATATTTTTAAAATTAAAAAAAAGATTGATTTCACTGTAAAAGAAATAATTAAATTTGACCCTGATATATTATTTAGTGTAGATAGTCCTGATTTTACCTTACGCGTTGCCGAACGAGTAAAAAAAATTAATGCTAATATTAAGACTATTCATTATGTTGCACCTCAAGTATGGATTTGGAGAGAAGGAAGAATAAAAAAATTCAAAAAATTTATTGATCATTTTTTATTATTGTTTGATTTTGAAAGAAAATATTTTGATAAAGAAAATATCCCAAATACATTTGTAGGGCATCCTTTATTAGAAAAAAATAAATCTAAAGTTGATATATCTCATATTTCTAGAGGAAAGAAAATAATTTCTATATTCCCAGGAAGTAGAATGTCAGAGCTAAAAGTACTTTTACCAATTTTAATTGAATTCATAAAGCTAATGAACAAAAAATATAAAGATTTTGTTTTCGTGTTTCATTCAACATTAGAAAATATAAATTTTATTACTGAAAAATTAGAAAAATCAAATTTAGATAATTGTGATATTGTAGTAGATAAAGATACCAAGTCTGAGGTACTACTCAATTCAATTTTTGCTGTATCAAAATCAGGCACTGTTTCTTTGGAAATTTGTAATGCGAAAGTACCTTCAATTATTATTTATAAGATAAATTATGTTAATTACCTAATAATGAAGTCTCTCGTAAAAGTTAAGTTCGCTAATATTATAAATATAATAAATAAGAGAGAAGTTATTCCAGAACTCTTACAAAATGAGTGTAATGCTAAAGAAATTTATAAATCAACTGTATACTTTTTAAAAAATCCAAAATTAGCACAAAATCAAGTTGAAGAATGCTCAAAAACCCTTGATCAGATTAGACCTCTTAGTTCCTCTAGCGAGGAGGCAGCAAAAGTCTTAGATAAATATCTTATTTCCTAATCTTTTTAGAACTTCGTCTTTACCTAAAGAGATAATAATATCATAAATACCTGGTCCATATTTTGATCCTATTAATGCAATTCTTAATGGTTGGCCAACACCTTTAAAATTTGTATTATTAGACTTAATCAATTCATTTACCAACGGTTCTAAATTCTCTCGGTCAAATTTAGACAGATTTTTTATTCTATAAGTAAATTCGGCTATTATTTTTTTTGACGTATCATCTATTAATTTTAAATCTTCATTATTGAACTGAACTTTTTCAGAAAGTAAGTATTTTGAATTATTAAAAATATCTTCTAATGTTTTTGCTTTATTTTTGAGAAATATAAGAGATTTTTTTATTTGATCTTCTTTTTCAGGAAGTATTTTTTCTTTATAATTTTCACAAAATTCTTTTAATTGATCAAATAAATTATCTTCTTTCATATTCTTAATATAATACTCATTCATAGATAAAATACGGTTTAAATCTAATTTAGAGGGAGATTTTCCAACACCTTCTAAATTAAAGTGTTTGATACTTTCTTCCAAATTAAAAATTTCTTTATCTTTAAAAGACCACCCTAATCTTAACAAATAATTTCTTAAAGCTTCAGGCATTATTCCAATTTTTGAATAATCATCTAGTGTAGAATCTTTATCCCTTTTTGATAATTTTTTACCTTCTTTTGTATGAATTAAAGGTATGTGGGCAAATTCAGGGAGATCCCAATTCATAGCCTCATATATCTGTATTTGTTTAAAAGTATTTATTTTATGATCATCTCCCCTGATGATATGTGTCACTTTCATATCATGGTCGTCTACGGTTACTGATAAATTATATGTCGGGGTACCATCATTTCTCAAAATTACAAAATCTTCAATTGTATTATTATCTATCTCAACATCACCTTGCACTAAATCTTTTAATTTAGATTTACCATCTATCTTACTTTTAAATCTAATTACTGGTTTTATGTTTTTTGGAGCCTCGCTTTCATTCTTATCCCTCCATTTTCTGTCGTAAATATATGGAATTTTTTTTTGTTTAGCTCTTTTTTTTTGTTCTTCAATTTCCTCATTTGAGCAATAACATTTATAAGCGTTTCCTTTTTTTAATAGATCCTCTGCAATTTTAACATGACTACTTATTTTGGTTGATTGTATGTACTCATCGCTATCGTAATTTATACCAATCCATTTTAAGGACTGAATAATTTGATTTTGGTATTCTTTTTTTGATCTTTCTTTATCTGTATCTTCTATTCTTAGAAGAAAATTTCCACCCTTATTTTTTGCAAATAACCAATTGAATAGAGCGGTTCTCACACCACCTATATGAAGCGGCCCCGTAGGTGATGGAGCAAATCTTGTTGCTACTTTTGACATTAATATTGTTTAGACTATTTTTTTAGAAGTTTCTATATAAAGATACTAGAACACCTTGAACTTTTACTCTATCAGGACCAAAAATTTTAGTTTCGTAATTTCTATTTGCACTCTCAAGTGCTATAGTTTTACCTTTTCTTCTAATCCTTTTTAGCATTGCTTCATGGTCATCAATTAATGCAACCACAATTTTTCCATTTTCAGCAGTATCAGCTTTTTTTACAATAACTGTATCACCATTATTTATTCCAGCTTCTATCATAGAGTCACCTTGAACTTTAAGGCCAAAAAATTCTCCATTTTTCTCAATATTTGCTGGAAGGGGAATTCTGCATACTTCATTTTGAATAGCTTCAACTGGTGTACCGGCTGCAATTTTTCCTAAAACTGGAATTTCGTTTTCATTGCCTGTCGTTTCATCAAGCCCCCCCTTTATTACACTTGGCGAAAATGAATTATAAATATCATTTGCAGAAGCTGTTTCAGGTAATTTTACAACCTCTAATGCTCTTGCTTTATGAGCCAATCTTTTAATAAAACCTCTCTCTTCTAACGCACTTATTAATCTATGTATTCCTGACTTAGATTTAAGATTTAAAGAGCTTTTCATTTCTTCATAAGATGGAGAAACACCACTGCTTCTTAGCTTCTTATTGATGAACATTAATAAATTTTTTTGTTTTTTAGTAAGCATAGAACAAATTACGTACATGTATGTTCTACAAAAGTTCTTATCAATTAACAATAGAAAAAAATAGAGTAAATATGGGGTTTTTACCCCTTTAATACTGAAAAAATAGAATTATTGTCCAAATCTTTTAATAGTGATTCACCAATAAGAAAAGTTTTGATGGAGGTTTTGTTTGAGATTTCTAATAGTTCGTCTTTTGTTTTTATTCCACTTTCAGAAATTAAAGGCCCGGGATGAGCAACCAAAACGTCATGAATATCGTAAGTTGTATTTATTTCAGTTTTGAGAGTTTTAAGATTTCTATTGTTTATTCCAATCAAACAATCTTTAAATTTTAATGCTCGTCTGGCTTCTTCAACAGTATGAACTTCAACAATAATTGACATGTTTAATCTAAGCGCTTCTTCATACAATTCATTTGCTACTCTATCAGAAACCCCAGCTAATATAATTAATATTGCGTCTGCACCATAACTTTTGGCTAAAGATACTTGAAATTTATCGATAAAAAAATCTTTACAAAGAATTGGTAATTTTATTTTCTGCTTGATTTTGCTTATGTGAACTAAATTTCCATAAAAAAAATCTTCTTCAGTTAAAACCGATAAGCATGTTGCTTTATTTTTATTGTATGTAGAGGCTATTTCCACAGGGTCATAGTTTTTGATTATTATACCTGCTGACGGACTAGCCTTTTTGATTTCAGCTATAATAGAAAATTTATTATTTTTAATATTTTCTTCAATTTTTTCTTTAAAATCTACAAAAGTATTATTTGCTTTGATTAAATCATTTAAGGATTCTGATGCAATAGTTTTTTTGAGTTTTTCTATTTTTTCAGTTTTTTTTGTAATTATTTTTTCGAGAGTGTTA
Organism: uncultured Pelagibacteraceae bacterium; assembly: GCA_902597865.1. Taxonomy (GTDB): domain Bacteria; phylum Pseudomonadota; class Alphaproteobacteria; order Pelagibacterales; family Pelagibacteraceae; genus Pelagibacter. The sequence goes on along the minus strand of CACJZL010000004.1, from coordinate 44,618 downwards.
CTGGGCATTTTGTATTTTTAGTAAGTGTTTATAAGGAGCTCCAGTTTTAATGAAACCCCTTGCGTAATTATAAGCTAACTCAAAATTTTCATATTTTTCAGATACAACTAATCCTGCGGCAGCATTCAAACATACTGCCTTCGAAAAATCATTATCTTCCCCTTTAAAGATATTCAACATTTTTTCAGCATTAAATTTTGCATCTTGCCCTACAAGATTATCAAATTTATCTGCATTTACTTTTAATTTTTTTGGATCTATTATGATTTCTGTAATCTCATTATTTTTCAATTGCATAACCTTAGTCTTTGCATATGGTGATATTTCATCTAATCCGTCATCACTATTTACGATCCAGGCAAACTTGATATTTAAACTTTTTAAAGCATTTGCGAATATTTTTAAAAGTTTTTTGTCAAATACACCAATAACTTGTTTTTTAACTAATGCAGGGTTACTTAGAGGTCCAATCATATTAAAAATTGTTCTTTTTCCAATTTTTTTTCTAGTTGGCCCAACAAATTTCATTGCACTATGGTAATTAGGCGCAAACATGAAACCAAAATTATTTTTATAAATTTGTTGTTCAATTTCATTTGGCTCTAAATTAATATTTATATTTAGCGCTTCCAAAACATCCCCAGATCCACATTTTGATGAAACAGCTTTGTTACCGTGTTTTGCTACTTTAATGTCCATACTAGCTAATAATAAAGCTGATGCAGTAGAAATGTTTAAAGTGTTCATACCATCTCCACCTGTACCACATGTATCAATACAATTATCTGCATTTACCCGTTTGGATTTCTCTCTCAAAATATAAACACCTCCAGCTATTTCGTCTGAGGACTCGCCCTTTTCTGATAATAGCGTCAAAAAGTCAAATATCTCTTTATCATTGGCTTTTCCTTCCATCAATTTTTTAAACGCCTCTTTACTTTCTAAGAAAGTTAAATCTTGTTTTGCTCCAATTTTATCTATGAATTGTTTCATTTATTTTTAAATCTAATAAAGTTTTTTAAAATTTTTATACCAAATTTTGTTTTAATACTTTCAGGATGGAATTGTACTCCATGTACGTTATATCTTTTATGCTTGATACCCATTATTAGGCCTTCTTTTGTTTCCGCAGTAATTTCGAGGTCTTTTGATAGTGTTTTTTTATCAATTATCAAACTATGATATCTAGTTGCTTCGAAATTTTTAGGTAAATTTTTCAGTATTCCAATCTTTTTAGATATTATTCTGCTAGTTTTTCCGTGCATCAATTTTTTGGCTTGAATTATTTTAGATCCAAAAACTTGACCTATTATTTGATGTCCGAGGCAAACCCCAAGAATAGGTATTTTGTTATGAATTTCTCTTACAATTTTCAAACAATTTCCAGACTGATTTGGATTACCAGGTCCTGGAGAAATAACAATTCTATCAAATCCCTTTTTAATAATATCCTGGGTATTAATTTTATCATTTCTGTAAACTTGAACTTTAGTTTTTAGAGAAGACAAATAGTGAAATAAATTGTATGTAAAACTATCGTAGTTATCAATAAGAAGTATTTTCATTTCTCTAGTGACTTTATCAAAGCTTTCGCTTTATTTATGGTTTCATTATATTCATTTATTGGTTTGCTATCAGCAACAATTCCAGCTCCTGCCTGAACATAAAATTTATTATTTTTTGTCACTGCTGTTCTAAGAGCTATACAGGTATCAAAATCTCCATTCGCAGAAAAGTATCCAATGCCACCTGCATAGATTTTTCTACTATTTTTTTCAAGTTCATCAATTATTTCCATTGCTCTAATTTTAGGTGCTCCTGAGACTGTACCTGCTGGAAACCCAGCCATTAAAGCTTCAAATTTAGAGAATTTTTTATCGTAGACACCTGTCACATTGGACACAATATGCATAACGTGTGAATACTTTTCGATTTTAAATCTTTCAGTAACCTTTACAGTATTGATCTTTGAAACTTTTCCGGCATCGTTTCTGCCTAAGTCGAGAAGCATAAGATGTTCAGATAATTCTTTTTTATCATTAATCAAATCTTTTTTTAATAAGTTGTCTTCTTTATTGTTTCGACCCCTAGGTCTTGTTCCAGCAATTGGTCTTACAGTTATTACATTGTTCCTTAATCTAACCAAGATTTCTGGACTTGCCCCAATAATTTGAAAATCATTAAAATTAAAAAAAAACATAAACGGCGAAGGATTAGTTGCTCTTAATTTCTTGTAAATCTCAATTGGTTTTTTTGTAAGTTTTGTTTCAAATCTTTGGCTTAAGACAACCTGGAATACGTCACCTTTTTTTATATATTGTTTAGCTTTATTTACAATTTGGAAAAATCTTTTTTTAGAAATGTTTGATTTAACGCTAAACTTTTTATTTGAGTAATTCTTTTGAAATTTAGAAACTCTTGAACTTATTAATAAACTATTTATTTCATTATGTATTTCAAAATACTTTTTTTCTAAGTTATTATTTTTAATATCGGAAAAAAAATTTTTGACGAAAAAAATTTCTTTTTTAATATTGTCATGTATTATTAGAGTAGTAGGTCTTATCAATCTAATATCAGGTAGCTTTAGGTCATTCTTAGAAGAATTTTTAATTTTTTCTATATATCTAATTGTATCATAGGAAAAGTATCCAGCAATCATACTACACATAGGCGGTAATGAAGATGGGATATTAAATTTAAAATCATCTATTATTTTACTTAATATAATTTTTGGATCACCTTTAATTATTTTTTTCCTTCCGGATATGATTGAGGAAATTCTCTTTTGATTGAACTCCCATATTTTATCTGGTTCTTTACCGAAAATTGTGTATCTACCTTTTATTTTACCTTTTTCTACAGACTCAAAAATAAAACTATTCTTATCTATTAGAAAGTTATTAATTAAATTTTCAATCTCAAAAGAATTTTTGGATTTAATTTTATAATATAAAATTTGATTTTTTTTTTGATTATATTTTTTTTTAAATTCTTTTAGACTTACATTTAATTTCATTTAAAATAGTTTCTTAATCTTTCGATTGTGCTTGGATAAATTTTTACATTGTATTTTTTATTTAAGTATAAATCATAAGTAGAAAAAACATCACTCTTTAATTTTTCATGGGTTTTATTGTAATAAGTATCAAAATCTTTTTTTTTATTATCAATATTTTGTGTTTTAATCTTATCTATTTTGGCTAAGTATATTTTGCCTCTTTCATCAGAGGCTAATAGGAAACTTTTTTCGGGAAGTGAATAAATATATTCAATTGAATTGATTTCAAAAAAATTATTATCCTTAACGGAGTTTAACTGGATATTTTTAAATAAGGATTTATCACTGCTAATATTTTCAAAATCAGCATCTGAAAATTTATTAGCACTTATTTTATCAAAAATTTTTTTGTTATAATCAAATTTTTCTTTCTCAACTAATGATGTTAAGATAAATTTTTTAAAATTCTTATCTGTTATTTCTGGAATTTTATTTTCAATATTCTTGATTTGAAAAATAAGAATATAGTCATTTTTATCTATAATCTGAATATCATTATCAAATCTATTTTCATAAACCTCTTTAAAAGGATCGTCATTATTAACAAGTGTATAATCTGTTTTTTTTTCAACATTTATATTTTCATAATTATTCATAAGATTTTTGAGATCTGTAAAATTGGAGGTATTATTTTCAATTTTATCTACTTCAGAGAAAAATGTTTCGCTATATTCATTTGCACCAATTAGGTTTTTAGGTGTTATTTTTACATAATCAAAATCTATAAAATCTCGTTGTAAACTGACACTATTATTTTCAATATAATTTGCGATTTCTGATTCAGAAAATTGACTCTTTTTTTTATAAAAATTATCAAGATTAATAAATCTTAAATCAATTTTACTATTTTCATATTTATAATATTTTTTCACGATAAATTCTGGAGTGTTGATACCTCCATTTAGAAGGAAAAAAAGTTTTTTTTCTAATTCTCTATTTTTTAATCTTTTTTCAAAATCTGTGGAATTAATATTATTTTCAATTAGAAACTTTTCATATTTAATTCTATCAAATTTGGATTTTTCACCTAAAAAATTTTTATTTTTCTTGATAATTCTAACTAATTGTTGATCTGAAATTGATATATCATAATAATCTATTTCTAATTCAATAAATTTTTTAGCTAGTAAATCACTTAATATTTCTTCTAAAATATTTTGATCTAAATTATTTCTTATCACCTCAGAACTTATACCTAAAGAACTTATATGATTAGTAAAATTTTTAGTTGAAATGTTATAATTATCAATTTTAGCAACGTTATTTGTGTCCTTATTTTGAAAAACACTACCCATCCCAAAGAATACAAAAGGCAAGGCAACAATAAATACTACAACTGCACCAAGTTTACTTTTCGAGAAATTTTTAAACTTATTTAACATTATATATGATTATTTATTGATCTATAAAAACAAATCTATAGATTAAAAATGGAACTATGACAAACAAAATTATGTATTTCATTGCTAATTGGAAAATGTATGGAAATTTAAAATCATTAAATACATTGGATAAAGTTATTAAATTTTCAAAATCTAAAGAAATCAAGAAAGGAAGATTAATTTATTGTCCTCCATATACTTTAATTTCTTCCTTTTTGAAAAAGTTCAAAAATTGTTTAATAGATATCGGAGGTCAAAATTGTCATGAGAGTGAAGAATATGGTTCGCATACAGGTTTTGTAAACTCAAAAATGCTTAAAAGCTCTGGTGCCAATTATGTAATTTTAGGTCATTCAGAAAACAGACAAAAAGGTGAAACAGACAAACTTATTAATCTCAAAATTAAAAGTGCTATTAAATCAAAATTAAAAGTTATTTTTTGTATTGGTGAAACTTTGAATGAAAAAAAGAAAAAAAAAACAAAATCAATTTTATCAAAACAAATTAAACTTGGTTTAAAAAAGATAAAAAAAAAGTCTAATATATTTGTTGCTTATGAGCCAGTTTGGTCAATTGGTACTGGAAAAATTCCTAAAATAGCTGAACTTGAGCAAACAGTTGAATACATTAAAAAAAAATTTAAGGGTAAATTACCAAAGATTTTATATGGTGGATCTGTAAATCCTGAAAATATAAGAAATTTAAAAAAAATAACTAACCTTGATGGTTTTTTAATTGGTGGAGCTTCGCAAAATTCTAAAAAATTTATTGATATAGTAAAAAAAACGTATAATTAGTCCACATGGAAAACATTTTGCTAACGATAAATATTGTCCTTGCTATTATTTTGGTAATTCTCGTTTTATTTCAAAAATCAGAGGGTGGCGCATTAGGTATTGGTGTATCACAAGAAAGTTATATGTTTTCCAAAACTGCAGGCAACTTTTTGACCAAAAGCACAGCTATTGTAGCAACATTATTTATAATTTGTAGTTTGGGCCTGACTATTCTATCGAATCAAAAATTAAGTCCTGAAAAATCATTAATTGATACAGTGGAGGAAAATTCAGATAAAGACGCACCAAAAATACCAGATAACAATAATTAGTTCTTTTATTTTTACGAAAAAAAGCTTATAACATACTTCCATGGCGCGATATATTTTTGTCACTGGCGGCGTGGTATCATCACTTGGAAAAGGTTTATCATCAGCATCACTAGCTTATCTACTTAAATCACAAGGCTTTAAAGTAAGAGTAAGAAAAATGGATCCTTATTTAAATGTTGATCCAGGAACAATGAGTCCATTTCAACATGGTGAGGTTTTTGTAACAGACGATGGAGCTGAAACTGATTTAGACTTAGGTCATTATGAAAGATTTACCGATATATCATCTACAAAAAATGATAATATTACCACTGGAAGAATTTATAGTGATATCATTATTAAAGAACGGAAGGGTGATTACCTCGGAAAAACTGTTCAAGTAATTCCACATGTTACGAATAGAATTAAAGAATTTATAAAGAATGGAATTAAAAACGAGGATTTTGTTATCTGTGAAATTGGAGGTACAGTTGGTGATATTGAGAGTCTACCTTTTCTAGAGGCTATAAGACAGTTTGCTAATGACATGGGTAAAGAAAAAACCTTATTTATACATTTAACACTAGTTCCATTTTTAAAATCTTCTGATGAAATTAAAACTAAACCTACACAACATTCTGTTAAAGAATTAAGAAGTATTGGAATTCAACCAGACATGGTTATTTGTAGATCACAACAGTCCATACCTCTTGATCAAAGAAAAAAAATTTCATTGTTTTGCAACATACCAATTAAAAGAGTTATAGAGACAGTAGATGTTAAAACAATTTATGAAGCACCAATAAGTTTTTTTAACGAAGGGTTAGATAAACAAGTCTTTGAATATTTCAATATGAAACCGAGAAAAAAGATAAATTTGAAACCCTGGAAAGAGGTAACTAAAATTGTAACAAACAAAAACATTAGGACTGTAAATATAGCAATTGTTGGAAAATATGTGGATTTAAAAGATGCATATAAATCATTAGATGAAGCACTAGTTCACGGAGGTATTCATAATAATGTAAAAGTAAATTTAATGAGAATAGAATCGGATTTATTGAAAGTCTCAGATGTTCAAAAAAAATTGAATAATGTTTCTGGAATAATAATTCCTGGAGGTTTCGGAAAAAGAGGTACCGAGGGCAAGATAGCATGTATAAATTATGCAAGGACTAAAAAAATTCCTTTTTTAGGTATTTGTTTTGGCATGCAAATGGCTGTAATTGAATTTGCTAGAAATGTACTAAAAATTAAAAACGCTGGCTCTAGTGAGTTTGATAAAAATTGCTATCCGATTATTGGCCTTATTGAAGAATGGAACAAAAACGGTAGAAAAATTAAAGGAACGGTGAAAAATTTAGGTGGAACTATGCGATTAGGTCTTTATCCAGCTAAATTACAACACAATTCCTTAATAAAAGAAATTTATAAGTCTAGTCAAATTAAAGAAAGACATAGACATAGGTATGAGGTTAATGTCAATTTGAGAAAAAAATTTGAATCACACGGGTTAAATTTTTCAGGAATGTCTCCTGACAATAACTTACCTGAAATCGTTGAAATTAAAAATCATCCATGGTTTATTGGAGTTCAATTTCACCCAGAATTTAAGTCTAGACCTTTAAAACCTCATCCATTATTCTCATCATTTATCGGGGCTGCAAAAAATAAATAATGAAAAATATTACAGTAAATTGTGATGGAATAAAAATTTCAAATAAAGATAAAATATGTTTAATCGCAGGACCTTGTCAACTCGAGAATGAGCAACATGCTCTTGATATGGCAGGAAAAATATCAGAAATTTCCAAAAAATATAATATAGGTTTTATTTACAAAACTTCTTTTGATAAAGCTAACAGAACTAGTCTTAAAAGCAAAAGAGGAGCTGGTTTAGAAAAATCTTTACCAATATTTGACAAAATTAAAAAACAAATTAATGTTCCCATTCTAACTGACATTCACAATGCAGAACAATGTTCTATTGTTGCAAATCATGTTGATGTCCTTCAAATTCCAGCTTTTTTATGCAGACAAACTGATTTATTAGTAGCTGCCGCCAAAACAAACAAAGTAATTAATGTTAAAAAAGGTCAGTTTCTTGCTCCGTGGGATATGTCAAATGTTGTAAAGAAAATATCAGATACAGGAAATAGCAATATCCTAATAACGGAAAGAGGAGCGAGTTTTGGCTATAACACATTAGTGTCTGATATGAGATCAATACCAATAATGGCACAAACGGGGTATCCTGTTGTTTTCGATGCAACCCACTCAGTCCAACAACCTGGAGGAATGGGTGATAAAAGTGGGGGTGAGAGAAAATTTGTTTCACACCTATCTAGGGCGGCAGTCGCTGTTGGAATAGCTGCTGTTTTTATTGAAACGCATCAAGATCCAGATAATGCTCCCTCGGATGGTCCAAATATGGTTCCATTGAATGAAATGGACAGTTTGGTAAATAAATTACTTGAGATTGATAAACTAATTAAAAACTAAATTATTATTTAATGTCAAAAATTACAAAAGTAGTTTCAAGGCAAATATTTGATAGTAGAGGTATGCCGACAATCGAAACAGAGATATTTTGTGGAAAAGTTTCTTCAAAATCAATTTGTCCTTCGGGTGCTTCGACTGGTTCATATGAGGCTTTTGAAAAAAGAGATATCTCAAATAAAAAATATTTGGGAAAAAGTGTTTACTCTGCTGTATCAAATGTAAATAAAATAATTTCAAAAAAAATTATAAATAAAAATGTTCATAATCAAGAATTGGTCGACTCGACTCTCATAAAATTAGATGGAACAAAACAAAAAAATAAATTAGGTGCAAATGCAATTTTGTCTGTATCTATTGCGGTTAAAAAATTATCAGCAAAGTTGAAAAAAATACCATTGTATAAGAACTTTTTGATTAAAAAAAATTTTAGATTACCTTTTCCTTTAATGAACATCATCAATGGGGGCGCGCATGCCAATAATGGATTAAAAATTCAGGAATTTATGATTAGACCAGACAAAGCTAAAACTTTTAGCGAGGCAATGAATATTTGTTTTTTAGTTATACAAAGCTTAAAAAAATTACTTATCAGTAAAAATTTATCTACATCTGTTGGAGATGAAGGTGGTTTTGCTCCAATGATTTCAAAGAATGAGGAGGCATTAAAATTAATCTCGACTGCTATTAAAAACGCGGGATTTGTTAACGGGAAAGATGTATCAATATGCCTAGACGTTGCTGCAAATGAACTTTTTAAAAACAATAAATATGCAATAGACTCAAAAAAATATATCTCATACAAAGATACAATATCGTTCTACTCAAAAATAATTAAAAGATTTAAAATTAAATCTATTGAAGATCCTTTCGCGGAAAACGATTGGAAGTCATGGTCTGATTTACACAAAAAAGAAAAAAAAATACAAATCGTAGGTGATGATCTATATGTAACTAATCTTCAAAGGTTAAAAAAGGGTTTTTTATATCAATCATCAAATTCTATTTTGATTAAGTTGAATCAAATAGGCACTGTTTCTGAAACTTTAGATGTTATAAGATTTGCTCAAAATATTGGTTATTCAACTATTATTTCTCATAGATCAGGCGACTCAGAAGATACGTTTATATCTGATTTAGCGGTCGGAACTAATTCAAATCAAATAAAAACTGGCTCATTATGTAGATCAGAAAGGGTTGCAAAATTTAATCAGTTATTGAGAATAGAAGCTGACCTTATAAAAAGCAATAATATGGCTAAATTGAAATGATAAATGTTATTAAAAAAAATATTGTACTTATACTTCCAATAATATTAATTATTTATTTTTCTTTAAATTTACTTGGGGGTAATAGGGGTCTATTTGCGTATCTAGATAAAAAAGATCAATTTGAAAATCTTTTAAAGAAAAAACTGTTTTTAACTAATGAAATAACAAAAGTGAAAAAAATTAATAGACTAATTGGTGAGAATTTAGACAAAGATTACCTTGAAATTTTAATAAGGGACAAATTTGTAGTTGGAAAAAAAGGTGAGAATACCTATATTATTGAAAATGAATAAAGTAAGACATCCAGAAAAACAAAAAAATCAAATTAATCCAATTAAAAAAAAACCAGCTTGGATTAAGTCAAAACTTTTAAACAGTAAAGAATTTTTTCTTACAAAAAGTATAGTCAACCAACAAAAATTAGTTACAGTTTGCGAGGAAGCAAATTGTCCGAATATTACTGAATGTTGGAGCAAGAGACATGCAACTTTTATGATTATGGGGGACATTTGTACAAGAGCCTGCGCTTTTTGCGATGTTAAAACTGGAAGACCTGAAAAATTGGACCCTTTTGAACCAAAAAAAATAGCCTTGGCGGTTAAAAGATTAAACTTGCGTCATGTAGTAATCACCTCTGTTGATAGAGATGATCTCAAAGATGGTGGCTCAAATCATTTTTATGAAACTATCAAGTCTACAAGAGAAGCTAATCCAGAAACAACAATTGAAGTTTTAACTCCTGATTTTTTAAGAAAGGGAGAAGCCTACAAAAGAGTTTTGGAAGCAATGCCAGATGTTTTTAATCATAATATCGAAACTGTTCCAAGTTTATACTTAAAGGTAAGACCTGGATCTAGATATTTTTCATCTCTTGAACTGTTAAAAAACGCTAAACAAATAAATCAGGAAACTTTTACCAAGTCTGGAATAATGGTCGGTATGGGTGAAACAAAGGATGAAATTTTACAAGTTATGGACGATTTAAGATCTGCAAATGTTGATTTCTTAACAATCGGACAGTATTTACAACCATCTGTTAAGCACTTTCCACTTCAACGATACTATGATCCAAGTGAATTTAAAGATTTAGAAGTTATCGCTAAAGCAAAAGGTTTTCTATTAGTATCTTCGTCTCCACTAACAAGATCGTCTTATCATGCAGACGAAGACTTTGCTAAATTGAAAAAAAATAGAATAACTTCTAATGCCAAAAGCTTCGATAAAAAGAAACATTAATTGTTCCAAAAAAGATTTAATCGATCTTGTTCTCAATATTGAAGAATACCCAAAATTTATTCCATATTGTTTAAATGCTCACATATATAAAGATGAGTCTCAGGGTAATTTCCAATATATCGAGGCTGACTTAACAATCGGTAAAGGTCCTTTTAAAGACACTTATAAGAGTGATGTTAAATTTGATAAAAAGGAGAGTATTATTTACGTAAAAAATATTGAAGGACCTTTAAAATATCTAGAGAATAAGTGGAAATTTGATCAAAAAGAGAATTTTACAGAGGTAACTTTTGATCTAGATTTTGAATTAAAAAATAAATTCTTAAATATTTTTATGAATAAATCATTTAAATACGGTCTTGATAAAATTGCTGACGCATTCCAAAGTAGGGCAGAGAAATTATTTAATAAGGTTTAGTAAATTATTTACCACGGCTTTTGCACTTGCATTTTGAATAGATCTCCTTGTTTTATTTGCAAACAAATATTTATAAATATTGTTTTTACCTTTATATTTAATTCCAATGAAAACAAGACCCACTGGTTTAAACTTAGAGCCACCCTTAGGTCCAGCTATTCCAGTAATAGACACATTTATTTGACTTTTGCTTATTTTTGCTAAATTTTTTACCATGCTAAGGCAACATTCCTCACTTACAGCTCCAAATTTATTAATTATTTTTTTTGGTACATTAAGAATTGAACTTTTCGATTTATTTGAATAAGTAACAACACTTAAATTAAATACCTTTGAAGCTCCACTTATCGAGGTTATAGACTGAGCGAGTAATCCACCAGTACAAGACTCAGCAAAACTAATCTTTAATTTTTTCTTTTTTAATTTCTTAATTAATTTACTAAATTTGACCATAAAAAATTATGCAGATATATAACACTATTAGCGTGAAGAAACCTGCTATAAGATCATCTAAAATAACACCAAAACCATTTTTCATGTTCTTATCCACATAATTAATTGGATAAGGTTTTAAGATATCAAAAAAACGAAATCCAATGAAAGATAAAAAAACAATTATAAAAAAAAAGTTAGTCGATACAGATCCTTCATAAAAAATTGTATAAAAGAAGATAATTGGTATGGATTGACCCAAAAATTCATCAATTACGATTTCTTTTGAGTCTATTTCTTCAAATTCACCTTCCAAATTATTAATCATCCAAACCGAATAAATAAATAAAAATAGGTTAAAAAATATTAACAAAAAATAATTTATTTTAATCGTATAGAAAATATAATACATCGAAGCTGTTATTAAAGAAGCAAAAGTACCCGGAAAATATTTTATATGACCAACACCAAACATCGTAACAATCATTTTTCCAATTTTTTTATTCATATTTGAAAACTGAAGATATCACTTCACAAGCAATAGCTTTTTCTTTTCCTATTACACCAAGTTTTTCTGCTGTTTTACCTTTGATATTGATTTGATCCTTTTTAATTTTACATAATTTAGATATCATCGAAATCATTCTTTTTTTATATTTACTAATTTTTGGAGTTTGAGTGATTATATTTATATCTAGATTATTAATAAAAAATCCACTTTTCTCTATTTCTTTAATAACTTTACTTAACAAAATCGTTGATCTTATATTTTTAAATTTCGCATCTTTATCTGAAAATTTTTGTCCTATATCACCCTTTCTGCAGGCACCAAGAATTGAGTCAGTAATTGCGTGGAGAACAGGATCACCATCAGAGTGTCCTAATGTTCCTAATTTTGAATTAATTTTGAGTCCACCTAGGTACATTCTTTTATTTTTTACCAACCTATGTACATCAAAACCAATACCAAAATAGTATTTTAATTTTTCCTTGATGTCATTTTTAGTTGTAATTTTAATATTTTCCTCCTCGCCTTTGACCATTTTTATTTTGTTTAGATTATTTATAAATAATGAAGCGTCATCAGTTATTTTTGAATTTCCTTTTTTTTGAAGGTCGAATATTTTTTTAAAATTAAAAGCCTGTGGTGTTTGTGATAAAAAAATTTTGTTGCGATCTAAGTTTAAAATTTTTTTATTCTTGATTAATTTAATAGAACTTGTGGTCTTCAAAACTGGGACAACCCCATCAAATTTTTTAAGATTTTTAAAGAGTTTATTTACTAATTTTATTGAAAAGTTTGGTCTTGCAGCGTCATGTATCAACACATTTTTTGGCTTAAATTTGGACAGATATTTTAAAGATAACCTAGAAGAATCAGCTCTAGATTTTCCTCCCTCTATAAAATGAACTTTGTTTTTACTCAATTTTTTTATGTATTTTTTGTGACCTTTATTGATTGCAACAACGATTTTAGAGAATTTTTTTGATAAAATTGCCTTATTTATAGAATGATTAATTAGTATATCACCCTTATATTTAATATATGGTTTTGGTATTTTGGAAATAAATCTATTACTTTTTCCAGCTGCTAATATTATAAAACAATTACTCATATATTATGATGAATTTTAAAGTACTACATTATTATGCTTAAATTTATAAGAAAAAATATTTTTATTATTTTAATATTTATAATTACACTATTTCTTGGTTTTTTAACATTTTTAACTTTCATTGATAAGAGTTTTATTGAACTTACAGATGAGAATTTACAATATTTGTTAGTATCGAATATTTTATTATTACTAGTTTTTTTCTCAATGATTTTTATTGAGATTAAAAATTCTATCAAAAATGAGATAGCAATAGAAGGATCTAGAGCAAATAGGAAATATATAACATTCTTTTCTTTATTCACATTAATACCTTCTATTTTGATATCTGTTTTTTCTTTATTTTTATTTTCTTTTGCACTCGAAAAGTATTTCGATAAAAAAATTACTACTGCTGTAAGTAACTCTTATCAATTAGCAATTAATTATGTTAGCACAGTTAGAAATAAAGTTGAGTCTGATATTGTATTGGCTGCATTCGATTTAAATAAAAACGTTTCTATTTTTAATGAAAATAAACAAAGGTTTGAAAATTATTTAAATTCACAAAAACTAGTAAGAAAATTAGATGCAATTTTTCTAATTGATAATTCTGGTAAGTTGTTAATGTCGACCGATAGAAATCAGATTCAATACATTCCACCGTCAACTGAACAGTTAAAAATGGTGCTTAATGATGAAAGACCGCTAAAAATATTAAATGCATATAAAAATACATCTGCAGCATTAATGAGGCTGGCTAACTATGATAATACTTTTATTTATATAATAAAATACTTAGACCCCAAAATTTCTCAATACTTAACTGAGTCAAGTGAGGCTTTAGATTTTTATTATACTGTACAGGATAAAAGAACTGGGATTAAATTTTCGTTTGCTATTATCTATATAATAATTGTTACTCTCCTTTTATTCTTGTCAATTTCTATAGCAATAAGATTTTCATCTAGATTCTTTTTGTCCATTAATAACTTGATTTCTGCCTCTACTAATATTGGAAAAGGTAATTTAAATTCAAAAGTTCCAGAAATTAAAACTGATAAAGAGCTTGAAGTTCTTAATAAAAATTTTAATCAGATGATAGATAGATTAAAATATCAACAAAATAAACTTCTAGCTAATGAAAGACATGAAGCCTGGGAAAGCGTTGCTAGAAAAATTGCACATGAAATAAAGAATCCCTTAACACCGATACAACTCATCATAGACAGTCTGAGAAAAAAATATTCAGAATTGTTTGATGAAAAAAACAAAGAGTCATTTTTGGAAAAAATTAAAACAATTAATAAACAAATCAAGCTTATTGAAAAACTTGTAAATGAATTTTCTGACTTCGCAAGAATGCCTAAACCTATTTTTAAAAAAAACGAATTAAACAAAATTATTAAAGATTCAATAAATTTAATGAAAACCAATGATAAAGATATAGTTATAAATTTTAATACTGAAGAAGTTCATTATGTAAACAGTGATACTGAACAATTAAATAGAGTTTTTATTAACCTCCTTAAAAATTCAATTGAAAGTCTCAAAGAAAAACACCAAAAAACAGGTGATTTTAAGAAGAAAATCGATGTAGAAATTCAATTAATAAATGACTATATAAGCATCATTGTACAAGATAATGGAACAGGTTTTACGAATAACGACCTTAAAACACTTTCAAAACCTTATTTCACGACAAAAAAAGAGGGTAGTGGTTTAGGTCTTTCTATAGTGGAAAAAATTTTAAACGATCACAATGGATTTATAGAATTTATCTCACAAAAAGAAGGAGCAAAAATAAAAATTTTATTACCAAAATATGTCAACTGAAATTCTAATAATTGATGACAACCCAGATATAAGAAATATTCTAAAGGATTTAATTTCTGACGCGGGATATGAAACTAGAATTGCTGCAAATTATAATCAGGCTTTAAATGAAATAGATAAAAAGTTACCTGATGTTGCAATTATAGATGTGAAACTTGATAAAGGAGACAATGACGGCATTGAACTTTTAAACCATATAAAAAATAAGAATAAAGATATTCCAGTAATAATTATTTCAGGACACGCCAATATCGAAATGGCTATTAAATCTCTTAAATCTGGGGCATTTGAATTTTTAGAAAAACCTTTTGATGAAGAAAGATTAATGAATTTTGTCAAAAGAGCTGTAGAAAACTTTAAATTAAAAAACGAAAACAAAGTGCTTGAAACAAAACTATTTCATTCATTTGATTTAATAGGAAATAGTCAGAATATTGAAAAAATAAAAGAACAAATACAAAAGCTTTCTAACTCGGAAAGTAGAATATTTATATATGGACCAACAGGATCTGGTAAAGAATTGATAGCTAGAAAAATTCATAAACTTTCAAAAAGAAATAAAGGTCCATTTATCATTTTAAATGGAGCGTTGTTAGATGTTAAAAAATATGAGTTAGAACTTTTTGGAGAAGAAAAAGAGAATGGCTCAATTACATATGGTTCGCTTGAAAAGGCTTCAGGAGGAACTTTGTTAATAGACGAAATTTCTGAAATACCTCTTGAAACACAATCAAAAATATTGAGAGTTTTAATTGATCAAAAGTTTAAAAGAATAAATAGCAATCACGACATCAAGGTAAACGTAAGAGTAATTTGTACATCTAGTAAAAATATTAATAACGAAACTCAACTTGGGAATTTTAGAGAGGATTTATTCCATAGGCTAAATGTTTTTCAAATTAGTATCGAACCATTAAGTAGCAGAGTGAGTGATATACCCCTTTTAATTGAGTATTTTTCTAAAACTATCTCAAAAGTGTATAATCTTAAAGACCTGAATATTGATAAGGAGGATTCGTATCTAATAAATCATCATTGGCCTGGAAATGTAAGAGAGTTAAGAAATTTGATAGAAAGAATTGCCATATTGTCAAATAATGACCAGAGTAAAAT
Source organism: uncultured Pelagibacteraceae bacterium (assembly GCA_902597865.1). Taxonomy (GTDB): domain Bacteria; phylum Pseudomonadota; class Alphaproteobacteria; order Pelagibacterales; family Pelagibacteraceae; genus Pelagibacter. The sequence continues at coordinate 28,688 of CACJZL010000004.1, read as the reverse complement.
TAAGACAATTATCAAAGAGTCTATAAAACAGGGCGGCATAGAAACATTTAAAAGTAACAATTTATCAGTACCATTAAAGGAAGCGAGAGAAAACTTTGAAAAAGAATATTTGACTACCCAATTAAAAAAATTTGGTGGAAATATCTCAAAAACTGCAAAATTTGTTGGAATGGAAAGATCTGCTCTTCATAGAAAACTTAAAGGTTTAGGCGTTAAGGATTTAAATTAATGAATATAATTATTTGTGGAGCAGGCAGAGTAGGTTATACAATTGCTAAACTCCTAAGCGAACAGGACCATTCTGTTACTGTTATAGATCAATCTAGTGAAGATATTCAAAAAATTAATGATGATTTGGACGTAAAATCTATAGTTGGAAAAGCTACATACCCATCCATACTTGAAAAAGCTAATGCCGAAGATGCAGATATGATAATTGCTGTAACAAGAAATGATGAGATTAACATGTTAATTTGCCAAATTGCCTTTTCCATTTTTAAAATTGGAAAAAAAATTGCAAGAATAAGGTCTCAAGATTATTTAAATCCAAAATTTTCTCTAGTTTATAACAAAGAAAATCTACCCATAGATGTGATAATTTCTCCAGAAGTAGAAATCGCTAAGTCTATACAAAGAAAGTTGGAGGCACCAGGTGCAATTGATAATGTGCCTTTTGCTGATAATAAAATACGTTTGCTGGAAATTGATATAAATGAGAAATGTCCATTAATAAATATTGAGTTAAATAAAATTACAAAAAAATTTACAAAACTTGAGGCTAATATTCTTGGTGTTATTCGTGAAGAAAAATTTAAAATCTTAAAAAAAAATGATGTTTTAAAGCTTAACGATAAAGCTTATGTAATCATAAACTCATCTCAAATGCAAATGACATTAGATGCTTTCGGTCACAATGAAAAAATTTCAAACAAGTTTTTAATTATTGGTGGTGGAAACATAGGTTTTAATTTAGCAAAAAATTTAGAAAGTTCTCTTGAGTCAGCTAGAATAAAGATAATTGAAAAAAACAAAGAAAGAGCAGAATACATTGCAAACGAACTAAATAATTCTTTAGTTATTAATGGAAATGGACTTGAAGAAGATGTTCTAAAAGAAGCCAATATAGATGACTCTGAAACTGTTTTAGCTTTGACGAATGATGATGAGGATAATTTAATGGTAAGTGTCTTAGTTGAAAAATTTTCTAAAGATAAAAGGACTATGGCATTAATTAATAAACCAAACTATTCAATACTTCAATCCTCATTAAAGATTGATGATCTAATTGATCCTCGTATGAATACGGTCTCAAGTATACTTAAACATGTTCATAAAGGTACTATTGAAACAGCGTATAGTATCTCAAATGGTGACTACGAGGTAATTGAAGCTGAAATAATTGACTCTTCAGAGCTCATTGATAAAGAACTCAAAAATTCTAATCTTCCTGAGAATATACGAATAGGCGCCATATTAAGAAAAAATGATATTATAATTCCTTCCTCAAAATTTATTTTCAAAAAAAAAGATATTGTTGTTTTTTTAGCAAAAAGAGATCAGTTACCAGTTGTTGAGAATTTATTTAGAATTAGCTCGATTTAGATGTTAAATTTTTCGCAACTTTATCTTGGAATATTTTCCTTATTTATATCTTTCTTGTCTTTTTTAAATATAATTTATTGTTATTACTTTGATTTATTTTTAGATATTGGTAGTTTTTTTTTCATATTTTTAATTACACTTTTTTTTGGTTCTCTTATTTTTTTTAAAAAAAAAAATTTAAAAAAAACATCTATATTTGAAAAAATTTTAACAGTAATTACTGGTTATTTACTAATACCGATATTATTAGCAATACCTTATTATTTAATATTAAATAATTTAAGCTTATTTGACGCGTATTTTGAATCTGTTTCAGGTTTTACCTCTACTGGTTTTACAATATTTGAAAATTTAAAACATCTTAATCAAAGTTTAATATTGTGGAGGTCCTCTACTCAGTGGATTGGTGGATTATATTTTTTAATTTCTTTAATCTTACTAATAGACATTTTTGATGCAAATTTAAAAAAATCTTTAACAAATTTTATTTCGTTTAATAGCAGTGAAACATTAAAACAATCATTTAAGATAAGTTTTATTTACCTAATATTGACTGCAGTAATATTTTTGTTGCTATCAATTTCAGGAATAAGAATATTTGACTCTTTTAATCTGTCTTTAACACTAATTTCGTCTGGAGGTTTTTTACCTGATAATAATCTTAATTTGATAATAGATAGTAAATTTCAACAGTTTACTCTTTCAATTTCAATGCTTTTATCCTTTTTTAGTCTCTTTTTACTTTACAACTTATTTTTTTTTAAAAAGAAAAACATTAATTTTCTATTTGAGGATTTGTATCTATTACTTTATCTTTTGTTTTTAACTACAATCTTTTTCATTTTTTTTAATTATAACAATAATTTTTCTATCCTTTTTTTATCAATTTGTAGCTCAATATCAAATATTGGATTTTCATTGGATGTGCCAGAAAATCTTACTTTTATTTTTATTATTCTTATAATTATAGGCGGGTCATTTTTTTCGACTAGTTCAGGTCTTAGATTTTCTAAGATTTTTTTACTTTTTAGGTTTTCAATTAATGAAGTTGTATCACATGCTAAACCCAAAAATGTTTATTCAAACAAACTACCATTTTTTAATTTTCATCTTGAAAGCGAAGATTTTAATAAATATTTTTTATCAGTTGTTATATTTGTAATTTCTCTGAGTATTTTGTCGTTATTCCTAACAGTTTCTGGAATAAGCAGCGAAACATCTTTTAAATTGTCAATTTTAACTCTTATGAATACAGTAAATTCTTCTCTAACGAATTTAGAAAATTTTAATTTTTATGAGTTAGGTGTTTTTTCAAAGTTTTCATTAATTCTTTTTATGATGATCGGTAGAGTTGAATTGCTATCTATTTTAATTATCTTGAAAAAATTCTTTTTTAAAAGTTAATTTAGTATTATAAATAATATTTATTTTGCGCCCTTAGCTCAGCTGGATAGAGCAACGGTTTTCTAAACCGTGGGTCGGAGGTTCGAATCCTTCAGGGCGCGCCAATATTCTACCTATGGTTGATAATAGATTCGATTAAAGTTATTTATTAAGTCAATTTGCACACCAAAGACGGTTGATCAATTTTTATTTAAGTGTTTAAATTAATTAATTCAAAAATAATTTTGAATTGATTTGTTAACAAATAAATAACTAAGAGGAAATATATGTTTAAACATTTAAAACAATTGACTTCTTTATTTGCTATGATTGCTGTTCTGTTTGCATTTACAACAGAAGCAATGGCTAAAAAGTCAAAAACTCTAAAAAACACTCAGAAAAAGGGTTTTGTTAGATGTGGTGTTTCTCAAGGTCTTCCTGGATTTTCAAATGCTGATGCGTCTGGAAATTGGACAGGTATCGACGTTGACGTATGTAGAGCAGTGGCAGCTGCTGTACTAGGTGATGCTAACAAAGTTAAGTTCACTCCACTAAGTGCAAAAGAAAGATTTACAGCACTTACTTCAGGTGAAATTGATGTATTAGCAAGAAATACTACTTGGACACTTTCTAGAGACGCTGACATTGGTCTTACTTTCGTAGGAGTAAACTTTTACGATGGTCAAGGTTTCATGGTAAGAAAAAGCTCTGGAATTACGTCAGTAGATCAGTTTAAAAATGGTATCTCAGCTTGTACAAACATTGGTACAACAACTGAGCTAAATATGAGAGATTTCTTTAATTCAAGAGGAATTTCTTATGAGCCAGTGGCATTCGAAAAAGCAGACGAAGTCGTTGCTGCTTACGATGCAGGTAGATGTGATACTTACACAACTGATAAATCAGGATTAGCTGCTCAAAGAACTAAAATGAAGAATCCAGATGAACACATTGTTCTTCCAGAAACTATTTCTAAAGAGCCTTTAGGACCAGTTGTAAGACAAGGTGATGCTGTTTGGGAAGATATCGTAAGATGGTCGTTAAATACTATGATCGAAGCAGAAGAATACGGTATCACTTCATCAAATGCTGACTCAATGAAAACTTCTGATAACCCACAAATCAAAAGACTTGTTGGTGCAGAAGGTGAAATGGGTGCTGCTTTTGGTTTAGATAACGAGTGGAACTTAAGAATTATCAAGCAAGTTGGTAACTACGGTGAAAGCTACAAAAGAAATATAGCTGATACAGGTATTTTACCAGACAGAGGTCCAAACCAATTATGGACAAAAGGCGGAATTTTATACGTTCCACCAGCAAGATAATTTCATCTTAAAATACTTAAAAAGGGCTAGATTTATCTAGCCCTTTTTTTTATTATACTCCTAAATGAACAATAAAATTAAAAGAATTCTTCCCCAGCTTTTAACTATCCTATTCGTAGTTTTTGTTTTCGGTTTTTTTACAATTAATGCACAAGTTAATATGGACAATAGAGGTATTGATTTTGGCTTTGGTTTTTTATCACAAGAAGCCTCATTCGATATGCAATTCACTTTGCTTGATTATGATGGTCAAGACTCTTACCTTTGGGCTTATGTAGTAGCTTTACTAAATACACTTTTAGTATCTTTTTTAGGTATAATATTTTGTACTATTTTAGGTGTTGTAATTGGTGTTGCCAGACTATCACAAAATTTTTTAATTAAGAATTCAGCAGCTTGGTATGTAGAGTTTTTTAGAAATATACCCTTATTATTACAAATATTCTTTTGGTATTACGCTGCATTAAGAGCATTACCTCTTCCTGAAAATGCTCAACCTTGGTTTGGTGTGACTTATATGACTATTAAAGGTTATTACATTCCCTCAATGATTTGGGAAAATTTAAATGTATTTATGTCATGTTTGATAGCTGCAATTGTAGCTATTATATTTTTAAGAGTTTATGCGAAAAAAATTCAAGAAAGAGAAGGTAAACAATTACCTGTTTTATATATATCGTTAGCTTTAATTACTATTTTACCATTACTGTCATTTTTAATTGGAGGAGTAACGCTTGATTTTGAAATGCCAGTTTTAAAACAATTAGCGCAAACATCATTTATTTTTGAGGGTGGAATTGCATTACCACCTGAGCTGATAGCTTTAGTTTTAGCACTTTCACTTTACACATCAACTTTTGTGGCTGAATGTGTAAGAGCTGGAATTCAAGGTATAAGTAAGGGTCAAAAAGAGGCTGCTGCTTCAGTTGGTCTAACACCTAATCAAATTTTAAAATTAGTTATTATGCCACAAGCACTAAGAATTATTATTCCACCAACAACAAATCAATATTTAAATTTAACAAAAAATTCATCCCTAGCTGCCGCTATTGCATATCCAGATTTAGTTTTAGTTTTTGCAGGAACAGCTTTGATGCAAACAGGTAAAGCAATTGAGATTGTTGGTATTACGATGTTAACTTATTTATCAATTAGTTTAGCAATTGCTGCTTTAATGAATTGGTACAATAAACGAATAGAAATAAAGGAAAAATAAAAATGAATTTAAGTTTAAATAGAATTAAAAGCCAAAACCAAATGACCAATATTTACATTGGAAGCGCTTTATTAATTTTAAGTATACTTGATGTGTTTTTAAATTCTTTTTTTAGAATTAATATTAGTGGTTCTTTACCAGGAAATTTGAGTATTTTTTTCCCTCTAATTCTTGGTTTTTTAGGTTTGTCTTATTTAAGAACAGAATACAGTGGATATAAATTTTTAGACTCTCTTAATAAAAATATTAATACAACTAACTTCAATGCATTTCTTACACTGTTTATAACTTTTGCTATTTTAAAAGCCTTTCCTCCAGCACTAAGCTGGATGGTGTTAGACGCTAATATATCTGGCGATACAAAAGAGGCATGTACAGGCACAGGAGCTTGTTGGACGTACATAAAAGTTTGGTTTAAGAGATTTATGTATGGAATGTACCCCAATGAACTTCATTGGAGAATAAATTCTGCATTTTTATTAGTTATAGGACTTGGATTTGTTGGTTACTTTTTTAAAGAAAATTTAAAAAAATACTTAGCTTTGTATTACGTAGTAATCTATCCAATAATTGCTTTCCTAATAATCTATTATTTGATTTCAGGTGGATCATTTGGTTTAGTTTGGGTAGAAACTGGAGCTTGGGGCGGTTTATCTTTAACGTTTATTGTTTCATTTTTTTGTTTAATTTTCTGTTTTCCGCTTGGAATGATCTTGGCATTAGGAAGAAGATCTAATTTACCAGCTATAAGATATATTTCAGTTGGTTACATTGAATTTTGGAGAGGAGTTCCATTAATAACAGTATTATTTATGTCATCAGTAATGTTTCCAATGTTTTTACCCCAAGATTTCTTCATGGATAAATTAGTTAGAGTAATTATAGCTATAACTTTGTTTGAAGCAGCATATTGTGCTGAGGTTATTAGAGGTGGTTTACAAGCTCTACCCAGAGGTCAATACGATGCAGCAAAATCTTTAGGAATGGGATATTGGAAAATGCATATTTTTGTAATATTACCACAAGCTTTGAAATTAGTAATTCCTGGAATTGCAAATACATTTTTAGCATTGGTTAAAGATACACCGTTAATATTTGTAGTTGGCTTAGCTGAAATTGCAGGAATGCTTGCTTTAGCTAAAACAAATCCAAAATGGCTTGGTTTTGCTATGGAAGGATATATTTTTGCAGCAATAATTTTCTGGATAATTTGCTATGCAATGAGCAAATATAGTTATAACCTTGAAGAAAAATATAAAACTGAAAGATAATGTCTAGTTCTATAATAAATATTGAAAACGTTAATAAATGGTTTGGTGATTTCCAAGTATTAAAAGATATTAATTTAGAAGTGCAACCAAAACAAAAGATTGTAGTCTGCGGTCCATCAGGCTCCGGAAAATCGACGTTAATAAGATGTATTAACAGATTAGAAGAGCACCAAGAAGGTAAAATCATTGTTGATGGAACAGAACTTAGTGAAAACACAAAAAATATTGAGCAAATTAGAGCTGAGGTTGGTATGGTTTTCCAACAATTTAATTTATTTCCGCACTTATCTATTTTAGATAACTGCACTTTAGCACCTATTTGGGTAAAAAAGATGCCAAAAAAACAAGCAGAAGAACTTGCAATGCAACAATTAGAACAAGTTCAAATAGCTGACCAGGCACATAAGTTTCCAGGTCAATTATCAGGGGGTCAACAACAAAGATCAGCTATCGCTAGAGCTTTATGCATGCAGCCCAAGATAATGTTATTTGATGAACCAACTTCTGCACTTGATCCTGAGATGATAAAAGAGGTTTTAGATGCAATGGTTAACCTTGCTAAAGGTGGTATGACGATGATAGTTGTAACTCATGAAATGGGATTTGCAAAAGAAGTAGCTGATGAGGTTATTTTTATGGATGAAGGCATGATAGTTGAAAAAAATACTACGAAAGAATTTTTTGCTAACCCAAAAAGTGACAGAACAAAACTTTTCTTAAGTCAAATATTATAAAATTTGCATGTAAGGCATGCAAAAAATGTTATATTTTCTATATTTTTAAAAAACAATTTAGAGCTTTTCTAATATTGTCAAGCCTCAAAATCACTAAAAAAAAAATTTTTTTCCGCTTGCATAAACCCTTAGGATAGAGTTCAATCTTGGTTTTTAAGAGGGGTCTTAATGGAAGATAATTTTAACAAACACTTAGGTAACAAACTTAAGTTAAGAAGACTAGCACTTGGTCTTACACAAACAAAAGTAGCAAAAGCAATCAACGTAACATTTCAACAAATTCAAAAGTATGAAAAAGGCACAAATGGAGTAAGTTCTATAAGATTACTTCAATTATCGAACTATTTAAAAGTTCCGATAAATTATTTTTTTGAAGATTTTTCAGAATACCTAATAAATGCAGATAAAATTAAAGAAGGGCACATGAATGTGAACTATAATTTTTTAGTCAAGTTATATTCTGAACTAACAAGTGATCAAAAGATAAAATTTAGTAAAAATTTACAATCACTAAATGTCGGAATACAAAAAACTGGTTAATCTTAATTTCTAAGACGAAAATTTACGGTCAAATTTATATAAAAATTTAAATATTCTTTAAATTTTGTACTTTTTTCAAAAAAAAGCCACATCTAGAAAATAAACAACCTATAGTTTATTATAAAATGTTTTTAGATATAAAAATCTTATAAAAAATGATCAAAAAATTTTTATTAAAAATGCTTCTTAAAAATAGAAAAGAAAAATACATAGTCAATAAGACTGAAATAAATAAAATAAAAAAAGAGTCACCCAAAAACCAAATTCATAATTTTGGAAATAAGAATAAAGACAAAACGTTTTATATAATTCAAAGAGAGGGAGTTGGTGGTTTATTTACTCATCTGCTATTTGTTTTAGATCATTTACTATATTGTGAAAAGATGAAATATACACCAGTTGTAGATTTTAAAAATTTTCCGACGGTTTATAGTGAATATGATGAAAACTCATGGGAATATTACTGGGAACCTGTGTCAAAATATTCTTTAGAAGAGGTTTATAAAAGTAATCGTGTTATATTTTGTGATGAAAATCGTCTTTCTGTTAGGAGTTATAAAGAAATTACGGAAGAACATCATAAAATTTTTAAAAAATATATAAAAATAAAACCATTTATCATAAATGAAGCTGAAATTTTCTTAAAAAAAAATAAATTCAAAAAAAAAAATTGGATAGGACTTCATTGGCGTGGTGGAGATATGAAAAGAGCACCAAAACATCCCTTTCCACCAACAAAAAAACAGATAACAAACTTGCTAAACAAATATGCCAAAAATAAGGTCATCTTTATTTTTGTAGATGAGGTTGAAAATTTTAATTATATTAAAAACAGATACAAAAATATTATTTTTATTAATACTTACAGGTCTAAAAATTCTAAAGGCCCTCATTATGATCATAAATTTTTTTATGGGTCGAGAAATTACTTTAAGCACACAAGAGATGTTTTCATACAAGCTCTAATTATTTCTAAACTTGATTTTTTTATTGGCGGTTCTTCTAATATATCTTTTGCTATAAAATACTTATTTAATAAAGATATAAAGTTTATCAATGTTGATAATGGGAAAAATAGCAAAAGTTTACTATATTCCTTTTTTCTATGGAGAATTAAATCTCTGTTACCTTCAGGTATGGGTGGTTTTAAAAGTTATAAGTAGTATTTGGCTCCTCGGGCAGGACTCGAACCTGCGACCAATTGATTAACAGTCAACTGCTCTACCAACTGAGCTACCGAGGAATATTAAAATCAAAACTTACTTTTTTTTTTATTGAAAACAACTCTTTTTTTGGAGGTAACGCCCGGAATCGAACCGGGATACAAGGATTTGCAATCCTCTGCGTAACCATTCCGCCACGTTACCAGTAAAACTGATTATAAAACAATTTATTTAATGTTTATATATGAAATATTCCATCAAATTCAATTAGAATTTGTTTATTGTTAAATATGTTTATTGAATTATAAACTATAATCACTAATGAACTCAGAAAAATATATACATACTAAAGTAGAAAATAAAATATATTCTTACTGGGAAAAAAAACGTCTCTTTAAACCTAAAAAAAATAAAAAAAAATATTCTATTGTAATTCCACCTCCAAACGTCACTGGTAGCTTGCATATGGGTCACGCCCTTAATAATACCATTCAAGATTTGCTTATAAGATTTCATAGAATGAACAATTTTGAAACTTTATGGCAACCTGGAACAGACCATGCTGGAATAGCAACGCAAGCTTTAGTCGAAAGGAAACTTGAAAGTGAAAATATTGATAAACAATCTATTGGAAGAGAGGCTTTTATCAAAAAAGTTTGGGATTGGAAAAAAGAATATGGAGATATTATCATAAACCAGCTCAAAAAACTTGGATGTTCATGTGATTGGTCTAGGAATGCATTCACAATGGATAAAAATTTATCTGCATCAGTTATTAAAGTTTTCATAGATCTCTATAATAAAGGTCTTATTTATAAATCTAAAAAATTAGTTAACTGGGATACAGTATTAAAAACAGCTATATCTGACTTAGAAGTTGATCAAAGAGAAGTAAATTCAAAACTTTATTATATCAATTATCAAATTGAAAATAGTTCGGAATTTATAACTATTGCAACTACAAGACCAGAAACAATGCTAGGAGATGCTGCAGTTGCCGTTAATCCTAAAGATGAAAGATACACTAATTTAGTAGGAAAAAATGTAGTTTTACCTATAACAGGTAGAAAAGTAAAAATTATTCAAGATGATTACGCTGATCCAGAGCAAGGTTCTGGTGCAGTTAAAATTACCCCAGCACATGATTTTAATGACTATGATGTGGGTAAAAGAAATAAATTAGAAATAATAAATATATTCACAGAGGACGGGAAGATAAACGAGAATGCACCTAGTGATTATGTTGGTTTAGATAGATTTGAAGCAAGAAAAAAAATCTTAAATGACCTTGGTGACAAGCTTATTAAAGAAGAAAACATTAAAAATAAAGTTCCTTATGGAGATAGATCTAATTCTGTAATTGAACCTTATCTTACAGAGCAATGGTTTGCAGATGCAAAAAAACTATCAGTAAAAGCAAAGAAGATTGTAAAGAATAAAAAAACAAAATTTTTTCCCCCTAATTGGTCAAAGACTTATTTTCAATGGATGAATAATATTGAGCCTTGGTGTATATCAAGACAACTTTGGTGGGGCCATCAAATACCAGCTTGGTATGGACCTGATAAGAAAATATTTGTTGCATCAAATTATAAAGAAGCAAAAAAACTAGCTAAAAAAAAATATAAGAAAGATGTAGAATTAGTTAGAGATGAAGATGTTTTAGACACATGGTTCTCATCAGGATTATGGGCTTTTGCAACTCTTGGGTGGCCTAATAAAAATGAATATTTAAAAAAGTTTTACCCAACATCAGTTTTAGTAACAGGTTTTGATATTATCTTTTTTTGGGTAGCCAGAATGATGATGTTTGGAATGGAGTTTTTAAATAAACAACCATTTAAAGAAATTTATGTTCATGCATTGGTAAGAGATAAAAAAGGACAAAAAATGTCTAAGTCAAAAGGCAATGTAATTGATCCTTTGATATTGATAGATAAATATAGCGCAGATGCATTAAGATTTACTTTGCTATCAATGGCATCACCTGGAAGAGATGTAAAATTATCTGAGGATAGAGTTAAAGGTTATAGAAATTTTCTAAATAAACTGTGGAATGCAAACAACTTTCTATCCATGAATAAGTGTGATTTTTCAAAGTCTAAAAAGGAGCCAAAAGTAAAATTAAATATAAATAAATGGATTATTTCAGAGTTAAACACAGTGAGTAAGATTATTGAAAAGAATATAAATGACTATAGATTTGATGAAGCAGCAAGAAACATTTACCAATTTGTTTGGCATTCATATTGTGATTGGTATGTAGAGCTATCAAAAACTATCTTGAATTCTAAAGAAAAGTCATCAATTTCAGAGGTAAAACAGACATTAAGTTATGTTTTTAAACAAATTTTAATTCTTTTACATCCATTTATTCCATTTATTACAGAGGAATTGTGGTTAAAAAATAAGCTAGATAAACCAAAAAATTATTTAATGTTCGCTAATTGGTCGAATAAAAAAGCAAATAAAGATAAACAAATTAAGGAGGTAGAAAATATAATCAATTTAATAAGCCAACTTAGAGCATTTAAAAATGAATTAAATGTGAGCCCAGGTTCTTTTGTAGATATGTCTATTTCGACCCTATCTAAAAATGATCAGTTGTTTTTCAAAAAAAATCAAACTGTTTTAAAAAAACTTGGTAGAATAAATAGCTTCCTAGATACCGATAAAGATAAAGCATCAGCAAACCTCGTCATCAAAGGGGATATTTTTAAGATATATTTTGATCAATCAATAGATCTCTCTTTGATCAAAGAAAACCTTCTAAAAAGGCAGCAAAAATACCAAAGTGAGTTAGATGGGATATCGAAAAGACTTTCTAACAAAAGTTTTGTAGAAAGAGCGCCAAAAAATATTGTTGATCAGGAAAAAAATAACTATAGTAATTTAAAAAAAGATATTGATAAAATATCAGTCACTATAAAAGGTTTATAATGAAGAAATTTAATAAGAAGAAATTACCAAGTAGACACACATCTTTAGGACCTGATAAGGCTCCACAAAGATCTTTTTATTATGCAATGGATTTGACCGAAAAAGATGTGGCAAAACCTTTTGTAGGTGTTGTTTCAACATGGAACGAGGCAGCTCCTTGTAATATTGCTTTAATGAGACAGGCTCAATCGGTTAAAAAAGGAGTTCATCAAGCAGGCGGCACACCAAGAGAATTTTGTACAATTACAGTCACAGATGGAATAGCAATGGGTCATGAAGGAATGAAATCTTCATTGATTTCAAGAGATGTTATTGCAGACTCAACTGAATTAACTGTTAGAGGTCATTGTTATGACGCTTTAGTTGGCGTTGCAGGATGTGATAAATCTTTACCAGGCTTAATGATGGCAATGGTTAGATTAAATGTACCAAGTGTCTTTATCTATGGTGGTTCAATATTACCAGGTAGATTTAACGGAAAAGATGTAACAGTTGTTGATGTATTTGAAGGAGTTGGAAAATTTTCTTCAGGAAAAATGTCAGCACATGCACTGAGAAAACTAGAACTTAAGGCTTGCCCAAGTGCTGGCGCGTGTGGCGGACAATTTACAGCAAATACTATGGCATGTGTATCTGAGGCAATAGGATTAGCATTACCATATTCAGCTGGAACACCAGCGCCATACACACAAAGAGATTCTTATGCTTTAAAAAGTGGTAAAGCGGTAATGAATTTATTAGCAAAAAATATAAGACCAAGAGACATTGTTACAAAAAAATCTTTAGAAAATGCTGCAACAATTGTTGCTGCAACAGGTGGTTCAACTAATGCTGCTTTACATTTACCTGCACTTGCAAATGAAGCAGGAATTAAATTTGATTTAATGGATGTAGCTAGGATATTTAAGAAAACACCTTATCTTGCAGACTTAAAACCTGGTGGAAAATATGTTGCAAAAGATATGTGGAAAGCAGGTGGAGTTCCAATGCTTTTAAAAACTTTATTAAATGGTGGTTATATACACGGTGATTGTATGACAGTTACAGGTAAAACAATGAGACAAAATTTAAAAAACGTTAAGTTTAATAAAAATCAAAAAGTTATGAGAACTCATAACCAACCATTGTCTCCTGATGGAGGTGTTGTTGGTTTAAAAGGAAATTTAGCACCCGATGGAGCAATTGTTAAAGTCGCTGGATTAAAGAAATTACAATTCACAGGTAAAGCAAGATGTTTCGATACTGAAGAAGCTGCTTATAAAGCAGTTAAAAATAAAAAATATAAAGACGGTGACATTATAATTATAAGATACGAAGGGCCAAAAGGTGGGCCAGGCATGAGAGAAATGCTTCAAACAACTGGAGCAATTTACGGACAAGGTAAAGGTGAAAAAGTTGCACTTATAACTGATGGAAGATTTTCAGGTGCAACGAGAGGATTTTGTATAGGCCATGTTGGACCTGAAGCATCAGTTGGAGGACCAATAGCTTTACTTAAGAACGGAGACATCATAGATTTAGATGCTAAGAAGGGAACAATTAATGTTCGTTTATCTAGAAAAGAATTAGCCAAAAGAAGAAAGAAATGGAAACCAAAGAAAATTAATTTTGGTAATGGAACACTTTGGAAGTATGCTCAAACAGTCGGTCCAGCTTATCTAGGTGCACCTACGCACCCTGGAGCAAAAGAAGAGGTTAGAACATACGCTGATATTTAATGAAAATTAGACCAGTTATTCTATGCGGAGGAGCAGGTACTAGACTGTGGCCTAAAAAATCTAAACATCAAGCAAAACAGTTCATAGATTTTGGTGGTTGGACTTTAATTAACAAAACTTTTGAAAGAGTTAAAAGTAAAGTTTTTGACTATCCAATTATTAGCACTAATTCAAAATATCTTAGGGATGTAAAAAAGGCTTTAAAGAAAAGTAAAATTAAAAAATACAAGATTATTTTAGAGCCAGCAAAAAAGAATACTGCTCCAGCAATTTTAGCATCAGCACTGATTAAAGACGTCCCATATAACCAGCCTTTAATGTATTTTGCTGCAGATCATTTAATTGAAAAACCAAATAAACTAATCACAGCTATTAATAAAAATAAGTCAAATTTAGACGAGAAAAACGTATTTATATTTGGAATAAAACCAACAAGTCCTTCTAGTGAGTATGGATATTTCATTACCAAGAAAAAAAAGAACATTAATAAAGTCACTAGATTTATTGAAAAACCAAAAGTATCAAAGGCAAAGCAAGTAATTAAACAAAAGGGTTATTGGAATTCTGGGATGTTTTTTTTGAGAAAAGACTCAATTATTAATAATTTTAAGAAATATCAGCCTAATATTTTTCGAAACTGTAACAAAGCTGTAATAAAAGCTAAATATAAAAGCAATGTGTATTATTTAAACAAACAAGCATTTTCTAAAGCTACAGCAAAATCGTTTGATTATGCGATACTAGAGAAAACTAAAAATATCAATGCGATCAAACTTGATATTCCATGGTCAGATCTAGGGAGCTGGAAAGAAATCTGCAAAATGTACGGAAAGATTAAAAATAGATATTTTAAAAAGAAAAACGTATTTTATAGACCATGGGGCAGCTACACAAACTTATTTAAAGGCAAAGAATTCTTAATTAAAGAATTGTATGTGAAATCTAAAGGTATTTTAAGTCTTCAAAAACATTTCCATAGAGCAGAACACTGGGTAGTTACTCATGGAATTCCAAGAATTACTCTAAATAAAAGTAAATTCTTAAAGAAACCTGGTGAAACTATTTATATTCCATTAGGAGCTGTTCATAGAATTGAAAATCCATTTAAAAAACCGGTAAAAATTATAGAAGCACAAATAGGCTCAATCCTTAAAGAAACAGATATTGTTAGATATCAGGATGTATACGGTAGGGTAAAATAGTATTAGCCGGACTTTAATATATTTATTTTTTTTTCCGATTTTGAAATTAAAACTTCTTTGAAATTACCAAAATTGTCACCATCTATTTGTACTGGTATTTTACTATTCATACCATCAAATTTAATATTATCATCATATTTTATAATCACTGATTTTGATTTTTCCAAATTACCATAAATAGCCACTAAATATATGTAATATAATAATTTTAATCGATTTAAGTTTTCAAAGATATAGGTGACAACTTTATCATCAAAAATATTTGTTTTTGCTATAGAATGATGTCCCGCATAATATTTGCTATTTGTACATAGTATCCAATCTGCATAATAAGTTTCATTATTGATTAATATTTTGATTTTTTTATTTTTCATAAATAAAAATTTTTGTAAACCTTTGATGCCAAATATTAATTTTCCCATTATTTTTTTAATTGAAGAATTAATTGATTGAACTATTTGAGCATCCCATCCTAATCCTGCCATCAAAACAAAATGTTTTTCATTTATTTTCATTAAATTAGATTTATTAAAATTATTTGAGGTTAATGTTTTCGCAATTTGTTTAATGTTTTTAGACATACCTAATTCAGCTTGTAGAATATTGGCCGTTCCTGCTGGAATATACCCAATTGCAAAATTTTTATTAAAATTAAAATTATTTTTTATAAGTTCGTTAATTGCAAATGAAACTGATCCATCCCCACCAGCTAATAATAATCTGTTATATTGATGTTTTGTGAGATTTTTTATTATTTCTGAAGCTTGATACTCACTTTCTGTCTCAAAAAAATCAACCCGATGTTGTCTTCGAATTTCATAAACAATCTTTTTAATAAAATTTGACTTTCTTCCCCCCGCGGATTTTTTGTTATATATCAAACAAAATTTCATAATTTAATAATTCTGTAACATAAATATGTACAAGATAATTATGATTCTACTTATAAGCGAATCAAAAAAAAAAACAAGATTATATGAAAAATAAACCACCTTTACTAAAGTATAAAAGTATATTTATTTCAGATTTACATCTTGGAACAAAAGGATGTCAGGCAAATAAGATTCTAGAATTTTTCAAAAACTCTAGATCAGAAAATCTTTATCTTGTTGGTGATATTGTTGATGTTTGGGCGATGCAAAAAAATTTTTATTGGCCCCAAGAACATAATGACGTAATTCAAAAAATATTAAGAAAAGCAAGACATGGTACTAAAGTTTTCTACATAACAGGCAATCATGATGAATTGTTTAGGAAATTTATTCCTATGAATTTTGGTGATATACACTTGTTAAATAGAATTGTTCACGAAACAAGTTTAGGAAAAAAATATCTAGTCGTACATGGTGATGCGTGGGATGGAGTGATGAAACACGCTAAATGGTTATCTAAAATTGGATCTGTTGCTTATAATTTATTACTACGAATTAATGTGATTATAAATTTCTTTAGAAAATTAAGAGGTAAAGAGTACTGGTCTCTTGCAAAATTCTTAAAATATAAAGTTAAAAATGCAGTAAAATATATCGGTGAATATGAAAAAACACTTTCAGATTATGCAAAAAGCAAAAAATATGATGGAATAATTTGTGGCCATATTCATCATGCGGAAGATCAAGAATTCAATGGAATAAATTATTTAAATTGCGGTGATTGGGTTGAGTCATGCACCGCATTAGTAGAAAATTACAACGGAAAGTTCGAAATTATTTATTGGGATAAAATAAGGGATAAATATTTAGATAAAGACGAAATTTCAAATATTTTAGAAACAAAAAATCTAAAAAAAGCATCTTAAAAATGAAAATCTTAATTGCGACGGATGCATATTTTCCTCAAGTTAACGGTGTTGTAAGAACTCTCCATGAAACAGGTCAAGTTTTGAAAGAACAGGGTCATTTAGTAGAATATATCACTCCAGATTTATTTTTAACATTTCCTATGCCTAAATATAACGAAATAAGACTTTCGATTAATGTCTGGCCTAGAGTTGGAAATCTAATAGAAAAAATCAAACCAGACGCTATTCATATAGCAACCGAAGGTCCAATTGGAACTATGGCAAGAAGATATTGCATTAAAAATAATCTCAAATTTACTACCAGCTTTCATACTAGATTTGATAAATATCTAAAATTATATTTTCCAATCATTCCATCTAAATGGGCAGAAAAATTTTTAGCAAGTTTTCATAATAAAGCAGAAAGAATTCTAGTTACCACAGAGTCTATGAGAAATGAATTAATTGATATTGGTATAGACAATAAAAAAATGGTGACATGGACTAGAGGCGGAAACCATGGAGCTTTTAAAAATCCCAAAAAAATTGATTTACCACATAAAAGACCAATATGGATTTATGTTGGACGTGTTGCTGTAGAGAAAAATATTAGAGCTTTTTTAGAGTGTGATTTAGAAGGCACAAAATTGATAATAGGTAAAGGTCCGGATTTAAAGAAATTAAAAAAAGAATTCCCCAGGGATATATTTTTAGGTGAAAAAACAAATGGTGAATTAGCATCTCACTTTGCATCAGCAGACGTTTTTGTATTTCCAAGTAAAACCGACACATTTGGAATTGTCGTTTGCGAGTCATTAAATTGTGGAACTCCAGTTGCTGCTTACCCAGTACCTGGACCAAAAGATATATTTGAAGGTTCAAAAATTAATTGTTTGGATAATGATTTAAAAATTTCAGCGCACAAAGCCTTAAAAGTAAATAGAGGTGATTGTTTAGAATTTGCTAAAAAATTTACTTGGGAGGAAACAGCAAGGATATTTTACGATAATATTTACCCAAATTCGAAAGAAATTAATTCTTAATTTAATTGCATTAAAAAGCTTAATATTGCAAACTAATATAATTCAAGATCATGGAGTACATTATTTTTCTACTTATTGTTGTTGTAGTTTATTTATTATATTTACTGAACAAAAAAAATGATAAACCAGTTAATATTGCACCTATAGTTAATAAAAGGGAGGAAAAAACCAAAAGAGTAATTATAGATGAACTCGAGGACCAATTTTTTGCTTTAGATAAGTTTAATTCAATAAAATATGCAAACCCAAGCGCGTTAAAAAGGTTTGGAAGAAGTTTAATTGATAAAAATATATCCTCAATTATTCGAAAGAATGAATTATTAGAAAGTATTGAGAAAGCAATTAGTGAAAACAGGACAATTAATATCAATGTCGAAATAGATTTACCATCATATCAATTTTATAAAATTTATATAATCCCAGGTCCAACGCATTTATTTCCAGAGCCAGACTCTGTGGTATTATTCTTAAAAGACTTTACTGAAATTACAAAAGCACAAAAATTCAAAAGTGATTTTGTAGCAAATGTTAGCCATGAATTAAGAACACCGTTAATGGCCATCAAAGGATCTTTAGAGACCATCCAAGGACCTGCCTCTGATGATGAAAAGGCTAAAAAAAAATTTATGAAAATTTTGAATGATCAATCAAGCAGAATGGAAAATCTTATAAATGATCTTTTAATCTTGGCAAGAATTGAGCTTGAAGAGCATATCAGGCCCACAAAATCAGTGAGCATAAATAAAATTTTTAAAGAAATAATAAGCAACTTTGAGATAGTCTTGAAAAAAAAAAAAATTACAGTCAAAAATAAAATTTTAGATAATTCAACTGTTTTAGGTGACGAAAAAAAATTAAATACAGTTTTTTCAAATCTTTTGGATAATGCAATTAAATACTCACCTGAAAATAAAAATATATATATCACCAACAAAGAAAACTATGGAAAGCTAATTGAAAAAAGTATGATGATAAGCATTAGAGATGAAGGTGTTGGTATTCCTCAAAAATATATTTCTCGCGTAACTGAAAGATTCTTTCGTGTAGATATCGAACAAAGTAATAAAACTGGTGGTACTGGTTTAGGTTTAGCAATAATGAAACACATCGTAACTCAGCACAGAGGTGATTTTGAGATTCTATCTAAGGAAAATAATGGTACTGAAATCAAAATTTTTTTACCATCAAATCAAAATTAAAAAAGGCTATATAATATAGTGTTATTTAAGTAAATTTTAACATTTCTCTTATTGATTAATATTACAAATTTATTAAACTTAGATATGGTTAAAATATTAAAAAATATTTTAATTTTTCTTACACTGCATTTACTAATCATTAGTAATGTTTTTTCACAAGACATGACAACTTTATTAAGAAACCAGCAACTTACTGTCTTTGATATTGGTATTTTTAGATTAAAGGAAGATTTAAAAAGTACTTATCCAGCAATTAAAAAACATAAGGATATACCTTATGAGGATATTTACATCGATGTTGTAAGTTCTTTTTGGAAAAATACTGTTGACTTAATTGTTTCAATTCCAGTTAACAAAAATTTAAAAGAGGAAAATTATATGTCTGACTCTTTTAAATGTAGAAATATATTTAATTCAGTCAGAGACCATTTATTAAGAAATGAAAATTTAAGTAATTATCGGTTTACTATGGCAACGAGCTACTTAACATCGATTTTCTCTACTCCAAGTAATTGGCCAAGATGGCGTTATGATCAAAGTGCTCTAGAGGAATTGGTAAATTTAGTAAAATTAGAAGTTATTCTAAGACCTACTACAGAATTAGCCTTTAAGGAAAATGTTAACCCTGTTTCCTGCAAAGGTGGTCTTGAAACAGAAAATGAAGAGATTATAATCTCTATGAAGTACAACTAAAAAGTTAGTTTTTTTACAAAACTGTAACATTTCTGTAATAAATAAGCATCACAAAATTTATACGAGTCCAATATCTTTT
The DNA here is from genome assembly GCA_902597865.1 of uncultured Pelagibacteraceae bacterium. Classification (GTDB taxonomy): domain Bacteria; phylum Pseudomonadota; class Alphaproteobacteria; order Pelagibacterales; family Pelagibacteraceae; genus Pelagibacter. The sequence goes on along the minus strand of CACJZL010000004.1, from coordinate 8,800 downwards.
AATTATTAAAGAAAGGATTAAAGATAATGAAAAAACTAACTATATTAATTGCATCAATAGTTGCTCTATCTATTGCAACTGTTGCTCAAGCAAGAGATCAAATTAAAATAGTTGGTTCTTCTACAGTATTCCCTTATGCGACTGTTGTTGCTGAAAGATTTGGTGGTTCAGGATTTAAAACTCCTGTTATTGAATCTACTGGTACTGGTGGTGGAGCTAAACTATTTTGTGCTGGTGTAGGTGAACAACATCCAGATATAACAAACGCATCAAGAGCTATGAAAGATAAAGAAAAAGCTCTTTGTAAGAAAAATGGTGTAAATGAAATTGTTGAAATCGTAATTGGTAACGACGGTATTACATTAGCTTACAGTAAAGATGCAAAACCAGTAAACTTTACAAAAGAACAATTATACTTAGCGCTAGCCGCTCATACAGTTGTTGATGGTAAATTAGTTCCAAATATTTATAAAACTTGGGACCAAATTGACCCTAGTTTGCCAAAACAAAAAATTTCAGTGATGATTCCACCAGGAACATCAGGAACTAGAGATGCTTGGAATTCTTTAGTAATGAAAAAAGGTATGACTAAAGAAGCTAAAGCTCTTTATAAAGCTGGTTTTGAAGCTGGAAATAAAAAATACAAAAAACCTCAAAAACTTTACAGAGAAGATGGTGCTGCTATTGAAGTTGGAGAAAACGATAGTTTGATCATCCAAAAGTTAACTCAAGATAAAGAAATGTTTGGTTTCTTTGGTTTCAGTTATTTCCTAGCTGCAAAAGATAAATTGCAAGCAGCAAGTATTGATGGTGGACAACCGTCATTAAAGTCTATTCAAGACTACAGTTATGCTGTTGCAAGACCTTTATTCTTTTACGTGAAAAAAGCTCACGTTGGAGTAATTCCAGGCTTACATGAGTTTGTGAAAGAATTCACAACGAAGAAAGCTATAGGAAAAGGTGGTTACCTAGCGGACATTGGTTTAGTACCATTAGACTCTAAGTTGTATAAAACAACAAGAACTAATGCTACAAAGCTAGTTGCTATGGGTAATTAATTATTTCCTGATTAACAAATGTTTAAAAGGGGGTCTTTTTAGACCCCTTTTTTTTGAAATAAGAGTAAAGTCCTCAATAAGGGAGATTCTTTGAACTTAATATTATTTACATTTATTGTTCTTTTAGGTTTCACAAGTTACTATTTTGGACGGAGAAAAGCATATACAATTCAATCTTCAAAAAAAAGATTAACTGCATTACCACAATTTTATGGTTATTATCTTGCAATCTGGTGTGCAATACCAGCCTTTATAATTTTTTCTTTATGGGCAATTTTTGAGCCTACAATAGTAAAACTATTAGTCTTAAGTGATTATTCAAATCAAGGTTATCTTGATGATGAATTAAATTTAATATACGAAAAAACAAAATCCTTGTCTCGGGGACAATTTACTGGAGAAATTACACCCTTTATTGAGGCTTCAGCAGAAAAATATTTAAGTCTTCGATCAATAGCTCAAAGTTCAAAAGCTGTTATAGTATTATCTATAATTATTGCTTCAGTTGCTTACGCTTATAAAAGAATTTCATCTAATTCTAGAACAAGAGAACCAGTTGAAAAATTTTTGAACGCAGTTTTATTTACAGCTTCTTTAGCTGCAATATTAACTACTGTTGGGATAGTTTTTTCACTTATATTTCAAACAATAGATTTTTTTAAAGTAATTCCATTATTTGATTTTGTATTTGGTACTCACTGGTATCCAGCAAAAGCTTTTGTTAGGGATTCTTCTGAGGCTTTGGATCCAACAATGTATTCCGATACTTTTGGGGCAGTCCCTATTTTTGCAGGTACTTTTTTTATAGCGTTAATAGCTATGTGCGTAGCCATCCCAATTGGATTAATGAGTGGAATTTATTTAGCTGAATATGCATCAAGCAAAGTAAGAAAATATGCAAAACCTTTAATTGAAATTTTAGCTGGTATACCAACTGTTGTTTATGGTTTTTTTGCTGCTCTAACTGTTGGACCATTTTTGAAAGAATTAGGAACTTCAATGGGTCTTGAAGTTTCAGCTGAAAGTGCTTTAGCGGCAGGAGGAGTAATGGGAATTATGATCATACCATTTATCTCAAGCTTGAGTGATGATGTTATTACAAGTGTTCCTCAAAGTTTAAGAGATGGAAGTTACGCTATGGGAGCAACTAAATCAGAAACAATCAAGAGAGTTATTTTCCCAGCGGCATTACCTGGCATCGTTGGATCTATTTTGTTAGGTGTTTCAAGAGCTATTGGAGAAACAATGATAGTTGTTATGGCTTCTGGTTTAGCAGCAAACTTGACTTTTAACCCATTAGAATCTACTTCAACAATCACAGCACAAATTGTGGTAATTTTAATTGGAGACCAAGCTTTTGGTGATCCAAAAACACAAGCCGCTTTTGCTTTAGGTATGTCATTATTTTTAGTAACGCTTTGTTTAAATATTGTAGCCTTAAGAGTAGTTAAAAAATATAGAGAGAAATATGAATAAAAATAAAGAACAATTATTAAATAAAAGATACAGGGCTGAACGGAGATTTCGCTTATATGGTCAAAGTGCAATTTTTATGGCACTTTTATTTTTAACAATTTTTATTTTCAAAATATTTTCAACTGGATATACAGCTTTTCAAAAAACATGGCTGATTGTTCCTGTGAACTTTGACGCTGAAATGATGATGATAGATCAAAATCCATCTAAAGAAGATCTCCAAGACGCTGATTATTACGATATAGCATTAAAATCTATGGCTGATTTAGATCAAAATGCAAATGATGATCAAAAAAATCAATTGAAGAGAATGGTGTCATATTTTTTTGAAAAAGAAATTAAAAATGAGATTTTAAATGACCCTAGTTTAATAGGAAAAACAAAAGAAGTTTATTTAACTGCTTCAGATGATTTAGATCAAGTCTTTAAAGGAAATTATCCAAGAGATTTACCGGAGGATCAAAGAAGAGTAAGTGATTATCAATTAAAAATTTTTGATCATCTTGTTGCAAAGGGTAAAGTCGAAAGTAAATTTAATATCAGTTTTTTTACATATGCAGACTCAAGAGAAGCAGAACTTGCTGGTATAGCTAGTTCATTTATGGGCTCAATTTTTTCTATACTTGTTTGTTTAATGATAGCCTTTCCTGTAGCGGTACTAGCAGCAATTTATCTTGAAGAATTTGCACCTAAAAATAGGTTTACTGATTTTATTGAGGTAAATATAAATAACTTGGCCGCAGTACCATCTATTGTCTTTGGATTACTCGGATTAGGTGTTTTATTAGCTATATTTCATCTTCCCAGGTCTACTCCTTTAGTTGGAGGTATCACTTTGTCCTTGATGACTTTACCAACAATAATTATAGCTGCGAGAGCATCCTTAAAAGCGGTTCCACCAAGTATAAGAGAGGCAGCACTTGCTATGGGAGCAAGTCGTATGCAAACTACAATGCATCATACAGTACCTCTTTCAATGCCTGGGACGTTATCAGGAACAATAATTGGTTTAGCTCAAGCTTTAGGAGAAACTGCACCCCTAATTTTAATTGGAATGGTTGCTTTTGTTAACACCATACCTGGATCACCCATGGATCCTGCTGCAAGTTTACCAGTTCAAATCTATATTTGGGCTGAAAGTGCTGAAAGAGGATTTGTAGAAAAAGTTTCGGCATGTATAATGGTATTACTTGGTTTTTTAATAATAATGAATTTATTTGCCCAAATAATTAGACATAAGTTTGAAAAAAAATGGAGTTAAAATGATAAAGATTAAAGCAAAAGATGTGGATGTTTTTTACGGAAAAAAACAAGCTCTCTATAACATAAGTTTAGATATTGAAGAAAATCAAGTAACAGCATTAATTGGTCCATCTGGTTGTGGTAAATCAACTTTTCTTAGATGTCTTAATAGAATGAACGATGTAATTGATATCTGTAATGTTAAAGGAGAAATTCTAATTAATGACTTTAATATAAATGATAAAAGTTGTGATGTGGTAAGACTCAGAGAAAAAATTGGAATGGTTTTTCAAAAACCTAATCCTTTCCCAAAAACTTTATATGAAAACGTATCCTATGGACCGACAATCCATGGTATGGCTCAATCAAAACAAGAAATGGATGAGATTGTTGAAACTAGTTTAAAAAAGGCTGCATTATGGGAAGAGGTAAAAGATAGATTGCATGAGCCCGGAACTGGATTATCTGGAGGACAACAACAAAGACTTTGTATCGCAAGAGCAATTTCTGTAAGACCTGAAGTTATATTAATGGATGAGCCTTGTTCAGCATTAGATCCAATAGCAACTGCACAAATTGAGGAATTAATTGATGAGTTAAAAAAAGAGCATACAATAATAATTGTTACTCATTCTATGGCTCAAGCTGCACGAGTATCTCAAAATACAGGTTTTTTTCACCTAGGACATTTGATAGAACATGGTCCAACTGATAAAATATTTAAGAATCCTGATAATACAAAAACCCAGGATTATATAACAGGGAGGTTTGGATAATGGCCGAAACACAACATACTGTTAAATCATATGAGGAAGAGTTAAAAAATTTAAATAGCAACATTGTTAAAATGGGAAGTGCTTGTGAAGAAGCTTTGGGAAAAGCCATAGTAGCTATTACTACCAGAAATGCTGATCATGCAGAAGAAGTTATTAAAGATGATGAAAAAATTGACAAATTCGAGAGCTTAATCGAACAACAAGTTGTTAATTTAATTGCATTGAGACAACCAATGGCAATCGACTTAAGAGAAACAGTTACTGCTTTAAAAATGTCATCAGATCTTGAAAGAATAGGTGATTTAGCAAAAAATATATCAAAAAGATCTCTTCTGTTAAATGAAACTTTACCAAAAAAATTGGTTGATTGTTTAATTCGACTTTCTTCATCTGTTCAAAAACAATTAAAAACTACACTTGACTCCTATTTGGAAAGATCAGCATCTATGGCAATAGATGTATGGGAGGGGGACGAGAAAATAGATGATTTAACAAATGAATGTATGCAAGAAGTTGTTAAATATTTGAAGGAAACCGAAAAAAATTTAAGTGATGGTACACATTTATTATTTGTTACTAAAAACATAGAACGTATTGGTGATCATACAACAAATGTTGCAGAACAAATTTATTTTTTGGTTAAGGGTGAATATTTAGAGGGCGATAGACCAAAAGGGAGCGAACCTATTGTAACAGGAGAAAAATAATTTATGCCAGCTCATGTTTTTATAGCTGAGGATGAAACGTCAATAATAAGTTTATTAAAATATAATTTAGAAAAAGAGGGTCACAAAGTTAGTCATTGCGAAAATGGAGAAGATGCTCTTAAACAAATTAAATTAAAACATCCAGATTTAATTTTAATGGATTGGATGCTACCTGATTTATCAGGTGTTGATATTTGTAAAAACTTAAAGAAAGATAAAAAATTTAATGATATTCCAATTATCATGCTAACTGCCAAGGGTGAAGAGGAAGATAAACTAAAAGCTTTTGAAACAGGTGCGGATGATTATGTGACTAAGCCGTTTAGTCAAAAGGAATTAAATGCAAGAATTAAATCTTTATTAAGAAGAGCTAAACCACAATCTTCATCTGATATTGTAGAATTTATAGATTTAAGAATAGATAGAGTAACAAAAAGGGTTTATAGAAAAGATAAAGAAATTAACTTAGGCCCAACTGAATTTAAACTGTTAGATTTTTTTATCAAAAATCCTAAAAGAGTTTACTCAAGAGAACAACTCTTAAACAATGTGTGGGGAGAAAATATATACGTTGAATCACGAACGGTTGATGTACACATAAGAAGATTAAGACAAGCTATAAACATTGAAAACACAAAACCTTTAATTAGAACAGTCAGATCGGCTGGCTATTCTTTAGAGTCTTGAAGATCTTTGGGTCTTATAAATTCTTTTAACATTCCTTTTTTTTCTATTTCATCCCAACCTTTAATATCAAATTTAATTTTGGCGAATGCTGCTGTAGGAAATTTATAATTCATTAATTTGAAATTATTGGTTTCATGATTTTTTGTTAGATATCTTACTAAATTTTTAACTGTAGGCTCATGGTTTATTAACAAAATTGATTTGTGATTACTCGATATTTTTTTAATTTTATTTATAATTGCATACTCATCGGCCAAGTATAAACTCTTTGAATATTCTATTGTTTTTGGCTCAGGAATGTCTTTTGATAAAATTTCAAAAGTACTTCGGGTTCTTGTAGCTGATGATATTAAAGCAAAATCAAATTTGTACTTTTTTTTAACAAAAAATTCACAAATTTTTTTTGCACTCTTTTTACCTCTTTTATTGAGTGGTCTCTCAAAATCATCAATATTTAAATCTTCCCAACTGGATTTTGCATGTCTCATGACATATAATTCAAACATAAATTCTAAATATATGACTGCTTTAAAAAAACAACAAAAAGAAGAACTCAAGAACAAATATATTAATAGGGAACTTTCCTGGTTAAAATTCAATGATAGAGTTCTTTTTGAAGCACAAAATATTGAAAATCCCTTGTATGAAAGAGTAAAATTTTTATCAATTGCCGGTTCAAATCTTGATGAATTTTTTATGGTTCGAGTAGCAGGTCTATATAGTCAAATAAAACAAGAAGTTGATTCTTTAAGCTCAGATGGTCTAACACCTGATGAACAAATGGAAGAGGTAATTTCCGAAACTAAAAAACTATTAATCAAACAAAATAAGATTTATATTCAACTTCTCACAGAATTGAAAAAAGACAATATAAGTTTAGTTAAGCCAGTTAATTTAAATACTAAGGATAAAAAAAAACTTCTAGAAATATTCAAAGAAGAGATTTATCCTTTATTAACACCATCTGCTATTGATCCTGCGCATCCATTTCCATTTATAATCAACCAAGGAAGAGCGCTTGTAATGAGGTTAAGAAAAAAAAATAAAAAAAGAATTTTAAACTCGATTATAGTAGTACCAAAAGCATTATCTAGATTTATTGAAATAGAGTCTTCAAAAAATCATAAAAAATTTGTTGTTCTAGATGATGTAATAAGTTTTTTTGCTAAAGAAATTTTTCCAGATCATGATTTAGAAAAAAAAATGATTTTCAGGGTAATAAGAGATAGTGATGTTGAAATTCAAGAGGAAGCAGAAGATTTAGTTAGATCTTTTGAGTTAGCCTTAAAAAGACGTAGAACGGGCGATATTGTTCGTTTAGAGGTCCTTGAAAATAGCGATCCTGAATTGATAAAATTTATAACAAATAAATTAGATGTAAATCCTGATTATATTTATAATGTATTTGGCCTTGTTGGAATTCAAGATATAGATCAAATATGTAAAGTAAAAAATCCAAAATTAAGATTTAAAAATTTTATACCTAGAGATGTTGAAAGATTAAAAGAATATAATGATAATTTTTTTGAAACTATCAAAAGGAAAGATTTAGTTGTTCATCATCCTTTTGAAACATTTGACTCAGTAATTGAATTTTTGAATCAAGCAGCAAATGATAAAAAAGTAATAGCTATAAAACAAACTTTGTATAGAACAACCTTAGACTCACCAATTGTTAAAGCTTTAATAACAGCTGCAGAAAATGGAAAAGCAGTTACTGCTTTAATTGAAATTAAAGCAAGATTTGACGAGGAAGCAAATATTCAACTATCGAGAAGTTTAGAAAAGGTAGGTGTTCAAATTGTTTATGGTTTTGCAAAATACAAAACTCATGCAAAATCATCATTAGTTTTAAGAAGAGAACAAGGTAAAATACAAACTTATTTTCACTTAGGAACTGGTAATTATCATCCTGTAAATGCTAAAATCTATACTGATTTGTCTTTGTTCAGCTGTGATAGGAAAATGGCATCAGATGTTGAAAAATTTTTTAATTATGTAACAGGATACGCAAAACCAAAAAATTTAAATAAAATTTCTATTTCGCCAATTAATATGAGACAAACCTTAAATAAAAACATTGATGCTGAAATTGAAAATTCTAAAAATGGAAAATTTGCAGCTATTTGGGCAAAAATGAATTCATTAGTAGATCCAGAAATTATTGATAAATTTTATGAAGCTTCGAATGCTGGTGTTAAAATTCATTTATTTGTAAGGGGTGTTTGTTGTTTGAGGCCAGGTATTAAAAATAGATCTGAAAATATAGTTGTAAAAAGTATTATAGGAAGATTTTTAGAGCATTCTAGAATTTATTGTTTTAGTAACGGTACTAAAAAAATGCCTAATAGAAATGCAAAAGTATATATTTCCTCAGCTGATCTAATGCCAAGAAATTTAGATAGAAGAGTAGAGCTTCTAGTGCCAATTGAAAATGAAACTGTTCATGAGCAGATTCTAGATCAAATAATGTTAGCAAATTATCTTGATACTAATCAGAGCTGGGAGCTCAATGCAGATGGTAATTATAAAAAAATTAAATATAGTAAGAACGATTCCTTTTCAGCTCATGAATACTTTATGAATAATCCGAGCTTATCTGGAAGAGGTAAAGCTAAATTAACTATGCAACCTAAGAAATTGCATTTAAGACTGATTAAAAGTGGAAGTAATTAATACAAAACAACAATCTTCATCAAAACATTTAAAATTAGCCATTATTGATATTGGCTCAAATTCTATAAGAATGCTGATTTATGATGATTTTAGTTCAACAAGAGTTCCGACATTTAATGAAAAAGCAGTATGTGAACTAGGAAAAAATTTAGATAAATCAAGAAAACTACACAAATCT
>CACJZL010000003.1 GCA_902597865.1 uncultured Pelagibacteraceae bacterium | reverse complement strand
CCTATAACCCAGATTGCTCCGTTCTTTTTTAAAATTCTCTTACACTCACTTAACCACGCATATGTGAAATCATCGTATTTCTTAAAACTTTCAAATTGATCCCATTTATCATTTACAGCATTAACTTTAGATCTATCTGGTCTAGTTAGTTTATTTTTTAGTTGAAGGTTGTAAGGTGGATCTGCAAAAACTAAATCGAAAGTCTCATCTGGAATTTTTTTTAATTCCTTAAGACTATCTCCGTTAATAATTTTGTTTTTTAAGTTTAACTCCTTCATTTTAAAAGAAACAATTAGACTCTAGGTCGGAGTCCAGGTCAACTCATGATTGAATTAATTTTGATTAATTGTGCCTTTGATTATTTGGGACTCAATATGTTGTGTATTGGTTTAAATGTTTTTCTATGATGTTTTGTAATTCCAAATTTTTTAATTGCTGAAAGATGATCTCTAGTTCCATAGCCAATATTTTTATCCCACAAATAAGCTTTAAATTTTTTTGATATTTTTTTAATCAATCGGTCTCTTGAGACTTTTGCTAAAATAGATGCTGCAGAAATTTCTGGAATTTTCTGATCACCTCTAACAACTGATTTTATATTGAGGTTATTAATAATAGGTTTTTTATTTCCATCAACTTTTACTATTTTAGGTTTGAATTTTAATTTTAAAATTGATCTTTTCATTGCCAAAAGAGATGCATTTAAAATATTAATTTTCTCAATTTCTTTCTTTGAGGCAGTCCCAACAGCCCAATAAGAATTTTTTTTTATATAGTTTTCCAAAAATTCTCTTTTCTTACGAGATAATTTTTTTGAGTCTTTTACTTTCTTTTTATCAAAACCTTTTTTAAAAATTACTGCTGCAGCATATACAGGCCCAATAAGACTACCTCTACCAACCTCATCTACTCCGGCTACATTTTTTTGAGATTTATATTCCAATTTTCAATTCTTCAATTTTATTTTTTATTTCTTTTAAATCTGCCCAAGAAAATTTTTTTTGATCAGGCTGTCTTAACAAATAAGCAGGGTGGAAGGTAACCATAGTTAAATAAGTTTTATTATTAACAATTAATTCTTTCCAAATTCCTCTTGATTTAGAAATTTTCTCTTTATTTCCGAAAAAAGCCTCCATAGCAGTGCTTCCTAACAATATTATTAACTTAGGGTTTATAATTGAAATATGTTTTTTTATAAAAGGAGCATAAGTATTAATCTCAACTTCATTAGGTTTTCTATTTGCAGGTGGTCTGTAATTTACTATATTTGTCACATAAACTTTATTTCGTTTAATATTTATTGCAGCTAACATTTTATTCAAAAGTAAGCCTGCGTCGCCTACAAAAGGTTTTCCCTGTTCATCTTCTTTTTGACCAGGGCCTTCACCTATCAGCATAATGTTACTGTCATGATCACCATCAGCAAAAACCAGATTGTTTGAATTATTTTTTAGAGTGCAATTTTCAATATTAGAGATTTCATCCTTAAGTACTTTAAGTAAATCCTCCTTTTTTTCGATTTTAACAAATCTTTTAATAGGAGCATTTGAGAAGTTAAAAGTAGATTTGATAAAGTTGTATTTTTGCATTTTATTTCTTTTATTTAAAAAAAAAAATCATATTCTTTAAGAATGAAAAAAATCTATTTTTTTTTATTAATTTTTTTATATCAAACTTTTTCCTACGCTAAAACAACTGAAAATATTGAATTCAACCACAAGTATTTATCAAATTATTTTTCAGCAATTATATCCATTAATAATCAAGACGATAAAGATTCGTTAAAATATTTAAATAACACGAAGAGTCTTGTTAAAACTCATGAGAGTTACTTGGAAAATTATCTTATCTCATTAGTTCTAAACAATAAGATTGATATCGCTTTTAATAAAGCTATTCAATTAAAGGTCAACGAAACAAATTTTTTTGAAGCAAAAGTACTGTTAGCTCTAAATTCGATAAATAAAAAAGATTTCTCAAACGCGATGTTAACCTTGGAGCAAATGGATGAAGTTCCGCTAGATACTCTTGAGCTTATTATCAAAGAGACATTAAAAGATTATCTAGATACAATCACATTTAAAAAGATAGAAAAAAACAAAGATGTCCAGTTCGGTGAAATAGATAAAATAAAAAAGATTTTTCAGTCTTGTTACTTAGGCGAAAGGAACACAGATCTTTTATTTGAAGAACTTGTAATTGAAGATACTGAAGATTTTTCAAGGTATATTTTTTTCTACATTAACTATTTAGCTCAAATCAAAGATTTTAATAAAATAAACGAGTTACAAAATAAGATTGATTATACGAGTAGCAGCATTTTAATTGCTCAAGCAAAACTGTGGATTGAAAATAAAAGATACGACAAAATTACTTCATTGTTCTCATGTAAAAATGAAAATCATATCATATCTGAATTCTTGTTTTTGATTTCTAACTTATATTCTTCACAAGAATTATATAAAAAGTCAAATTTCTATATTCATTTGTCAAATTATCTAAATCCTGAATTTAATTTTAATAATAGTTTATTAGCTGAAAATTATATAAGTAATAAAAAATTTGATTTAGCTTTGAAATCTTTGAATTTTATTTCAGAGGAAGATCTAATTTTTAGTTGGTATAAAAATAAAAAAAAATCTTCAATTATCAAAAATCAAGAAAGTAAGGAAGCAGCACTCAATTTTTTAGAAAAAAAATTTGATGGATTAAAAACTAATAATATAAAAATTTTGTATGACATGGGTGGAATTTACAAAAGTTTTGAAAAATATGACGAGGCGATAAAAATTTACTCTAAATTATTAAACTTGTTAGACAACAGATCAAAAGCTTATGCTGATATTTTATACAGGCGGGGAGGCAGCTTTGAAAGAATTGGAGATTACGAAACTGCTGACAAAGATTTGTTAGAGTCTTTAAATATTACTCGAGAAAATCCTTACGTATTAAATTACCTTGCATATAGTTGGTTAGAGAGAAACTATAAAATTGAACTTTCAATGGAAATGTTAAAAGAAGCATATGATTTAAGAAAGAACGATCCTTATATAACCGACTCTTTGGGATGGGGATATTATTTAATAAACGATTTTGAGAATGCAGAAAAATATTTGAAGAAAGCTGTAGAATTAATGCCATATGATCCGATAGTGAATGATCATTACGGGGACATACTTTGGATGTTAAATAGAAAAATACAAGCAAGATATTTTTGGAACAATGTATTAAATTTAGAAGAAACGGACGATGAAATGAAAATTGATGTTAAAAAAAAGATTATTTATGGTATAGAAAAAACCTAAATTTTACATGCACAGAAAAGTAATAAAGTCTTTTGCAAAAATTAATCTTTTTTTAAACGTAGTTTCAAAAAAAAAAAAATTTCATAGAATTCAGTCTCTTTTTAGCCTTATTGACCTACATGATAGAATAGAAATATCGACAATTAATCGTAAAAAACATTTTATAAAATTTGATGGAAAATTCTCTAAAGGAATAAGTAAAAAAAATTCTATTTCTACTTTACTTAAAATTTTAGATCAGAAAGGATTAATTAAAAAAAAATACTATATAAAAGTTACCAAAAATATTCCTCAAAAGTCAGGTATGGGAGGGGGCTCTATGAATGCTGCCTCAATTCTAAATTTTTTTTTAAAAAAGAAAATTGTAATTTTAAATAAAAAAAGAATTTTAGAAGTTTGTGAAATGGTAGGTAACGATGTAAAAATAGGGTTATACAAGGGTCCAATTTTTTTGAACTCAAACAATTCAATTCAATCATTAAAAAAAGGATTGAGTTATCATTTACTTATATTTAAACCAAAAATTGGATGTTCTACAAAATATATTTTTTCAAAATTTAAAAATTTTTCAAAGAAAATACCATCAAATAAAAAAAATTTGCTTAAATTAAATAATAAAAAGAATGATTTGGAACCAATTGTATTAAAAAAATTTAGAAATATTAGCAAACCACTATTTTTTTTGAAAAGCTTAAAAGGGATAGAATTTGTAAGAATGACAGGGTCTGGTTCTAGCTTTGTTGCCTATTTCAAGTCTAAAAAAAACTTATTAAATGCGTCTAAATTATTCACCAATAAATACAAAAAATATTGGTCTGTAATGTCTAAAACTATATAATTTTTGATTAGTTGTGTTATAAGAATTTAATTTTGGGGCGTAGCCAAGTGGTAAGGCAGCGGTTTTTGGTACCGCCATTCCTAGGTTCGAATCCTAGCGCCCCAGCCAGTTATGTTTAAACTAATTAATAACTTTTTTAACCACAGTAAAAACGATTTATTAAAAAAGAATACATTGGATATTCAGAAAAATTTTCCAGTAAAAAAAATATTTGATGCAATTAAGTCTTTTTCAGATGAAAGCGATATTTATTATGTGGGAGGATGTGTTAGGAAGATTTTTTGCCATGAATTAGTGGATGATATTGATTTAGCAACAAACATAAATCCTGACGAAGTTATACTGTCGTTAAAGAAAAATAATATTTCCTTTTTTGAAACGGGAAAAAATCATGGGACAATAACCGCAATTATTGACGATAAGAAATTTGAAATTACATCTTTAAGAAAGGACATTTCTACTGATGGAAGACACGCGAAAGTATTATTTTCAAAAGATTGGAGGGAAGATGCTGAGAGAAGGGACTTTACTTTTAACTCAATATACTCGAATATTTATGGTGAGGTGTTTGATCCCTTTAATGGAAGAAAAGATTTAGAAAATGGTTGTGTCACGTTTATTGGAGATCCATCAAAACGTATTAAAGAAGATTACCTAAGGATACTCAGATATATAAGATTTTTCTTAAACTATTCAAAAAAAGACCATGAGCCAAAAATAAAAAAAATTATCAAACAAAATTTAGATGGCTTGCTTAAAATCTCTAAAGAAAGATTAATAGATGAATTAAAAAAGATCATTTTTTCTAGGGGGTTCATAAATCTAAAAAAGGACAAATTTTCAAAAGAAATTCTTGAACTTGTTTTCCCAAGTTTAAACAATACTTCATTTTTAACTGACAAAAACAAACTTCTTATTAAGGATATACAATTAAACAAGAATTTCATTGTATTGTTAAGTGCTATGATGATCAAAGATTTAAATAGTATTAATTATATACTTTATAAGTTCAATTTTTCTAACCAAGATAAACAGAGACTTCTTTATATTCACGATAATTATCAAATGAGTTTAGAGAAAAGTTTTTTTGATAGAGAGTTAAAAAAAAGAATATATTTTGGGGAAAAAGAAAGTCTTTTAGATCTTATAACTTTGCAATTATTAATTTTTCATAAAAACGAGAAAGCACTTAATGATCTGATTAAAATTACTAAAAAAACAGATTTGCCGAAATTTCCTTATAACGCTGATTTTTTAATTAAAAATTTTGATTATAAACCTGGAAAAAAAATGGGAAAAAAACTAAAAGAACTAGAGACACTTTGGGTTGATAATAATTTTAAAATCTCCAATGAAGAAATTAAGAAAATTGTTCTTAATTAGAGATATTTGACATCTTCAATTTCAAAATTTTTTTCACCAGAAGGAGTTTTTATTTCGACTAAATCATTTTTATTTTTTCCTATTAAACCTTTTCCTATTGGTGATTGAAAAAAAATTAGGTTTTTTTTAAGATCAGCTTCGTCTTTACCAACAATTTTATATGTTAATTTTTCATTAGAGTCTAAATCTTTTAGGTAAACAGTTGAACCAAATATTACCTTTCCAATATTTTCGATTTTAGTTACGTCAATAACATTTGCCCTTGCAATAATATCCTCAATCTGCTGAATGCGACCTTCGTTATGTGACTGTTGTTCTTTAGCTGCATGATATTCAGCATTCTCTTTTAAATCACCATGTGATCTAGCTTCCGAAATAGCGGATACTATTTCTGGTCTTTTTTTCTCTTTTAAAAAAACTAATTCTTCTTTAAGTTTAGTTAATCCATTAATTGTTATCGGTTCTTTCATAAATTAATTTATTCCCAATTAGCTGTGGGGGGTAAAGACATCAAAATAGCTTCTACATTTCCCCCAGTTTGTAATCCAAATTTTGTACCTCTATCATGTAGCAAATTAAATTCAACGTACCTACCCCTTTTTTTATTTTGGATTAGTTTGTCCTTTTTTTTCCATCTTTTTTTAAATTTCTTTGCAATTATTTCTTTAAATAAATATGAAAAAACTATACCTACGTCTCTTACAAAAGCAAAATCTCTGTCCCAATTTTCCTTCTTATAATCAAAAAATATTCCACCAATTCCCCTCGGTTCATTCCTATGATGTAAATAAAAGTAATCATCACACCATTTTTTATATTTTTTGTAATAGTTTTTACCATGTTTATTGCACATCATTTTTAATTTTTTCTCAACAATTTTTTCTAGCGCTGAATCTTTAAAACAAGGAGTAAAATCCATACCTCCACCAAACCATCCATGGTCTGTAATTATGTATCTCGTATTAAAATGCATCGCTGGGATGTAAGGATTTTTCATATGCATAACAATTGATATTCCTGATGCCCAAAAATTTTTACTGTTGTTAAATCTAGGAATTTTTTTTTTAAATTCATTTGAAAAATTGCCATATACTTCAGAAAAATTTACACCTACTTTCTCAAAAATATTTCCGTTTTTGAGAAGCTTTGATTTTCCACCTCCCTCATCTTTTGAATCGCTTCTAGACCACACCTTAGTTTTAAAATAAGAGGATCCATTTTCAATATTTTCAATTTCGTGACAAATTAATTCTTGAATTGTTAAAAACCAATTTCGCGCTAACTTTTTTTTAATATTTTCTTCCATAGATTAGTTTGATTATAATATTAATTTTGACACCACCATAGATACAGTGGTCGATAAGTTTAATGATCTTTTTTTTTGAAGAAGAGGTATTTTTATTTTTTTGTCTACTTCATGATGAATATTCTTTGGTACACCTGCACTTTCTCTACCAAATAAAAAAGTATCATTTTTTTTTATTTTAAATGATTTGATCGAATCTTTAGCTTTTGTAGTCATTAAAACCACTCTTGAATTTTTCTTTGCTTCAAAAAATTGATCTGAATTCTCGTAAATTTTAATCATTTTTTCATCTAAATAGTCCATTACCACTCTTCTAAAACGCTTGTCATGAAAAGTGAAGCCACATGGCTCAATAATCTCCAATTTTACACCCAAACATGAGCAAGTTCTTATTATGGATGCAGTATTTTGAGGAATGTCAGGCTGATAGAGAGCAATTTTAGCTGTTAATTTTGTCTTATTATGTGTCATTCTTGCTATAGAAAATTTCCACTTTTATATTATATGAAATCATATAATAAATAAATTAAGTATTAATGTCAGACAAAAAAAAACCTAATAGAAGAGACTTTATTTTTACAGCTACAGCTGCTGTAGGAGCAGTTGGTGCGGGCGCTGCTGCATGGCCTTTAATTGATCAAATGAATCCAGATGCCTCGGTTAAGGCTCTTGCTAGCACAGAAGTAGATGTAAGTAGTTTGCAGCCAGGCCAGTCAGTTACTGTTTTGTGGAGAGGCAAACCTGTATTTATAAAAAGAAGAACAGAAAATGAAATTAACGAAGCAAGAAAAGTAAACATTTCCGATTTGAAACATCCTGAGAAAGATGAGGACAGAGCGAAAAATCCAGAGTGGTTAGTTATGTTAGGTGTTTGCACTCATTTAGGATGTGTGCCACTTGGTGACAAAGGTGAATATGGTGGTTGGTTTTGCCCATGTCATGGTTCACATTATGATACATCTGGAAGAATAAGAAAAGGTCCAGCCCCAACCAATTTAGAAATTCCAAAGTACGAATTTGTAAACAGTAACACGATTAAGATAGGTTAAAATGAGCGATCACAATTACACACCATCATCAAAATTTGGAAAATGGTTTAATGATAGATTACCTTTGCTTACTCTAGCAAATCATTTAACAGATTACCCAACTCCTAAAAATTTGAACTATTGGTGGACGTTTGGGGGTATTTTAACATTTTGTTTAATTACTCAAATTATAACAGGTCTTGTTTTGGCTATGCATTACATAGCTCATGCAGACTTAGCTTTTAGTAGCGTTGAACACATTATGAGAGACGTAAACTATGGATGGCTCATAAGATATATTCATGCAAACGGAGCTTCAATGTTTTTCCTAGCAGTTTACATTCACATATTTAGATCTTTGTTTTACGGGTCTTACAAAGCCCCAAGAGAGATTATATGGATTTTGGGAATTATGATTTACTTATTAATGATGGCCGCAGCGTTTATGGGTTATGTATTACCATGGGGACAAATGAGTTTTTGGGGAGCTACAGTTATTACTAATTTATTTAGCGCCATTCCTTTAGTGGGAGAAAGTATAACTACATGGTTATGGGGTGGTTACTCAGTGGACAATCCAACGTTAACAAGATTTTTTACACTACACTATCTTATACCTTTTTTGATTTTGGGTCTTGTTGTTTTACACATATGGGCACTTCATGTTCCAGGTAATAATAATCCAGTTGGTATAGATATTCAAAAGCCCTCTAAAGATACTGTGCCTTTCCATCCATACATTGTAATAAAAGATTTATTTGCATTACTATTATTTATGATTGTATTTGCCTTTTTTGTATTTTATTCTCCAAACATTCTTGGGCATGCAGACAATTATATAGAAGCGAACCCGTTAGTAACTCCAGCTCATATTGTACCAGAGTGGTACTTGTTACCATTTTATGCAATCCTAAGATCAATTCCTGATAAGCTTTTAGGAGTTGTTGCAATGTTATCAGCGATATTTATTTTAGCGGCGTTACCGTGGTTAGATACTTCAAAAGTAAGATCTGCAGTTTTTAGACCGTTATATAAACAATTTTACTGGATACTTGTAATCGATGTTTTAATATTAGGTTATGTAGGGGCAATGCCAGCAGAGGGATTATATTTATTAATTGCAAGGGTAGCTACTGCATATTACTTTTTACACTTTTTATTAATACTTCCAATTTTGGGTAAAATTGAAAAAACAACACCTTTACCTCTAAGTATTACGAGTCCAGTTTTAGGAGGATCAGCAGATCTCGCAATGGCAAAAAATACAGACGTAAGAAAAGAGAAGTTATAGTGCAAAGAATATTTAAAATTCTTTTTTTGCTTTTAATCCTGAATACAAATTTTGCAAATTCAATATCTGCAGAAAACTCAAGTAAATTATTAACAACTGATTGGTCTTTTAAAGGTCCATTCGGTAAATTCGATAGAGCTTCACTTCAAAGAGGTTATCAAGTTTACAATGAAGTCTGCGCTTCTTGTCACTCTTTAAAATATGTTTCATATAGAAATTTGTCTGAAAAAGGTGGGCCAGAATTTTCTGTAAAAGAAGCAAAAGCAATTGCTGCAAGTTTTGAAATTTCTGATGGTCCAAATCAAGACGGTGAAATGTTTACAAGACCAGCCAAACTTTCTGATAAATTTGTGATGCCATACAGTAATGAAGAGGAAGCTAAATCAGCAAATGGAGGTGCTTATCCACCAGATATGTCTGTTTTAGTGAAGGCAAGAGCAGGCGGTGTAGATTATATATACTCAGTTTTACTAGGTTATGTCGACCCACCTGAAAATATAAAATTAGATGATGGGGTTTACTACAATAAGTATATGTATGGAAATAAAATAAAGATGCCCAAACAACTTTCTGATGGTCTCGTAGAATATTCTGACGGGACAAATGCTACCGAGGAACAAATGGCAAAAGATGTTGTGAGTTTTCTTATGTGGACTGCAGAACCTCATTTAGAGCAAAGGCATAAAACAGGATTTAGAGCAATTGTATATTTGATTATACTTACTGTGCTAGTCTATTTTAGTATGAAAAAAATATGGTCAAGAGTTGAAACGAATGTTTAAAATATCACCGTCTTTTACAATATAATCCTTTCCCTCTAACCTCATTTTACCATTATTTTTAGAATTGACCCAACCATCATTATCTAAAAAATCATTATACGAAATAGTTTCCGCTCTAATAAAACCTTTTTCAAAATCTGTATGAATTTTTCCTGCAGCAGTGGGCGCTAAACTATTTTTTTCAATTGTCCAAGCTCTACTTTCTTCAGGGCCTGACGTAAAAAAAGTATTTAATTCTAACAAT
This sequence comes from uncultured Pelagibacteraceae bacterium, assembly GCA_902597865.1. Lineage (GTDB taxonomy): Bacteria > Pseudomonadota > Alphaproteobacteria > Pelagibacterales > Pelagibacteraceae > Pelagibacter. Next base: position 85,189 of record CACJZL010000003.1, on the reverse strand, counting down.
TTATAACCTTTATTAATTAGGTTATTTAAACCTGTTGTTTTAATTCCTATAACTTTCATAAAATTTTCTTTTTCATCATTATTTAATTGATTAATTTGGTTTTCGATATCAGCTGATATAATTAAAACATTTTCCATATTTACAGATTTTTTTACTTGTTCAGTATATTTATTACCATTTTGTATACTGTCTTCATCAACATTGCATACGTATAACTTTGGTTTTAATGAGAGAAGACCAGAAGATGATATCTCATTTTTATCGAAATTCTGCTTTAAGTTATCAATTGGCTTATCATTATTAATTAATTCTAATGCTTGATTAAGTAATTCAAATTCTTTTTCATTTAAATTTTTTTTATTTTTTTTATCAATTCTTTTTTGAATTGACTCTAAATCTGCTAATTTCATTTCAGTCTCTATAATTTCTAAATCTCTAATTGGATCAACATTAGGATTAACGTTTTGAATATCAGTGGAGTCGAAACATCTTAAAAGGTGTATAATCGCATCAACTTCTCTTATATGGGATAAAAATTTATTTCCTAAACCTTCACCTTTCGAGGCTCCTTTTACAAGTCCAGCGATGTCCACAAAAGTAATACTAGTATAAATTTTTTTTTTGGATTTTGAAATCTGAACAAGTTTATCGAGCCTTGTGTCTACAACAGGTACCATGCCAACATTGGGTTCGATTGTACAAAAAGGAAAATTTCCGGATAGCGCTTTAGTAGAATTTGTTAATGCGTTGAATAATGTTGATTTCCCAACATTAGGCAAACCTACGATACCGCATTTAAAACCCATTTAATTATTTATTATTTACGGTACTTGAAAATAAGTCCAGTTTTTTTTCAATAAGAATTGATAAATTATCTGTGATATTTTCTTTTATTGATTCAAGTTCTGTTTTCTCATCTTCGTCAAAATCTTTTAGGACATGGTCATTAACTGCTATATTATTTTTTGGTTTGCCAATACCAATTCGAACTCTTGAATATTCTTTTCCTATAAACTTATCAATTGAGGCAATACCATTATGTCCTGCATCTGAGCCCCCAAACTTTGCTTTAACTTTCCCAAAATCAATATCTAAATCATCATGGAAAACAATTACATCCTCTGCATCAATTTTAAAGTACTCCATTAATTCTCTGATACATATTCCTGAATTATTCATAAAAGTAAGAGGTTTTATTGCATAAACTTTTTTATTATTGATGTTTCCAGTTGTAAGAAGTCCTTTAAATTTTGGTTTTTGTTTTGATAACTTAAATTTATTATTTATTGCATCAATAATTTTAAAACCTATATTGTGTCTATTATTTTCAGAATTCGGTGTAGGATTTCCTAGGCCAACAAAAAGTAACATTATTTAATTAAATTCTTCAATTGCAAATTATTTTTTTTCTGGCTGACCTTTTTTGGTATCCTCTTTTTTATCAGCTTCTTTTTTCTCACCCTCAGCCCCTTTAGCATCTTTTACATCACCAGTTTCTGCAGCTCCTTCACCAGTTGCAGCAGCTGCTTCCGCACCTTCTGCTCCTTCTTCTGTCTCTGCTGGTTTCTCTGGTTCTTTAATAACTGTTGGTGCTGCTACAGTTGCGATCACAAAGTCTCTACCACGAATAGTTGGTTCAACATTCTCAGGAAGTTTAATTGAAGAAATTTTAAAAGAATGTCCTATATCAACTCCATCTAAATCAACAACCAGTTCACTTGGAATATTTTCAGATGGACATTTAAGTTCAACTTTTCTACGAACTATATTTAATACACCTCCTCTTTTCAAACCAGGAGATTTTTCTGTATTAATAAAATTTACCGGTATTTCAATTATGACGCTAGAACCTTTGACAATTCTTAAAAAGTCAATATGGATTGGATCATCAGTTAATATATCGTAAGAAATTTCTTTAGGTAAAACGTTTTCATCTTTGCCATCGATTTTTAAATTTAATATACTTGATAAAAAGTTCTCTTTCTCAATAAGATTTTTTAATAATTTTTTTGAAATAGATATTTTTTGAGTTTCGGATTTTCCACCATAGACTATGCCAGGAACATTACCTTCTGATCTTAATTTATTTACTTCACCAGAAGTTTTAGTATTTCTTAAACTTGCATCAATCGTATTCATAGAGAAAAAGCGTTTTAACTCAACTTAGTTAATAAAACAAGTAAATTATTTAAACAAAAATGAAACAGATGTAGAATTTGATATTCTTCTAATTGCTTCACCCATTAAGTTAGAAATTGACAAAATTTCAATATTTTTTGCAGATCTTACTTTATTCTCATTATTAATTGTGTCTGTAATAACAAGTTTTTTGATTGGAGAATTTTTAATAGCTTTCACAGCATCTCCACTTAAAACACCGTGAGTAATATAAACATAAACGTCTTTTGCACCTCTTTGTTTAAGAGCCTTAGCGGCATTTATAATTGTTCCACCAGAGTCAATTATGTCGTCATTTATTATGCAAGTTTTTCCTTTTACATCTCCAATTACATTCATAACTTGAGATTGACCAGGCTTTGGTCTTCTCTTGTCAATAATTGCAAGTCCTACATTTAAATTTCTTCCTAGAGCTCTTGTTCGCTCAACTCCTCCGACGTCAGGCGCAACACAAATTATATTTTTACTCTTAATTTTTTTCTTAATATGTCTTGCAAATAACGGTGTTGTAAAAAGGTTATCAACTGGAATATCAAAAAAACCTTGGATTTGACCAGCGTGCAAATCTACAGTAACAACTCTATCTGCTCCTGCTTTTGTAATTAAATTTGAAACTAGTTTTGCAGAAATAGAAGTTCTAGGAACCACTTTTCTGTCTTGTCTTGCGTAACCAAAATAAGGAATTACTGCTGTAATATTTTTAGCAGATGATCTTTTGAGAGCATCTATACAAAGTAACATTTCCATTAAATTGTCATTAGCTGGAGAAGAAACTGACTGAATGAAAAAAATATTATTACCTCTTATATTTTCGTTTATCTCTACATAAATTTCACCGTCTTTAAATTTTCTTATATTAGAATTTACAAGTTTTTCTTTTAAATATTTTGCAATTTTTGAACTGAGATTTTTGTTGCTGTTTCCTGTAAGAAGTTTCATTTTTAGAAAAAAGTTATTTAAGCATAATTATAGATATATTTCTACCATAATCATTCTCTTTATTTTTTAAAGCTCTCCTTGCACTAAAGAATTCAGTCCTATTTTTGAAAGTATCTTTGTTAATTATATCTATATTATTAATCTTTAATGATCTTAATTGAGATTTGATAAAATCTTTTAAATTAAAAAAAATTCTACTTTTTTTAAAGTAAAAAAATTTACGATTTCGACTATTAAGGTTTAAAAATTTTTTCATAAAATTCCTCTTTACCTCATAGTTTTCCCTAAATATTGATGGACCTATTACTGCAGATATATTTTGGTTTTCAGAGCCTTTTTTAATCATAAATTTTATACACTTTTTTAGAATATTTTTAAAAGCGCCCTTCCAGCCAACATGGATAGCTGCAATCATTGGCAATTTTTTGTCATAAATAAGAACTGGTGCACAATCAGCAGTTAAAATACCTAAAGCCAAATTTTTTTTTGTTGTAATCAAGCCATCGCCGACAAGTTTTTTTGAGGGTCTTTTCAAAATAAAGTGACATTTGTTACTATGTGTTTGTTTAAGCAATATCAGGTTTTTTGGAGAAACTTTAAATTTTTTCGAGACAATTTTTAAATTTTTTTTAACATTAGAAATTTTATCATTAGAACCGGGTCCACAATTTAAGGCACTATAAATTCCATTTGATACCCCTCCCTTTTTTCCAAAAAAACCATGTGAAATATTTTTAAACTTTACTAATTTTTTAGATTTTAATGTCATTAAACCCTGTCTTAAAATTGTTGTCCTTTGTGGTTACAAACATTACTTTAAACAATTCACCCATCTCATCTTTGTGTGTTAGCCTTCTTATTCTTGTGTAAAGATCTGTTTTTTTTAGGAAACTCATTTTTTTCGATAATATTTCAGCTCTTAAATCTATTCCCATGTTTTTTAAAAAACTTCCTTGGTTAGTAATACCACCAACTTTTAATCCATTTAAATTCACAATTTGTTTGATAAAGTTAAAGTTAATATGATGAGTTATATCAATATTTTGGTAGTCATCAAAAATATTTACTTTTTTATGATTTTTAATCCCTTGTAAACTATCGTACATTTTTTTGTCAGAGGTACCATAATCAATTAATAAAATACCCCCCGCAGAAGATTTGATTTTTTTACAAATACTTTTTAGATATTTGACCATTAAAGGTGAAAATTCTATAAAATTTTGATTTTCGTCGATCCCTTGATTAAAAATTTTCTCCATCTTTTTTTTAGTAACTTTTTTCTTCTCTAGAGAGAATTTTCCACTTTTATTTAATAATACAAAATTTTCATACCATTCTTCATTTATTTTAATAAATTGCTTTATTGGCAAAGCATCAAAAAATTCGTTAGCCAAAAATATAGTTGGAGAATCTGGTAATTTATCAAAATTATCCAACCATTTAACACTTTTTGAAAATTTTTTTTTTTGTATTTTTTTAAGAGACATGCTCTTTTCAAAAATAAAAAATTTGAATTTATCTTTTACAATTTCTAATTTATTCAATGTATTAATTAAGACTTCTATGAGCTCCCCATTTCCTGCACCCAATTCTACTAAATTGATTTTTTCTGGTTTATTTAAATTTTCCCAAAACGATACAACCCAAATAGCAATCATTTCAGAAAAAAGTTTTGAAATTCCTGGAGATGTAATAAAATCTCCTCTTCGACCAAATTCCTTTTTTCTTTGATAATAGCCTTTATTTTTTTCATAAAGAGATTTATCAATAAAATTATCTAGTGATTGAGCCTTAGTGATCATTTTTTTACTAATTTAAAAAGTATTACTCCGGAAATAAAAAATGCAATTGATAACATTTGCCCATATGTAAAAATATTCATTAAGATACCTAGATGGGCATCTGGTTCCCTTGTAAACTCAATTATAAATCTAAAAATAGAATAAAAAATTAAAAATAGTGACGATATTACTCCAGGAACCTCTGAAAATTTTTTCCAAAGGAAATTTAGAATTATGAACAAGACAATACCTTCAAAAAAACTTTCGTATAATTGCGAAGGATGTCTAAAAAGATTATCTACCTTATTAAAATTAACTGAAAAAATAAAATCAGTTTCTCTGCCATAAAGTTCAGAATTTATAAAATTTGCAACCCTACCTAAAAAAATTCCTATAGGTGCTACAAGGGACACCAAATCTGTATATCTAAAAAAATTTAAATTATATTTTTGAGTAAATATATAAGTGGCTAAGCAAACACCCAGCAAGCCACCATGGAAAGACATACCACCTTGCCAAATAAAAAATATTTCAAAAGGATGACTTAAATAATAAAAAAAATTGTAAAAAATTACGTAGCCTAGCCTTCCACCAATAATTACTCCTAAAATTAGATAAGTGATAAAATCGTCGACTAAAGTTTTTTCCCTTAAATCTTTAGTTAAGAAATTTTTGATATAAAACCAACCTATTAAAAAACCAAAAATATATGCTAATGAATACCATCTTATTTGAAAGGATAAAAATTCAAATGCGACAGGATCTAGATTATTTACAAACATTATAAAAATGAAATATAAGGTATACTATCTTAAAAAAAAAAAATATGTCAAAGTCTAAATTTATCATTGAAAAATTTGCAAAATTATTTGAACAAGGAATTATATCTTATAAAGATTTAAGCGAAGAAATCGTTAATATTGTAAAATCTCAAAGGGACGAGATTGTTTTAAGGATGAAGATTTCTACCAAGGAGGAAACTGAGGTATTAAAGAAACGAATAGAAAAATTGGAAAAGGAAATCAAAAGTTTAAAGTCAAAAAAAATTAAAAAGGTAAAGAGATCTTAACCCTTAATCCGCCAAGACTAGATTTATCCAATGTAATACTTCCCCCGTGGGATCTCACTACATCTGATGAGATTGATAGACCCAAGCCAACACTAGACTTAGAATCACCTCTTCCCTTATTAATTTTGTAAAATGGTTTAAAGACATTTTCATATTCACTCTCAGCTATTCCAGGACCGTCGTCATCAACAGTAATTACCAAGCTTTTATGAATCTTTTTTAAATTTACTAAAACTTTATTTGAGTATTTAAGCGAGTTATTAATTAAGTTATCTATACATCTATTTATTAAACTTTTTCTTCCATTAAACAAAATTTTTTGCTCTATATTTGAAGTAATATTATTATTCTCATATTTCATAATTGAATGATTTAGTAACTTTGAAATATCAAAAAGTTCGGTTTTTTCCGATGATGTAGAGCTAGTAAATTGAAGGTATTCATTTAACATTTTTTCCATATCCTCAACATCTTCAGATAATTTACGTGAAATCTTTTCGTCTTTAATTAGGGCTAGTTGAAGTTTAATTCTAGTGAGTGGAGTTCTCAAGTCATGACTTATACCTGAAAGCATTTCAGATCTTTGGTTTAAGTGTCTCAATATTCTCTTTCTCATTCTCTCAAATTCAAAACCAGCTTGTCTTATCTCCAGAGCACCCGAAGGTCTAAACTCCTCAACATCTTCACCTCTGCCAAATTTTTCTGATGCTTTTGCTAAATTAATTATTGGGCGAGTTTGATTTTTTAAGAAGATTAAAGCGATTGTAATTAACAAAAATGCTGGGAATGTTATCCATAACGCAAATAATCTGGCTGATGTATTAGTGACTCTATTCTTTGGAATTAAAAATTCAAAATAACCATTAAGATATTTAATTTTCAACTCAATTAATTCTTTATACGTAGTTGTATCAAACCAATAATTTTTAAATTTATTTTTCAATTCTCTTCTCAGAGTTCTATCCATGGGACTAAACCATCTTTCCATATCTGTTTCTGGAATATCCCCAAATGTCTGAAACTTCACATTAAAATTATGATGTTCTTTAAATAATTTAATCAAATTATCTTTTTCATATTCCTCATTTTCGTATGCATCTATAAAAAATTTAATTTCACCTACTAAAGCTCTGGTCATTCCTTTATTAGTTTTAATCCAAAGGCTATCAAAAAAAACAATTGATATAATAATTTGTAATATTATTATTGGTGCAGCTACAATTAGTAATGCTCTATAAAAAAGTCTTTTTGGAAGTAACTTTTTGATATAACTACTCAACCCAGAGAACATAGCCCGAACCTCTAATTGTTTGTAAGTATTTTGGATTTTTTGGATTTGTCTCAATTTTTTTTCTGAGCCTAGTAATAATTACATCAATTGATCTTTCTTTATCGATTTTAATTAAATTACCAATATCAATTCTTGAAAATACTTTACCAGGATTATTTATCATTTTTTCTAAAATAGTTTTTTCAGTATTGTTAATTTTAAAATTACTATTTTGATTGGTAATCATCAACTTATTTAAATCTATTTTAATTGAGCCGAATTCAAGGACGTGTTTAAGTTTAACTTTTTTGGTTTTTTTTAAGATATTATTAATCCTTAATAAAAGCTCCTTAGGCTCAAAAGGTTTGGGCAAATAATCATCTGCACCTGTTTCTAACCCTTCAACTCTTTCACTTGCTTCCCCTTTGGCCGTAAGTAAAATGATTGGCACATTTAAATTATTTTTATTTTCAGAAATAAATTCTAAGCCAGACTTACCAGGCATCATTATATCCAAGACCAAAAGATCAAATTTTATTATCGAAATCTTTTCTTTCGCTTCCAATGCATTTGAGGCCGTATTTACTAAATACCCGTTTTCATTTAAAAATTGTTTAAGTAATGACCTTATTCCTTCGTCATCGTCAATTACTAAAATATGAGATTTAAAACTTTCCATCGATTATTCTTTTTAAAACTATTTCAAAATTTATTACTTCTTTCGAACTTGAGTTAAGTAATGCTTTATAAATCCTCTTTTTTTGGGATAAAAAAATTTCATCAAATATTTTCTTACCTTTATCATTTAAAAAAATATGTTTTACTCTTGTGTCCTTAGTATCCTTTTTAAATTCAAGATAATTTAATTTTTTTAAATCATTAATAACTCTATTTAAACTTTGTTTTGTTACGTTTAGCTTGTTTAGTAATTGAGTAATAGTTATCCCATCATAAAATGATATCAAATGCAGAGCTTTATGATGAGCAGTTCCTAAATTGTATTTTTTAAGTACTTTTTTGGAGTCATTAAATGTTTCCCTGTAACCAACAAAGATTTTTTCAATAAAACCTTTTAATTGTTCATCTTTTAGGTAAAGAAGATTTTTCATAATTGGTAAGTTATATTGACATATTATATATAGGAATATATTTTTTATAAATAAATCTTTTTAATATGATTCCTTACGATAAAAGAGACGGTAAAATATGGTACAATTCAGACATAGTCGATTGGTCTGATGTAAAGCTACATGTTTTAAGTCATGGTTTACATTATGGAAGTTGTGTATTTGAAGGTGAAAGAGTTTATGACGGAAATATTTTTAAACTTGAGGAACATACTTCAAGATTTTTTTATTCGGCAAAAAGAATGGGTTTTGAAATTCCTTATTCTGAGAGCGACATAAATATTGCAACAAAAAAAATTGTATCAGCTCAAAATGTAAAAAATGGATATGTAAGACCTGTAGCTTGGAGAGGAAGTGAGATGATGGCAATCTCGGCTCAACAAACAAAAATTCATGTGGCCATTGCAACCTGGGAGTGGGGATCTTATTTTGATCCTAAACTTAAAACTGAAGGTATTAAGTTAAATATATCGAATTGGAGAAGACCTTCTCCTGACTCAGTACCATGGGATACAAAAGCTTCAGGACTTTACATGATTTGCACTTTGTCAAAACACGAGGCAGAGAGACAAGGCTATACAGATTCTCTAATGTTAGATCACGAGGGAAATGTTGCAGAAGCAACTGGTGCAAATATTTTTTTTAAGGATACAAAAGGGGAACTACATACTCCAGTACCAGACTCATTCTTAGATGGAATTACTAGAAGAACTGTGATTGAAATTGCAAAATCTAAAAATATCAAAGTTATTGAAAGAAAAATCTCACCCAACGAATTAAAGGATTTTGTTGGATGCTTCTTAACAGGTACTGCAGCAGAAGTAACACCTGTTTCGAAAATATCAAATTATTCTTTTAAAGTTTGCAAAACAATAATGGATTTATCAGATAGTTATCAATCTTTCGTTAGAAAAAAAATTGCAGCTTAATTATTTGTTGTCTTCTGATATTGCATGATCAATACCTTTTCTAAGATAATCGTAAGCTGTATACAAGGTGATAAAAGCTGAAAGCCATAACAAAACAATACCTATAGTTTGAGCGTTGTAGTCTTGAAAATTAATTATTTTATTCCCAGTTTCACCAGTTAAAAGTAATGATATTGAAAACATCTGTAAGAAAGTTTTTAATTTAGCTAATCCTGATACTGGCAAATTCACTTGTCCTTTTGCTAAAAATTCTCTCAGGCCTGAAATTAAAATTTCACGAGTTAAAATGATTATTGCTGCGATTACCTCATAATTTTTTATTGTTCCATCCATAACGAGTAAAATAAGCGCTGTTGCTACAATAATTTTGTCTGCTATAGGATCTAAGAGTTCCCCGAGTTTAGACTCCTCTTTGTATAATCGTGCAAGTAGGCCATCCAAAAAATCAGTAAAAGATGCAATAACAAATAACGTAAATGGAATTATATCTCCGTAAAACCCAGGTAAGTAATATGTTAAAACAAAAACTGGGACTATTATAATTCTTCCAATCGTTAGGTAATTAGGAAATTTTATTTTCATTCGTGGAAGAAATTATATATCTTTTTTGCAACTTTTTCCTCAACTCCTTCCACTGACTTAATCTCATCCAAACTAGCAGACTCCACTGCCCTTGCTGAACCAAAATGGTTAAGCAAAGCTCTTTTTCTAATTGATCCTATACCTTCTATTTGATCCAATAAGGATTTACTTATACCTTTTTTTCTTCTAGCTCTATGAGCGCTAATTGCAAATCTGTGAGACTCGTCCCTTATTCTTTGAAGAAAAAATAGAGTAGGGTCATTTTTTGAAAACTTATATTCTTTTCCATTATGAAAAAAAGTTTCATTTCCACTATTTCTAAACTTCCCTTTAGCAATCGCTATTAATGGAATATCATGAAGCCCAAGTTCATTTAATGTCTCTCTTGCTACTGAATATTGACCTTTTCCTCCATCAACAAAAATAAGATCAGGAAATGAAAGATGACCTTCTTTTTCTTGCACTGCTTTTTTAAATCTTCTTGTGAGCACTTCTTTCATCATACCATAATCGTCTTGTTCATTTTTCTTCATTTTTATATTAAATTTCCTATATCTTTTTTTAATAAATCCCTCATCTCCATAAGAAATTAATGCTCCAACACTATTTGTTCCTTGAATATGACTATTGTCGTAAACTTCAATAAGATTAATATTTGTTTCTAAATTAAATTTTGCGACAACCGATTCAAATAGCTCTCTGTTATTTTGAGTTTCATGAAGCTTTCTATTTAAACTATCTTTTGCATTTTTAATTGCTTGATTAATTACTTTTAACTTAGAACCTTTTTTGGCCACAGAAATATTCACTTGTTTACTCTCTTTTTGTGAAAGCGTCTGTTCTATTAAAATTTTCTCTTTAATATCTTGGGATAGAATAATTGAGGATGGGACACTTTTATTTTCATAAAATTGCGAAACAAAAGAATTTAAAATATTGCCTAAATTTTCATCGGGATCATGTTTTGGAAAAAAAGCTTGATTACCCCAATTTTGTTTAGATCTGTAAAAGAATACTTGTATACAAGTTTGTCCAGATTCTTTATATGCCGCAATTACATCGGCTTCAACTAAATTTGCTTCATTTATCCTTTGAGATGATTGAATTATGTTAAGCGATTTTATTCTATCTCTGAGAATACCTGCTTTCTCAAAATCAAGACTCTCGCTAGCTTTTTCCATTTGGTCGGATAAATTTTTTTGTATCTTTCTTGATTTACCAGAGACAAACTCAACTGCATCATCAACTGTTCTTTTGTATTCACTTTCATCAATATAACCAACACAAGGACCTGAACATCTTTTGATCTGATATAAAATACAAGGTCGCTGTCTATTTTTAAAAACAGTATCATCACAAACTCTAAGATGGAATATTTTTTGGATCATTTTTATAGTCCAGTTAGCAGATCCAGCAGATGCAAAAGGACCAAAATAAAAACCTTCCTTAGTTTTTTTACCTCTATGTCTTTTTATTTGAGACCACTTGTCTTTATTGCCGATAAAAATAAATGGAAAAGATTTGTCATCTCTTAGTAAGATATTAAACTTTGGTTTATGTTTTTTAATAAGATTAGCTTCAAGAAGTAGTGCCTCACTTTCATTTGATGTAGTTGTTATTTCAATTTTTCGTGTTTGAGACAGCATTCTCTCAGTTCTAATAATATGATTTTTTTCCGATACATAACTTTTGAGTCTGTTAGGTAGGTTTTTTGCTTTACCAACATAAAGAATTTGATCTTTATCACTCAGCATTTTGTAAACACCTGGAAGCTTTGGAATTAAAGGCAATTCTTTCTTTATGATTTCTTTTCCAATTTCAGAACTAATCATGACTTCTTTTTTTTGAGATTTGTATCCCAACAGAAGAGCAATCTCTCATTATCTCGAGTTTTTCTATTTGAAGGCTTATTTTATCTATTCTTTTATCTTTAAAAAGTTCATCAAAAACATCTTCTGCTAATGTTTCAAGAAAATTGTAATGTTTTTTTTTAACAAGTTTTTTAATTAATCTTACGACTTTTGCGTAATTTACAATTGATTTGATGTCTTTATCACTTGATGGTTTTTTGTCTACATAATCTATTTCAAGTGAAAATTTTACTTTTTGTTTTTTTTCTTTCTCAAAGTCAAAATATCCAATTTTAAGGTCTAGTAGCAATTCTTTTATAAGAACTTTTTTTTCATAATTAAAAAGCTTTTTAGATTTATTAATTTTTACAATTTTTAAATTACTTCTTTTCATTCCTTACTTTTCAAGACATCTGGTGTTTGCCAGTTTAAGCTTTGACCACTATCGATTGAAATTACTTGCCCTGTAATAGATCTATTTTTAATAAAAAAGTCAACAGCATTACATATTTCTTCCACGTCTACTTGTTTTTTTAAAAGCGTTGAGAGATATTGCCTTCTAAAGTGGCCTTTTGATTGTCTTTTATTTTTAATCGTTGGTCCAGGTGCTATTCCATTAACTCTTACACGAGGCGCAAGACTCATGGCACTAGTTTTAGTCAAAGTATAAAGACCTGTTTTACTTAAAGTATATGAAAAAAAGAAGGGGGTAAGTTTAAAAACTCTTTGATCAATTATGTTTATTATGTTGTTATTTTTTCCTTTTATATTTTTTCCAAATTCTCTCGATAATATTGCCGGAGCTTTAAGATTAATAGATAAATGTTTTTCCCAACTACTTAAATTGAAATTTTCTAGTTTATCGTTCTCGAAAATTGATGCGTTATTTATTAAACAATCAAAGTATTTTAGTTTCGATTTTGCAAATTTTACTATCTTATTTAAATCTTTTTCTTTTCCTAAATCACCCTTAACAAGATAAACCTTTGATCCTGTTTTTATTAGTTCTTTTTTTAAATTTTCAGCTTTCGATTTTGATTTATTATAATGAATGACTATATCTTTATTAATTCCAGATAAACTCCTAGCTATTGCAGCACCTATTCTAGTTGCTCCCCCAGTAATTATTATTTTTTGTGCTTCCACTTTTTATCTCTTTTTTTAGTTACCTTAGTTCCTGGCATTCCTAGAGTGGATCTACCTTTAGGATAAAGCTTATTTTTTACATCATATTGTCTTATTTTAGGGTTTAAAGTAATTTCAAGTTCAGTACTTTCCAATTTTCTAATCTCATCTCTTAATTTAGCCGCTTCTTCAAACTCTAAATTAGATGCAGCATCTTTCATTTTTTTATTTAAACCCTTCAAGTGTTTTTTTAAATTGCCACCTATATTTGATCCCTCACTAATTTTTACGTAATCTTTTTCGTAAACACTTTCTAAAATATCGCTTATTTCTTTTTTAATTGATTTAGCATCAATTTTATTTTTTTTGTTGTAATCTAATTGAATTTCTCTTCTTCTTTTTGTTTCCAGTATTGCTTTTTTAATACTTTTTGTTTCTTTATCTGCATATAAGATTACTTTTCCTTCGACATTTCTTGCAGCCCTTCCAATTGTTTGAATTAGAGATGTTTCAGATCTTAGAAACCCTTCTTTATCTGCATCTAAAATACCAACTAATGCACATTCAGGTATATCGAGCCCTTCTCTTAATAAGTTAATTCCAACTAAAACATCAAAAACACCCATACGAAGATCCCGCATAATTTCTATCCTTTCAAGCGTATCAATATCTGAATGAAGATACCTAACTTTAATTCCATTCTCATGGAGATACTCAGTCAAATCCTCTGCCATTTTTTTTGTTAAAGTGGTAACTAGAACTCTATAATTCTTTTCAACAATTTTTTTACACTCGTGCATTAAATCATCCACCTGATTTTTTGCTGGTCTCACCTCTACCTCTGGATCAATTAATCCAGTGGGTCTAATAACTTGGTCTATGTATTTACCTTTTGTCTGCTCTAGTTCCCACGGTCCTGGGGTTGCTGAAACAAAGATGGTTTGTGTTCTCATTAAATCCCATTCTTCAAATTTTAATGGCCTATTATCCATACACGAAGGTAATCTGAATCCATATTCAGCAAGTGTACTTTTTCTTGATCTATCTCCTTTATACATTCCATTTAATTGAGGAACGGTTACATGGGACTCGTCAACAAATATAATTGCATTATCTGGAAAGTACTCGAATAGAGTCGGTGGAGGTTCACCCGGTTTTCTACCAGATAAAAATCTTGAATAGTTCTCAATTCCCGCGCAAGATCCAGTAGCTTCTATCATTTCTAAGTCAAACTTTGTTCTCTCCTCTAGTCTTTGTGCTTCTAATAACTTATTTTCAGATTTATGTTTTTTAAGAGTAAGCTCTAATTCTTTTCGGATATTTATCACTGCCTGCTCTACAGTAGGCTTTGGTGTAATGTAGTGACTGTTTGCATAAACTTTTATTAAGTTTAAATCTCTGACCTTGTCACCAGTCAAAGGATCAAACTCTTCTATTTGTTCAAGTTTATTTCCAAAGAGACTTATTCTCCAGGCTCTATCTTCTAGATGTGAAGGAAAAATTTCAAGATTTTCACCTCTTACTCTAAAAGTGCCTCGATAAAAGTTTTGATCATTCCTTTTGTATTGTAAAGCAACAAAGGATTTAATTATTTGTTCCCTGTTATATTCATAATTTTTTTGGAGTGTTAGTGTCATTTTACTATAAGCTTCTACGGAACCTAATCCGTAAATACACGACACACTCGCAACAATAAGTACGTCATCTCTTTCTAGCAAAGATCTTGTTGCTGAGTGACGCATTCTATCAATCTGTTCATTTATTGAAGCTTCTTTTTCGATATATGTATCTGACCTTGGTACGTATGCTTCAGGAGTATAGTAGTCATAATATGAAACAAAATACTCCACAGCATTTTCAGGAAAAAAAGTTTTCATTTCGCCGTAAAGTTGAGCAGCTAATGTTTTGTTTGGGGCTAATATTAAAGCTGGTCTATTCGTAGCTTCAATAACTTTTGCCATTGTGAAAGTTTTACCTGATCCCGTAACCCCCAATAAAACTTGATTAAATTGTTCTTTATTAGCCCCAGAGACCAGTTTTTTAATTGCTTCTGGTTGATCACCTGCGGGTGTAAAATTTGAAATTATTTTAAACTTCTTTCCTCCCTCAAGTTTTCCACTGATTTGTGGTTTTTTTCCCTCTAAATCGGTAATTAAATCTTGATATGTATTTTGCATATATTAAACAAAGTAATAAAATAAAATTATATTTCAATGAGCATTATATCGGATAGCTTAAAAAGAATAAAACCTTCTCCAACTATCGCCGTTACTCAAAAAGCCAAGGAATTAAAAGCTGCAGGAAAAGATGTAATAGGTTTAGGCGCAGGAGAGCCAGATTTTGACACCCCAGATAATATTAAAAAAGCGGCAATAGATGCCATTCAATCTGGTGATACAAAATATACGGCTGTGGATGGAACCAAAGACTTGAAAGAGGCAATTGCTAAAAAATTTAAAAGGGAGAATAATCTTAATTATACAATAGATCAAATAACTGTTGGAGCAGGGGGCAAGCATGTAATTTACAATTTAATGATGGCAACGTTAAACAAAGGTGATGAGGTAATCATTCCTGCACCATATTGGGTGTCATACCCAGATATTGTTTTATTGGCAGGAGCTAATCCAATAGTCATAGAGTGTTCTGAAGATCAAGGTTTTAAATTAAGTGCAAAAGATTTAGAGGCGAAAATCACTAATAATACTAAATGGCTTATTCTAAATTCACCGTCTAATCCAACAGGAGCTTGTTATTCAGAGCAAGAGATCAAAAATTTATCTCAGGTCTTAAAAAGAAATCCGCATGTAAATATACTTAGTGATGACATATATGAACATATCACTTACGATGATTTCAAATTTTTTACAATCGCTCAAATACCTGAAATTAAAAATAAAGTTATTACTATGAATGGTGTAAGCAAATCATATGCAATGACTGGTTGGAGAATAGGTTATGCAGCTGGTGACAAAGATATAATTAAAGCTATAGCCAAGATTCAATCTCAATCAACAACTAATCCTTCATCTATAAGTCAAGCAGCAGCCGTTGAGGCCCTAAATGGAAAACAAGACTTTATCCCAGTAAGAGCAAAAGCTTTCCAGGAAAGAAGAGATTTTGTTGTAAACTCTTTAAATGCTATTGAAGGAATAAGTTGCCTGAAACCAGAAGGAGCTTTTTATGTTTTTCCAAACTGCAAAGGATTAATAGGTAAAAAAGATAAAAGTGGAAAAAAAATTACAAATGACACGGACTTTGTTCAGTCATTATTAGAAAATAATGACGTAGCGGTTGTCCAAGGATCAGCTTTCGGGCTAGAGGGTTTTTTTAGAATTTCATATGCAACTTCAATGGAGAAGCTTGAGATAGCAATGAAAAGAATAAAATCTTTTTGTGAGAGTTTAAAATAAAATCTAATCTGCTAGATATTTTTCTGCCTCTAAAGCAGCCATACACCCCATACCTGCCGCTGTAACAGCTTGTCTAAAAATTTTGTCTTTAACATCTCCGGCTGCAAATATTCCTGGAACGTTTGTTTCTGTGGAGTCTGGCTTTGTAATCAAATAGCCTTCTTTATCCATTTTTAATTGATCTTTAAACAGTTGAGTTGCAGGATCATGGCCAATCGCAATAAATAGTCCATCGATTTTCAAATCACTTGTTTTGTTATTCTTTACATTCTTGATTTTTAAACCTTTAACATTTTTAGGATCATCATCCCCAATAATTTCCTCAACGACTGAGTCCCAAATAATCTCAATTTTTTTATTATCCATAAGCTTTTTTTGCAACATTTTTTCTGCTCGTAACTTATCTCTTCTATGAATAAGTTTTACCTTTGAAGCAAATTTTGTGAGAAACATTGCCTCTTCAACGGCAGCATTTCCACCACCAACTACTGCAACAGTTTTTTCTTTAAAAAAGAAACCATCACATGTAGCACATGCAGAAACCCCAAAGCCTCTAAATTTCTTTTCAGACTCGAGATTTAACCATCTTGCTTGAGCGCCTGTAGAAATTATAATTGAATCTGCAGTATATTTTTTACCACTTTCACCAACAGCTTCAAAAGGCTTAGACTTAAAATTAACAGATGAGATATGATCTTCAATCATTTCAGTTCCAACAGCTTTAGCTTGATCTTTCATTTGGTCCATTAGCCAAGGCCCTTGAATTACTTTTGCAAATCCAGGATAATTTTCAACATCAGTAGTTGTAGTTAACTGTCCACCAGGTTCCATTCCATGAACTAAAATTGGATTTAACATAGCTCTCGCAGCATAAACTGCCGCTGTATATCCGGCTGGGCCAGACCCAATTATTAACACTTTTGTGTGTTTAGTTGGATTTTGATTCATATCAAAGCTATATAGTAATTTATGTCTAAATTAAAAGGGTTATTATTAACAGAGGGAATGCATGGCATGATAAGTCAAGTCGAGGGTTTAGCTAAAGCATTAGACGTTGATTACACTCACCAAAAAGTTGAAATGAACATGTTTGCAAAACTTTTTCCTCCAAAAATAACTCCAATTTCAAATTTATTTTTTAAAAAGTTCACAGTTCCAGAAATTGATTTGATTATTTCATGTGGAAGAAAAAGCGTTATACCTTCACTATATCTAAAAAAGAATTCAAAAAAAAAAATTGTGAATATTCATATTCAGGATCCTAAAGTTTCATTTTCAAATTTTGATTATGTGATTGTACCTGAGCATGATGGATTGAATGGAAAAAACATTATTAGCTCCAAAGGTGCTTTACACTATCTTACTTTGACAGAAATTGAAGAAAATCATGATTACTTAGTTGATAAAATTAATAAAAGCAAAGAACAAATACTTCTAGTTTTAGGAGGCCCGAATAAGTACTACAAATACGATAAAAAGAACTTGAGTAGTATTTTTGAAAACATTAAGGCTTTAGCAGAAAAAAATAATCTTCAAATTATTATTATTCCCTCCATGAGAACACCAGCCGACACTATTGAATACGCGAATAAATTTTTTGGAAGTGAAAATCTTGTTGTTCAAAGTGTAGACAAAAAAGCTTATTTAAGTGGCCTCTCGATTGCTAAATTTTTAGTAGTGACTTGTGACTCGACGTCGATGATTTCTGAAGCTGCTTTAACCGGAAAACCAATATATGTAGCTCAAATACCACCAAAAAGGGATGACCACAGGTTTAGGCAATTTAGGGACTTGTTTAGTAAATTAAATATTATAAAAAATTTAGAAAATAGTTTAGATATATGGAAATATGAAAAACTTGATGAAACTAATAGAATTGCAAATTTAATAAAACAGAAACTATAATGTCATTTTTAAATTCTTTACAAAATAAATCAAAGAAGTTTGACGATCCATTTTTACATTGGGAATTGGACAAACCTCTTACTGATGAACAAATTGACGAAATAGTCAAAGCTGATATTGCAGATCCCATTGAACATGATTTAAATTATGACGGGACAAGAGCGATCGATGGTGGAGCCCCAGAATTTAGAAAAGGTTTATCACACGGCGGAAAGGCGCTTAAGTTTAGATGTTTTATAACAAAAGATAATTCAAATGAATTCCCAAACTTAATGAAATTGATTAAAGAGCTTCAGAGCAAGGAAACTCATGAAAAAGTTTCTAAACTTGTGGGTAAAGATTTGTCACATTCTTATGTAAGAGTTGAAGTTATATGCGACAGGAAAGGTTTTTGGTTAAAACCTCATTGTGATATTGAAGAAAAATTAATGTCATGTTTGCTATTTGTTAATAAAACAAATGAAAGTGAAGACTTAGGAACTGATTTTTACAATAACGACCTGAAAAAAGTAAAGACAATGCCTTATAAAGATAATTATGGTTATTTTTTCACTAGTGGCCCAGGTACATGGCACGGTATGGAAAAAAAAGAAATTCGTAAAGAGAGAAGATGCCTACAAGTGAATTACGTAACTTTTGAAACTGACTGGAAAGTCGACTAATTGTCCTGAATAGGTTTAACACCCAGCTTTTTAGTTTTTAGAGATTTAATAGCCTCTAAGAAAGAATAGGCAGTTGACATGTTTGTGCAATAGGGAATTTTGTTTGCCAATGCCCCTCTTCTTAGAGCTTTTGCATCATTAATTCTATGCTCACTGTTTCCACCTCCGGTATTAATTACTAAAGAAATTTTTTTCGAATTCAAAATATCAACGATATGTGGTCGACCACTACTTACCTTGTTTATCGTTTTGCATTTTATACCATTATTATTTAAAACTTTTGAAGTCCCTTTCGTACCTGAAATTGTAAAACCGAATTTTTTTAGTCTTTGCGCCACGCCTATGATTTCTTGCTTATGCGAGTCTTTCACAGATAGAAATGCCATACCCCCAATCGGTAAAGAATTAGACGCAGCGATTTGACTCTTTGCTACTGCCATACCAAAATCTTCATCAAAGCCCATAACTTCACCAGTCGATTTCATTTCAGGACCAAGTAAGACATCACTATCCGGAAACTTATTAAATGGAAAGACTGCTTCTTTAACAGCATATCTTTTGTTTTTTTTATATTTTAAATTGTATTTAGAGAGTTTTTCTCCAGCCATTATTCTGGATGCAATTTTTGCTAATGGAATACCGTTAGCTTTTGAGACAAATGGTACAGTTCTGCTCGCGCGAGGGTTCACCTCTATAACAAAAATTTGATCTTTTTTTATAGCAAATTGAATGTTTAAGAAACCTTTAACACCCATTGCTAAAGCTAGTTTTCTTGTTTGAACCTTTATTTCTTTTAATATGTTCTCTTTGATTGATACTGGCGGCAAACAGCAAGCAGAGTCTCCAGAATGTATTCCTGCTTCCTCAATATGTTGCATAATACCTGCAACGTAAACATCTTTTCCATCTGCGATAGCATCAACATCAACTTCCATTGCATTATCAATAAACTTATCAATTAAAATTGGATTATTTTCAGATGCATCAAATGCCTGCTTAATGAATTTTTTCAGTTGCTTTTCATCATGAACAATTTCCATAGCTCTCCCACCCAAGACATAAGAGGGACGTACGACTACTGGAAGACCAATTTTACGAGCTATTTTAACTGCAGAGTTAAAACTTTTAGCAATTCCACTTTCAGCTTGTTTTAAATTTAATTTAATCAATAAATCTCTAAATCTGTCCCTATCTTCTGCGAGATCAATTGATGAATATTGAGTTCCGAGAATTGGCAAGTTATTTTCATCAAGAAATTTTGCGAGTTTAATAGGAGTCTGTCCTCCAAATTGTGCAATTATACCTAACAGATTACCTTTTGACTTTTCTTTTAAAATTATATTTTCTACGTATTCATCTATTAAAGGCTCAAAATAAAGTCTGTCACTTGTGTCATAGTCGGTAGAAACTGTCTCGGGATTACAGTTAATCATTATTGTTTCATATCCTGCATCTTTAAGTGAAAAACTGGCTTGACAACAACAATAGTCAAATTCAATACCTTGCCCAATTCTGTTGGGACCTCCACCTAATATAATGATCTTTTTTTTATTACTTGGATCAGCTTCACATTCAGAGTTTAGAGCAAAATTTCTTTGGTATGTCGAATACATATATGGAGTAAATGATTTAAATTCCGCAGCACATGTGTCAACTTTTTTGAAAACAGGAACTACTCTCAAAACTTTCCTTTTTCTTTTAATAATTTCTTCTTTTAATTTTGTAAGTTTAGATAACCTTTTATCCGAAAATCCATATGATTTAATTCTATTAAATTCTATATAGTTTTTTGGTAAGCCATTAACCTTAATTCTATTTTCATCATCTACTATTTCTTTTATTTGATTTAAAAACCAAGGGTCAACTTTTGATAATTTGTAAATTTTATCTAAAGAAACTTTCTTTCTAAAAGCCTCTGCAATTAGTAACAATTTGTTAGGTATATTCTCTCTTAATTTTTTAATTATTTCCTTTTTTGAATAATTGAAAATGTCATCTAGTCCGCTCAAACCAGTTTCAAGAGATACAAGTGCTTTTTGAAATGACTCTTTGAAATTTCTCCCTATAGCCATTGCTTCCCCAACTGATCTCATTGAGGTGCCTAAAATTGCTTTAGTATCTTGAAACTTTTCAAAAGTAAATCTTGGTATTTTTGTGACCACATAATCTATAGTTGGTTCAAATGATGCTGGAGTAACTTTTGTAATTTCATTTTGAAGTTCATCTAAAGTGTATCCAACAGCAAGTTTTGCCGCAACTTTAGCAATTGGAAAACCTGTTGCTTTTGATGCTAAAGCAGAAGACCGAGATACTCTAGGATTCATCTCTATAATTACCATTCTTCCATTTTTTGGATTAATTGCGAACTGAACATTTGAGCCTCCAGTTTCAACACCAATTTTTCTTAAACATGCAATCGAAGCGTTTCTCATGACCTGATATTCCTTATCTGTTAGTGTTAACGCGGGAGCTATTGTGACGGAGTCACCCGTATGTGTTCCCATTGGATCTATATTTTCAATTGAGCAAACTATTATACAATTATCATTTCTATCTCTAACGACCTCCATTTCAAATTCTTTCCAACCATCAAGACATTCCTCTACAAGAACTTGATTTTGAGGAGACTCGTGAAGTCCACCTTTAACAATTTTAAAGAAATCCTTTTTTGTTCTTGCTATTCCACCTCCAAGCCCGCCTAGAGTAAACGAGGGTCTAATAATTGCTGGCAAACCAATTTTTTTTAAACACTTTGAAGCGTTTTTAAAATTATTTAGTATCTCAGATTTTGGAAGATCAATACCAATATCTGACATATTTTTTCTAAATCTTTTTCTGTCCTCTGCATTAGCAATTGCTTTAGAATTTGCTCCAATTAACTCAATCTTATATTTTTTTAACAATCCATTTTTTTCTGCCTTCAAAGCTAGGTTCAATGCTGTTTGCCCTCCCATTGTGGGTAGAATAGCATTTGGTTTTTCTTTCTTAATAATTTCCTCAAGAACTTCTATGGATATTGGCTCTATATATGTTTGATGTGCAACCTCGGGATCTGTCATTATTGTTGCAGGATTTGAATTGACTAAAACTACTTTATAGCCTTCATCTTTTAATGCCTTACATGCTTGAGTTCCCGAGTAATCAAACTCGCATGCTTGACCTATAATGATCGGCCCTGCACCAATTACCAATATTTTTTTAATGTCTTTTCTTTTTGGCATATTTTTTTACTTCCATAATAAAGTTATTAAATAAATAGTGACTGTCTTGAGGTCCAGGGTTTGATTCAGGGTGGTACTGTACTGAAAAAACTGGTTTATTTTTTAACTTGATACCCTCAATACTATTATCAAATAAAGATCTGTGTGTGATTTCAATTTTAGATGGCAAATTATTCTTGGTCACCTCAAATCCATGATTTTGACTAGTTATTTCAACTTTATTATCTTTGAGATTTTTAACAGGATGGTTCGCGCCCCTGTGTCCAAGTTTCATTTTTTTGGTTTTACCACCTAAAGCAAGCGCTAATAATTGATGCCCAAGACAAATTCCAAAAATCGGCAAACCTTTTTTTATAAGATTTTTTATAATTTTAATCGCATATTTGCCTGTGGCTGCAGGATCGCCGGGACCGTTTGACAAAAAAACTCCACTTGGTTTAAGAGACATAATATATTCAGCTGAAGCATCACACGGTACAACAACTACATCACAATAAAAATTTGAAAAATATCTCAAAATATTTGTTTTAATTCCATAATCAATTGCAACTATTCTAAATTTCTTTTTTTTTATTTTTTTAAAACCATCTTCTTTTGTCCAAGTTTGTAACCCCTTCCAAGTAAATTTATTTTTAGTAGAAACCGTTTTTGCTAAATCGAGACCGTTGAGACCTGGCCATTTTAATGTTTTATTAATAAGTTTTTTAACTGGAAAAACACCTTTTTTTTTGTGAGAAATTGTTCCTCTTGGCGCTCCTTTATCTCTTATTAGGTTTGTTAAACTTCTGGTATCTAAACCAGTTAGACCAACAATTTTATTTTTTTTGAGCCACAAATCTAACTCAAAGAGTGATCTATAGTTTGAAGGGTTAGTAATCTCCGAATTAAATATTACACCTCTGGTCCAGACTTTTTCTGATTCATTATCTTGTTTATTAGTTCCTACATTACCTATGTGAGGAAAGGTAAAATTAATAATTTGTCCTGCATAAGATGGATCTGAAATTATTTCTTGATAACCTGTGATTGAAGTATTGAAACAAACTTCTCCTGTGGCAGTGCCTTGGTATCCAATACCGATTCCATTAAAAATTGATTTGTTTTCAAGAACTAAAATACCAGGGTTTAAAATTGATTTTTTTTTTGAATTTACTTTTTGTTTTTTATTCAATTACAACTCATAAGTTAAAGGTTAATACAATAAAAGCTTGAGTTAAGCAACTGAACTAATACAAAATTTGAAAAAAAAAACAATTTTTCTTTTAAGAAAAAAATCTTTAGGCTAAGTTAAATACAAATGTCCATTAAAGAAAAAATTAACGACGAGTATAAAACCGCGCTTAAATCTAAAGATAAAAACAAGATATCAACTTACAGGTTAATTTTATCTGGTATAAAAGATTTAGATATTTCAAATAGGTCAGGCCCCAACAAGAAAGAGACAGACGATGAAGATATAAAAAAACTTTTAAAAAAAATGATCAAACAAAGAAACGAATCAGTTGAAATTTATAAAAAAAATAAGAGAGAAGATCTATTAAAAATTGAACAAGGTGAAATTGATTTATTGTCAACATACCTACCTGAACAACTAAGCGCGGAGGAGACTAAAAAAATATGTTCCGAAATTATTTCAAAAGTTGGAGCCCAAAGTATTAAGGATATGGGCAAAGTAATGGGTGAGTTGAAAAAAAATTATTCTGATAGAATAGATTTTTCTAAAGCTGGATCGATGTTGAAGGAGCTACTGAATAAACAATGAAATATCCAAAAGAGTATCTCGATGAAATTAAAATAAGGCTGAAAGTTTCTACAGTTGTTTCAAAACATGTGTCCTTAAAAAAAAGAGGAAAAGAGTTTGTAGGATTGTCACCATTTAAAAATGAAAAAACTCCATCTTTCACAGTAAATGATGAAAAAGGTTTTTATCATTGCTTTAGTACTTCGGAACACGGAAACATTTTTGATTTTGTAATGAAAATGCAAAACTTTAAGTTTGGAGAGGCAGTAAAATTTTTAGCAAATTTAGCTGGAATGGCACCTTATAGATTTTCTAAAATTGATGAGCAAAGAGAAAAAGAGTGGAATGAGTACACAGGCATATATTCAGACTATACTGATTATTATCACAATGAGTTATTAAATAATCAAAATTCAAAGATTGCTTTAGATTATTTAAAAAAAAGAAAAATTGGTAATTCAATTATCAAAGAATTTAAGATTGGATTTGTTAACTTTAATTCAAATATTTACGAAAAACTAAGCAAAAATTATGATGTGAAAATTCTAAATGAGTCTGGATTATTTTTTCATGATGAAAATAAAAAAATATATGTTGAAAGATTTAGGAACAGAATAATTTTTCCAATTAATTCATTATCAGGAAAACCAATGGCTTTTGGTGGAAGAATAATTGACACCAAGAATAAATACGCAAAATATATTAACTCTCCAGAAACAAATTTTTTTAGAAAAGGAAATAATTTATATAACTTAGATAGAGTAAGAAAAATTTCCCATAAATTCAATGAAGTTTTTTTGGTTGAGGGTTATATGGATGTAATAGGTTTAAGCAAATTTCAAATAGAAAATTGTATTGCAAATTTAGGAACTGCGTTAACTGATAAACAAATTTATATGGTAACTCAGTTTTTTGATAATATTGTAATTTGTTTTGATGGTGATGAAAGTGGATATAAAGCTGCTATTAGAGCTGCAGAAAATTCAATTAAGAGTGTTCTTCCAGATAAACAAATATATTTTTTATTTCTTCCAGATGGAGAAGATCCAGATACCTTTGTTGAAAAAAAAGGAAAAAATGAATTCTTAAATTTTTATAAGAACAACAAAATTCCGGTGCACAAATTGATATTTGAGCATTACAAAAAAGAAAATTCTTCATCCCCCTCTGCATTAGCATCCCTTGAAAAAAAATTAAAAGGTATAGCGAATTCAATTAAAGACAGTGTAGTTAAAAAATATATATTAGGATATTTTTTAGAAAACCTTGAAAAATATTCTCCAGGAATAATTTTCAAAAATTCAAACAAATCATTTATTGTTACTCATAAGGCACTGGATAAAACAAAAAAACTATTTAAAGATACTGAAAATTTTTCTTCAATAGATATAAAGGAATTTTGCCTAATATATATTTTAATAAATAACTTAAATTTTTTCTACCAAAGACTAGATTTGTTAGAAAATATCAAATTTTACAAAAAGGAGAATGGATTAATATTCAATCAAATTTTGGAGTGTTTAAAGATTGGAAATTTCGACGATTTGCAAGTTGACAACCAACTTTTAGATCAAATTGAAAAATACGCTAATATTAAACATATAGTCCAAAAAAACGACAAAGATGAAAGCAAGATTGTAGAAATTTTCAATGATATAAAGAATGAGCTTAAGACACATGACTTAGAGCTCAGAATTCAAGAATTAGAATCAAAATTTGCTGAAGATTTTAATCAAAACACTTTTGATGAAATTAATAGGCTTAAAAAAGAGCAAAATATTAATTAATTCATCAAAATTTTTCATGGATTTTTTTAAAATAGGCATTATATAGGTTCTTCCAAATTGTATTAACTGTGGAAAGAATAATTACAAAATCATTTGCAAGATTAATGGGACGTGGTGTCCATAGAGGATTTATAACTCACGAGGAATTGAATAAATCTTTAGGAAAAAGAAATTTATCTGGAGAAAATCTTGCTCAAGCACTCTTACATATTTTAGATGAAAAAATTTCTTTAGTAGAAAAAAAATCAGATTTCAAAGCTTTAAAAAAAAGGGATTCAACAAATAAAGATGAGCCAAAGGCAATTGAAAAAAGCGATGATCCAATAAGAATGTATCTTAGAGAGATGGGAGGAGTTGAGCTTTTATCAAGGGAAGGAGAAATAGCAATTGCAAAACGTATAGAAGCTGGAAAAGATGTTATGTTAAATGCGCTGTCCCAAAGTCCAATTACTGCAATTCAGTTATTTGAATGGAATGAAAAATTACAAAAAGATGAAATTTTAGTTAGGGAGATAATTGATATTGATACAAACTATATGGAAGAGGAAAATTCATCCCAAGACATCAAGGGAAAAAAGGATAGTGACAAAAAAGATAAAAGTGAAAAAGTTTCAAAAGAAGAAAGAGGTGACCAAGTTCAAAAACAAGAAGTTGAAGAAGATGAATTTAATCCAACACTAGCAGCGATGGAAAATGAAATTAAACCTAAAGTTTTAGAAACTGTAAATAAACTTACAAAAGATTATTCTAAACTTATTAAATATCAAAAAGAAAAGCTAGATTGTGTATTAAATAGTTATGAATTCACCAATTCAAAAGAAAAAAGTTATCAAAAGATCGTTTCAGAAATATTAGAAAATATTAAATCTTTACAACTTTCCCCTTCAGTATTGGAAAACTTGGTTCAAAAACATTATTCTGAAAACAAAAAGATTGTTTCCTTGGAAGGAAATCTCCTACGTTTAGCTATTGATAATAAAATTTCAAGAGATGAGTTCATAAAATTTTATGTTGGGAATGAAATTAATCCAAATTTAAAAAATTTTTTAAGCACCAATCAAGTTTGGAAATCTTTTTTTCAAAAAAATAAAGATGAATTTAAAAATATAAGAAATAGACTTACCGAGATAAGCCATAAACTTGGCATAAGTGTAACTGACTTCAAAAAATTAGTAAGCAGAGTGCAAAAAGGAGAGAAAGAGTCAAGAATTGCAAAAAAAGAGATGGTAGAGGCAAATTTGAGATTGGTGATTTCCATTGCAAAAAAATACACAAATCGAGGATTACAATTTTTAGATTTAATTCAAGAAGGCAATATTGGTTTAATGAAAGCAGTTGACAAATTCGAATATAGAAGAGGTTATAAGTTTTCTACTTACGCAACTTGGTGGATTAGACAAGCCATAACCAGATCGATTGCCGATCAAGCTAGAACAATAAGAATACCAGTCCACATGATAGAGACTATAAATAAAATAGTTAGAACTCAAAGACTTATTCTAAGTGAATTCGGACGTGAGGCAACCCCTGAAGAACTTGCGAAAAAACTTAGAATGCCTTTAGAAAAAGTTAGAAAAGTTTTAAAGATTTCAAAAGAACCTGTTTCACTTGAAAAACCTGTTGGAGACGAAGAGGACAGCAGCTTAGGAGATTTTATTGAAGACACAAAAGCTTTAGCTCCTCTTGAACAAGCTATTAAATCAAATCTTTCTGAGGCAACCACTAAAATTTTATCTACTTTAACTCCTAGGGAAGAAAGAGTATTAAGAATGAGATTTGGTGTAGGAATGAATACAGATCACACTTTAGAGGAAGTCGGATTACAATTTTCAGTAACCAGAGAGCGTATTAGACAAATTGAAGCAAAGGCTTTAAGAAAACTTAAGCATCCAAGTAGATCCAAACAACTTAAGAGCTTTTTAGAAAGTTAAAATCTTGTTTACTTAATGGACTTAGTAAGTGTAATAATTCCATACTACAAAAAAAGAAATCTTGTTAAAGAGACTATACTTTCAGTCATAAACCAAAGTTATGATGATTTAGAGATTTTAATTATATACGATGACACAAATCTTAACGATTTAGAATTTATACAAGAAATATCTAAACTTGATAACAGGATAAAGATTATCAATAATCACAAAAGATTAGGAGCTGGTATTTCTAGAAACAAAGGTATCGAACAATCAAATGGAAAATATATAGCGTTCTTGGATGCAGATGACACTTGGGTTTCAGATAAACTTAAAGACCAGATATCATTTATGAAAAAAAACGCCTACCAAATATCTCACACATCCTATTTTGTTATCGATGAAAAAAAAAAAATTGTTGGTCAAAGAAAAGCGAGAGATTTACTGTCGGTTGATGAAATTTTAAAATCTTGTGACATTGGTCTTTCCACGGTAGTTATTGAAAAAAAAGTAATAATAAACACCAGCGCTAAATTTCCACCACTTACTACCAAAGAAGACTTTGTTTTCTGGCTAACATTATTGAAAAAAAACTACAAATTTTACTCAATTGAAAGCAATCTTACAAATTGGACAGATACGAAAAATTCTCTTTCTTCATCTACAGTCCAAAAGTTGTTTGATGGTTTTAAAGTTTATTATTATTATATGAATTTTAATGTGATTAAGTCCATATATTATTTAATTTGTTTAAGTTTGAACTATCTCAAAAAAAAATAAAATGATTTTTTACTATATTTATTTATTGCTGGTAATTTTATTGTCATATATTTTTAAAAAAAAGGGCATTTTTTTAAATTATTCTGGAGATATGCATCAATCTTTTTCCAATAAAAAAGATGTCCCTCTGGCTGGTGGGCTTTTTATACTTATACCAATAGTGTATTTTTTAAATGATATTTTCATAAATTGTTTCATAATTTCGATTTATCTAGTTGGTTTTTTTTCTGATAGAAATATTATTGTCTCACCTAAAAAAAGATTTTTAATCCAATGTATTTTGATAATTTTATTCGTCTTAGTTTTTGATTTTAGAATAATTTCTTCTAGGATTGAATTATTTGATATTCTCTTAAACAATAAAATCTTTGCAATTCTTTTTTCATCATTTTGTTTGTTAATTTTGATTAATGGGAGTAATTTTATTGATGGTTTGAATGGATTATTAATTTCTTGTGCAATTATAATTATTTTTATGTTAATAAAATTAGATTTAATTGATAACTCATTAATTTCAAATGAATCTATTAGTCTAATAATAGTCGTTCTTCTATTGATTTTATCGCTCAACATTTTTAATGTTTTAATGCTTGGAGATAGCGGAGCATACTTGCTTGGTTTCTTCATAGGATTTGTAATAATTAGTTCTCATATGAATAATCCTGATATTTCACCGTATTTTTTTATCTCACTAATTTGGTACCCTTGTTTTGAAAATTTATTTTCAATTTTAAGGAAATTGAACAGAGAATTTTCGCCGTTAAAACCAGATAGTAAACATTTGCATCAACTTGTTTTTTTCTTTTTTTCAAAAAAATTCAACCTAAAATTAGTTCTTTCCAATAATTTAAGTAGTGCGATAATATTTTTTTTTAATTTTTTAGTAATTTATATTTCTACCCTAAATCCAAGTAGCACAATTTTTCAAATAAAATTAATAGCAACTTCAATAATTTTTTATAATGTTAGTTATATGCTTTTATTTAAGTTTTATAAATTAAACTTTATATCTAAAAAATAATTTTATCATTGAGAATAGAATTTTTAGACCGTCTCCGAACGCATTTACTTTTTTTTTGCCAGCAATCCTCGACCTCTCGTATGATTTGTTTGTACAAATTTTGAAATTAGCCCTTTTAGCTTTTATCGGCAATTCAACACAAAATGAAAAATCTTTTGCAGTAAGATCGAGTTTTTTCACACACGAGGTTCTTGCCATTACATAAGTGTAAAGAATATCAGAGATGTTTAATTTAAAAAAAATCTTTCCTAAATAAGTAAAAATATAATTTCCTATAAATGTGATAAATGTATCGTCATCGCTTCCACAATTTTTTTCGTATCTAGAAGCAAAAACAAAGTCATATTTATCATCTTTTAGTTTCTTAATCATCGGGTCTAATTCTTTTGGATCAAAAGACCCATCAGCATTAAAAATACAAAAGAATTCTGTCTCAACTGTTTCGATTCCTTTTTTTAATGCATCACCATAACCCTTAGAGTCTTGGAAAATGATATTACAATCGTAATTTTTTGTAGCTTTAATAGTGGGCTCATCTGATGCCTCTAATATGATATTTTTGTTTAAATTAAACTTTGCAAGCTCATCTAACACTTTGGGTAAAGACTCTTTCTCATCTTTAGCTGGTATTATTAAAGTAAGATCACTCATCTAAATTTGAACACATATAATTGATTAAAAGTCAAAAACAACCAAATTTAATTATTAGAAGTAAGCTTTTTTAATTCAATATAATTATGAATACATTATAAATACTTTTATGATAAGCAATTATATTATATTTCTTATTAGCTACTTTTTAATAGTTTTATCTGTAGTTGGACACGGAGCTTTAGCAATTAAATTAACAAAAACTAATATATCAACAGAAGAAATAGGTTTTGTTGGTTTGGCAGGTATATTTTTCTTAATGTTATACTCTTATATTACTCATTTTTTCATAAATCATGGTTATTTTCATAATATAACTTTTATTACCATTGGTCTCGTATCACTATATTACTTTAGATCTCAAATTTTAATAAAAAGAAATTTTATTTTTTTGTTTTCAATTTTTTCAATTATATTTTTAGCTTTCATAATTTTTAAAACCCACGATGACTTTGGATACTATCATTTTCCGTATAGTTATTATTTAAATAAATTTTCAATAATAATTGGAATAGGACCAATTAATCACGGTTTTAAAACTCCTTCATCCATTTTCTATTTAAACTCATTATTTTATCTACCGTATTTAGATTATTATCTTTATCATATGGGCGCTATATTAGTTTTAGGATTTACAAATATTATTTTAATTTCAAATATTAAAAAATATTTAAAAAAAAAAGAAAACAATCATATTTTTTTTCTTAATTTACTAGCATTTATTTTTATCAATATTTTTTTCTACCGATTAGCAGAGCACGGAACAGATAGATCAGCACAAATTCTCATATTTTTGTTTTTTATTTATATTCTTTCCCTTCGAGGACATTATGAAAACTTTGATAGTATATTGCCAAAATTAATAATTTTATTAAGTATAACAGTTTCCTTAAAATCTTTTTATGTTCTATACATTATTTTTATTATCCCTTTCATATTCTACACCATGAAAGATAATAAAATTCATCTAATATATAAAATCTTTAAAAGCCCAATATTGTATTTTTCTATTCTGATGGGTATCTGCGTAATTTTAGTTTATTTTTTTAATACTGGATGTTTATTATATCCAGTGCAACAAACTTGCATAAGTGGGATAGAATGGGGTATTCCAAAGACAGAAGTAAGTACTCTAAACACTCATTATCAGTGGTGGGCAAAGGCAGGTGGTGGCCCTGGTTATAATCATGAAATGGAAAAAGATTTGTATATTCAAAATTTTAATTGGTTATCAAATTGGATTGATAAGTATTTCTTTAATAAAATGACAGATTTTCTTGTAGGCCTTTTATTGATATTTATTATTTTGATAATTATTTTTAAATCAAAAAAAAAAGACTCAGACAATATAAGCTTAAATTACAATTTTTTATATTATTGTCTGATAATTTTGCTTCTTGTAGAATGGTTCTATAACCACCCTTCTTTAAGATATGGAGGCTATATTATTTTTGCATTAATATTTTTTATTCCATTATCTCATTTATTATCAAAATACGAAATTTCTAAAAATTTCACGTTGAAAACTATTTTTCTAACCGTCCTTGTAGTTTCAATTTTTATAGGGAGGAACATTGACAGAATTCTTTACGAGCAAAACTTTTATAAAGCAAACTTTGAACGAAATATGTTTTTTTTCACTGATAAAAAACATTTTAGAGTTGACACTAAACTTAAAGATCTTTCAAATATATATAATAATTGCAATCCTGATATTAATAAATGTTCAAATAATCAAGACTTTATAATTAAAAAAGGTTATGGAAAAATGATTTTAATCAAGATTAGAAATTAGATATTAAATTTTTTCAAATCTTTTTAAGATAAAAAATAAGTGTTAACAAATGTTTAAAAAGATTATACTAGGTAAACATGAATAAAAAAAAAGCTTTAATTTTCGGCATAACTGGTCAGGACGGCTCCTATCTTGCTGAATTTTTATTAAAAAAAAAATATGTTGTTCATGGGGTTAAAAGAAGATCATCTTCAATAAATACATCAAGAATTGACCACATCTACCAAGAACCAAGCCAGAAATCTCGAAATTTCTTTCTTCATTATGGTGACATTACAGACTCTACTTCAGTTTCAAAAATTATTAAAATGATAAAACCAAACGAAATTTATAATTTAGCTGCTCAATCTCATGTAGCTGTTTCCTTTGAAGTCCCAGAATATACTGCTAATGCAGATGCACTTGGTGCTTTAAGAATACTTGAGGCGATTAAGTTTCATAAATTAGAAAAAAAAACAAAATTTTATCAGGCCGGAACATCCGAAATGTTTGGAAAAGTTCAGGATGTACCTCAGTCTGAAAAAACAAATTTTTATCCATTAAGCCCATATGGTGTCGCGAAACTTTATGCTCACTGGATTACAAAAAATTATAGGGAAGCGTATAATATTTTTGGATCAAACGGTATTTTATTTAATCATGAAAGTCCTAGAAGGGGTGAAACATTTGTGACAAAAAAAATTATAAAAGCACTTGTCAGAATAAAGATGGGTTATCAAAAATCATTGGTTTTAGGAAACCTGGATTCCAAAAGAGACTGGGGTCATGCTAGAGATTATGTAGAAGCGATGTGGAAGATACTTCAACAAAAAAAACCAGATGACTACGTAATAGCAACAGGAAAACAATATAGTATTAGACAATTTATTAATTTTGTAACTAAAAAGTTGAATATGAAAATTGCTTGGAAAGGAAAAGGACTGAATGAAATTGGTTATGATGTTATTAATAAAAAAAATATAATTTTAGTTGATAAAAATTACATAAGACCTTTAGATGTTAATACGCTACTTGGTAATGCCGCAAAAGCTCGAAGAGAATTAAAATGGAAACCTCAAATAAATATTCATACACTTATTGATGAAATGATAACTGAGGAAATGAATATTTTAAGCAATGATCAATAAAAAAAGTAAAATTTTTGTTGCAGGTCATAAAGGCATGGTTGGTTCAGCGGTTATTAGAAAATTAAAAGAAAAAGGGTTCTCAAATATAATATTTGCAGAAAAAAAGAAATTAAACTTACTTGATCAAAATAAAGTTTTCAAATTTTTAAAAAAAATGAAACCTGACCTTGTGGTTATTGCAGCAGCTAAAGTTGGAGGAATTCAAGCTAACTCTAATTTTAAACATATATTTATTTACGAAAATCTTCAAATTCAAAATAATTTAATTCATGGTTCATTTCTTGCAAAAGTAAAAAACCTTATTTTTTTAGGATCTAGCTGTATCTATCCAAAGTTTTGCAAACAACCAATGAAAGAAAGTTATATAATGAGTGGCAAGTTAGAAGAAACAAACGATGCTTATGCTATTGCTAAGATAGCAGGTATAATGATGTGTTACAATTATTCTCAAAAATATAGACTTAATTATATATCTTTAATGCCACCAAATTTATTTGGTCCAGGTGATAACTATGATTTAAAAAATTCTCACTTTTTTCCAGCTCTACTAAAAAAAATTTATCTAGCAAAGATCAAAAGAAAAAAAAATTTAATCGTTTGGGGGACTGGTAAACCTAGAAGAGAATTAATGTTTGTGGAGGATTTTGTAGATGCTCTAATTTTTTTTATGAATAAAAAAATTAAGGAGCCTTTTATAAATATTGGTGTTGGAAAAGATTTTACTATTGAATGGTACGCTAAATATATTATGAAAAAATTAGGTGTAAAACTAAAAATTTCTTATGATAAAAAGAGATCTGATGGTATGCCTAAAAAATGCATGGATATAAATCTCGCAAAAAAATATGGCTGGAAACCGTCGAACAACCTGGATTATGGTTTTGATCTTACTTTAAGAGATTTTCTTAAAAATAGATAATTTCAACTTAAAATTATTATTTACAACTAAAAAATTTTAAGTATAAGTCTTATGCCTGGTGATTATTGCGAAGGTGTAATACCCGATCCCATTCCGAACTCGGCAGTCAAGCCCTTCTGCGCCGATGGTACTTTGTCTTAAGACATGGAAGAGTAGGACGTTGCCAGGCTAACAAATTATGAAAATAAAAAGTTCCCTAAAATCATTAAAAAAAAGAGATCTTAACTCAAAGTTAGTTAAGAGAAGAGGAAGAGTTTACATAATTAATAAAAAAAACCCAAAATTTAAAGCTAGACAGAAGTAATTTATGGATAATGAAAACCATAAAAAAACATGGGATAATTTTACTAAGTTTGTTCTTTGGGGGACAATTTCAGTCATTGTTATTCTTACACTTCTAGCTATTTTCTTACTATAATTAGAATGATTGTAGGTTCCATAAACGAAGATCGAAAAATTGAGAGTAGAGTTGCTATTACTCCAGATAACGTAAAAAAATTTATTGGACTAGGTTTAAAAGTATTAATAGAGAAAAATTATGCTCTACACCTTGGAATAGATGACAACGAATATGTGTCTTCAGGCGCAGAGATATCTGAAGATAAAAAAAAAATTTTGACTAATTCTAATTTCATACTTCAATTTAATTTACCATCTGAGGAAAATTTAAATTCTTTGAAAGAAAATCAAAATTTAATTGGCGTTTTTAATCCTTACAATAATAAAGAAATTATTTTAGGTTTATCAAAAAAGAAAATCAATGTATTTTCGTTAGAATTGCTACCACGAATTACTAGAGCTCAATCGATGGACATACTTTCATCTCAAGCCAATTTAGCTGGATACAAAGCTGTAGTGGAAGCTTTTGCAAACTTTAAAAAAGCAATTCCAATGATGATGACAGCGGCGGGGACAATTCCAGCTGCAAAAATTTTAGTTGTAGGTGCAGGCGTTGCTGGATTACAGGCAATCGCAACAGCAAAACGAATGGGTGGTATAGTTTTTGCAACTGATGTCAGAATTTCATCTAAAGAACAAGTTGAGAGTTTGGGGGGCAAATTTTTGACTGTAGAAGGTGCGGAAAATCTTGAGACTTCTGGTGGATACGCTAAAGAAACTTCAGATGAATTTAAAAAAAAACAAGAGGATCTCCTTTCCGAAACATTAAAAAAAATTGATATTGTTATCTGCACAGCGTTAATACCTGGAAAAAAAGCTCCCGTGATCATTAAAGAAAGTATGATTAAAAATATGCAGCCAGGTTCTGTAATTTATGATTTAGCAGCTGTTCAAGGTGGAAATACTGCTGTAACTAAAGCAGATGAAGAAGTTGATTTAAATGGAGTAAAAATTATGGGTGAGAAAAATATATTAAATAAACTCCCAGCTTCAGCCTCAAACTTATACTCAAAAAATATTTTTAATTTTGTATCAAATCTTTATGATAAGGAAAAAAAGAACATTAATATTAATTTAGAGGATGAAATAATTAAGGAAACATTGGTAAAGTAATTATGGAAATAGACCCATTTATTTTTAGATTAAGCATATTCATATTATCAATATTTGTTGGTTACTATGTTGTATGGAGCGTTACCCCTTCATTACATACCCCTTTGATGTCAGTAACTAACGCAATATCTTCAGTAATTATTGTTGGAGCTATTATTGCTTCGTTGGCTGGGACAAATCTAAGTGTTTTTAATCAATCTAGTATATTTGGATTTTTAGCTATTGTATTGGCTGCAATAAATATTTTTGGTGGATTCTTGGTGACACAAAGAATGTTGGCAATGTACAAAAAAAAAAAGAAAGATAAAAAATGATCTCTGCAAATTTATTAGCAATATTCTATCTAATTTCGGGAATTTTATTTATTTTAGCTTTAAGAGGCTTGTCCTCTCCCGAAACGTCAAGACAGGGAAATTTGTTTGGGATAATTGGAATGGCAATTGCTATAACTGTTACTTTTCTTTCTATCGATAATTTTTCAAGTGGATTTCTTTATGTAATACTTTTCTTGCTTATTGGTGGTTCAATAGGTGCTTTTATTGCATTTAAAATACCCATGACTGCGATGCCAGAACTAGTGGCTGGCTTTCATAGTTTGGTAGGTTTAGCTGCAGTGTTCGTTGCAATATCTGCTTTTATAAGTCCCGAAGTTTTTAATTTAGGTTCTTCAGGAAATATTAAATTAGCTAGTCTAATTGAGATGTCTATTGGAGCAGCTGTTGGGGCAATTACTTTTTCAGGCTCAATAATAGCTTTTCTTAAATTAAGAGGATTAATGTCAGGGTCTCCAATAACTTTTACAGGACAGCACATATTGAACTTATTAATTTTAATTTCTATTATAGTTCTTACATATTTTTTATGTTTGAATCAGTCTCCTAATTTTTTCTGGTCATTAATTGTAATTTCTTTTCTAGTTGGTTTTTTATTAATCATTCCAATAGGTGGCGCAGATATGCCCGTAGTAATTTCAATGCTTAATTCTTATTCAGGCTGGGCTGCAGCTGGAATAGGTTTTACTTTAGAAAATACTGCCTTGATAATCACTGGTGCTTTAGTGGGTTCCTCAGGTGCAATACTATCTTACATAATGTGCAAGGGTATGAATAGATCATTTTTTAATGTTATACTTGGGGGTTTTGGAGGAACGGATCAAACTTCAAGCAAGACAAGTAAAGAGCAAAAACCAGTTAAAAGTGGAAATGCGGATGATGCAGCTTTTTTAATGAAAAATGCCTCATCAGTTATAATTGTTCCTGGATACGGAATGGCTGTTGCTCAAGCGCAGCATGCTTTAAGAGAAATGGTAGACTCTTTAAAAAAGAATGGTGTTAAAGTTTCATACGCGAT
This sequence comes from uncultured Pelagibacteraceae bacterium, assembly GCA_902597865.1. Classification (GTDB taxonomy): domain Bacteria; phylum Pseudomonadota; class Alphaproteobacteria; order Pelagibacterales; family Pelagibacteraceae; genus Pelagibacter. The sequence continues at coordinate 48,542 of CACJZL010000003.1, read as the reverse complement.
TCATCCCGTTGCAGGCAGAATGCCAGGGCATATGAATGTTTTGTTAGCTGAAGCAAATGTTCCTTATGATGAAGTGTTTGAATTAGAAGAGATTAATAATGACTTTGCAAATTGCGATGTGGCTTATGTAATAGGAGCAAACGATGTTACAAACCCAGTTGCTAAAACAGATCCTCAAAGTCCAATATATGGCATGCCTGTACTTGACGTTGAAAAAAGCAAGTCTGTTTTGTTTGTCAAAAGAAGTTTATCACCAGGTTATGCAGGTATAGACAACGATCTGTTTTATAGAGATAATACTTTAATGTTATTTGCAGATGCTAAAAAAATGACAGAAGATATAATTAAGAATTTATAAATTGACAAAAATATTTTGTGACATCGCAGATATAAATTTAATCAAAAAATTTGATAGAAAAAAAATTGTTAAGGGTTTTACAACTAACCCATCTTTAATGAGAAAGGCAGGAGCAAAAGACTATCAAAATTATTCAAAAAAAATTTTACGAGTAACAAAAAAACCAATTTCCTTTGAAGTATTTGCAGATAATCATGAAGAAATGATAAAACAAGGAAAAAAAATTTCCAAGTGGGGAAAAAATGTTTTTGTTAAAGTTCCTTATTCGAATACAAAAGGTAAATTTTCTGGGAAAGTAATCAAAGCTTTAAATTCAAAAAAAATTAAACTTAACATTACCGCTGTTTATAGTGCAGTACAAACTCAAAGGATATTAAACAATGTAGATAAAAAAACTAAAGTAATAATATCTATATTTGCTGGAAGAATGGCTGATGCAGGAAAAAATCCATTACCTGAATTTAAAAAAAGTTTAAAGATTTCAAAAAAATTTAAAAATGTCGAAATATTGTGGGCAAGTACAAGAGAAGCATATAATCTTTTACAGGCAAAAGAATTGGGTTGCCAAATAATAACTGTGCCTCCAAAAATTATTGAGACAATTGAAAGTTTTGGCAAATCGTTCAAAAAATTAACTAAGGATACAGTCAAAGGTTTTCTAATCGACAGCAAGAAGTCAAGGTTTAAAATTTAATTGGTTGCGGGGGACGGATTTGAACCGCCGACCTTCAGGTTATGAGCCTGACGAGCTACCAGACTGCTCCACCCCGCGATATTAAATTCTGTTTTTAAGTTTGTTAAGTTTTTTAACTCTTTTAATATTCTCTTGCAGGATTCTTTTTTTTTTTTCAGATGGTTTTTCGTAGGTGTTTTTAAGTTTGACTATCTTAAAAAAACCGTCTCTTTGGAGTTTTCTTTTTAAAACTCTCAAAGCTTGTTCTACATTATTGTCTTTTACGTCTATTTTAATAACATCCTCCAAAAAAAAAGTCTAAATAACACTTATAAAATTTCATGTCTATCAGTTTTTTTAAGAATTTTGACTTTGACTTGCTTTTAAAGCCTTCTCTTTTAATTTTTTTTCTCTCTTAATACGTCTTTCTGCTTTTTCACTTGCCTCGATAAGGTCTTTTTGAGTGAATAAATTCATCGCAACAGGGTCTTTTGCGTTTAAATTATTATAATTCCAGTAACTTTTATTTCTGATAGATACAACTGAGTTTTTTGTTATACCAACAAGTTTAGCTATTTGAGAGTCCTTTAATTGCGGATAGCTTTTAATCAACCATAAAACAGAGTCTGGTTTATCCTGCCTTTTTGACAAAGGAACATATTTCTTAATTTTCTTTTCATCAGATGTAATTTCCACATCGGTACTAGTAATTTTTAGAGATCTATTTTGATCTTTGCTAGACAATTCTATTTCGTCTTTAGTCAGTTGTCCTGATGTGATAGGATTATAAGCTTTAATACCTTTTGCTACCTCTCCATCTGCGATACCTTGAACTTCCACCTCGTGGAGGTTACAAAAATCTGCAATTTGTTTGAATGTTAAAGTTGTGTTTTCTACAAGCCAAACAGCAGTTGCCATCGGCATTAATGGCGTTTTTGTCATTTTATTTACTCTTCGATTTGAAATTTTGGAATTTTTTGTTGAATCTGCTTACTCTTCCCTTATCTAGCAACTTTTGCTTACCACCCGTCCAAGCTGAATGAGATTTTGGATCAATTTCTAATTTTAAAACCTCTCCTTCAGATCCCCATGTAGACTTAGTTTCAAATTGAGATCCATCTGTCATCTCTACTTTGATAGTATGATAGTTTGGATGAATTTTTTTTTTCATAGATGAACTTATAGCAAATGAAAATTATAAAACAATTAAAACATAGAAATTTTGTTATTAATTTCTTTTTCAATACTTTGGTTGGATGCAATTAAGCTGATATTTTCAGTTTTTTTTAAATCAATATCACTTAAAACTCCGCCAGCCTCTCTTACTAATATTGAGCCTGCTGCAATGTCCCATAAACTTAAATTTTTGTGGAAACTTCCATCAAATCTTCCACATGATACGTAGGCAAGATCTAATGCTGCACTACCCGTAATTCGAATTGTTAAACCGTCTGAAGAAATTTTTTTACTATTAGATGAGAATAAACATTCAGAAATTTCTCTTTTTTTTGAAACTCGTATACTTTTATTATTCATGTATGCACCAGAATTTTTCTCTGCATAATAAATTTCGTCTTTAATAGGATCAAATATTACACCAGAAATAATTTCATTATCTAAAACTAAGCCAACTGAAATACAGAAATGGGGTATACCATTTATAAAATTTGTTGTGCCATCTATTGGGTCTATAACCCAGAAGTTTTCTTTATCTTCATTTTTAATGAAACCACTCTCCTCAGTTAAAAAAGAATATTTTTTTTTTGATTTAGATAGTTCATTAACCAACATATCTTCAACTTTTCTATCTGAGTTTGTGACAAAATTTTTTGGCCCCTTTATTGAAACTTGAAGTTTTTCAACTTCTCCAAAGTCTCTAATCAATACTTTAGAAACTTTTTCACAGGACTTTATCATTAAATTTAGGTTCGGAGAAATTGAGTTCATGTTTATAATTTTTTTATATACTCAATTGTTCTTGTATCTACTAATATTTGATCCCCACTTTCTATAAATGGTGGAACTTGAATTTTTATATCATTTTCTAAAATTGCAGGTTTGTAAGATGATGAGACTGTTTGACCTTTTAACGCAACATCAGTTGTTTTTATTTTAAATTGCACCTGATTTGGTAACTCAATACCTATAGCTTTATCCTCATGAAATATCAGATCGACATTTAAGTTTTCTTTAAGTAGTTTGCCTTTTTCTCCTATTATATCTTTTTTAACATCTACTTGTTCAAAATTTTTTTGATTTATAAAGTAATAATTAATTTCATCGTCATACAAATAATTAAACTCAATATTCTCTATACTTGCCTTTTCTATCGTATCGTTAGACCTGAACCTCTCGTTAAGCTTTGTATTTTTATTTATACTTTTCATCTCAACTTGGCAAAAAGCACCACCCTTACCAGGTTTGACGTGTTGAGTTTTTAAGATTTCCCAAAGATCATCTTTGTATTCAATCAACATTCCAACTTTAATTTCATTAGCGTTTATTTTCATAAAAATTCTCTAATTGCTTTTGCTGGTTTTTTATCCCAAATGCCTCCTGAGATAGCTAAAAAGTTTGGTTTATGCAACAGAAGTTTTCTAAAATTTTTATTAGTTATTCCTCCAATTATAACAACGGGTATTTTTGTGAATCTTTTAACCCAAGATATTAAACTTGGTTTTGCAATGTAATTTACTTTTTTCGTTTTTGACTTGAAAAAAGCACCTATAGCAATATAATTTGTACCGTCTTTAATGGCATGTCTAATCAATTTTTTGGAATTATGACACGTGATACCAATAATTTTTTTTTTTAATATTTTCCTTGCCTCTTGAATGACCATATCATTTTGCCCCAAATGACAACCATCTGCGCCAATTTTTTTTGCTAGAAAAGGATCATCATTTATTATTAATTTTACCTTATACTTTTTACAAATTTTTTTGATTTTTATTCCAATTTTTTTTTTCTCTATTAAAGAATACTTTTTAAGTCTTAATTGAAAAAAACTTACTAAATTCGAACTGAGAACGATTTTTAAATTATTATAAAAACTCTTATTTATTTTGTTTGGTGAAATTAAATAAATAAACTTTTTTTTATCGACTCTCAATTTCTTTAGACCATTTACCTTTAGCAGCAAGAGTATTCATTTTTGCTCTGTGGTTAAATACTTTTTGGGTTCCCTCAATATCTTTTATATTCTTAGACCAAAATTTAAGAGCACTTTGTTGCAATGCTCGTCCGTATGAGTAACTCATTATAAAACCAGTCTTATTTAATTTATTTATTAAATTTAAATTTTCTGTCGCCTCTAGTTCTGACTGTCCACCAGATAAAAAAGCTATACCAGTAACTTCCGAGGGCACAGAACTTTTTAAGCAATCCAAAGTCAATTTTGCTACCTCTTCATTAGAGATTTTTTTCTTTGATTTATTTCCAGCTAGAATCATATTTGGTTTTAATATTACTCCTTTTAAATCAACCTTATGAAGAATAAGCTCCTCAAAACACTTCTTAATGACCTCGGAGGTTTTTTGAAAACACTCTTTAGCTGAATGATCTCCATCCATTAAAACCTCTGGTTCAACAATTGGTACCATATTACATTCTTGTACTAATGCGGAATATCTAGCTAACGCGTGTGCATTAGAATGAATAGATAATTTGCTCGGGAAATCTTTTGATATATTGTAAACACCTCTCCATTTAGTGAACTTTGCTCCAAGTTTAAAATATTCCTTTAGTCTGTCCCTTAAACCATCTAACCCTTCTGTAATTTTTTCATTTGGTGACCCAGCTAAACTTTTTGCACCAGTATCTACTTTTATTCCTGCACAAGATCCCATACCCTCAATTAATTCTGGTATCTTGTTTTTTTTTGAGGATGTCTGTTTAATTGTCTCGTCGTAGAGTATGACTCCGCCAATACAATTTTTCATTTCTGATGAACAAAAAAGAGTTTCTCTAAAAAGTAATCTATTTTCTGGGGTTGAGGGCACACCTACACCATCAAGCCTTTTTGTCATTGTTCCCGTGCTTTCATCTGCAGCCAGGATCCCTTTACCATTTTCAAGAATTTTATTTACAATATTATTTAGTTCAGACATATTAATTTAGAGCTTTTATACCAGGAAGTTCTTTGCCTTCAAGATATTCTAAAAAAGCTCCACCAGCAGTTGAAACAAAATTAAAATCATTAATTGCATTTATTTGATTTAACACTGCAATTGTATCTCCACCCCCTGCAACGGAATAAATTGAATTATCTTTATTTTTTTTAATAATCATTTTTGCAATTTCATAACTACCTAAAGCAAAATTTGGATTTTCAAAGTAACCCGCTGGACCATTCCACAAAACAGTTTTACTATTTTCGATAATATCCTCAATTTTCTTTAAAGTTTTTGGACCAATATCTAAAATAAAATCATCAGCCGATACTTCAGTTAAGTCTTTAATTTGAGATTTGTCATCCATGCTTTTTCCAATTTTGACATCCTTAGGATAAATTATTGAACATGAGTGATCATTAGAACTTTTAAAAATATTTTCTATTTCTTTTTCACAATTTGCTTCTTTTATTGATTTTCCTATTGAATTACCTTTATAGCTTAAGATGTTATTTGCCATTCCACCAACAATAATAATGGTATCAAATTTTGGTATTAAATTTTTAATTAAATTAATCTTAGTTGAAATTTTTGATCCTCCAATGATACATGTGACTGGTCTTTTAATTTCACTCGTTAATTTCTTGAGTGCATTTATTTCAGTTTCTAATTGTAATCCAGCAAATGACGGCAAAAATTCAGTAATTTTACTAATTGAAGCGTGAGCTCTGTGTGAACAAGAGAAAGCATCATTTACATAAAGATCTGCTAGACTTGCTAAGTGTTTTGAAAATTTTGTATCATTTTTCTCTTCTTCTCCATAAAATCTTATATTTTCTAAAAATATAATTTGACCATTAAAATTTTCAAATAATTCATCTTTTTTAATCTTAAAGATATTTTCATTAACGAGTTTAATCTTTTGGTTTAATTTGCTCTCTAAATTTTCACATATTGGTTTCAAAGAAAGCTCTACATTTACTTTCCCTTTAGGTCTCCCAACGTGTGAAATTATGATTACTTTACAGTTTTTTTTTATTAAAAAATTAATTACAGGTAAAATCTTATCAATTCTTGTTTGGTCTGTGATTACTCCATTTTTTAATGGAACATTTAAATCTAATCTTAATAATATTACTTTTTGATTAATATTTTCTTGATCCTTTATATTGTTCATTAAGAAATTTTATGAAGATAAGCTGCAATATCACACATTCTATTTGAAAAGCCCCACTCATTGTCATACCAAGCAGAAATTTTACCCATATTTTTACCAATAGCATTTGTTAATGATGCATCCACTATAGAGGAGGCTGGGTTGTGATTAAAGTCAATTGAAACAAGTTTTTCCTCTGTAATTTCTAAAACTTTAATTTTCTGTTTCTTGCTGAAGTTTTTAAAGGCAGAATTAATTTTTTCAACAGATAGATCTTTTTTGGAGCAAAATATTAATTCAATTAAAGAAACGTTTGGGGTTGGTATTCTCATTGCTACACCCTCCAGCTTTCCTTTTAAAGAAGGTATGATTTCACCAATCGCTTTTGAGGCACCAGTTGAGGTTGGTACTATTGATTGACTAGCTGTTCTTGCTCTTCTTATATCTTTATGTGAATTATCTAAAATCCTTTGATCAGTTGTATAAGAATGAATTGTAGTCATAAAACCTTTTTCAATTTCAAAATTTTCATTTAAAACATGGGCAACTGGCGCAAGACAATTGGTTGTACAAGATGCGGCAGATATAATTTTATCTTCCTTCTTAATTTCTTTTTCGTTAACTCCAAATACTATTGTCTTATCAGCATTTTTGCATGGAGCTGAAACAATAACCTTTTTTGCTCCATTACTTAAATGTGGGATTAGTTTCTCCTTAGAATTAAATTTACCAGTGCATTCAAGTACAAAATCAACATCATTGTCCTTCCAATTAATTTCTTCCAGTTTATCTTTTTGTGAATAATAAATTTTATTGCCATTAATATTTAAATGATTTTTTTCTATTGATATCTCAGCATTGAATTTTCCGTGAATACTATCTCTTTTCAGTAAAGCACAAGCAGTCTCAATGTCAGCTCTATTATTTATTTGTTGTATTTTTAGGTTAGAATGATCCTCTTCAAATATTGATCGAACCACCATTCTACCAATTCTACCTAAACCGTTTATCCCAATTTTAGTTTTCATAAATTTTTCTTAATTTTTTGTACAATATTTTCAACATTTAATTCAAAGTGTTCATAAATATCTTTATAAGGTGCGCTTTTACCAAAATTATCTATTCCTAAATTTAATCCACTGGTTCCTGTATATTTTTTCCAATAACTAGTTTCCGATGCTTCTATAGAAACTTTGAACGTATCTTGTTGTAATATATCTTTTTTATAGTCGTGGTTTTGATTATCAAATATTTCATGACATGGCATTGATATAACTTTTGAATAGATATTTTCTGTGGCTAATTTATGACTTACTTTTATTGCGAGATCAGTTTCAGAACCTGTCGCTAATAGTGTTACCTTAAGATTATCTCCATTTCTTAAAATTTCATAAGCTCCTTTTGAGCAAAGATTGTTATTGATCATCTCTTTTCTTACAGGTTCTATTTTTTGTCTTGTTAAAGCGATCACACTTGGTTTATTTTTACTTTCTAAAGCCAACTGCCAACATTCAAAAGTTTCAATGGTATCGGATGGTCTAAATACATTTAAATTTGGTATAGATCTCAACATTGCGAGCTGTTCAACAGGTTGATGGGTTGGACCATCTTCTCCAAGACCAATTGAGTCGTGGGTTAAAACATAAATAACCCTTTGGCCCATCATTGCAGCCAATCTGATGGAAGGCTTGCAATAATCACTAAATATTAAAAAAGTTCCACCATATGGAATAAGATTACTATGCAATGAGATTCCATTCATAATTCCACACATTGCGTGTTCTCTTACTCCATAATGAATATAGTTTCCCCCAAAATCTCCTGGCTTAATTATTTTATGATTTTTTGTTTTTGTATTATTTGAACCTGCAAGATCAGCCGAGCCACCGATTAAATTTGGTAATTTTGAAACTATATCTAAAAATTTTTCTGAGGATTTCCTAGTTGCAATTGGTTCTAGTGATTTTAAATAATCATTTTTTACTTGCTCTATTTCGCTTGTAATCTCATTGTTAATAAAATTGAATTCAGGCTCAAATGATTTATTTTTTTCTGCTTTTGAAGAGGCGCTTTCCCCTATTTTTCTCCACTCACTTAAAATTTTTTCTGGGATCTTAAAAGGCTCATAATTCCATTTTAATTTTTTTCTTACTAGCTTTACCTCATCGGTACCTAGCGGGCTTCCATGAGATGATGCTTTCCCACTTTTATTTGGTGAGCCATAACCAATTGTAGTCTTACAAGAAATAGCAAATGGTTTTTTTGAATTTTGAGCTTTTTTTAATGCTGTAAAAATTTGTTTATCATTATGACCATCTATTTCTAAATAGCTCCAACCATAACTCTCAAATCTTTTTTTTGTATTATCAGAAACAGCAAGATTAGTAGGGCCATCAATCGAGATTGAATTATTATCAAAAAGAAGTATCAAATTTTTTAATTTTAAATGACCCGCAAAACTTAAGGCTTCATGGCTTATTCCTTCCATAAGGCATCCATCGCCTGCCAAGACATAAGTTTTATGATCTATCTTTTTTTTTCCTAACCTCTTTTTTAATATTTCTTCAGCAAGCGCAAAACCCACAGCATTTGATATACCTTGTCCTAATGGTCCAGTCGTAGTCTCTATTCCTGAATTAGAATGATATTCAGGATGTCCTGCACAAATACAATCAAGTTTTCTAAAGTTTTTAATGTCATCTATAGAAACACTTTTGTAACCAGTTAAATATAAAAGTGAGTAAAGAAGCATAGACCCATGACCAGCAGAAAGAACGAACCTATCTCTATTAAACCAACTAGGATCTTTAGGATTAAATCGTAAAAAGTTTTTAAATAAAACTGTGGCAACATCAGCCATTCCCATTGGCATTCCAGGATGACCAGAATTTGCTGCTTCAACAGCATCTAAAGATAGAAATCTTACAGCATTAGCTAAATCTTTATGTTTTATTTTCAAAAATATTCCTATCTAGACTAAGAGACTCATTAATATATAATTATATATATATGAAATATATCAGCGAAAAAGAAAAAAAACTTGAAGACGCACTTAAGAAATTAAAAAAACTTGATCTAAAAAATGACCAGATATCTGGAGACATTAAAGAATTAGTTGATCAAAAAAATCAATTACAAATTGAAAAAAATGAATTGGAAAAAAAATACAAAAATTTAAGTGATGAACACGGCAATCTTCAAGTCAAAATCAAACAAATGATGGTTGAAAAAAAAGAAGATAGATTGAAAAGATTAGAGTTTGACGAAAAAATTGATGAATTAAATCAAGAAACAGATACTTTACTTGATGAGATTGAAAAATGGCAAATGTAAATATTAAGTTTAATGGAAAAGACTTTCTTCTTTCATGTGAAGATGGTCAAGAGGATCATCTTGAAGAGTTAGCAGCAAATTTAAACGATAAATTTGAAAAATTGAAAAATGACTTGGGGAACATAGGTGAAAATAAATTATTATTGATCACTGCTATTAAAGTGATGGATGAGTATTTTGATACCAAAAAAAATGTTGAGAAAAAAAAGGTAGAATTAACTAATCTAACTGAAAAATTTAAAGAACTGAAATCTCTTGTATACGGCTACAAGGATGAAAAAGAAGATGAAGCAACTAAATTGAACAATGATATCAACAACTTGCAAAAAGAGCTTGATAAAATAAACAATAATTATGATCAATTAATTTCTAACACTGCAAAAGAAATAGAGGAATTCGTTGAACGAGTTAATCTTAAAAATTAGATTTAGTAGTGAACAAATTTCAATTAAGAAAAAAAATATCTAAAATTCGATCAAAATTCACCAAAAAAAAAATCACAGTAAATTCTGAGGCAATAATAAAATTGATTGAGCAGCAATCTCCCAACAAAAGAGTTGGATTGTATTATCCGTTTGGTGATGAGTTATCTACTTTAGAATTAATGAATCGATTAATTAGGAAAAAATTTATAATTTCTTTACCTATAATTAAAAATAAAATTGAGATGTCTTTTTATAGCTGGAGTCCTAATGAGCCTTTAATAATAAATAGATTTGGTATCTTAGAGCCTTTAAAGGGAAGAAAAATAACTCCTTCTACATTAATAATTCCGATGTTAGCTTTTGACTCTAACTTAAATAGACTTGGTTATGGAGGAGGTTTCTATGACAGGTTTATTCAAAAAATTGAGAAACAAAATAACTGTGTTAAAATCGGACTTGCTCTTTCTTGTCAAAAAATTAATAAAGTGCCAGTTGATAAATATGATAAAAAAATGGATTTCATAATTACTGAAAAAAGAATTTACAAATGAAAATTTTATTTTTAGGCGACATTGTAGGACCATCGGGTTGCATGGTTGTAAAAAAACACCTTAAAAAAATAGTTGAGGATAATAAAATAAATTTTGTCATAGCAAATGGTGAAAACGCAGCTCATAACGGAGTAGGTATTACAAAAGATGTTTTAGACAATTTAATGAAATTTGGAGTAAATGTACTCACAACTGGAAATCATGTTTGGGATCATAAAGAAACTTTAAAACTCGTTGAGGATGATAACAGACTTCTTAGACCATTTAATTTAATTGGAATATCGCCAGGAAAAGGATTTGAAATTTATCGAACATCAAAAAATTTTAAAATAGGTGTACTAAATTTAATGGGAAATGTTTTCATGAGGAAAAGTGAAGATGTTTTCAAAACAGCTGAAAATTTTCAAAAAAAATACCAACTCAAAAAAGATTATGACTTTTTAGTAGTTGACTTGCATTGTGAAACTACTTCAGAAAAAATGGCAATGGGACATTTGTTTGATAGTAAAGCAACATTAGTTACTGGTACTCACACGCACATTCCAACAAATGACGCAAGAGTTTTAAAAGGTGGGACTGCGTATATCACAGACTCCGGAATGTGTGGTGACTATGACTCAGTAATTGGGATGAATAAAGAAAACTCATTAAAAAGATTCTTTAAACAAGATTCTGAAAAACATTATCCATCTTTGGGGGATGGCTCTTTATCGGGTGTTATGGTAGATTGTGATGAAATTTCAGGACTTGCTAAAAATATTAATAGTATAATTGTTGGGGGTGTTTTAAATAATTCAAAATAATATGGCAGGACATTCTCATTGGGCTGGTATAAAACATAAAAAAGGTAGAGCAGATAAAGAAAGGTCGAAGATTTTCTCAAAACTTTCTAGAGAGATTACTGTAGCTGCTAAACTTGGAGATAAAGATCCTTTAATGAACCCGAGACTTAGATCCGCTATTCAAGCAGCAAGATCTTCAAACATGCCAAAAGATAACATCGAGAGAGCCATTGATAAATCGAAATCATTAAACCAATCAAATTTTGAAAAGATAAGATACGAAGGTTTTGGTAAAGATAAAGTTGCTATAATTGTTGAAGCACTTACAGATAACAAAAATAGAACTGCTTCAAAATTAAGAACAATTTTTCAAAAAAATGGTGGTAATTTGGGTACCCAAGGTTCTGCAGCTCACAATTTTAAACAAATTGGCGTAATTAGAATAGACATAAATGAAATTAAAGACGATAAAATTTTTGAACTAGCAATTGATGCTGGTGCAGATGAATGCTTTTCCTTTGAAAATTTTCATGAGATACATTGCGGCTTTGAAGATATTTATTCTATAAAAAAAAAAATTGAGTCTCATGTTGAAAATTTTTTATCAACAGATATTGAGTGGATTCCATTAAACAAGGTCTTCAGCGAAGGTGAGAATAAAGAAGACACAAAAAAACTTATAGAATTATTAGATGATGACGATGATGTTCAAAGGGTTTACTCGAATTTTGGGGAAGAAGATTAAGCAATGTTAATAATTGGAATAGATCCTGGAATTAATGGTGCTATATGTTTATTTAAAGATGGAAAAATAGTGGATGTATTTGAAATGCCAAAAATGGCTGTAGGAAAAAAAAATAAATCCCAAGTTAATGCTTCTCAAATATTTAACGAAATTCAAAAAGCTGTAGAAGGAGAAGATAAGTCGAAAGTAGTAGCTGTGATCGAACAAGTTTCTGCAATGCCAGGACAAGGAGTTACTAGCATGTTTAATTTTGGACAGTCTTTTGGAGTGTTGAAAGGAATTTTTTCTGCGATGCAAATTCCAATGGACTTTGTTTCGCCGGTTAAATGGAAAAAATTCTTTAATTTGATAAATACAAACAAAGATGCTAGCAGGACAAAAGCTATTGAAATTTATCCATACTTTTCGTCAAAATTGTCAAAAAAAAAAGATGCTAATAAAGCGGATGCGATACTTATTTCAAGTTTTTATTACCAAAACGCTAAATATTAGATTTATTTGATCTTTCAGGTCAAATTGATGACACATTTTAGTGTGAAAGATTTTTCATGGAAGCCGATATAGCATCACAATCTGTGGGACTAGGAAGTTCTGTAGACTTCTCTTTATGGAGCCTATTTATTAGAGCAGACATAATTGTAAAATCAGTCATCGTTTTGTTAATTGCAGCATCAATTTATACTTGGGCGATAATTATAGAAAAATTCAAGTTATTTAAGAAAATAAATTTATCAACCCAAGAGTTTGAAGAAAAATTTTGGAAATCAAGATCTGCCGAAAGTTTCTATAATAATTTACCAGCAAATATTGATGATCCAATGTCAAATGTTTTTAAAAAGACCATGCAAGTTGTTCTTAAATCAAGATCTAGAAGTAATTTAAATGAAAAGCTTTCAGGTTTATTAGAGTCTAATATAGAAAATGAAGTTAATAAGCTTGAAAAAAATTATTCGTTTTTGGCCACAGTAGGCTCAACAGCACCGTTTATTGGTTTGTTTGGAACAGTTTGGGGAATTATGAATTCATTTCAGTCAATTGCAGTTTCAAGAAACACAAGTTTAGCTATTGTCGCGCCAGGAATTGCAGAAGCATTATTTGCAACAGCTCTCGGCCTATTAGCAGCTATTCCTGCGGTTGTAGCTTATAACAAATTTAATAACGACTCAAAAAAATATTCTCAAAGATTAGAAAATTTTGCCAAAAGATTCATCTCTACTATTTAACTAATGGCTTTTAATTTAAAAAATAAATCTAAAGATCCAATAAGTGAAATAAATGTAACACCATTTGTTGACGTAATGTTGGTTCTTTTAATTGTTTTTATGGTCACAGCACCATTATTGACAGTTGGTGTTCAAGTAGATCTACCAGAAAGTTCAGCTGACTCTCTTCCTGAGGAACAAGAACCATTAACCTTAAGTATAAATTCAAAAGGGGAGATTTTTATTCAAGAGTCTAAAGTTGAGTTTGATAACGTAATTGCTAAAATATTAGCTGTTTCAAAAAACAGAACAGACACAAGAATATATGTAAGAGGCGACAAGACAATCAATTATGGAAGAGTTTTAGAAGTTATGGGGATGCTTTCAGGTTCAGGATTTACAAAAGTTGCGCTTATTTCAGAGCCTTATAAAGAGAGGTGATCGATAGTGGCTAATAATATCATTATATCATCTTTACTACATTTATTTCTTATAATTATAACAGCGTTGAGCCTTCCTTTTTTAGCAAAAAAACCAATAGATCTTCCACCGATTATTTCCATAGAACTTATTCAAATAACTGACAAAACATCTATACCTTACGCTCCTAAGGCGAAAAAGATTATTGAAGAAATAAAGAAGAAAGAAAAAGAAAAACTTGTTTCTGAGCAAGCACCCCCCAAAAAAGTTAAAAAAGAAAAACCAGACGCAATACCATTACCGGATGAACAAAAAAATATTGTAAAAAAACCAGAAGAGGATAAACAAAACCCAGAAAAAATTGATGATGAAATTAAACAAGTTTCAGAATTTGAAAAAAAAGAATTATTTGATCCAAACAATATTGCCGCATTAATTGATAAATCAAAAGAAGAAACTGCAGAGATGATTAAAAATGATAATAAGATTACTCAATCACAGAGAAAAAGTGTTATTTCCTCTGGATTGACCTTAAATGAAGAAGATGCTCTTAAAGCCCAAATTTTTGGATGCTGGAGTATCCCATTAGGCTTACCATATAATGAAGATCTTCTTGTAAGAATTAAACTTAATTTAAAGCCTGATGGCACTATTATAAACTCTGAAATTCTTGATCATGCAAGAATGAACAAACCGGGACAAGGTTTCTATAAAGTTTTGGCAGAAAGTGCTCTAAGAGCAATTAGATTGTGTCAGCCCTTAAGAGTTCCAACAACTGGTTATGAGAGATGGAAAGAAATACAACTAAATTTTGATGCAAGGGAGATGCTTCAAGGATGAGAAAATTTATTTTTTTAATTTATGTCTGTTTATTTGTTTTTAACTGGGGCAAAGCTTGGTCACTAATAGAAGTAGATATTACCAGAGGTAATCTAAATCCTTTGCCACTAGCAGTATCGCCATTATCTGTTGATCAAAATTCTAAAGATAAATTTAAAGATTTATTAAAACTTGAGGATATAGGTATTGAAATATCAAAAGTTGTTGAAAATAATTTAAGACAATCAGGTTTATTTAATCCATTAGATCCAAAAGCTTTTCTACAAAAACCAGATATAGCTCATGTAAAACCTAGATTTGAAGATTGGGCATTAATTAAAGCTCAAGCTTTGATAACAGGGGAAGTGAAGATAGTTGATGAAAAACTTAGAGTTGAGTTTAGATTATGGGATGTTTTAGCTGGAAAAGAAATTATGGCATTAGCATTTACCACTGTTTCAGAAAATTGGAGAAGAGTTGGACATATAATTACTGATAAAGTTTATCAGAGGCTAACAGGTGAAAAAGGTTATTTTGATACAAGAATTATTTATGTCGCTGAAGAAGGACTTAAAACAAGTCGTATCAAGAAATTAGCAATTATGGATCAAGATGGATTTAACACTAAATACCTAACTTTAGGAAATGAATTAGTGTTAACACCAAGGTTTAATCCAACAAATCAAATGGTTACTTATTTATCTTATTTTAAAAATTTACCTAGAGTGTACCTACTAGATATTGAAACTGGAATACAAGAAGTTGTTGGTGACTTTCCTGGTATGACATTTGCTCCACGTTTCTCTCCTGATGGAAAAAAAATTATTATGAGCTTTGCTAAAGATGGAAACTCAGATATTTATACTATGGACCTTGAAAGTAGAGAGGTTGAAAAAATCACAAACCATCCATCAATTGATACATCGCCATCATATTCTCCGGACGGTAAATATATTTGCTTTAACTCAGATAGAAGTGGGTATCAGCAAATCTATGTAATGAGAAGTGATGGTTCAAAAGTTAAAAGGATATCTTTTGGAAATGGTCTTTACGGAACACCCGTGTGGTCTCCAAGAGGTGATTTGATAGCTTTTACAAAGCTTCATAAAGGAAAGTTTTATATTGGCGTAATGAGAACAGATGGAACTGGCGAAAGATTACTTACAGAAAACTATTATCAAGAAGCTCCTTCCTGGTCCCCTAATGGAAGAGTTTTAATTTTTTATAGAGAGACAAAATCAGACTCAGCAGGAAAAGGCTTTTCGGCTAAACTTTGGTCTATAGATCTTACTGGATATAACGAAAGAATGGTTAAAACCGAGACCGATGCTTCAGACCCATCTTGGTCGTCATTATTAACTGATTAATTATGGTATTTTCAAAAAAAATTAATAATTCCTTGATTTTTGAGCTTGAAAGATCTATTTAGTTGTGAAAAGGTAAAAAATTAACTTTTAAGGAGCAGTAATGAGTTTAAACAAAATTTTTAGAAATACTTTGCTAGTATTTTTTGCAAGTATTCTATTATCTGCATGTGCTGTAAAAACTACAGGCAAAATGCAAGGTGACGTATACACTGGAAAAGACACAGTTGAGTATTTAGCTTCAGGTGTGCCAGATAGAGTTTTCTTCGCAACTAATGAAACAGTTTTAACTACTGCTTCAAGAGAAACATTAAGAAAACAAGCCTCATGGTTAAGAAAAAATTCAAAAATAAATGTAGTTCTTGAAGGTCACGCTGACGAAAGAGGTACAAGAGAATATAACTTAGCTTTAGGTGAGAGAAGAGCTAATGCAGCTAAAGATTATTTAATGACTTATGGAATATCTGGAAATAGAATTTCAGTAATAAGTTATGGAAAAGAAAGACCGGTTGACTCTGGTTCAAATCCTTTAGCTTGGTCAAAAAACAGAAGATCAGTAACAGTAAAAGCTAACTAATAATTTATAAATTCAGACCCCAATAACACAAGTTGTTGGGGTCTTTTTTTTGCCATCATTATAGATAGAAATCAAGTAATGAAATTTTTAGAGTATATAAATAAAAGTGTATTAGTTTTAATAATATTTCTTTTTTCAATTATTTCCTTTGTCAAGGCAGAAGAAACAGAAACTTTGGAAGTAATAAAAACATTACAAAAAGATTTAAAAACTTTAGAAAAAGCTGTTTACTCACAGTCTTCAGATATAATTACAACTGGCAAAACAAAATTAAGCTCAAATGATGAAGATGTGCTTACAAGACATTTATTAAAATTGTCTGAGATAGAAAAACAATTTCAAGATTTGACAAATAAATTCGAGGAAATAAATTTTAAAATCGATAAATTATCAAGCAGATTATCAAAAGTTCAAGCAGATAATCAATTGAGGTTCCAAAATTTAGAAGGTGAGGATACTGATAAAAAAATTACATCAAAGAAAAAAGTTTTACCTGGCTCTTCTCAACCGCAAGATCTTGGCGCAGTATCTTACAAGTCATCAGAAACAAATGAATTAACACAACAAACTCAATCAATAGATACAACTGGAACAGTCATAACTGAAAAATTTGTGTCAGAGGAAAAAATCTTACCTAATGATAAACCCGATAAACAATACGAGTTTGCCACTAGTTTTTTAAAACAAGGAGACTACACGACTGCAGAGAGAGCGCTTAGAGAATTTGTAATGACAAATCCTGAACATAAAATGGCAGGTAGCGCACAATATTGGTATGCAGAAACATTTAGAATTAGACAACTTTATACAGATGCTGCTTCTGCTTACTTAGAAGGTTATCAAAAATATCCTAAAAGTGAAAAAGCAGCTATAAATTTACTTAAGCTTGGAGTATCATTAGTGCAAATTGGAGAAAAAGATCAAGGGTGTTTAATGATTACAGGAGTTAAAAAAGAATATCCTGATGCAAAACAATCAGTTCTTCAAAAAGCAAAATATGAAGAAAAAAAGTTCGAGTGTAAAAAGAAAAAATCTTAAAAATTCAATTTTTAGTCCTCAAATAAAAGATAAAAGAATAAAAAAAATCTATCAAAGATTTGAATTTTTAATTAAACAGAAAGAATTCAAAGGGTACTTAGTTGCAGTATCTGGTGGTGCAGATAGTCTTGCTTTAGCATATCTTTCAAAATGTTATCAAATTAAAAATAAAGATAATAACTTTCACTATGTTCATGTAGATCACAAACTAAGAGATAAATCCTCGAAAGAGGCCGGGACTTTAAAAAAAATCTTAAGAAAATTTAGAATTGAGTGCAAGATAATTACGTGGAAAAAAAAGACAAATACTAAAAAAACTCAATCAGAGTCTAGAGACTACAGATTTAAGGTATTCGATGGTTTTTGCAAAACAAAAAAAATTAATACATTATTATTAGGCCACCATTTTGATGATTTTCAAGAAAATTTCTTCATAAGATTATTAAGGGGCTCTGGTCTTAAGGGACTAGTATCCTTTTATAATTATAGAAATTTGCAAAGAAATAATATTAATATTGTTAGACCATTACTTGATTTTTCAAAAGAAGATTTGTTGCACGTGACTAAAAATACCTTTAACTTCTATATAGATGATCCATCAAATAGAAGCTTAGAGTATTTGAGATCACGGGTAAGGTTTATGATTAATAATCTTAAAAAAGATGGCCTAGATCAAAAAAAGTTTAAAATGACTTTTGAAAATTTAATATCCTCGAATAACTCAATTGAATTTTTCGTACAAAAAAATATCAGTGAGAATTCTTATATCAGTCCGTCAAAAAATAATAATAATAAAGCACTCTTATCTTTAAAGTTTTTTAGTTGTACTGATGAAATAATTTTAAGGTCCTTTACAAAAATTTTACAAGATATTAGCGGCAGATATTTTCCCGCTAGAGGCAAGGGTGTCTCAAGGATTATTAATCAAATTAAACAAAAATCCTTGACCAAAACAACTATAGGAGGATGTGTTATTGAAAAAATAGAGAATTCAGTAGTTATTTCTAAGGAAAACACAAAATAAACTCATTTGTGTAACAATTTAGCACTTGTTAAATTTAGAATAATTCTTAACTTATAATATTATGAATTTAAAGAATCTAGCTATGTGGGTGATCATTGTTGTTTTGACTATAGGTCTTTACAACATGTTCAAGAATCCACAAAATCTTCAAAACAAAAATAATAAAACTATTATTTTCTCCGAATTTTTAACAGAGGTTGATAATGGAAGGGTTGTAGAGGTTCAGATACAAGGTAACAATATTAAAGGTGTTATGGCCGATGGATCGGTTTTTTCAACATACTCACCGAACGATCCAAACTTAATAGAAAAATTAACTGATAAAGGTGTAAGTATATCTGCAGCTCCACTTGATGAGAAAATGCCATCTTTGTTTGGAGTTCTTTTATCGTGGTTCCCAATGTTACTTTTAATCGCTGTTTGGATATTCTTTATGAGACAAATGCAAGGTGGCAAAGGTGGTGCCATGGGATTTGGAAGATCAAAAGCAAAGATGATGAATGAGGTTAAAGGGAAAGTTACTTTTAACGATGTTGCTGGAGTTGAGGAAGCAAAAGAAGAAGTTCAAGAAGTGGTAGAGTTTTTGAGAGATCCAAAAAAATTTAGTAGATTGGGCGGTAAGATACCAAGAGGTTGTTTGTTAGTAGGACCTCCAGGTACAGGAAAAACTTTACTTGCTAGAGCTATTGCCGGTGAAGCAGGTGTTCCTTTCTTCACGATTTCCGGATCAGACTTTGTTGAAATGTTTGTTGGAGTTGGTGCTTCAAGAGTTAGAGATATGTTTGAACAAGGTAAAAAACATTCACCATGCATAATTTTCATTGACGAGATAGATGCTGTTGGAAGAAGTAGAGGCGCAGGTTTAGGTGGAGGCAATGATGAAAGAG
This sequence comes from uncultured Pelagibacteraceae bacterium, assembly GCA_902597865.1. Classification (GTDB taxonomy): domain Bacteria; phylum Pseudomonadota; class Alphaproteobacteria; order Pelagibacterales; family Pelagibacteraceae; genus Pelagibacter. Next base: position 29,076 of record CACJZL010000003.1, on the reverse strand, counting down.
AACAAACATTAAACCAATTACTAGTTGAGATGGATGGATTTGATACAAATGAGGGTGTAATAATTATTGCTGCAACTAACAGACCTGACGTTTTAGATCCAGCGCTTTTAAGACCAGGAAGATTTGATAGACAAGTTGTAGTTTCAAATCCAGATATTATAGGTCGAGAAAAGATTTTAAAAGTTCATGCTAAAAAAATTTCTATGTCTCCAGATGTAAATTTAAGAACTGTCGCAAGAGGAACACCTGGATTTTCAGGAGCAGATCTTGCTAATTTAGTTAACGAGGCTGCATTGTTAGCTGCGAGAAAAAATAAAAGAATTGTAACATCTCAAGAATTTGAAGATGCAAAAGACAAGGTGATGATGGGTGCCGAAAGAAGATCTATGGTCATGACAGAAGATGAGAAGAAATTAACTGCTTATCACGAAGGTGGACATGCAATAGTTTCTTTTAACTTGCCAAATTACGATCCAATACATAAAGCAACAATCATTCCTAGAGGAAGAGCTTTGGGAATGGTCATGAATCTACCAGAAAGAGATAAACATGGTCACTCTATTAAATATTTGAAAGCAAGATTGGCTGTGTGCTTTGGAGGAAGAGTTGCCGAAGAGCTTATATTTGGTAAAGATAATATATCCACAGGCGCAGGTGGGGGAAATGGTTCAGACATTAACCAAGCAACCTCATTAGCAAGAGCTATGGTTACCAAGTATGGAATGAGTGAGGAACTTGGTCCTGTTGAATATGGTGAAAATCAAGAGGAAGTTTTCCTTGGAAGATCTGTAACACAAACACAAAGTGTTTCAGAGGCTGTTGCTCAAAAAATTGATAGAGAAATAAGAAAACTTGTTGACGAAGGTTACAATCAAGCAAAAACTATTTTAACAAGCAAAATTGATGATTTGCATAAAATAGCAAAAGCTCTTTTAACATATGAAACTTTGACTGGTGAGGATATAGCAAAAATAATTAACAAAAACGAATATCCGCCTAACAAGGAAGATTTAAAAGTTGAGGATGAAAGTTCTGACTCCGCTTTAGGATCAATTGGTTTAAAACCAAAAATTGTTCATTAATATTTAATGTTAAAATATTACACTAGAGCGTGTAATTTCTATTATGGTGACCATTCAACCTTGATGGTCAATAAAAAACTTGCTCTCCCACTTCATGGAAATGATAAAATTTCTTTTGATACAATAGAACTTTTAACAAGAAAAAAGAAAAAAAGAATCCACATTTCAAAATTAAATTTTTTAAGTAAAAATTTAAAAAAAAAAGTAAAATTAGATATAAAAAATATAACTAAAAAAAAAAACTTTTCTAAACTAAAGTTTAAGTCTCTACCTCTAATAATGGGAGTTGTTAATTTAACTCCCGACAGTTTTTCAGATGGTGGAAAATATAATAATCATAAAGATGCTTTAAAAAGAATAAAACATTTTATTGAAAAAGGATCATCAATTATTGATATAGGGGGAGAGTCTACAAGACCAGGATCAAATGATGTAAATGAAAAAACTGAGTGGAAAAGGATTAAGGAGGTATTAAAAAAAACAAAAAAATTAAAAAATGTAATATCTATTGATACTCGAAAAAGTGCCATAATGGAAAAAAGTTTAAAATATGGTGTCCACATCATTAATGATGTTTCCGGACTCAATTATGATCCTAATACATTAAAAATCCTAAGAAATAAAAAAACCCCCTTTATAATTCATCACATGCAAGGTAATCCAAAAACAATGCAAATAAAACCTTCGTATAAAAACGTCTTGCTAGATATTTATGACTTCTTTCAAAATAAAATTTTAGAACTAGAGGACAATGGTATAAATCATAAGAATATTATTTTAGATCCAGGAATTGGTTTTGGAAAAAGATTGAAACATAATATTACCTTATTAAGAAACATTTCTATTTTTCATTCACTTGGATTTCCTATAATGTTAGGCACTTCTAGAAAAAGATTTATTAAGGACATTTCTGGGATAAACGATAGTAAGGAAAGACTAGGAGGAACTATATCATCTAGTTTGTGCGCTATGATGCATGGCATTCAGATTTTAAGAGTTCACGATGTAAATGAAGTTAATCAAAGTATCAAAGTTTTTAAATCTCTAAAATTTTAAATGACTAAAAAATATTTTGGAACCGATGGAATTAGAGGGAAGGTTAACCAGACCAAAATTAATGGTGAAATGTTCTTTAAATTTGGCCTAGCAGCAGGTACATATTTTAAAAATCAGAAAAAATCAAAACAAACAGCTATTATAGCAAAAGATACAAGACTCTCAGGATATACACTTGAGCCCGCATTGGTGTCTGGATTGACCTCAGCAGGAATGCATGTCTACACGCTTGGGCCTCTACCAACAAATGGATTAGCGATGTTAACAAAAAAGATGAAAGCCAACATGGGAATTATGATTACAGCGTCTCATAACCCATATTATGATAATGGACTAAAATTATTTGGACCAGATGGCCTAAAACTCTCTGACAAAATTGAAAAGAAAATTGAAAAACTAATTGACTCTAAAATAGCAAAAAATCTTTCTGAACCAAAAATTTTAGGAAGAGTAAAGAGATTAGAGGATGCAAATGATAAATATATAAAAATATTAAAAGATAACTTTCCAAGAGGTTTTAAATTGAAAGGAATGAAAATTGCAATAGATTGTGCTAACGGAGCAGGTTATAAATCTGGACCAAAATTATTAAGAAGCTTGGGTGCAAAAGTAATTGAGTATGGGACTTCTCCAAATGGTTTAAATATTAATGATAATTGTGGCTCAACCTTTCCGCAAAAGATCAAATCTTTAGTTCGAAAAAACAAAGCTCATATTGGAATATCTTTAGATGGCGACGCAGACAGAATAATTGTATCTGACGAGATGGGGAACATTGTTGATGGTGATAAAATTATTGCGATGCTAGCAACAAGATGGAAAAGAAAGAAAATTCTAAAAGGTGGTGTAATTGGCACCCTAATGTCAAATTATGGATTGCAAAATTTTTTTAGAAATCAAAAAATTAAATTTATCAGAGCTAATGTAGGAGACAGATATGTTAAGGAAAAAATGCAAAAAGAAAACTTTAATTTAGGTGGAGAGCAATCTGGGCATATTATACTTGGCAAATTTGCAACAACAGGTGATGGGCTATTAGTTGCATTAGAAATTCTATTTTCAATGAGAAAAGGGAAAAAGGCTAGTGAGCTTTTTGACTTATTTAAATTAACACCTCAAATATTAGAAAATGTAAAGGTTAAAGATAAATCAGTTATTAATTCTACTAAATGTAAGGTTGCTATTAAAAAATCTGAAAGAATAATTAAAAATTACGGTAGAATGCTTGTAAGAAAATCTGGCACAGAGCCTAAAATCAGAATTATGGGCGAGTCAAACAATATTCATTTATTAAAAAAATGTATAAATATTGTAAAAAGGTCTATTAAATAAATTGAAACTTAAATCTAAAATATTAGTTATTGCGGGCTCAGACTCTTCCGGAGGCGCAGGTATTCAAGCAGATATTAAAACCATAACAAGTCTTGGCGCTTATGCAATGACAGCAATTACTGCAATAACTTCACAAAATACAACAGGAGTTTTGTCGATTTCAAAAGTTCCAATCAATGAAATTAAAAGGCAAATTGAATTCACCTCAAAAGATATCAGGCCTGATGCTATAAAGATTGGAATGTTACACTCAAAAAAAGTTATTGAAACAGTGATAAATTCTTTAAAAAAAATTAAAGTAAAAAAAATTATTCTTGATCCAGTGATGGTAGCGAAAGGTGGCACAAAATTAGTTGATGATAAATCAATAGAAATAATAAAAGCTAAATTAATGAATAGAGTATCTTTAATTACACCAAATATACCAGAGGCAGAAATACTTGCTAAAATACAAATTAAAACAACGGATGATATGATTATAGCAGGAAAAAAATTATTAAGTTTCGGAGCAAAAAATGTTTTAATAAAAGGGGGTCATTTAAAAGCAAAATATGTATATGATCTTTATTTGAATAAAGACGAAAAAGAATTTTTTAAGAGTAAAAAAATCAGAACAAAAAATACACATGGTACAGGATGTACTTTATCTAGTGCGATCGCGACTTATTTTTCGTGTGGAAAAACATTAAAGAAATCTTGTAAGATGGCAATTGATTATGTTAACCATTCAATCGGATCGGGGCCTAATTTTGGAAAAGGCCATGGGCCAATAAACCATATAAACGTGTTTAATATTAAGAATAAATTTAAATGAAAAATGTAGCTGTTGTCGGATCTCAGTGGGGTGATGAAGGAAAAGGAAAAATTGTTGATTGGCTCTCAAGTGAAGCAGATGTAGTTGTAAGATTTCAAGGCGGACACAATGCTGGACATACGTTAGTAATAGATGGAGTAACCTATAAATTAAGATTACTTCCATCAGGAATTGTCAGAAAAAATAAAATATCAATTATTGGTAACGGGGTTGTGGTTGATCCATGGGCATTATTATATGAAATAAAAGAGATAAAATCAAAAGGAGTAGAGATATCTGAAGAAAATTTAATTTTGTCAGAGTCAGCCAATTTAATTTTACCTTTTCACAAAGAAATGGATGAAATAAGAGAAGATGCAGCAGGAAAAGCAAAAATTGGAACCACAAGAAGAGGTATAGGACCAGCATATGAAGACAAAGTAGGCAGACGATCGATCAGAGTAATGGATTTAATTTCTGAAAAAAATTTAGATCATAGGCTTGAAACTGTTTTGATGCACCATAATGCAATAAGAAAAGGTTTAGGAAAAGAATTGTTTGAAAAAAATAAGTTGAAAAAGGAACTTCTTGAAATTGCACCCCAAATATTGAAGTTTTCAAAGCCAGTCTGGAAAAGGATTGATGAATTTAAAAAAGAAGGAAAGAAAATTTTATTTGAAGGTGCGCAAGGAATTTTGTTAGACGTAGATCATGGTACTTATCCTTTTGTAACTTCATCAAATACAGTCGCATCTTCAGCAGCGACAGGCTCAGGGTGTGGACCAAATACAATTGGTTATGTTCTTGGTATCACAAAAGCCTACACGACAAGAGTAGGCGAGGGTCCTTTTCCAACTGAGTTGAAAAATGAAACTGGAGAACATCTTGGTAAAGTTGGAAAAGAGTTTGGAACTGTTACTAGCAGAAAAAGAAGATGTGGTTGGTTTGACGGTGTTTTGGTAAGACAAACGATTAAAGTCTCAGGTATTAATGGAATAGCATTAACTAAACTTGATGTCTTAGACGAACTAGAAGAAATCAAAATGTGTGTAGCTTATGAGCTGAATGGCAAAAAGGTTGACTATTTGCCCGCTGCTGTAGATGATCAATTAAAAGTTAAGCCAATTTATAAAAGCTTTAAAGGTTGGAAATCTTCAACAAAAGGAGTCAAAAATTTTGAAAAATTGCCCGAGAATGCAAAAATTTATATTAAGGAGGTTGAAAAGTTTATTGAAACAAAGGTTTCAAGCATTTCAACAAGTCCTGAAAGAAATGATACAATTTTAATCGAAGATCCTTTTAAAATTTAATTTACTGGAAGTAAATTTTTTGATTTTGCTGAATTAAGCATATGCTTTTGTAGTTTTTCAAAAGCTTTGTTTTCAATTTGTCTTATTCTTTCTCTACTAATTTTATACTTTTTACTTAAGTCTTCGAGCGTTGATGGATTTTCATTTAATCTTCTTGCATAAAGAATCTCTTTCTCTCTATCATTTAGTATTTTTATAGAGTCCTGAAGTAAATCTTTTCTTTGGTCAAGTTCCTCTTGATGAGCTATTTTTAATTCTTGATCCATTTCTTTATCAACAACCCAGTCTTGCCACTCATCACCATCCTCACCAATTGGAGCGTTCAAAGATTGTTCTTTGCCTGACAACCTTCTATTCATTGAGATAACTTCATCTTCACTCACATCAAGTGTATTCGCAATTTTTTCCACTTCATCTTTTTTTAGGTCACCTTCATTTTTTGGAGCTATTTGGTTTTTTAATTTTTTTAAATTAAAAAATAATTTCTTCTGTGCTGTAGTTGTTCCAATTTTTACCAAACTCCAAGATCTTAAAATATATTCTTGTATCGATGCTTTAATCCACCACATAGCATAAGTTGCCAATCTAAAACCCTTTTCAGGTTCAAATTTTTTCACTGCCTGCATTAATCCTACATTTCCTTCAGATATAATTTCATTCATTGGTAATCCATAACCTTTGTACCTCATCGCAATTTTTGCAACCAATCTTAAATGGCTTGTCACAAGTTTTTCAGCTGATTTGACATTTCCTGTAGTTTTCCAATTTTTAGCAAGCATATATTCTTCTTCAGCATCAAGCATTGGAAATTTTTTTATCTGGTCTAAGTATACTGACAGACCGCCTTCATTGCTTATAGCAGGGTATTTGAATGTAGATGTCATTTTATTACTATGTATTTAATAAATAATTAATTTTTTGCAATATTGTAATTACTTCGAATTTCTAAGCTTTTTTAACAGCGTATTTAAATCTTGAGGTAAATTTGATGTAAATTCGATATCCTTATTTTTTGAGGGATGATTGAACCCAAGAGTTTTTGCATGTAAGAATTGTCTATCTAGTTTAAGAATTAGATTATTTAAATCATCATTAATATTTCTGAATTTTTTAAACTTTTTTTTATATTTTTTGTCTCCTAAAATATTGTTACCTTTGTAACTCATGTGAACTCTAATTTGATGGGTTCTACCAGTTTCCAATCTACACTCAATTAAACTAAAAGTTGGTATTTTTTCATTTTCAAAAATTTCCAAGGTTTTATAATTAGTAATTGCTTTTTTTCCTTTAGCGAGACTAACCTGCATTAATTGTCTATTTTTTGAGCTTCTTGTAATCAGTGTTTCAATTCTACCAGTTTGGGGCCTTAGCTTTCCCCATACAAGAGCTTGGTAAACTCTTTTAATTGTATGGTCGTTAAATTGACTAGATAATTTTTCGTGTGTTCTATTATTTTTCGCAACCACAACTAAACCAGATGTATCTTTATCTATTCTATGAACGATTCCTGGTCTAAGTTCATCACCAATAGTTGAAAGATTTTTACTATCATAAAATATTAAGGCATTTACCAATGTTTTGTTGTAGTCCCCAGCTCCAGGATGCATAGATATCCCGGCAGGTTTGTTTATTACCATTAAATCTTTATCCTCATAAATGACATTAAGTTTGAAATCAAATGGTTCTAAAGAAGCTTTCTGTGGCTCAGGTATTTCAAGTTTTATATTGTCATTTTCATTAACTTTTTTTGATGGGTCGGTGCAAATTTTTTCATTTATCAACAATCTTTGGTTTAAAATCAAATTTTTAACTCTAGTTCTGCTGAGTTCTTTTTTGTTGTTTGATAAAAATAAATCAACTCTTTGATTGTTTTCATTATCCTTAACAATAAACTTAATGATATTTTTCATAAATTATAATATTAATACTATATGCGCTTGTAGCTCAACTGGATAGAGCGCCTGACTTCGGATCAGGAGGTTCTGGGTTCGACTCCTAGCAGGCGCACCAAATTATTCCCCTATATTAATTAATGTTCCTTTTTTACGGGCTTTACTGAAAGAGTAGTAAAATAGGCAAATGGAGATAAATAAATATAATCCATTTAGATAAAATGCTTTAAAAATATTTTCTACATTTACAAATCCATTGACTAAAATATTTCTAGCCTCCTCAAATATGTATACGAGTGGTAGTGCATAAGCAATTTTTTGAAATACTTCAGGTAATATATCTACAGGATAATAAATACATCCAAAAGGAGCCAACAGAAACATAGTTGACCAGGCAATATTTTCAAATGAAGGGCCAAACCTAAGTAGACCAGAAGAAACTAGTATACCTAGCGTTATTCCAAAAATGTAGAGACTAAGAAACAAAAAAAATAAACTTAAACCTAAATCTAATATAGAAATTCCAAATAGGGGAGAAGTTAAAAGAATTGCAGGAACTAAACCAATTAAAGCTCTTACTAAAGCTGTGAATATTAATGAAATCAAAATTTCACTTTTCTTTATTGGTGAGATGAATAAATTTGTAAAATTTCTACTCCAGATTTCCTCTAAAAAAAGCATGTTAAACCCGATACTTGTTCTAAATAGAAAATCATAAAGTATCGCGCATGTTAATATTATTCCAACAGCATTATTATAATACGAGCTGTATGTTGTAAAAAAATTTGAGATGAAACCCCATAAAGTAATTTGTATTGTTGGCCAATATATTAGATCTAAAATTCTCGGAAAAGACCTAGTTATTAAAAAAAAGTGTCTTAAGAACAATCCATACATTCTACCTAAATTCATATTAGTTCCTTACAAGTTTTAAAAAAACTTCCTCTAGATTTTGTCTTCCATGTTTTTTAACTAAATCATTTGGTTTACCTTGATCTATTATTAAACCGTTTTTCATCATCATTATTGATGAACACAATCTAGTTACTTCATCCATGTTATGAGATGCTAATAATATAGATACCTTTTTTTCTTTTTTATAATTTTCTAAAAAGGTTCTTACAAAATCTCCCGTTTCTGGATCAAGTGAAGCTGTAGGCTCATCGAGCAATAAGACAGATGGATTGTTGATAATCGCTTTAGCTAAGCTTATTCTATTTTTTTGCCCCGAAGATAATTCTCCAGTCACTCTATCAAGCAAATTTTGTAATCTCAGTTCTTCTACTAAATAATCTATTCTACTAGTTAAGTTTTTGACAGAATACAGTTTTCCATAAACAATTAGATTCTGCTTAACTGTAAGTTTCTTTGGTAATTCAATATAAGGAGAAATAAAATTTATCTTTTGAAGAATTTCAATTCTATTTTTTTCTAGTTGAAAGCCATTAATCAAAACTTGCCCACTTGTAGGTTTTAATAAACCTAAAATCATTCCTATAGTAGTAGTTTTTCCACATCCATTAGGACCAAGTAACCCAATTATCTCATTTTCTTTAATTTCAAAATTGATATTCTTAACTGCTTCCTTATTTCCATAATTCTTTTTAAGATCAATTACTTTTATTGAATTTTCCATTACTTTGCTGAAGCCCTTTTAAGTCTTTCGTTGATCGCTTCTCCGAACCCATAATTAGGGATTTTTTCTACAGCGATACTCTTATAATCTTTATTTTTGATATTTCTTAAAACTTTATACAAATTTTTTGCTGCTTCTTTTAAATCTTTTTTTTTACTTAAATAATAATAATTCTTTGAAGTTTTTTTTCTTTTTTTAATTAAAATAAAAGCTTCATTTTCTTTTGGTTTTTTCTTGTTTAGTCTTATAGGTATTCCAGGTGAATAGTGTAAACTTAATTGTCCTGGGACAACAATTTTTTTATCATTTTTTTTATACAGGATTTTTTTTCTCAAAATTTTAATAATTTTTTTTCTTTCAATTCCTCCCAGCCTTAATATTTTTGGCTTTCCTAACAAACTAACTATGGTGGACTCTAATCCGATTTTAGATCTACCACCGTCAAGAATAAATTTAATTCTTTCTCCAAATTCATCCTTTACATCTTCTTTTGTTACCGGACTTATTTTTGAGGATATGTTTGCACTTGGTGCCGCTAGAGGATATTTCAATATTTTTAAAAGTTTAATAGCCAGATGATGACTGGGAAATCTAACAGCTAGTGTTTTTTTATTATTAGTTACGATTTTTGAAATGCTACTATTTTTTTTTAGTTTTAAAACAAATGTAATAGGTCCTGGACAATATTTTTTATATAATTTTAAAAATTCTTCATTAATCATACAGTCATTATTAAGCATTTTTAAGCTACAATAATGCACTATCAGTGGATTTCTTTTATTTCTTTTCTTAAGTTTGAATATTTTTAAGGTAGCCTTTTTTGAATAAGCATTAGCCGCCAAACCATAAACGGTTTCTGTCGGGAACCCAATACATTCATTTTTATCTAAATAATATTTAGCTTTTTTAATATTTGAAAGATTATAATTCATGTAATAATACAAACTAATATATGAAACAAAAAAATTTACCAGATGATATTGAGTCTAAATCTTTAGATGAACTTAAAGAAATTCTTAATAATTTGGTTGAAAAAATTGAAAAAAATAAAGCTTCAAATCAATCTGAAGAGGATTATCTTGAAATATTTAAATTAAATAAATTTATTGAAAAAAAGTTTCAAAATACTTCAAGAGAAATATCTGAGAAAAACAAATTTAAAATAAAACAAATTCTAAAAAAAGATGGAAAAAAAACTAAATAGAATAGGAAAAGATATAAATAAATTTCTCAAGAATTTTTTAAAAAAACAGAGAAGAACTGAATTAATCACTTCAATGAATTATGGTTTATTTCCTGGTGGAAAAAAAATAAGATCAAAGATTATTGTTGATGTAGGAAAAATTTTTTCAGTTCCTTATTATCACTTAGTAAGAGTAGGAGCTGCAGTGGAATGTATTCATGCATATTCACTTATACACGATGATTTGCCATGTATGGATAACGATGATTTAAGAAGAGGAAAGTTAAGCACGCACAAAAAATTTGGTGAAGCAACAGCAGTGCTCGCCGGTAATTCACTGCTTACCTTAGCCTTTGAAATTTTAAGCGAAAAAAGCTTTAAGATTAGTGAAAATAAAAAAAGTAAATTAATAAATTTACTCTCAAACACTTCTGGCCATTTAGGAATTGCAGGGGGCCAATATTTAGATCTTAATTTTGAAAAAAAAAGAGTAAGTAAAAGAAAAATTATAGATATGCAGCTTAATAAAACTGGTAAACTTTTTTCATTTTCCACTATAGCGCCGTTGATTATTGCCAATAAGTTTGGGAAGATAAATCAATTTAAAAAAATAGGTTTAGATATTGGACTTTTGTTTCAAATTGTTGATGATTTTCTAGATTACAGTGGAAGTGAGAAAAAGATTGGAAAAAAAACTGGAAAAGACAAAAAAAAGGGCAAGGCGACTTTAATAAGTTTACTCGGGTATAAAAATGCTGTTAAATATTCCTCTTATTTAAAAAATAAAATAATTTCTTCTTTAAGTAAGTATAAAAATAAAGATTTGATTGAAACTGTAGAGTTTGTAGTAGATAGAAAAAAATGACAAAATATAAATTTTTAGATAATGTAAATTTTCCATCAGATATTAAAAATCTTAAGTCCTCTGAATTGATTACTTTGTCAAAGGAGTTAAGAGAAGAATTGATAGAGGCTGTTTCATTTACAGGTGGTCATTTAGGTGCAGGATTGGGTGTTGTCGAGTTGACTGTAGCCTTGCATTATGTTTTCGATACACCAAATGATAAAATAGTTTGGGATGTAGGTCATCAATCGTATCCACACAAAATTTTAACAGGACGTAAAAATAGGATTAAAACATTAAGACAAGGAAATGGATTATCTGGTTTCACAAAAAGATCTGAAAGTGAATATGATCCATTCGGTGCAGCACATAGCTCAACATCAATTTCTGCAGCTTTGGGTATTGCTACTGCAAATAAACTTTCAAAAAAATCAGAAAATGTTGTTGCTGTAATTGGTGATGGAGCGATCAGTGCTGGAATGGCCTATGAGGCAATGAACAATGCAGGTTCATCGAAAACTAAGATGATAGTAATTTTAAATGATAACGATATGTCAATTGCAGAACCTGTAGGAGCAATGAGAAGTTATTTAGCAAAATTATTGACCGGAAAAATATATTTTAGTTTAAGAGAAACATTTAAATTAATTATTTCTGCTTTTTCAAAAAGGTTTTCAAAAAAGGCGGGAAAAGCAGAGGATTTCTTGAGGTCAGCAGTAACAGGTGGAACACTTTTTAATTCATTAGGTTTTTATTATGTTGGACCAATAGATGGACATGACATAGATACGCTTGTATCAGTTTTAAAAAATGCAAAAGATACTAATTTTGAAGGTCCAATAATGATACATATTAAGACTGAAAAAGGAAAAGGTTATCAATTTGCAGAAAAATCAAAAGATAAATACCACGGCGTTTCAAAATTTAATATACAAACTGGAGTACAAGAGAAATCAAGTTCTAAAATCCCGTCATATACTAGTGTTTTTGCAAACACATTAATTAAACATGCTGAAAGAGATAGCAAAATAATTGGTATCACTGCTGCAATGCCATCTGGCACTGGAATGGATTTATTTGCAAAAAAGTTTCCGAACAGAATGTTTGATGTCGGTATTGCAGAGCAACACGCAGTGACATTTTCTGCTGGTTTAGCTACAGAAGGATATAAGCCTTACGCAGCAATTTACTCTACCTTTTTACAAAGAGCTTATGATCAAGTAGTACATGATGTTGCAATTCAAAGTTTACCAGTCAGATTTGCTATAGATCGTGCAGGTCTTGTTGGTGCAGATGGTCCTACACATGCTGGATCTTTTGATATAACTTATCTATCAACTTTACCTAATTTTGTTGTCATGGCACCAAGCGACGAGTCGGAATTAGTGAAAATGATCAACACCTCAGTTGATATAAATGACAAACCTTCAGCTTTTAGATATCCCCGTGGAAGTGGTATTGGTATTAAACTTCCTGAAATTAATGAAAAAATTGAAATTGGTAAAGGCAGGGTTATTAAAGAAGGTAAAGAGATTGCTTTAATTAATTTTGGTGCTCGTTTGCAAGAATGTCAAAAAGCGTTAAACAATCTAGAAAAAAAAGGTTTAAATCTTACTTTAATTGATGCAAGATTTTGTAAACCTTTAGATGAAAATTTAATGTGGAACACAGCAAAAAATCATGAAATTATTATTTCAATTGAAGAGGGATCAATTGGAGGGTTTGGATCTCATTTAAGTAAATTTTTATCAGAAAAAGGCTTATTAGAAAAAATTAAGTTTAGGTCGATGACTTTTCCTGACAACTTTATTGATCAGGATAAACCTGATCTTATGTATCAGATTGCTGGCTTGAATAGCAAAGCTATTGAAGAAAAAGTTTATGAAGTTTTAGACTCTAAAGTTGTTGTTCAGAAAAAAAATTAAGATTCACACTGGGCTTTGTGCATTAAAAAATGATCCAATAAAACACAATGCATCATCGCTTCACCTATGGGGACTGCTCTAATTCCAACACAAGGATCATGACGACCTCGCACTGAAATACTTGTATTTTTTCCAAATTTATCAATAGTTTTTCTTGAATTAAGTATGGAAGATGTAGGTTTCACTGCAAAAGATACTTTTATTTGTTGACCGCTTGAAATACCACCAAGAATTCCCCCCGCATTGTTAGATTTGAAAACTGTTTTATTCCCTTTTTGTCTTATCTCATCAGAATTCTGCTCACCTGTTAATTGTGCAACATCCATTCCAGTTCCAATATTAACTCCTTTTACAGCATTGATACTCATCATAGCTGAAGCTAAATCCATATCTAATTTTGAGTAAATAGGCGCGCCCAGGCCAGATGGCACCCCGTTAGCTCTTAATTCTATGACTGCACCACAAGATGATCCAGACTTTCTAATTGCTAATAAATATTTTTCCCACAATTTTAAAACTTTTTTATCAGGACAGAAAAACGGATTTTTTTCTATAAATTTATTGTTCCATGCAGATACATCGCAACCCAAAATTCCAAGTTGGATAACCGCACCTTTAACATAATATTTTTTCCCGATTTTTTTTTCTAAAACTTTTTTTGCAATTGCACCCGCAGCTACTCTAGCTGCAGTCTCTCTCGCTGATTGCCTACCACCTCCTCTGAAGTCCCTAATGCCATATTTCTTAAAATAAGTTAGATCAGCGTGTCCAGGACGAAATTTGTTTTTGATAGTCTCATAGTCTCTTGATTTCATATCCTTATTGAAAATAATCATTAATATTGGTGTACCAGTTGTCTCACCATTAAATACTCCTGACAAGATTTCAACTTTATCATCTTCTTTTCTTTGAGTAGTAAATTTAGATTGACCAGGTTTTCTCTTATTTAGTTCTTTTTGTATGTCATTTTCAGATACTTTTATTCTCGGAGGACATCCATCAACTACACATCCAATAGCTGGTCCATGAGACTCACCCCAAGTAGTGAAACGAAATAACTTTCCAAATGTATTAAATGACATTATTCTATTATATAAATTATTTTGTTAAAATTATGAATGAAAAAAATTCACTTGGACTTGATATTTGTTTTAAAGATGAGGATAACCCAGTAAATCTCTTCAAAGAATGGTTTAAAAAGGCTAAAACCACCGAACCTAATGATCCAAATGCATTATCATTAGCAACAGCTGACAAAAGCGGGAGACCTAAAGTGAGAATGGTTCTATTAAAAGGCTTTAGTGATGATGGTTTTACTTTTTACACAAACTTCAATAGTTCTAAAGGCAAGGATCTTAAAGAAAATCCTAAAGCATCAATGTGTTTTCATTGGAAAAGTCTTTTAAGACAAATAAGGATTTACGGTAATGTTGTTCAAGTTTCTGACAAAGAAGCTGATGAATATTATAATTCAAGAGCATATGGGAGTAGAATAGGAGCGTGGGCCTCAAATCAAAGTGAAGTTTTAGAAAGCAGAAAGTCACTTGATGACTCAATTGAAAAATTCAAAAAAAAGTTTCATGATGAAAAAAAAGTTCCAAGACCACCCAATTGGTCTGGATGGAGATTGGTACCTGAAGAAATTGAGTTTTGGCGTGATGGAGATAATAGAATTCATGAAAGATTGAAATACGTTAAGAAAAATGGAAAAGGGTGGAAAAGATTTTTATTAAATCCTTAAAAAGATCTTTCAATACTAAAAGATGTCAAATTTTTCAGAATATTTTTTTGCTCAGAACTTTCAAAGACATTTAAAGAGCTAGATGCTAAAGAGATAAAATGATCAGCTTTTTTGTAACATTGTTTAATAATGTCATATTTTTTTATGATATCTAATGTGTACTTTAGGTCGTTTTCAGTTCTTTCTCTTTTAGAAAAAAATTCTTTAAGCACATCTCTCTCACCACTTTTACATTGCTGATTTAAAATAATTATAGGCAAAGTGATTTTACCCTCATAAAAATCTTTTCCAATTGTTTTTCCAAATTTTTTCAGATCAGAATTATAATCTAATGTATCATCGGCTATCTGAAAAGTTACTCCAAGATTTTTTCCATAAGAAGATAATGCTTCTTTTACCTTTTCATCTTTATTACCCAAAATCGCTCCAACCTTGCATGCAGCAGAAAATAGCGCCGCAGTTTTGGAGGTGATAATCTTTAAGTATATCTCTTCGACTGTATCTATTTCTGACTTGTTTTGAAGTTGCAAAACTTCACCTTGAGCTATTTTTGCAGAAGTTGCTGATAATAATCTTAAAACCTCTAAATTTCCATCTTCAACCATCATTTCAAAACATCTACTTAAAAGATAATCACCGACTAAGATTGATGCGTGATTTCCCCAAATGGAATTTATTGTTTTTTTGCCTCTTCTGATCTCTCCGTTATCGAGAACATCATCGTGCATTAATGTTGCAGCGTGAATTAATTCTACGCATGCAGCTAAGTTTATATCTCGACCACCTTTTAAGTACCCACATAGTTTTGAACTACTTAAAGTCAACATGGCTCTTAATTTTTTTCCACCAGTTTCTAAATTATAACTAGTCATCTTTTCTACTAAAGACACATCACTTATAAGTTTATTCTTTATCTTTTCTTCTACTAAAATAATTTTATCATCGACTGAATTTTTTAAATCCAGATAAGCGTTATTAACTTTATTTTTTAATTGAATTACTGAACCCATTGTTAAGAAACTAATATAATTGGAGATATTTTATACTTATCAATTGACGCACCTAAAACTTCAACTATTAGTAGACTTTATATTAATCTAAAAATTCTGTAAGCATAGTTCATGTTATCTTTTTTCAAAAAAAAAAAAATCGTTCCCCACTTAAGATTGACTGGTGTTATAGGAAACGCTGGAAGATTTAAGCAAGGAATTGATTTTGCTGGCCAAGAGGAATTAATAAAAAAAGCATTTTCTATAAAAAAATCTCTAGCTGTTGCTATATCGATTAATTCTCCAGGTGGTTCACCAGTCCAATCTCACTTAATATACGACTTCATTAGAGCTCAGGCCAAAAAAAATAAAAAAAAGGTAATTGTTTTCGCAGAAGATGTTGCTGCTTCAGGAGGGTACTTGATTGCATGTGCTGGAGATGAGATTTATGCTAATTCAAGTTCAATTGTTGGTTCAATTGGTGTTATTTATGCTTCTTTTGGTTTCAAGGATCTTATTCAAAAAGTAGGTGTAGAAAGAAGAGTTTATACTGCAGGAAAAAACAAAAGTACTTTAGATCCTTTTGTGGATGCGAAAGAAGAAGATATAAATAGATTAAAAAATATTCAACTTGATTTGCATAAAGATTTTATAAACGTAGTGGAAACAAGCAGGGGTGCAAAACTTAAAAAAGATAAAGGAATAGAATTATTTTCTGGAGAGTTTTGGTCCGGGTCTAAATCAAAAGAACTTGGCTTAATTGATGGTATAGGAAATGCAAATCAAATTTTAAAAGATAAGTTTGGTGAAGATGTAATTATTAAAAAGTTTGAAAAAAGCAAAGGATGGTTGGCAAAAAGAATTTCATCAGAGAATCAAATCGACAAGATAGCAAACATAGTTGAAGAAAGATCTATCTGGCAAAGATATGGCCTCTAAAAAAAAAAATTCAAAAATACAAACATTCCAGGATACAATTTTAAATCTGCAGAAATTTTGGGCAAAAAATGGTTGTGTAATTTTACAACCGTATGACATAGAAGTTGGTGCAGGCACATTTCACCCCGCAACCACCTTAAGATCTTTAGGACCCAAACCATGGAGATCAGCTTATGTACAACCTTCGAGAAGACCAACTGATGGAAGATATGGAGAAAATCCAAATAGACTACAACATTACTATCAGTTCCAAGTGATTATAAAACCGTCACCAAAAAATATTAAAAAATTGTATCTTAGTAGTCTAAATGCCATTGGAATAAAACATAATGATCATGATATAAGATTTGTTGAAGATGATTGGGAAAGTCCAACATTGGGTGCGGCCGGACTAGGTTGGGAAGTGTGGTGCGATGGAATGGAAATTACTCAATTTACTTATTTTCAAAAAATGGCTGGGATGGATTGTAAACCTATTTCTGTAGAGCTTACTTATGGTTTAGAAAGATTATGTATGTTTACTCAAAAGAAAAAAAATGTATTTGACTTAGTATGGAATGATGAAGGTATTCTTTATAAAGATGTTTTTTTACAAGCTGAAAAAGAATTTTCATCTTACAATTTTGATTTTGCAAATGTTGAGAACTTGTTTAAATTTTTTGATATGCTGGAACAAGAAACCAAATCTTTGTTAGAAAAAAAACTCTCACTTCCTGCCTATGATCAGTGTTTAAAAGCAAGTCATGTTTTTAATATTTTAGATGCCAGAGGAGCGATTAGCGTAGCGCAAAGAGCAGAATTTATCGCCAGAATCAGAGATTTGACCAAAGGTGTGGGTCAAGTGTGGATAGATAGCCAAAAATAAAATGTCTGAATTTTTTTTAGAATTATTTAGTGAGGAAATTCCTGCAACTTTACAGAAAACAGCTAGAGACAATCTCCAAAAAAATTTTGTAGATTTTTTGAAAAAAGAGGAAATTGAATTTAAAGGTAATATTTCTGCTCTATCAACTCCAAATAGATTGATTGTTTACTGTGAAAACATTTCTCAAAAGATTATAAAAGCAGAGGCCGAAATAAGAGGTCCAAGTGTAAATGCGCCTGAACAAGCGTTAAATGGTTTTATAAAATCTAACAATATAACTAAAGAAGAAACCTTTATAAGAAAAACAAATAAAGGAGAATTTTATTTTTTCAAAAAGCCCGCTCAAACAATAGAGACAAAATCTATTTTGCAAAAAAATTTACCAAAAATTCTTGATGAAATCTCTTGGAAAAAATCAATGAGATGGGGTGATCACGATTTGTACTGGGGCAGACCTTTAAAATCCATTCTTGCTTGTTTTGATAATAAAGTTTTAGAATTTAACTATCATCATTTAAATTCATCCAACTTTACATATCTAGATAAAGACTTTGAGGAGAAAACAAGTAAATTTTTGAGTTTTAAGACTTACAGGGACTTTTTCAAGAGTAAAGGTATTATATTGGATCATAATAAAAGAGAGGAATTTATTGAAAATCAATTATTAAAAAAAACAAAATTAGACAGGTTAAAGTTAACCCCAAACAAAAAATTATTAAGTGAAGTTACAAATATTGTTGAAAAACCTAATATAATTAAATGCAAGTTTGACAAAAAATTTTTAAAGATTCCTAAAGAAATATTAGTCACAGCTATGGAAGTTCATCAAAAGTATTTTCCAACCTTTGACAATAAAGAAAATTTAACGAATGTTTTCTTTGTAGTTGCAGACAATAACGACCCAAAAGGTTTTATTAAATTAGGAAATGAGCGAGTAGTCGAAGCTCGTTTAAATGATGCTCAATTTTTCTGGGATAAAAATAAAACAAAAAATTTAGTTAAAGGAATATCAGATCTAAAAAAAATAAATTATTTTGAAGGATTGGGAACTTACTTTGATAAAACCCAGAGATTAAGAAAGCTCGGATCGCTAATATCTGATGAACTTTTAATTAGTAAAGAAAAAGTTGAAGTAGCATCATCCATTTGCAAAGTAGACTTAGTGTCTGATTTAGTTGCAGAATTCCCGGAACTTCAAGGTGTAATGGGCGGCCACTTTGCTAAAGCTCAAGGTTTCGATAATGAAATTTGTTTGGCCATTAGTGAACATTACTTACCAATAGGCCCAGAGACGAAGACACCAAAAAAACCTTACTCAGTCACTTTAGCTTTAAGTGATAAAATAGATACCTTAGTTGGTTTTTTTACAATAAATTTAAAACCATCTAGTTCAAAGGATCCGTTCGCACTAAGAAGGTCAGCAATTGGTCTTATAAGACTAATAATAGAAAATAAATTAGAGATTAAATTAAAAGATTTAATAAATTATTCCTGTGTTTTGTTTACTGAACAAGATTTAGATTTTGATATTAAGACTGTCCAACAAGATCTGTTTAATTTTTTTTCTGAAAGGCTTAAATTTTACATGAAAGAAAAAAAAGTAAGATCGGATATTATAGAATGCTCAATAAATAGTTATAGCGCAGATCAAATTTATAAAATTTATAACAAGGCATTTATTTTAAATAAATTAATCGATAAAAATATTGGTCAAGATGTAATTTTTTCTTACAAAAGAGCATCAAATATCCTATCAAACGAAATATCAAAAAATAAGATTGAATTAGAAAATTCGACCGATCCAGGATTATTCAAAAATGATTTTGAGAAGAAATTATACAAAAAGATACAAGAAATAAGAAAATATTTTACAAGCCTAGGTAGTCGTGAAGACTGTAAAAAAACTTTAGAGATTTTAGCTGATGCAAAAACTGACGTTTCTAACTTCTTTGACAATGTAAAAGTTAATGATGAAGATGAAGCAATCAAAAAAAATCGTTTGGAACTTATGCAATTGTTATGTAAAACGTTCAATAATTATTTAAATTTTTCTGATATTGAAAGTGCATAATGAGTAGTTTAGTTTTTAATTTTAAATCAAAAAAAATAAAAAATATAAAGAACCCAAAGTTCATTTTAGGTGGAAAAGGAGCAAATCTTGCTCAAATGGGGAAACTTGGTTTACCCGTTCCTCCCGGATTTACAATATCAACAGGGGTTTGTGAAATATTTTATAAAAACAATAAAAAACTTAATTCAAAACTTATTAAATCTATTAAGCAAGAATTAAAACAAATTGAAAAAGAATGTGGAAAAAAATTTGGTGATTTAGATAATCCATTACTGGTATCAGTAAGGTCAGGAGCAAGAGTTTCAATGCCTGGGATGATGGATACAATTTTAAATTTAGGTTTAAATGATGAAACTGTCAAAGCTCTTGCAAAAAAAACATCTAATATGAGGTTTGCAAAAGATAGTTATAGAAGATTCATTCAAATGTATTCCAATGTGGTGCTTGGAGTAGAAAGTTATAATTTTGAGGAATTAATTGAAAATTATAAATTAACTAAGGGCGTTTTGTTAGATACCGATCTAGATGAAAATGATTGGGATGGTCTTATTGATGATTTTAAAAACGTTGTTAAAGAAAAGACTAAAAAACAATTCCCTCAAGATGTTTATGAACAATTGTTTGGAGCTATTTCAGCAGTTTTTTTGTCATGGGAAAGTAACCGTGCAAAAGTTTATAGAAAATTAAATCAAATACCTTCCGCATGGGGAACAGCTGTAAACGTTCAATCAATGGTTTTTGGAAACATGGGTAATGATTGTGCGACAGGTGTTGTTTTTACAAGAAACCCATC
Source organism: uncultured Pelagibacteraceae bacterium (assembly GCA_902597865.1). Lineage (GTDB taxonomy): Bacteria > Pseudomonadota > Alphaproteobacteria > Pelagibacterales > Pelagibacteraceae > Pelagibacter. The sequence continues at coordinate 8,625 of CACJZL010000003.1, read as the reverse complement.
AAATGGAAAAAATGAAATTTATGGAGAGTATCTTATTAATGCTCAAGGGGAGGATGTTGTAGCTGGCACAAGAACACCAAATTACATAACAAAAAAAGCAAATAAAGACTCAAACTCAAAAGGTAAATCAATGGAAGAGGCCATGCCAAAAGTTTATACCCAACTTAAAAAGATTCTCAAACTTTTAGAAAGATATTATAAAGATATGCAAGATGTAGAATTCACAGTCGAAAATTCTAAACTTTGGATGCTTCAAACAAGATCTGGGAAGAGGACTGCAAAATCAGCTGTAAAAATAGCTGTGGACATGGTTAAAGAAAAATTAATAACAAAAAAAGAGGCAGTCTTAAGAGTCGATCCTAACACTTTAGACACACTTCTTCATCCGACATTAGACGAAACAAAAGAGGTTAAAACTATTGCCAAGGGTTTACCCGCATCTCCAGGTGCAACAAGTGGAAAGGTTGTTTTTTCGTCTGATGAAGCAGAAAGATTAAATGGGATGATGCAAGATACGATACTTGTAAGAGTAGAAACCTCACCTGAGGATATTCATGGTATGCATGCTGCAAAAGGTATTTTAACTGCTCGTGGAGGAATGACTAGTCATGCTGCTGTTGTTGCAAGAGGTATGGGAAGACCATGTGTATCTGGTTCAAGTGAAATTGATATTAATTATGAACAAAAAATATTTAGAACTTCGTCAAATGTAGAAGTAAAAGAGGGAGATGTAATTACAATTGACGGATCTACAGGTAGGGTAATCTTAGATAAAGTTCCAACTTTAAAGCCAGAGATCTCAGGAGACTTTTCAAAGTTAATGAGTTGGGCTGATGGTTACAGAAAATTAAAAGTAAGAACAAACTCCGAGACCCCTCTTGATACAAAAACAGCAAGAGAATTTGGAGCTGAGGGTATTGGTCTTTGTAGGACTGAGCATATGTTTTTTGACGAGGATAGAATTTTATCTGTAAGAGAAATGATTTTGTCAAAAACTATTGAGGATAGAAATAAGGCTTTAGCAAAATTATTACCTCATCAAAAAAATGACTTTATACAAATTTTTGAAATAATGAGTGGTCTTCCAGTAACAGTTAGATTACTTGATCCACCTTTACACGAATTTTTGCCCAAGAATGATAAAGAAATTGGCGACCTAAGTTCAGTAACAGGTTTAAATGCTAATGAAATAAAATCAAGAACCGAAGAATTACATGAACATAATCCAATGCTCGGACACAGAGGATGTAGACTGGGCATTTCTTTTCCAGAAATATATGAAATGCAATGTAGAGCAATTTTTGAAGCTTTGGTAGAATGTAAAAAAAAAAAACTCAAATCTACAATGCCAGAAATAATGATACCTCTTGTATCAACTGAGGCTGAAATCAAAATAATGAAAGATTTGGTAATTAGAGTTGCTAAAAAAGTTCAAAATGAAAATAATACTAAAATAAGTTTCTTGGTTGGAACCATGATTGAACTGCCAAGAGCAGCTATAAAAGCAAAAGACATTGCAAAACATGCTGAATTTTTTAGTTTTGGAACAAATGATTTAACTCAAACAACTTTTGGCATTAGCAGGGATGACAGTGGAAAATTTTTAAATGATTATATTGAAAATAAGATATTTGATATTGATCCCTTTGTTTCTATAGATGAAGGTGTAGGAGACCTAATTGAAATAGCTACATTAAAAGGTAGAAAACAAAATAAAAAAATTAAACTTGGAATATGTGGAGAACATGGCGGAGATCCTAAAAGTATAAGTTTTTGTTCAAAAACAGGATTGAATTATGTCTCTTGTTCACCTTATAGAGTACCAGTTGCACGTTTAGCAGCCGCTCAAGCTGAGCTAAAAAAATAGTAAATTTTCCACAGTGCCAGAAATATCCTAAGTTGTAATATTATTTTAAGCACCTTTTTTAACTAATTAATTGAATTAAAACTCAAATAGCACATCAAAGTATTATTTTAAAAGATTTTTAATTTGATTTTATTGGCATAGTGAGTACCTTTATTTTTAAAGCATTTATGAATATTCTTCTAATAATTGCTGCAATTTTTATAGTTACTGAAACTGTAAACCCTGAAGTCGATGAGGGAAAAGAAATTCAAAAAAAGGAAGTGGTTGCAGAAACAGTAGAAACTAAACCCTCTGAGGAAATAATTTCTGAAGCAAAATCAGCGGCAGAGGCACAAGCAGCAGCAGAAGCACAAGCAGCAGCAGAGGCACAAGCAGCAGCAGAAGCACAAGCAGCAGCAGAAAAAGAAATAAATTATCTTAAGATAGCTTTATACATTATTCTTCTATTAGCTGTTTTATCAGGTGCATTACTTTATTTTAGGAAACGAGACAAGTCGCAATTAGAAAGTAAAATCATTCAACCTGAACGAAAGGAACAAGAACAACCTATTCAAGAAGAAACTCAACCTGAAACTAAAGAAGAACAGCCAATAGATAACGCAAATAAAGAACCCACTAATTTTGAAGAAACTAATGAGGATGAAAAAAAATAAAGATCTTAAATACTCATTAACATTATCTTAAATTTCTAGTTTGAAATCTAAAGCAGGAGCACTATGTGTGATGCTACCAACAGAGATTCTGTCAACACCTGTTCTTGAAACTGATCTTATATTTTTTAGGGTTATATTTCCAGACGCCTCAGTTTCATAAAATTTTTTTGCAAGTTTTACACCCTCTTTAAGGTTTTCAATATTCATATTATCAAAAAGTACTGTATTGAATTTAAATCCCAAAATTGATTTTAATTGTTTTAAATTATCGACCTCAACTGTTATTTTTCTTCCTTTTTTATTTTTAATTGCCTTTTGAACTAAGGATTTTAAATCCGAACTTGCGATATGATTATCTTTAATTAAATACTCGTCGCTTAGATTAAATCTATGATTAGTACCACCACCCAATTTAACAGCATATTTTTGTAATACTCTTAAGTTTGGAATTGTTTTACGAGTACAGCAAATCTTACTTTTGCCTTTAGCATGTTTAACAAATTTATTAGTGTAACTAGCTATACCTGATATATGAGAAAGAAAATTTAACGCAACTCTTTCACAAATTAATATATTTTTTGAATTACCTTTGATCATAGCAATAATTTGTCCCTTTTTAATCTGAGATCCATCTTTTTTTTTTATATGGAATTGAATCTTGTTATCAAAAATTTTAAATGTATTTTTAGCAAATTCTATTCCGCCAATTACTCCATTTTGATTTGCGATTATTTTAAATGTTTTGATACTACTTTTCTTTATAAGATTTGATGTGATATCTCCACCTGGATATAAGTCCTCATTTAATGCAAGCTTAACGGAATTTTTGATGAAACTTTTACTTAAAATTATTTTGGACACAGATATTATCTGCCTATTTTAGCCATTCTCTCTACAGACTTTCTTGCTTTTTCGATTGTCTCATCTGACATTAAAATTTCATTTGTTTCATTCTTTAAACAATCTAAAATCTTAGGAAGAGTAATTCGTTTCATGTGAGGACATAAGTTACATGGCCTTATAAACTTAACATTTGGGTTATCTACTTGGACATTGTCGCTCATAGAGCACTCTGTTACCATCATGACTTTTTCTGGTTGATTATCTTTAACATATTTAATCATTCCACTTGTTGACCCTGTGAAATCACTTGCATTTATTACATCTGGCGGACACTCAGGGTGAGCTATAACTTTTATTCCAGGATTATTTTTTCTAATTTCATTAATCTCTGTATCGTTAAACTTTTCATGTACTTCACATGTTCCTTTCCATGAAATAATTTCAACATTAGTTTGAGAAGCTACATATTTAGCAAGATAATCATCTGGCAAGAAAATTACTTTTTTCACACCCAATGAATTTACAATTTTAACGGCATTCGCTGAAGTACAACAAACATCAGTTTCTGCCTTAACATCTGCAGATGTGTTTACGTAAGATACGACTGGAACTCCTGGATTTTGTTTTTTCAATTTTCTTACATCTTCACCCGTTATTGATGATGATAAAGAACAACCTGCCCTCATGTCTGGTAATAATACTTTTTTGTTAGGACTCATAAGTTTTGCAGTCTCGGCCATAAAATGCACCCCACACATTACAATTATATCAGCTTTAGTTTTTGCAGCCTCGATAGCCAAAGCAAGAGAGTCTGCAGAAAAATCTGATATCCCATGATATATTTCTGGAGTTTGATAATTGTGAGCAAGAATAACCGCGTTCTTTTTTTTTTTAAGTTTATTTATTTCATAAATATAAGGGGCATGAGTAGACCATTCAATTTCAGGAATAGTCTTAGAAATTTTCTGATAAATCGGCTGAGTGGCTTTTTTTATTTCAGGAGTGAATTCCATAAGTTAAATGTATCAACTTGAAAGATAATTGTCATTCAATTAATGTGACGCATAAGGCGGCCATGCTGAAATTGGTAGACAGGCACGGTTGAGGGCCGTGTGGACCTAGTCCATGAGAGTTCAAATCTCTCTGGCCGCACCATTTAGATAGCTTTGTTTTTTTTTCTTAAAAACACTAATAATAAACATCCTTTTTTAGAAAAAGATGAATGTTTTGAGCCTGGCTTATATGAAATAAAATCACCTTTATTGAAAGTTGTATTATCTTCATCAGTTAATTCTCCATCCAAAACATAAAACTCCTCATAGTTTTGATGTTCATGTTTTAAACTTCTAGTACCAGGTGACATCTTTAGTATATAACTTCCAATACCAGTATTTTGATTATAAGATATTTTATGCCAACTCATACCTGAAATTGGTTTTCCGTAACTGTTAAAGGGAGTGAATTTTAATTTAGATGGATTTATTATTTTTCTATTTTTCACTAATTTAACCAATTAGGTTTTAATATTTTGACATCTGCTTCACCACACTTAAACTCTTTATTATACTCAAACTCTTTGTCTTTAAACTTGATTAAGGCAAAACTAAACTTATTTGCTATTAAAACTTTACCAATTTCTACATTGTTAGATGTAATTGGATCGTTAGTATTTATTGAACCTTTTTTCACTTGAATCGGAAGCAAGCGTTTATTCAATTTATCTTTATTTTTAATACGTGAAGTATTTTCTTGACCAACATAACAACCCTTTTTAAAATCAATTGCATTAAGTTCTACGAAATTACACTCTATTCCAAATAATTTTTCTTGTAACTGGTCCATGTTGCTTTGGGGTATACCTAGCTCAAAGCTTAGTTTGTAGTATTCATCAATTTTTGAAGATTTTAGTTTCATTTTTTTTAGGGACATGTATAGTTTTTCAAGATTAACAATAATTCTTCCCCCTAACTTTTTATTTCTTGGATCAAGTAGAACGTGGTCCTCATTATATTTGAAAGTATATCCCAACTCATCTTTTGCACCCTCCATTGATAAGAATTTGTCATGACTAAAGGCAGCTACCACAAACTCGTTGCTTAAATTAAATATTTCTACCTTTGATCTCAATTTATACATAATCAATTTTTTATAAAGTTGATCAACTACTCTTTTTTCACAATCTAAAAAGTAACCATTTTTGTGTTTTATAACTATAAAATCAAATAAAAATTTACCCTGAGGTGAAAGCAAAGAGGCAAAACAACTTTTACTTTCATTTACTTTTTTAATATCATTAGATATTAAATTTTGTAAATATTTATCAGTATCTGATCCGTTTATATATAGGATAGCCCTATCCTCTAAAATATAAACTTTTTCTAAATTCATAATTGATTGTTATACTGTTATAATATATCTACTTTCAAAAACAATGTTAGATCTAATCATTAAAAATGGCGATTGTTATATCGATGGAACTCTTAAGAAAAAAGATATCGGAATACTCAATAATAAAATTGTAAAAATTGGTGACTTAAAAGATAAATCAAAAGAAGTATTTGACGCGAAAGGATTAACCGTATTACCAGGATGTATTGATACACAAGTTCATTTTAGAGAGCCAGGATCTACTAATGCCGAAGATTTAAATTCAGGTAGTAAAGCAGCAGTTATCGGAGGTATTACTTCAGTTTTTGAAATGCCAAACACAAACCCACCTACAACAAATTTTGAAGAGTTTGACAAAAAAATTCAATTAGGAAAAGGAATGTTTTGTAATCATGCATTTTATTTTGGTGCAACAGCTGAAAATTACTCAACACTAGAAAAACTCAAGGATCTAAAGGGGTGTTGTGGTATTAAACTTTTTGCAGGATCTTCCACAGGTAATTTATTAGTTGATAAAGAAAACGATATAGAAAAAGTTTTTGAACACGCTTCAAAAGTAGTGGCAGTACATTCTGAAGATGAAGAAATTCTAAAAATTAGAAAAAAACTTATTGAGGAGGGAAATGTATTATCACATCCAGTTTGGAGAAATGAAGAAGTTGCTATGTCTTCAACAAGAAGAATTGTAAGAATTGCAAAAAGATTTAATAAAAAAGCACATATACTTCACGTTACAACAAAAGAAGAAGTTGATTTTTTGTCTCAAAACAAAGGTAACATTACTTTTGAAATTACTCCTCAGCACCTAACTATTTATGCACCTGATTGTTATGTTAATCTAGGAACTTATGCCCAGATGAATCCTCCTATCAGAGATAAGTCGCATTACGATCGTCTTTGGTATGCAGTAAGAAATAACTACAATGATACTATTGGTTCAGACCATGCACCTCACTTAAAATCTAATAAAGAGAAGAAATATCCTAACTCTCCATCCGGTATGCCCGGAGTTCAAACTATTCTTCCTGTAATGTTGAATCATGTCAACAATAAAAAGTTAAAGTTGGAACAATTAATGAAACTTATGTGCGAGAACCCAGTAAAAATTTTCGGTATTAAAAATAAAGGTTTCTTAAAGGAAGATTATGATGCAGATATTACAATTGTTGATTTAAACAAATCTATCAAAATACAAAATGAGGATATTCAAAGCAAATGTGGTTGGTCTCCATTCAATGGTTATAGTTTCAAAGGATCTCCTATTTTAACTATAGTGAATGGAAAAATAAAAATGAAAAATGGTAAAATAATGGGAGAACCTGAGGGAAAACCACTAGAGTTTAATTAAATAATTTTTTACTTAAATTTATACAGTCTTTTCTTAATTCATTTAAAGTATTTTTAACTCTTATCCTTTTCATCAATTTGCTGTTATTAAGGTAAAAACTTTTATTTTTATTTTCTTTTAATTTTATAACTTTAATTTTCTTTTTATTAAATCTATTTAACCATCCTACTATATCATTTAAATAAACTTTTCTTCCAATAGAAAAATTAAAAGTACCACGAAGATTTTTTTTAATTGCCATTTCAAGCAGTTGGCAGAATTTTTGGACAGATATGAAATCTTTAAAATTTTTAAAGTTATCAAAAATTATACCTCTTTTTGCGTACTTATAAAAATAGTCAATGAAAGTTTCGTGAAGATGATTTTTTATATTTTCTTTGTATCCAATTATATTTGATATTCGCAAAATCAATAATTTTTTTCCAAACTTTTTTCTTAAATTTCTTTCTGTAATTAACTTATTTTTTGAGTAGTTAGTCTTTGGGAAAAGTTTATTTTCTTCTTTAATGTTTGCTTTTTCTTCATAAACCTTCCTTGAACTTAAAAAAATATATATTGTTTCTGTCGAATTTATCAATTTTGAAATTTTTAAGTCATTGTCGTATTTTTTTAAATATCTTTTATTAATATAATTTTTATTTATCGATGTATTTATCACATAATTAAAATTATTAATTTCTTTTTTAAATTTATTAATATCCTTGAAATGAATAATCTTAGATTTGAATTTTTTGTTAAAATATTTATGTATGTTTTTTCCTAAAAACCCTCTCTTACCAATTACTAATATTTTTTTCATTTATTACAAAATTTTACATATTAGCTCTGTGATAACAAAGTCAAAATTTTTTTTAAAATTTAATTTATTATCTTTTGAAAATTTATAAAAATATTCATGAGCTTGTCTCCTTCTTTTCCACCAACTTCTTGAAAACTTTCTGAATTTAGAGGAAACATTGGTATTTGTTTTTCTATAGTAAGTAAGGTTTTCATTAATAATATCAGAACTTTTTAAAATATATTGAGCGAATATACTTATTCTTAGATCCATCCAAACATCTGTAAAGCTGTCAAAAGATATCGATGTAAATAAATCGTCAACAATTTCCTTTCTAATTGTTATGCAGCTTGTTGGGTGAATATAGGGCCAATAAGTTTTAAAAATATTTTTTTTACCAGTCTCCTTTTTTTGCGAATTATTTTGAATCACTATGGGTAGATCAAAAGATATTTTCTTAGAAAAATCATTTTTGAAATAATCCACAACTGTTTCCACCTTTTTTTCATGAAAATAATCATCACTATCTAAAAAAAAAATTAAGTTACCGCTGCTAAGGTTTATCGCATTTTTAAAAGCGTTTAACTGATTTATAGAACCATAGTTAGTCTGACTCTTATTTTTAATAATTTTTACATCAGAATATTTTTGAATAATCTCTAAAGAGTTATCGGTAGAATTATCATCGAAGAAAATTATTTCTATATTTTTATAAGTCTGCGATTTTAGAGAATTAATACATTGATTA
>CACJZL010000002.1 GCA_902597865.1 uncultured Pelagibacteraceae bacterium | reverse complement strand
TATTTACCGAAAGATTATCAGCTTCTTTATACTGCGAGGCAATTGCTAATGAGTAAATCATATGGCGTAGACAATGCAATTTCAAAAGTGCCTGAAAGTTTCAGAAATGATCCAGGTCTTAACTATGACAGATTAAAATGGAGAAGAAAAAGAGGTCGAGTAGATAGCTCGTTAGAAATTTTGTTAAACATTAAGAATACTAAGGGTTATATGGTAAGACCAGACAAATGGTGGGTGGAAAGGTCAATTATTGGAAGATCGTTAATTTATAAAAAGAAATATCAAACAGCCTACAAAATTGTCAATAACCACTCATTAGAACAAGGAACTCCGGAATACGCTGAGGCAGAATGGTTTAGTGGATGGATCGCTTTAAGTTTCTTAAATGATCCAATTTTAGCAAGAGAACACTTTAAATCTTTTTATCAAAATGTTGGTTATCCAATAAGTTTATCTAGAGGAGCATTTTGGTTGGGAAGAACGTATGAAAAACTGGGTGACCCCGTAACAGCTGATAAATATTACAGTGAAGCGTCTAAATTTCCGACTACATATTATGGGCAACTTGCACATATGAAAATTAAACCAGACGAAACATTTTCTTTAAATGAAACTATGAAAGCAAACGATAAATACAAAAAAGAATTTAAGGACAAGAAATTATATAAACTCGTTTATTTACTTTATGAGATAGAAAGAGATAAATATACAAAACATATTTTACGTCATTTAGCTCTTGATAGTATAGATCAAGGAAGTGAAGTTCTAGCTGCAGAACTTGCTACTGAAATTTCAAGATATGATTTTGCTATTCAGATATCTAAATTGGCATCTTATGAAAAAAGATTTCACAATCAATATAACTATCCTGTTATCAGCACACCAACTATGGTTGGGGGAAGAAAAATTCCTAACCCTGCATTGATACTTGCAGTTATAAGACAAGAGAGTGAATTTGATAGTAAAGCAAATAGTTACGCTGGTGCGAGAGGTATGATGCAACTTATGACTTACACAGCTAAGATTGTTGCAAAACAAGCTAAGCTGCCATATTCAAAATCAAGATTAACTTCAGATCCTGAATACAATATTAATTTAGGGTCTCATTATTTAGCTGGATTAATTTTAGAATATGATGGTGCCTATCCTTTTGCTATTGCCGCTTATAATGCGGGCCCTAAAAGAGTAAGATATTGGAAAAAAATAAATAAAAATCCTCAAAAGGATCAAGTGGATTATGTTGATTGGATTGAGCTTATAAAATTTAAAGAGACAAGAAACTATGTTCAAAGAGTTTTAGAAAATTATAACGTTTATCGATACGTGCTAGAGCAAAAGCCTATCAAAATGAAAGATTTTTTCGCTAATTACCCACTATACTAATTTCTGAAAAATGGCGGAAGGAGAGGGATTCGAACCCTCGGTACACCTTTTCAAGCGTACGGCGGTTTAGCAAACCGCTGGTTTAAACCAGCTCACCCATCCTTCCTTATATACTGTGTAACTTGAAATCATTGAATATTCAATATTTATCAAGTAATTTCTCAAAAAATGAAAAATAAATATTCTATATTTTCTTTAATAAAGAATGCTTTTAGCAACCATGAAAATTGGCAAAGAGCATGGAGAGACCCTGAACCTAAAAAAGAGTATGATGCTGTAATTGTTGGTGGCGGCGGTCACGGTTTAGCCACTGCATATTATTTAGCGAAAAAACATAATTTAACAAACATTGCTGTTGTTGAGAAAGGTTGGATTGGTGGAGGTAACACTGGAAGAAATACTACAATTATCAGATCAAATTATTTATGGGACGCCAGCGCAGGTTTATATGATCACGCATTAAAGATTTGGGAAGGTTTGTCCCAAGAACTTAATTACAATGTAATGTTCAGCCAAAGAGGAGTTATGAATTTGGCTCATAATTTACAAGATGTAAGAGATCTAAAGAGAAGAACTCACGCAAATAGATTAAATGGTATTGATGCTGTTTGGTTGGAAACAGATGAAGTAAAAAAGTTTTGTCCGATAATAAATACTTCTCAAGATATTAGGTATCCAGTATTAGGTGGTACATTACAAAAAAGAGCTGGTACGGCTAGACATGATGCTGTTGCATGGGGTTATGCAAGAGGCGCTGATGAAATGGGAGTTGATATAATTCAAAATTGCGAAGTCAAAGGTATTAAAAGAAATGGAGACTCAGTTGAAGGTCTAGAAACAACAAAAGGATTTATTAAAACTAAAAAGATTGGCGTTGTTGCTGCAGGACATTCTAGTGTAATAGCAAATATGGCGGGACTTAAGTTACCACTTGAAAGTAAACCTTTACAAGCGCTTGTATCAGAGCCAGTAAAACCAATAATCGATACTGTTGTAATGTCAAATGCTGTTCATGCTTATGTGAGTCAATCAGATAAAGGTGAATTAGTTATTGGTGCGGGAACTGACTCTTATGTTTCTTACACTCAAAAGGGAAGCTTTAATATTGTAGAAGAAACACTTAAAGCTATATTAGAATTGTATCCAATTTTTAGTAGAATGAAGATGTTAAGACAATGGGGTGGAATTGTTGACATTTGTCCAGATGCAAGCCCGATAATTAGTAAAACATCAATCAAAGGTCTTTATTTTAATTGTGGTTGGGGAACTGGTGGATTTAAAGCAACACCTGGTTCGGGTGATTTATTTGCTCATACAATCGCTAATGATGAACCTCATAAATTAAATGCTGCATTTAACATTAATAGATTTGTAAGTGGTGATCTAGTAGATGAACATGGAGCAGCAGCTGTTGCCCACTAATGTTTTTAATTAATTGTCCATATTGTGGTGAAAGAGATCAATCAGAATTTATTTCTGGTGGTGAAGCTCATATAGCAAGACCAAAACAACCTACCGAATTAAACGATGATCAATGGGCAGAATATTTGTTTATGAGAAAAAATATTAAGGGTATCCAATTTGAAAGATGGAATCATGCACATGGTTGTAGAAAATGGTTTAATGTAGCCCGTGACACCTCAAATGATAAAATAGAAAAAATATACAAAATGGGTGAACAACCACCAAAATTATAATGTCCAAAAATCTAAGAATAAATAATAAACAATTTGTAGACGAAACCAGAAAACTATCTTTTATTTTTAATGGAAAAAAATTATACGGATATAAAGGCGATACATTAGCATCTGCCCTACTTTCAAACGATATTCATCTTGTGGGAAGAAGTTTTAAGTACCATAGACCAAGAGGAATAATGACTTCTGGTTCTGAGGAACCAAATGCAATACTTCAAATAGGAAATGACGATGCTTTAACTGATCCTAACGTACGAGCTACTGAAATCGAATTATATGATGGTTTAATTTGTAACAGTCAGAATTGTTGGCCAAGTGTAAAATTTGATATAGGTGGAATAAATAACTTTTTATCACCTCTCCTTCCTGCAGGCTTTTATTATAAAACATTTATGTGGCCAGCAAGTTTTTGGGAGAAGTACGAATACTTTATTCGTAAATCTGCTGGCTTAGGAAAATCCCCAACGAAACAAGATCCAGATATGTACGACCATAGATATATGCACTGTGATATCTTAATAGTTGGAGGTGGTGTTTCTGGTTTAATAGCGGCTAAAATAGCTTCTGATGATAATAAAAAAGTTTTATTATTAGAAGACAAAGAATTATTAGGAGGTTCATTAATTTATGATGACAATGATACATCTAAAATTGATAATCAAAAAAGCAGTGAATGGTTAAAAAAACTCATTGAAAACATTAAAAATGATAAAAATATCATTATTAAAACAAGAACAAGTGTTGCTGCTTATCATAATTACAACTTTTTACTAGCAAGGCAAAATTTAACTGATCATTTAAGTGTTAATGACCGTAATAATAAAATCAGACAAAGGCTTTACAAAATAAGAGCAAAAAAAGTAATTATTTCCACTGGCGCTATAGAAAGACCTCAAGTTTTTCATAATAACGATAGACCAGGTATAATGTTAGCATCTGCTGTGAAAAAATACATAGACTATTATGGTGTAAGATGTGGTTTAGAAAATGTTATATTTACTAATAATGACAGTGCTTATGAAACAGCCTTATCATTACATAAATCAGGCACAAAATTAAATGCAATAATAGATATAAGAGCTAATTCATCTTCAGAAATAGTAAATAAAGTTAAAAGTCTAGGGATACAAATTTATTGGAACCATACAGTAGTAAACACTAAAGGTTATAAAAGAATTAACAAAATAACAATAATGAAGCTAAATGATAATGGCAATGATGTTGTCGGAAAAAAAATTGAATTGAATTGTGATTGCCTAGCAATTTCTGGTGGCTGGACTCCGATGGTTCATCTATTTACACAATCTGGTGGTAAACTTAAGTTTGATAATAAAGATAATATTTTTGTTCCAGATAAAACAAATTTAAATCAATTAAGTATTGGTTCTGCAAAAGGAGATTTCGAATTAGATGATGTTTTAAAAAATTCAATAAAAGATACAAAAAAGTTTTTGCAGATTGAAAATTCTAATTTTGATAAAATAGATGTTAAATGCTCTAAGGAAAAAGAGAAAAAAAATATATGGTTACTTCCATCAGATAAACCGTTAAGTAAAACAAAACCATTTTTAGATTATCAAAATGATAGTACTGCAAAAGATATAAAATTAGCTTTACGAGAAGGCTTTAAATCAATTGAGCACGTAAAAAGATATACAACAACTGGTATGGGTACAGATCAAGGTAAACTTGCTAACATGCATGCCTTGGGTATAGTTGCAGATACAACTAATACAAATATGGGTGATCTAGGTACAACAACTTTTAGACCACCATACACACCACTTACTTTTGGAACCATAGTAGGTAGAAACGTTGGACAATTTTTTGATATTTTTAGAAAAACTCCTATGCATGACTGGCACGTTGATAATAATGCAAATTTTGAAAATGTCGGTCAATGGAAACGTGCTTGGTATTATCCAAAAGATGGTGAATCAATGCATGATGCTGTACAAAGAGAAAGTAAAGCTGCAAGAGAGTCTAGTGGAATATTAGATGCTTCAACACTCGGTAAAATCGACATTCAAGGAACTGATGCAAATGAGTTTCTTAATAGAGTTTACACAAATGCTTGGTCAAAATTGCAAATAGGTAAATGTAGATATGGTTTAATGTTGAATGAAGATGGTATGGTTTACGATGATGGAGTGACAACAAAAATAGGTGAAAATCACTATTTAATGACAACAACAACTGGTGGTGCTGCAAATGTCATGTCCAAACTTGAAGATTATTTACAAACAGAATGGCCAGAATTAGATGTATTTTTAACATCAGTTACTGATCATTATGCAACAGCGAGTGTATGTGGTCCAAACGCAAAAAAAATCATTAATAAAATTTTTAAAGATTTAGATTTATCTGATGAAAGTTTCCCACATATGTCATTTAAAGAGGTAAAGCTAGGTAATATAAATTGTAGAATCATGCGGATAAGTTTTACAGGTGAACTAAGTTACGAAATTAATGTGGAAGCATCATACGGTAAATATATTTGGGAAAAATGTATTGAAGCTGGAAAAGAATTTAACATTACTCCTTATGGAACTGAAACTATGCACCTTTTAAGGGCTGAAAAAGGATTTATCATCGTTGGCCAAGATACTGATGGAACGATGACACCAGTAGATCTTCAAATGGATTGGATAATTAGTAAAAAAAAATATGACTTTATTGGTAAACGGTCTCTATATAGAAGCGATACTATTAGAGAAGATAGAAAACAATTAGTCGGACTTTTAACTGATGACCCTAATGAAATTTTAGAGGAAGGTGCTCAAATTGTTAAAGACGAAAATAGAAAGCCTGTGAATATGCTTGGACATGTAACTTCAAGCTATTTCAGTCCAACTTTAAAAAAATCAATTGCTTTAGCAGTTTTGAAAGAAGGTAAAAAACTCAAGGGACAAAAACTCTTGGTTCCAATGATAGATAAAACAATTAAAGTAACTGTATCAGATACGGTCTTCTTAGATAAAGAAAATGAAAGAATAAATGGATAATATTAATACAGCTATTAAAGACAAAAGAGAATATTCAGATTTAAATTTGAAAGAGATAGAACCAATTACTAAAATTAACTTACGTGGAAAAAAAAGAGAGTTCTTTACAAAAGTTGGCCAAGTACTCTCTGTTATTTTACCAACGGAAAGTAATACGTCTACAAGTAACCAAATGTTAAGCGCTTTATGGCTAAGTCCAGATGAATGGATGGTTTATACAAATAGCATGAATAAAGAAATTTTTGATAGAGTTTTTAAAGAAATTTCATCACTTAACTACGGAGCTGTTACTAATGTAAGTGACCAATGGGTGTGTATTAATATTTCTGGTAATAATTTATACGAATTGCTCTCAATGAGTTGTCCATTTGATTTCTCAAAATTCAAAGAGACTAAAGGATCCACAACCCAAACTATAATTAATCATATTGATGTAATCATTCATAACTTGGGTGATAACAATATAAATTTATTTGTAAGACGATCGTTTTCTTATCATTTATGGGATTGGCTTAATGATGGGGCGAATTTATTGTAAAATTTAACTGCGTCAAGGTTAGCATAGAAAAATATCATAAATTATCTTATTAAACTCTTATGAAAAAAATTATCATATTATTATTTACTTTATTATTCTCATTTTCAGCAAACGCTTCTTCTTTAGACAAAATTCTTTCGAACGGAGAACTGAGAGTTGGTACAACTGGAGACTGGGATCCAATGACTATAAAAGATCCGTCTACAAATACTTATAAAGGTTTTGACATTGATGTTATGAACGAACTTGCAAAAGACATGGGTGTAAAAATTAAGTTTGTTCCTGCTGAATGGAAAACTATAGTTTCTGGAATAACTTCAGACAGATATGATATTTCAACAAGTGTAACAAAAACACCTAAAAGAGCAGAAGTAGCAGGTTTCACAGAAACTTATTACAAATATGGAACTGTTCCACTGGTTTTAAAGGAAAATTTAAGTAAATTTTCAACTTGGGACTCTCTAAATAATAAAGATGTTACAATCGCTACAACACTTGGAACTTCACAAGAGGAAAAAGCTAAAGAATTTTTCCCTAAATCAAAATTAAATTCAGTAGAGGCACCTGCAAGAGATTTTCAGGAAGTATTAGCAGGAAGAGCTGATGGTAATATTACAAGTTCAACTGAAGCCAACAAATTAGTTATTAAATATCCACAATTAGCAATTGTTCCAGATGGTGAAAAAAATCCTGCTTTCTTAGCTATGATGGTTGGTAAAAATGACGATAAGTGGAGAAAGTACGTTAACGATTGGATTAATAAGAAAAAGAAATCTGGCTTCTTCAAAGAACTTTTAGCAAAATACAATCTTAAAAGCTTATAATAAATTAGCTATTAATAATTAATTCTTTATAAATATAAGTGTGAAAAACTTATTTTTATTATTCTCATTGTTATTTCTATTATCATGTGGAAAACAGGAATTAGATTGGTTAATATTATCTCCTAACAATGTTAACGGTTTAACAAATCTAAAATTTTTATTAAGTGGATTTACAACAACTATCTTTATATCTATCGTATCAATTTCTCTATCAATAATATTGGGATTAATAGTTGCCATCCCCTCCTTAGCCAAAAATAAATTTTTAACATACTTAAATATAGGCTATGTCGAAATAGTTAGGGCTATACCTTTGTTGGTTTTGATTTTATGGATTTATTATGGATTACCTATTATGACAGGAATTAGTTTTAGTCCATTTGTATCTGGTATTATAGCTTTATCTATAAGTGAAAGCGCATTTCAGGCTGAAATTTTTAGAGCTGGAATAAATTCAATTAGAAAACCTCAATGGGAAGCTGGAAGTTCTTTAGGGCTTAATTTTTTTAGAAAATTAAGACTTATCATTCTTCCTCAAGCTATAAGAAATATACTACCTGCTATTGGAAATCAGTTTGTATATGTTCTAAAAATGTCTTCTTTAGTTTCGATTATTGGTATTGGAGACTTAACTAGAAAGGCGAATGAGCTTGTTGTTACTACATACAGGCCTCTAGAAATATATACGTTTTTAATTTTAGAGTATCTTATATTAATTTTAATTGTATCATTCTTAGTAAGACGGCTTGAAAAAAAAATGAAAAAGGATAGTTAATCTAACTTTTTATAAAAAAGTATTTTTTATTATCTTTAAACATATAATTAAAAAAAGATCCTATAAAAAATAGTACTACTAATCCCATTAACCAATTGGTAACTAATATTGTATAAAAGATATCGCTATAAGTCCCTCCTTTAATATTAATAACGTACCACAAACATAAAAAAGGAATTGCAGTAAGCCTTAATATACTCAGATACAAACTAAAGATGGGTCTCTTAAGAGCCTGAAATACAGCAGTAGTAATAAAAAAAGTGGGATATATAGGGCCTATCAATGCTGCAATCTTTAAATATAGAGATCCAAACTTAATAGTTTCTGGATCGTCAGTAATTAATCCAAGGAGATTTTCTGCCCCAAAATACAGAATAAAGCCAGCCATGATCATAAATGAGCAACCAAATATTAATGCTTTTTTATAAAGATCTCTTATTCTTTCAAAATTTCTAGCTCCGAAGTTTTGACCTCCGATTGATAATACAGCCGTATTCAATGCTATGACTGGTAATAAGAAAACTTGTTCTATCCTAAGTGCAGCTCCATAACCAGCTGTAGCAATATCTCCAAATTTTCCTACAAAGTATAATACATTAAATATACCAACACCAATTAATAACATGCTGAACATGATTGGTACAGATTGAAAAGTTAGATTGCTTAAAAAGTTAATTTTTGGAATAAAACACTTTGCATATAAATACTCTTTAAGTTTACAACAATAAACTTTTTGCGCTAAATAGATTGTTCCAATAAGTTGGCAAATAACTGTAGCAATTGCAATACCTGAAATTCCAAAAGCAGGTATTATCAAAAAACCAAAAATAAAAATTGGATTAAGTATGATGTTTAAAAAAAAAGTAAATATAAGGACGTTTCTATAACTTTTTGTATCTCCTTGAGCATTTAATGTTCCATTTAAAGATATTTGGATTAATACTATTACTGTACAATAAAAGATTATATCTAAATATTCCCTGGTCAAAATAATATTTTCTGGAGATGACCCTAATAATTGAAGCAGATAATTGGATGAACTAATTCCTACAAACGTAACTAATAATGAAATGATTATCGCAAAAATTATTGATTGAGCAACATATAATGAAGCGACCTTTTCTTTTTTTTCACCTATAGAATTTCCTATAAGTGTATTAGTTCCAGCACCAACTCCAACACCTATTGCGATAATAATAAAATAAATTGGAAACGATTTTGCTAGAGCACTTAATGCATCAGGTGATATCTTTCCAGCAAAAAAAGTATCAACCAGATTATAAAAGGTTTGAAATAAAGATCCAATACTCGCAGGAAATGTAACTTTCCTTAGAAGTTGCCACATTGGATCCACTGTTAAATTAATCTTCTTAGCCATCTATTTATAAATTTTTTTAAACATGTAATCTTTTTTTTCTTTTTTTGCTTTATCAATTTGACCTTGTCTCATTCTAAATCCTTTCTTTTGTTCATCACTTGATTTATTATAACAATTAGGACAAGAAACACCCTCTTCAAATTTTACGGACTTCTTATCTTTAACAGAAATAGGTTCTCTACATCCAGCACAAATTGAATATTTGCCTATATTTAAACTATGGTTCACAGAAACACGATTATCAAATACAAAACATTCTCCTTTCCACAGGCTCTCTTTTCTTTTAATTTTTGACAAATAATTAATAATACCTCCTTTTAACTGAAAAACATTTTTATAACCTTTGTTGTATAAATAATCGCTGGCCTTTTCGCATCGAATGCCTCCTGTACAAAACATTCCGATTTTCGAGTTCTTATTAAACTTTTTAAAATATTTAGAAAAATCTCTAAAATTATTTAATTTTGGATTTATAGATTTCTTGAAAGTCCCAATCCTAAACTCAAAATCTTTTCTAGTATCAATTATATAGGTGTCTTTGTTTAAAACGAAATTATTCCATTGCTTAGGAGAAAGATGATTATCTTTAACTTTTTTTTTAAGTCTTTTTCCAATTGGAACAACTTCCTTTTTAACCTTCACCCTCCCCTTATAAAAAGGAATAAATCTATTAAAAGAAATATTTTCATTATCAAATTTTGTAATGGCAAAGATTTTTTTAAGATTGATTTTTATTTGTTTAGTATTTTTTTTTAGGAAAGAAATTGATCCATTAATCCCCTCAGGTGAGATAATTATAGTTCCTTTAATTTTGTAATCATCGATGAAATTTTGAAGTTTTTTTTTGAGTTTACTTATCTTTTTTAATTGTTTAAATTTATAAAAACCAAAGATGGTATACATTATAATTTTCTACAAATTGAAAAGCCATCACCTATTGGGATAATCATATTTTCAACTCTTATATCGTTATTTACATAAGTATTAAAATCTCGAATTATCTCAGTTAAGTGTTCTTTATTGTTTTTATCTACAACTTCGCCATGCCACAAAACATTATCAATGATTATAAAACCATCCCTTTTTAATAATTTAAAAGACAATTCATAATATTTTTTATAATTTTCTTTATCAGCATCTATAAAAATCAAATCAAACGATTTTTTTTGGCTTATTAATTTATTAATTCCATTGATAGCTTCATCAATAATGATATCAATTTTTTCTGAAACTTTTGCCTTTTCAAAGAAATTTTTCGCTACTAATGAAGTATCTTTGTTCTTATCGATAGTGGTGATCTTAGAATTGTTTTCTAAACCTATACACATACTTAATGAGCTAAGACCAGTAAAAGTACCAATTTCTAAAATTTCTTTAGGTTTAAATAATTTTGTTACTAAATATAAAAAATGACATTGGTTGATTGAAATTTGTAATTTCTTTTTTTTTCCAAGCGTGTCGTTATGCTTAATAATTTCATCTTGTACTGGATGTAATTTTAAAGAGTGTTCATCAATATATTTTTCTATTTGCTTATTAATAGGTAGATTTGAACTCATGCTAGTTCAATTTTTTCTTTAAAATATCATTTACTAACTTAGGATTAGCTTTGCCATCTGTCTTTTTCATAACTTGACCAACAAAAAAACCGAACAATTTATCTTTACCGGATTTAAATAATTCAACATTTTTAGGATTTTCTTTAATTACATCATCTACAATTTTTTCAATTTCTTTAGGGTCGCTTTGTTGTTTCAATCCCTTTTCGTCAATAATGCTTTTTGGATCTTTGCTTTCATTTGCCATTATTTCAAAAACTGTTTTTGCAATTTTGCCAGAAATAGTACCATTTTTAATCAAGTTAATTAAAGATGATAAATTTTTAGATGAGATAGGACTTTGTGATATTTCTAAATTTCTATCATTAAGTAATGCAAATAATTCACCTGTTATCCAGTTTGTTGCTAGCTTAATATCTGAATTTTTAATTACATCTTCAAAATATTTTGATGTTTCAATATCAGATACCAATATATTTGCCTCGTATGGAGTTAATTTAAACTTATCTACAAATCTTTTTTTTTTTTCATCGGGAAGTTCAGGTATTTCCTTTTTTATTTTTGATATGAAATCGTCAGTTAATTCAAGTGGTAACAAGTCAGGATCAGGAAAGTATCTATAATCGTGAGCATCTTCTTTTGATCTCATCGATCTAGTCTCATTTTTTTTAGTATCAAAAAGACGAGTTTCTTGATCAATAGAGCCTCCCTCTTCTAATATATCAGCTTGACGGTTTGCCTCATATTCAATTGCCATTTGCATAAATTTTATAGAATTTACGTTTTTAATTTCACATCTTGTGCCTAACTTTTTATCCCCTGTCTTTCTGATTGAAACATTCACATCAGCTCTTAAAGATCCTTCTTGCATATTTCCATCACAAGTTCCGAGATATCTCATAATTGATCTAAGTTTTTTGATGTATAAATTTACTTCCTCTGGAGATCTTAAGTCTGGTTTGCTAACTATTTCCATAAGGGCAACTCCAGATCTATTTAAGTCTACGAGAGTGTTTTGGGGATCAATGTCATGAATACTTTTTCCTGCATCTTGCTCTAAATGCAGCCTTTCAATACCAACTTTTTTTTCTCCTTCTGGTAAATCTAATAAAATTGAACCTTCACCAACTATTGGATCTTTATATTGAGAAATTTGATATCCTTGTGGTAAATCAGCATAAAAATAGTTTTTCCTATCAAAAATTGATTTTTTATTTATCGCTGCATTAAGACCTATGCCCGTTTTTACAGCTTGCTTTATACAAAATTCATTTATTACTGGTAGCATTCCAGGAAATGCAGCATCTACCAAACTCACCTGGGTATTTGGTTCAGCGCCAAAGTTTGTAGGCGAGTCAGAAAATAGCTTCGATTTTGAAAGAACTTGAGCATGAACTTCTAAACCAATTATAACTTCGTATTCTGATTTACCTCTCTTTATTAAATATTCTTTATTTTTACTCATTTAATCCACCAATCCTGCAAATTGTTTTTGAAGCTTAATTCTTTTTCCATTGAATATGAAATATTTAATAAATTCTGCTCTTCAAATGCTTTACCTATTAGTTGTAAGCCTAAAGGATAATTATTTTTATCTTTACCTGCTGGAATAGATATGGCTGGCAGTCCCGACAAATTGACTGGTACTGTAAAGATATCATTAAGATACATTGATACAGGATCATCTGTTTTGTCACCAATCTTGAAGGCTGAACTAGGTGTAGAAGGAGTTAAAATTGCATCTACAGATTTATAAGCTTCATCAAAATCATTTTTGATTAATCTTCTAATTTTTTGTGCTTTTAAATAATAAGCATCATAATAACCAGATGACAAAACATATGTTCCAATCATTATTCTTCTTTTCACTTCATCACCAAAACCTTCTGATCTTGTGTTTTCATACATACTGATTAAATTTTCTCCCTCAGAACGATATCCGTACTTTACTCCATCATACCTAGCTAGGTTAGAAGATGCTTCAGCTGGTGCAACTATATAATAAGCAGGCAATGCGTAGTTAGTGTGAGGTAAAGATATATCAATAATTTTCGCTCCTAAATTTTTTAATAAAGTAATTCCATCTTGCCACAAACTTTCAATCTCCTTAGGCATACCATCGACTCTATATTCATTTGGAATACCAATTTTTTTTCCTTTAATATTAGAACTTAACGATTTGAAATAATCACCTCTCTTAAAATTTACCGAAGTTGAATCTTTTATATCGTACTTACTTATAACATCTAACATTAATGCAGCGTCTGACACATCCTGGGTCATTGGTCCTGCTTGATCTAATGAAGAAGCAAATGCAACAATACCATATCGAGAACAACTGCCATATGTTGGTTTCAAACCCACGGTACCAGTAAAAGACGCTGGTTGTCTTATTGAACCTCCAGTATCAGTTCCAATAGTTGCTGGTGTCAATTTAGCTGCGAGTGCAGAAGCTGATCCACCTGAAGACCCACCTGGCACAACTTTTTTACCAACTGGACTTTCAACATTTCCGAAGAAACTAGTTTCATTTGAAGAACCCATTGCAAATTCATCACAATTGAGCTTTCCAAGTAAAATAGCCCCTTCATCCCATAAATGCTGGGTTACAGTGGACTCGTAACTAGGAATAAAATTTGAAAGTATTTTACTTCCAGCCGTTGTCTTTAGATTATTGGTACAAAAAAGATCTTTAATTGCAAGAGGAACTCCAGGGAGCTTGTAATCAAAATTTCCCTTTTCGTCAAATTTTTTAGCTTTTTCAATTGCATTTTCAAAATCGGTAGTGATGTATGTATTCAAATCTTTCGATTTTTCAGCTCTAGCAATAAATGCGTTTGTAATTTCTTGAGAAGATAATTCTTTCTTTTTAATTTTATCAATTAAAGCTGATAAAGTAAGATTTATTATATCACTCATTCTACAACCTTTGGTACGACAAAAAAATCTTTATTTTCGTCTGGTGAATTTTTTAAGATTTGTTCTCTAATATTTTTTGTTTTGACCTCATCACCTCTTAATTTCAATGATGTTTCTGCAATTGATGTCAGTGGGTCAACTTTTTTTGTATCGACTTTATTTAGCGCTTCGATAAATTCAAAAATAGAATTAAGATCTTTTTCTAGTTCTTTTGCTTTTTTATCATCTATGGAAATTCTTGATAATTTTGCTATATGTTTAATTGTTTTAAGATCTATGCTCATATGATAATTAAATTTAAAGGAAAAATATCATTATATAAGAAAAAAACAATATGATCACTTTAAAGGAACTCAAGTCTAAAATTGATAAAAACGCAAGATTAATTGGTTTAGATCTTGGAAAAAAGAGAATTGGTGTTTCAATCTGTGATCATAAACGAATTATAGCGACTCCTTTTAAAACTATAGAATATGTTGATCATGAAAATTTTATCACTGAACTTTTAGAAATAATTGATCAAGAAAATATAAAGGCTATTATTGTAGGAAATCCATTGAATATGGATGGAAGTAAAGGCCCCTCTTCTCAATCAGCTTTAGATAAAGCTAAGATGATTGAGGGTAAAACAAATAAGCCTGTGGCTTTATGGGATGAGAGATTATCAACTGTCGGTGCCTTTAAGATATCAAGTCAATTAGACATTAATGTATCTAAAAGAGTTCAAAAAATAGATGAAAATGCAGCAACGTTTATATTGCAGGGAGCAATTGATTTCTTAAATAATTAAGCTTGCAATATCAACACTTTAAAGCTATAGAGTTGGTTTTAATGGCTATAAACAATAACGCTGTTAAAATTTCTCAAAAACACCTACTAGGTATCCAAGATCTTTCTATTTCAGATGTAAAACTTATCTTAGATGAAGCAAAGAAATTTATTTCACTCAATAAAAGCAAAAACAAAAAGTTAGATATTCTTAGAGGAAAAACTCAAATAAATCTTTTTTTTGAACCTTCGACGAGAACCCAAAGTTCTTTTGAACTAGCTGGAAAAAGACTTGGTGCAGATGTGATGTCGATGAATATAACTAATTCTGCTATTAAAAAAGGTGAAACATTAATCGACACTGCAATGACACTAAATGCAATGCATCCAGATATAATTGTAGTAAGACATCAAGATAGTGGAGCGTCAAATCTTCTTTCACAGAAAGTAAATTGTTCAGTTTTAAATGCTGGTGATGGTAGACGTGAACATCCAACACAAGCTTTACTTGATGCACTTACAATAATCGAAAAAAAGAAAAAAATTGAAGGTTTGCGAATTGCTATTTGTGGAGACATTTTACACTCAAGAGTAGCTAGATCAAATATTTTTTTATTAAACATGTTAGGTGCTGAGGTAAATATAGTTGCCCCAACAAATCTAATGCCAAAAGATATTGAAAAATTTGGAGTTAAAACATTTTCAAATATGAAAGAAGGTGTAAAAGATTGTGATATAGTTATGATGTTAAGGTTACAAAATGAGAGGATGAGTAGTTCATTTTTGTCGTCAAATAGAGAATATTATGAGTATTATGGCTTAACTCCTGACAAACTAGAAAAAGCAAAGAAAGATGCAATAATTATGCATCCTGGGCCAATGAATAGAGGTATTGAAATTGATACCAAACTTGCTGACGATATAAATAAAAGCGTAATCAAAGAACAGGTTGAGTTAGGTGTTGCGGTAAGAATGGCCTGTTTAAAAATTTTTTGTGAAAAATGAAGAAACAATATTTTTTAAATGCAAACATAATTGATCCAGCTAATTCCGTAGAGGAATTAGGTGGTTTAATTATTAATGAGAATGGAAAAATTGAGGCGATAGGAAAAAAAGTAAATAAAAATAATATTCCCTCACGTGAAAAATTCATAGATCTCAAAGAAAAATATATATTTCCTGGTTTAATCGATATGAGGGTTTTTGTTGGTGAGCCAGGCTTTGAGTATAAAGAAAATTTTAAAACATTAAGTAATGCAGCCTTAGCAGGTGGGGTTACATCTGTTGTCACAATGCCAAATACTTCACCTGTTATTGATAACGTTTCCATGGTTGATTTTTTAAAAAGGAGAGGACGAGATAAATCAAAAATAAATATATTCCCAACGGCTACTTTGACTAAAAATCTTGAAGGTAATAATATGAATGAGTTTGGCCTTTTACAAAAAAAAGGAATAATTGGTTTCACGGATGGAATAAAAACAATTCAAAACACAAGAGTAATGTCTAGAATAATGAAATCTGCTTACGATTTGAACTCTTTAATCATACAACATGCAGAAGATTTTGAATTAGCAAAAAACGGCCAGGTGAATGATGGGATTATCGCAACTAAACTGGGTCTACATGGAATACCAGATTATGCAGAGAAAATAATTGTTGAAAGAGATTTAAGTTTACTTCAAGATTATAATTGCAGGTATCATATCTCACAAATATCTTCAGCAAAATCTTTAGAAGTAATTAAGCGCAGTAAAGATAATGTAAACTTTACAACTGGAGTTTCTATTAATAACTTATCACTTAACGAAAATGATATTGGAGATTTTAGAACTTTTTTAAAACTTTCACCCCCACTTCGAACAGAGGATGATAGACTTTCATTAATAAAAGGTATTAATCAGGATTTAATTGAAGTCATAGTTTCAGATCACAAACCTGAAGACGAAGAGTCAAAAAGGTTAACATTCTCTCAAGCTGCAACTGGTGCATCAGGTATAGAAACTTTATTATCCCTCGCTCTAGAGTTATTTCACAATGAGTCTTTAAAACTGTCTAAAATAATTCAGTGTTTAACAAGCAATCCTGCAAAAATATTAAAGATAGATAAAGGAAGTTTATCTATAGGAAACGATGCTGACTTCTGTATAGTCGATTTATTTAAACCTTGGATAGTAAAAAAAGAAAATATGATCAGTAAATCTAAGAATACATGCATCGAGGATAAAAAACTTCAAGGTAAAGTGCTTAATACATATATTAAAGGCGCAGAACTATATAAATGCTAAATTTTGAGTTATTTTTTATTATACTAGTAAGTTATTTATTTGGATCCATACCCTTTGGATTACTTTTAACTAAAATTTTTTTAAAAAAAGATATTCGTGAAATAGGATCTGGTAATATTGGTGCAACAAATGTATTAAGAGCTGGTAACAAAGTTTTAGGTTACTCAACTTTAGTTTTCGATATATTAAAAGCTGTTCTTCCAATTTTATATATAAAATTTTTCATGAACGATTATATATATATATCTGCATTGTCAATTTTTATAGGACACGTCTTCCCTATTTGGTTAAAATTTAAAGGTGGTAAAGGCGTTGCATCTTATCTTGGAATTCTTTGTTGTTTAGATATTTTTACTGCTTTAATTTTTGGAGTTGTTTGGATTTTTGTTTTTATGCTTTTTAAATTTTCATCATTAAGTTCTTTACTTGCAAGTTTAACAATTCCAATTTTTCACTTTTTTTATAATTCTAATTCTGACTACTATTTTTACTTTATGATGTTCATTTTGATTTTTTTCACTCATAGAGAAAATATAAAACGCTTGAGAAATAATACAGAATCTAAATCAAAAATTTATTAATTTGACTATCAATCTTATTTATGATTTTTTGTTTACATGAATCTAGTAATTGTTGAAA
The DNA here is from genome assembly GCA_902597865.1 of uncultured Pelagibacteraceae bacterium. Classification (GTDB taxonomy): domain Bacteria; phylum Pseudomonadota; class Alphaproteobacteria; order Pelagibacterales; family Pelagibacteraceae; genus Pelagibacter. The sequence goes on along the minus strand of CACJZL010000002.1, from coordinate 91,067 downwards.
GTCCTGCTAAGGCAAAAACAATAAATAAATATCTAGGAAATGATTATACAGTCCTCGCTAGCTATGGACATATTAGAGATCTTCCATCTAAGAATGGCTCAGTAGATCCTGAAAATGAATTTAAGATGATTTGGGAAATTGATAGTTTTTCTAAAAAATATTTAAAAGAAATTTCCGATGTAGCAAAAGACTCTAAAAAAATAATACTTGCTACAGACCCTGACAGAGAAGGTGAAGCAATTGCATGGCATGTTAAAGAATTTTTAAATGAAAAAAAATTACTTAAGGACAAAAAAATTGAAAGAGTTGTTTTTAATGAAATAACTAAAAAGGCAGTCACAAATGGAATAGAAAATCCAAGAGAAATAGAATCTGATCTTGTAAATGCTTATATGGCAAGACGTGCCTTAGATTATTTAGTAGGTTTTAATATTTCCCCCATACTTTGGACTAAACTACCAGGGTCTAAATCAGCGGGTAGAGTACAATCTGTTGCTCTGAGACTTTTAACCGAAAGAGAACATGAAATCGAAATTTTTAAGCCTGAGGAATTTTGGTCTTTAAAAGTAAATTTTAAAACGAATGATGGAAATTTAATAACATCAAATATTTTTCAAATTGAAAATAAAAAAATTGAAAAATTTAGTTTCAAAAATAAAGACGATATTAATCAAGCAATAGAAAAAATAAAAAAAGGTAAATACATAATTACAGATATTACATCAAAAATATATTCCAGAAATCCTTCTGGACCTTTTACAACTTCAACTATGCAACAGTCAGCTTCAAGTAAACTTGGTTTTGGAGCTTCTAGAACAATGCAAATTGCTCAAAGGCTGTATCAGGGTATTGAAATTGAAGGTGAAACAAAAGGATTAATCACTTACATGCGAACAGATGGTACCAATATATCTAAAGAAGCTTTGCCAGTTTTTAGAAACTTCATAAGTGATAACTTTGGTAATGAATATTTACCTGATCAACCAATTAATTACTCGGGTAAAAAGGCAAAAAATGCGCAAGAGGCTCATGAGGCTATAAGACCAACAGAAATAAGTAATACACCTGAAAAAATGAAAAAATATTTAAGCTCAGATCAAAATAAATTATATAACTTGATTTGGTCAAGAGCTCTATCTTCACAAATGACACCAGCAAAATTTGATAGAAAAACAATTATTATTGAGTCAAATAACAATGAACATATCTTTAAGTCGTCGGGTTCAACGATAGTGTTTGATGGTTTCATGAAGGTAATTAATTTAGATGATGATAATAATGATGAAAATATTTTACCAAAAGTAGAAAAAGGAGAAGTGAATATATCTGATTTTATAGATGAACAACATTTTACACAACCACCCCCAAGATATTCTGAAGCTAGTTTAGTTAAAAAATTAGAGGAATTAGGTATCGGTCGTCCTTCTACATACGCAAGTATTATTTCAGTAATATCTAATAGAGGTTATGCAGACGTTGTTAATAAAAGATTTTTCCCAACTGATAGAGGAAAACTTTTATCTGCCTTTCTTGAAAAACTTTTTGCAAGATATGTTGATTATGACTTTACTGCAAAATTAGAAGATCAATTAGATGACATAACCTCAGGAAAAGAAAATTGGCTAAGTGTATTAGATCAATTTTGGCAGGATTTTAATAAAAATGTCTTATCTGTAAAAGAGATAAGAACTAGAGAAGTTCTTGATATGTTAAATGAAAGTTTGGGGGATCTAATATTTGAAAGAAATAATGATGGTAAAATTGATAGAAACTGCAAATTATATAACAAAACATGCGTTTCTGGTGAAGGTACATTAAGTTTAAAAAATAGTTTTAGGGGTGGTGCATTTATTGGTTGTTCTAACTATCCAGATTGCAAGTTTACAAGACCGCTTTCAAAGATTAAGGCATCTCAACAAATAAATTTAGCGGAACCTAAATTAATTGGTAAAAACGATAATGATAAAGAAATTTATTTAAAAAATGGAAGATTTGGTCCTTATTTACAATACGAATTATTAGAAGATGAAATAGTAAAAACAAAAAAAAGAAAAATAAAGAAAGAGGAAAATAATTTAAAAAATGTATCAATCCCTAAAGGATTAGACATAGAAAATATAGATTTAGAAAAAGCAAAATATCTATGCTCTCTACCTAAAATTTTAGGTACTCATCCAGATATTGGTAAAGAAATTACAGTCAACGTTGGTAGATTTGGACCGTACTTAAAGTGTGAAAATAAATCCGCAAGAATTGAAAGTGTAGATGAATTATTTTCAATTGGTTTAAACAGAGCCATAACTTTAATATCTGAGGCAAAACCTGGAAGAATGTCTTCATCAATGATCAAAGACTTAGGTGAACATCCTGAAGATAAAAAACCTGTAAGAGTTATGAAGGGACAATATGGGCCTTATATAAAGTATAAATCTCTTAATGCAACTATTCCTGAAGAAAAGGATCCAACAGAATTGACAATGGAAGAAGCTTTGATATTGATTGAGAAGCGGAAAGAATACGATAAAACAAAAAAATCAAAAAAAAGGAAATCAAAATGAGTTATGAAGAAAAAATAAAAGAATTAAGAATAAATCTTCCCGAGGCAAAAGCGCCCGTTGGAAATTATGTGGCGACAAAAGTTTCAGGAAAAATGTTATTTGTTTCTGGACAAATTTCTATTGATGAAAGTGGTCAGTTAATAAAAGGAAAAATTGGGAAAGATTTAGATACAGAAGCTGGTTATAATGCTGCCAAAAGATGTGCGTTAAGTATTATTGCGCAAGTAAAAAAAGCTTGTGATAATGATTTATCAAAAATAAAATCGTGTGTAAAATTAACAGGATTTGTTAATTCAACAGATGAATTTATAGATCAACCTAAAGTATTAAATGGTGCATCAGATCTAATTGCTTCAGTTTTTGGAGATGCTGGGATGCATACTAGGGCTGCTGTAAGTACAAACAGTTTACCGTTAGGTGTTTCGGTAGAAGTAGATTCAATATTTGAGTTGAAATAAATTTTATTTTCCAACACTATAATATTTAAAACCTTGTTGTTTAATTTTTAAAGAAGAATACAAATTTCTCATATCAAAAATAATAAACTTTTTACCCTTAACTAAATTTTTAAAATTTATTGATTTAAATTCATTCCATTCAGTGTGTAAAATAACAAGATCCGAATTTTGAACAGCATCTTTAATTGATGTTTTGTTAGTAACATTTTTTAATTTTGAAAATTCATTTTTATAACCTGTTGGATCAAAGTATTTTATTATAGCTCCTTTTCTTGATAACCACGGTATCATTTTAAGACTTGATGAATCTCTCATATCATCAGTATTTGCCTTAAATGTTACACCTAAAAAAGTTATTTTCTTATTCTTTATTTTTTTATTTAACATTCTATAAATTCGATCTAATAAAATCTTTGATCTATTTTCATTCGATTTAATTACAGATTTTACCACTGATAAGTTAGTTTTAAATTTGTCAGCAGTTGAAATGATTGCTTTTGTATCTTTTGGAAAACAAGATCCGCCGTAGGCAGGGCCTGCTCTGAGAAATCTACTACCTATTCTTTTATCTAAACCCATTCCTATAGATATATCTTCCACATTAATCCCAGTTTTTTCGCATAGATTTGCTATTTCATTAATAAAAGTTATTTTGGTCGCTAAGAAAGCGTTAGAGGCGTATTTGATTAATTCTGCTGCTCTTCTAGATGTTTGTAAATATGAAGCTCCTTTAGAAATAAGTGGGTTATAAAGATTTTTCATAATTTTGCCAGCTTTTTTGTCATTCGTTCCAATTACCACTCTATCAGGATAAGAAAAATCTCTTATAGCCTCACCTTCTCTCAAAAATTCTGGATTAGAAACTACTGAAAATTTTTTTTTACTGTTTTTTCTAGATAAAATTTTTTCAATCTCATCACCTGTGGTTACAGGGACTGTTGATTTTGTTATAATAATTTTAAATCTATTAATAGAGGAACTTATCTCCTTAGTTACATTATAGATTTGACTCAAATCTGCTGAGCTTCCACCTTTTTTTGTAGGTGTTCCAACACAAATAAAAATTATGTCCGACTCTTTAACAGATTTTTTTAGATCTGTTGAAAAATTTAATCTTTTATTTCTAAAATTTTTAATTACTAATTCTGAAAGTCCAGGCTCATAAATTGGAACTTTTCCTTTTTTAAGGGAACTAATCTTATCTAAATCTTTATCTACACAAATAACTTCATTGCCTAAGTCTGCAAAGCATACACCACTAACTAATCCTACATAGCCTGTTCCTATCATACATAATTTCATGATTTGGCTATCTCCAAAGTAGATTTTATATAACCATTCATACTTCCACAATCTAAGTATTTGCCTGAAAAATTATGAGCGATGAACTTGCTGTTTTCATTAATTAAAGATTGAATTGCATCCGTAATATGAATTTCTCCGCCCTTGCCTGGTTTTTGTTTTGATAATTTAGAAAATATTTTCTTAGGTAGAATATACCTTCCTATTACCGCTTTGTTTGAAGGAGCGCTAGCAATAGATGGTTTTTCAATTACATCTTTGATTAAGTAATTATTCCTATCTAATTTTTTATTTAATTTAAATATGCCCCATCTTGAAACTGTTTTTTTATTCACATTCATACTTGCCATAACAGAAGATTTGTAGCGTCTATGAATTTTTATCATAGATTTAGAACAATTCTTTTTTATTATTAGATCATCAGGCAGAAGCATTAAGAAAAACTTGTCTTTAATATATTTTTTCGTCTTCAAAACTGCATCGCCAGTACCAAGGGGTTTATTTTGATACACAAATTTAATCATTTTTTTATATTTTAAGATTTGCTTATATTCTTTTATAATTCTTGGATCTTTTTTTTTCTTTATAATTTTCTTATAAAATTTGTCGTTATGAAAATAATTTTTTATCATTTGTTTTTTTTTAGAAATAATAAAGACAACTTCTTTAATTCCTGCTTCAATACATTCGTCTAAAATATATTGTATTCCGGGCTTTCCATTGATAGGTAATAATTCTTTTGCAAAAACGCTAGTTAAAGGTAAAAGTCTTGTGCCTAAACCAGCCAAAGGTATTATTGCTTGTTTAATCATAAAATCTTATACTAACTCAATTACCATAAATGATTATTTTTAAAAGTATTAATAAACTTAATAAAGAAGTTAATTTTAAGGCAAGTATAGGATTTGTCCCAACAATGGGCAGTTTACATAAAGGACATATTAGTTTAGTTAGGAATTGCCAAAAAACATGTGACAAAACCTTAGTAAGTATATTCATTAATCCGTCACAATTTAACCGGAAAACCGATTATAAAAATTACCCAAGAACATTAAATAAAGATATAAAAATTTTAAGGAAGCTTAAAGTAGATTATGTTCTGGTACCAAACATAAAAGACATCTACTCAAAAAATACTCCAAAAAAAATTAGTATTAACAAAAAATACAAGGTATTATGCGGTAAATATCGACCAGGGCATTTTGAGGGAGTTTTAGCTGTTATAAATAAATTTTTAAAAGATCTTAAGGTTAAAAAGATTTTTTTAGGAGAAAAAGATTTTCAACAGTATTTCTTAATCAAAAATTTTGTAAAAAAAAGATTTAAAACAAAAGTTGTGTTATGTAAAACCATTAGAATGAGTAGTTCACTACCCTACTCATCCAGAAACAAATTACTTGATAACAAAAGTATTATAATAGCGCAAAAATTTACACAAAAAATAATTGAAGTGTTCAAAAATATAAAAAAAGATACTAAAAAAACTTATTTACTTCAAAGTATTAAAAGCAACAGTAATATTAAAATTGAATATTTAGAATTGAGAAACAAAAATAATCTTAGTCCAGTTTTTAACAAAAAAAATTTAAAACTCTTTGTATGTTTTTATATTAAGAAAGTGAGATTAATTGATAATTTTTAACCGTAAAAGAAGTATGCACCAATACCTAAAAAGGATAAAAAACCAATCACATCTGTAACAGTTGTTACAAACACGCTTGATGCTATCGCTGGGTCAATATTAAGTTTTTTTAATGTCACTGGAATTAAAATGCCAAACAAGCCAGCAACAATCATATTTAATATCATCGAAATAGAAATGATTATGGATAAAACATAATCTTTAAACCAAAGTTGAACTATTAAAGCACTTATTATTGCAAAAATAATCCCGTTAAGAACCCCAATATTAAATTCTTTTAAAACAATTTTTAAAAAGTTGCTATTTGTTAAATCATTTGTAGCTATACCACGAATAGTTACAGCCAGTGTTTGCATTCCAGCATTACCACCCATTGAAGCTACTATTGGCATTAAAAAAGCTAGAGCAACCATTTGTTCAATAGTTGCACCAAATTTACTAATAACCCAAGTTGCTAAAAAGGCTGTAAAAAGATTTAATAAGAGCCAATTAAATCGTCTTTGTGTTTTTTTAATTACTCCATCAGTAATTTCTTCATCACCAACACCAGCTAGTCTTAAAGTATCTTCCTCTGCCTCTTCTTTAAGGACAGTTAAAATGTCGTCACTAGTAATCATGCCAACTAATTTTTTTGTTTTATCAATTACAGCTGCTGAATTAAGATTGTAATTTTCAAAGAGTCTTCCAACTTCCTCTCGATCCATATCAACTGGGATAGTTACTTGAGACTCCAACATAATTTCAACCATTTTACTTTCACGAGGGGTTCTCAAAACTTTTGATGAAGGGACAGTTCCAAGAGGTTTAAATTCATTATCAATAATATAAATTTCTAAAAATTGTTCAGGAAGATCTTTATTTTCTCTTAAATAATCAATTGTTTGTCCGACAGACCAATTACTTGGAATAGCTGTAAATTCTCTCTGCATAATACGTGCAGCAGAGTCTTCGGGGTAACTTAAACTTTCTAATAAAGCAAATCTATCTTTAGGTGGTAAAGAACTTAGAATTTCATTTTTACTTTTTTCTTCAATGTTTTCTAATATTTTTATAGCATCATCGGACTCTAAGTTTTTAAGAATAAATATTATAGAAGCAGTAGAAAGTAATTTTATAATTTCAGATTGAATGTTTTCATTTAATTCTACGAATAATTCCGGATCTAATTTAAAATTATTTAATTTGATAAGATTTTCTCTATCGCCTTGGCTTAGGTGTTCAATAATATCTGCTGCATCAGCAGGGTGCATCTCTCTAAAAGAATTAGTAATAAAATTTACATCGTTTTTTTGAATTTTTTCTTCTATTACTTTGATATATTCTTTATTAAATTCAAAGTTTACTTTTTTATCGATTTTTTTTTTCAAATTGCTCATTTTAAATCCTATAAAAATTATTAGAACTATTAATACAAATTAAATATAATACAATTTTTAAATTCTTATGGAGATCAAAATATCAAAAAAACCAGTAAAATATGAAGAAGCTATTGAATATCTCGATGAAAGAGTTCATCAAGTTTCTCAGAATAGAAATGAAGAATTAATTTGGTTTTTAGAACACAAGTCTGTTTATACATGTGGTGTAAACTTTAACCAAAAGGATGTTTTAGATAAAAGTGTAAAAATAGTTAAAACTAATAGAGGTGGGAAAATAACATGGCACGGCCCAGGTCAGTTAATTTGCTACTTTGTCTTAGATATCTCTAAAAGAAAAAAAGACATAAGAAAATTTATAACAGCTATTGAAAATTCCATTATAGAGACTTTAAATGATTTTAAGATAAGCTCTTTCAGTGATAGGAAAAATATAGGTATTTGGGTTTTAGATAAAAAAGAAGAAAAAAAAATTGCAGCAATAGGTTTTCGAGTAAAAAAATGGATTGCATTTCACGGATTTTCATTAAACCTTTCAAACAATTTAAATAGTTATAAAAAGATTATACCTTGTGGCATTTCAGATAAAGGTATTTCAAAAATCGATAATTTTAAAAAAATCCCAAAAGATAAAATAATTAATAGACTTAAAATAAATCTTATCAAAAATTTAAAATATTAAGTTTTTTTTTATTTAAATACTTGTTGAACACAGCAGGTGGATTTGCTTTATAAAAGAATTTTTTATTATTTATATAAAATTTCAAAGAATAAGCATGTAACATAAGGTCTTTGTCACTTTTAATTTTTTTATTTGATAGAATATATTTTTTATCTCCAACAATTGGATTATTTATTAAGGCTAATTGTTTTCTTAACTGATGTTTTCTTCCTGTTACTGGTTTGAGCTCAAGAAATGAAGTTGAATTTGTTTCAGAGAGAACTTTATAATAAGTAATTGCTTTCTCAATTTTCTTTTTATCATTTTCAAATGTTATAAGTTCATTTTTTAATTCACCTTTTTTTTTACCTATGTGACCGTGACATACGGCTAAATAAGTTTTATGAATTTTTCTTAGTCTAAATAAAGTTGTTAATAATCTTGCTGAATTATGATTTTTAGAAATAATCATTATGCCAGATGTTTCCTTATCCAATCTATGAACTGGAAAGGGCTTTGTATCCTTAAAAAATTCACTAGACGCAAGTATATCAATTAAGTTTTTTTTTGATTTTGTTCCACCTTGAACCGGTACGCCTGGACTTTTGTCTATTACTATAAAATCATCATTATTTTCTAATATTCTGTTCTCATGAACTTTTAAGAGTTTTGAAGATGGAGAAAATTTTTTATTTAATACCTTGTGTTTATTAACTTCAAAAGTAAAATTGAAAAACTTAATTTTGTCTCCTGTTTTTAATTTATAGGAACTATTTACTTTTTTAATATTCACTTTAATTCTACCTTTTCTTAAAGATTTTTCGATTAATGATTGTGGTAGAGAAGCTATGTTATTTCTTATCCATCTATCTATACGCATACCTGAATAAATTTCCTTAATAATGTAGGACTTATTCATTATCTAATTATGCTGTAGCTGATTTTTTTTCCTCTGTCTTAGCAGGTTTATCTTGTGATTTCTTTTTCTTAAATTTTCTTTTTGCTTCAACGTCTCTATCTACAAATTCTATTACAGCTAATGGTGCATTATCACCATATCTAAATCCAGCTTTTACAATTCTAGTGTATCCTCCAGATCTTTTTTCATATCTTTTTGATAAAGTTTTTATAACTTTGTTTGCATTAGTTTTGTCTTGGAGTTGAGATACTAATCTCCTCGTATTTTGCAGATTTTTTTTTTTGCCTAAAGTTATAATTTTATCAGCTTGTGGCTTTAGTACTTTTGCTTTAGGTAATGTGGTAATTATTTGCTCGTATTTAATCAAATTATTAAGCATATTTTTAATTAAAGCTTTTCTATGCTCAGATGTTCTATTAAGTTTTTTATAACCAAGTCTATGTCTCATTATTAGATACTTTCCTCTAACTTTTTAGATAATTCAGCTATATTGTCTGGTGGCCAATTAGGTATTTCCATACCTAGATATAATGACATACCATTTAAAACTTCTTTTATTTCATTGAGAGATTTTCTTCCAAAATTTGGAGTTCTTAACATTTCACCTTCTGACTTTTGAACTAAATCTCCGATATAAATAATATTATCATTTTTAAGACAGTTCATTGATCTTACAGAAAGCTCCAATTCATCAACCTTTCTTAGCAAGTTTTTGTTAAACTCTGGTTCACTTGGTTTTTCAGTTATAGTAACTTCTTTTGGTTCATCAAAGTTAACAAACATTCCTAATTGATCTTGAAAAATTCTAGCTGAGTACGCTAATGCATCCTCTGCAGAAATAGAACCGTTAGTTTCTATTTCCATTATTAATTTGTCGTAGTCCAGAGCTTTTCCCTCACGAGCTGTGCTAACAGAATAAGATACTTTTTTTACTGGACTAAAAAGCGAGTCAATAGGTATAAGACCTAAAGGTGGTTCATCTGGTTTGTTAAGTTCTGCAGGAACATAACCTTTTCCGTTACCTATTGTCATCTCCATGTGGAAATTTGTATTTTCATCTAAATTACAAATTACCAAGTCTGGATTTAAAATTTCTATTTCGTTAATTTTTGTTATATCAGATGCTTTAATTACTCCTGGCCCTTTTGCATCTAACACCAATTTTTTTTGACCCTCTGAAGTACTTTTTAATGCTAAAGATTTTACATTAAGAACAATATCAGTTACATCTTCTCTTACTCCTTTAATAGAAGTAAACTCATGAAGCACTCCATCAATTTGAATTGCTGTTACAGCGGTACCTCTAATTGAAGACAATAAAATCCTTCTTAGTGAGTTACCTAAAGTTAAACCATAACCTTTTTCAAGAGGTTCAGCTACAATTTTAGCGTATGATTTATCATCATTTAAATTAATATCCAACTTTCCAGGTTTAATTAATGATTTCCAATTTTTTAAATTTACATTAGCAGTTTCCATTAAACTCTCCTTTTTTTTGGTGGTCTTGTTCCGTTATGAGGCATCGGTGTAGTATCTTTGATAGATAAAATTTTAAAACCTCTTGCTTGTAATGCACGCAAAGCAGTTTCTCTTCCTGAACCTGGTCCTTTGATTTCAACAGTTAAAGTTTTCATACCATATTCTAAGGCTTTTGATGCAGCTGAATCAGCTGCTATTTGTGCTGCATAGGGTGTTGACTTTCTAGAACCTTTAAAACCTTTTTGTCCGGCAGATGCCCAGGATACAACGTTACCTTGGGTATCAGCTATTGATACAATTGTATTATTAAACGTTGACTGAACATAAGCTATACCATTTACAATATTCTTTTTAACTTTTTTCTTTTTAGAATAAGAACTTTTTTTTACTGATTTTACATCTGCTTTCTCGTCAACTTTTTTTTCTACTTTTTTCTTATCAGCCATTTTAAACTATTTCTTTAATGGTGTTAATTTTTTACCTGCAATAGCAATTGCCTTACCTTTTCTTGTTCTCGCATTACATCTAGTTCTTTGACCTCTTACAGGTAATTTTTTTTTATGTCGAAAACCTCTGTAGCAAGCAAGATCAATTAATCTTTTTATGCTCATTGAATTTTCTCTTCTTAAATCTCCCTCAACTGAAAAATGCTGGTCGATATATTCTCTAATTTTTAGAATTTGGTCGTCAGTTAGTTCATTCACTCTTTTTGATTTTGGTATTTCTAATTCCTTACAGATTTGTTTAGAAAACTTATCCCCGATACCATAAATATATGTAAGTCCTATTTGGACGATTTTATTCTGTGGGATATTTACACCTGCAATTCGAGCCATAATTTGAGATAAAATTTAGCCTTTTATATAAGATGAAAATTTAAAGTCAACTTTTTATAAGTTTAAAAAGCCCTTGATTTGCTTGTTTATTTGATCAATTTCCAGGTTTCCATCAAGCTTATAAAAGTTTTGTTTAGATGAATAATAATCTAATACTGGTGAGGTAGTTTTTAAATAAGTGTCATATCTTTTAAGAATTGTATCTAGATCATCATCCCCTCTTTTTTCTTCAACTTTCCTTTTTTCAATTCTTTTTATTATGGTTTCTTTATTCACGTTTAAAAAGAAAATAAAATCAATTTGTTGTTTAGACTCTGTCAATAATAAATCTAAATTTTTTGCTTGTTCTATAGTTCTAGGATAACCATCAAAAATTAATTTTCCTTTTTTTGAGCTATCAAAAATTACCTTTTTCATAAGGCTGTTAACAATTTCATCACTAACAAATTTTCCTTCATTCATATAATTTATAATTTTCTTACCAATTTCAGTATCTTTTTTGATTTCATCCCTCAACATATCTCCTGTTGAAACTTGAAAATTATTTAATATTTGGACGAGAAATTTTGCTTGAGTACCTTTACCTGCGCCTGGAGGACCAAATAAAATTATATTCACTACTATCTTCCAAATTTGGTTTTTTTAATAAGTTGTTCGTACTGGGCACTCATTAATCTAGTCTGAATTTGGGTTACAGTATCAATTGCTACGACTACGACAATTAAGACTGAAGCGCCGCCTAAATAGAAAGGTATAGGATAGTTTGCTATTAAAAATTCTGGCATTAAACAAACTAACGTTAGATATAACGCTCCAATAGTTGTGAGCCTTGTCAAAATTTCCTCTATATATCTTGCAGTGCTTTCACCTGGTCTTATCCCTGGTACAAAGCCACCATATTTTCTTAAATTCTCAGCTGTTTCATCTGGATTGAATACAATAGAAGTGTAAAAGAAAGTGAAAAAGATAATTCCTGAGGCATATAAAATCATGTACAAAGGTTGACCTTGTGAAAAGAAAGATAAGAAAGAAGACACGTTATCACTTTCACTAATGTTAAAGTTTGTAAGTGTAGCAGGTAACAGTAGCAAAGCTGAAGCGAAAATAGCCGGTATTACACCTGCTGTATTTATTTTTAAAGGTAAATGAGAAGAGTCTCCTCCATACATCTTATTACCCATTTGTCTTTTTGGATAATTTATCAATATTTTTCTTAAAGCTCTTTCCATAAAGACGATAAACATAATTGTAGCTACCAGTAGAATGAAGATAAAAATTATCATAGTTGATGATATGGCACCTGTTCTACCTAACTCGAATGTAGTAACTAATGCTCTAGGTATTTCGGCAACAATACCAGAAAAGATAATTAGTGAAATTCCATTACCAATTCCTCTTTGAGTAATTTGTTCTCCAAGCCACATTAAAAAAATAGTACCAGCTACAATAGTCGTCACGGTAGTAACTTTAAAAAATATACCTGGATTAATGACTAAATTTTCTGATGACTCAAGTCCAACTGACAAGCCATATCCCTGAATAGTTGCTAAAAGAACTGTTCCATATCTTGTAATTTGTGTAATTTTTTGTCTTCCAATTGTACCCTGACTTTTTAAATTTTTAAAATAATCAGAAACTCCCGTAAGTAACTGAACTATAATAGAAGATGAGATGTAAGGCATTATTCCTAAAGCAAATATCGCCATACGACTTACAGCACCACCTGCAAAAACATTAAACATGCCAAGTAGGCCTTTTTGATTTCCTTCCATCATAATCTTCAGTTGATCAGGGTCTATACCGGGTAAAGGAACAAATGTTCCAAATCTGTAAACTGCTAGAATTAATATAGTAAAAATTATACGATTTCTTAAATCGTTATTTTGTGTCATTGTACTCATATGATTTTTTTATTTGCTCTCTAAAATTTTGATTGTTGAGCCGTTTTTTGAAAGTTTTTCTTTTGCTGAATTAGATAAATAATGAACTTCTAAATTTAACTTATCTTTGATTTCACCCTGACCAAGTATTTTTATTTTTTCATACTTTTTTTTTAAAATTTTAGAACTATGTAAATATTTTATATCTATTTTTTCAGATGATTTTATTCTTTTTGACTCTATAAACAGTTGTAAATCACCTAAGTTTAATTTCCCTATTTTATTTTTATTGATTGAATTAAAACCTCTTTTAGGTAATCTTCTATACAAAGGCATTTGGCCACCTTCAAAACTTTTAATTGCAACACCAGATCTTGATTTTTGTCCTTTAACACCTCTTCCAGAAGTTTTGCCTTTTCCAGATCCAATACCTCTTCCAACTCTGATTTTTTTAGTTTTCAATTTAGTTAAACCATTAAGCATCGTTATCCTCTTTTTTCTATGATTTCTGAAATTTTCTTATTTCTTATAATTGATATTTGTTTTGGAGAATTTTGTTTTTTTAAAGCTTTAAGACATGCTCTAATAACATTGTGGGGATTTGCAGTTCCTAGTGATTTAGCAACAATGTCTTTTATACCTAATACTTCACATACAGCTCTAACAGGTCCACCAGCAATAATACCTGTTCCTTTAGGTGCTGCTCTCATTTTGATTTTTCCAGCGCCGTCTTTACCAGAAACATCATGATGAATAGTTCTTCCCTCTCTTAAGGGTATTTGAATTAGATTTCTTCTAGCCATTTCATTAGCTTTTTTTATAGCATCTGGAACTTGTTTAGATTTTGCATGCGCAATACCAATTTTTCCACTTTGATTTCCAACGACGACTAATGCAGAAAAACCAAATCTTCTACCACCCTTAACAACTTTTGTAATTCTGTTTACGTGAACAAGTTTTTCTATAAATTCATTTTCTTTTGACATATTAAAATTCCATTCCGTTTTTTCTTAATGTTTCAGCAAAAATCTTTACTCTTCCGTGGTACTTAAATTGCCCTCTATCAAAATAAATTTTCTTAATATTTTTTTCTCCAGCTTTTTTAGCTAGTTTTTCGGCAACTATTTTTGAGAGCTCTGTTTTGTTTGTTTTTCCAGATTTCATGCCCTTTTCATTAGATGAAGCTGAAAGGATAGTTTTACTATTTGCATCATCTATGATTTGAGCCGAAATGTTTTTTAAACTTCTAGATACGCTTAATCTATAACGATCATTTTTAGAATTATTTTTAAGCTTATTTCTCACTCTAAATTTTTTTCTTTGTAACGTGCTTAATTTCATTATTTCTTTTTACCCTCTTTTCTTAAGATATATTGACCTTTTTCTTTAATTCCTTTTCCTTTGTAGGGTTCAGGTGGTCTAAAAGATTTAATTTTTGATGCAATCATGCCAACTTTTTGTTTATCAACACCTGATATTTTAATAGTTGTTTGTTTTTCAACCAAAATTTTTACATCTTCGGGAATATCAAAATTAATATCATGACTAAAACCTAGTTGAAGATTTAATTGTTTTCCTTTTAATGCTGCTCTGTAACCTACTCCACTTAGCTCAAGTACTTTTTCAAAACCCTTACTAGTGCCTATAATTGCATTATTAATTAAACTTCTATTCATTCCCCATAATCTTTTTGTATGATCGTCTAGTTTCTTTGGTTTTATTGAAACGTTTTTACCATCATCAATTTTAAAATCGAACATCTCTAAATTAATTTTTAACTTTTGTTTACCCAGAGGACCCTCTATATTGATATCCGATCCTGCTAAAGCAACTTTGACCTTCTCTGGAATATTAATACTTATTTTACCTATTTTAGACATTAAAATACCTTACAAATTATTTCTCCACCAACTTTTTGTTTTCTTGCATCTATATCTGTCATAACACCTTTTGGCGTAGATATAATTGCAATTCCTAGTCCGTTATTTATTTTTGGTAAACTTTGAGCACTAGAAAAAACTCTTCTACCCGGTTTTGATACTCTCTCAATTACACTTATAACTGGAGATCCAGAATTATACTTTAAATCAATAATTAAAACTTGTTTGTTATCGTTTTTATCAACATTAAACCCGTTTATATAACCTTCATTTTTTAAAACATCTGCAATCTTCATCTTAAAATTTGAGGAGGGCATTTCTACTTTTTTATGATTTCTTAATTGCGAGTTTTTTATTCTCGCTAGCATATCTCCTATTGGATCTGTTAAACTCATATAATTTTCCTTTCTACCAACTTGATTTTATCATACCAGGAATTTTACCCTGTAGACCCAATTGTCTAAGAGCTATTCTTGATATTCTTAATTTTCTGTAAACACCGTGCGGTCTACCTGTAATTTCACATCTATTTCTTACTCTAGTCTTCGCCGAATTTCTTGGTAATTTTGACAATTTTTGTTGAGCTTTAAACCTTTCCTCTAGAGGTAATTTTTTGTTCATTATAATTATTTTTAGTTTTTTTCTTTTTGCATAAAATCTATCTGATAACTTTCTTCTCCTATTATTCTTATTTATTGAACTGAGTTTAGCCATTAGTTGCTCCTTTCTTCTCTAAATGGAAAATTAAATTTCTTTAATAATTCTAAGCTATGTTCTTTTGAGTTTGAATTTATTACTATTGTAATATCTAGACCTCTTATTTTATCTACCTTATCAAAATTTACCTCAGGAAATATTATATGCTCCTTTACACCAAAGGTGAAATTACCAAACTTATCGAAACCTTTTGAGGAAAGTCCTCTAAAATCTTTTATTCTTGGAAGCGCAATGTTTACAAGTCTATCTATAAATTCATACATTTTATTTTTTCGTAAAGTAACCTTCAGTCCTGCTTTCGTATCTTTACGTGTCTTAAAATTTGAAATGGATTTTTTAAATTTTGTTGAAACTGGTTTTTGCCCTGCAATTTTGGCTAAATCCTCTTCGCAAGATTTAAATATTTTTGAGTCGTTTCCGTCTATTCCTAGACCCATATTCAAAACAACCTTTTCAAATTTTGGTGCCATGTTAAGATTTTTAAAACCATATTTTTCTTTAAGCGTGGTTTTAATTTCCTTGTGATACAATGTTTTTAATCTTGGTATCATTTTTTAACTGCCTTTTTTTTATCTTGTTTTTGATCCAATTTGAGATTTGATAAATGAACAAAATTTTCTTTATCTACTATTCCACCTTTTCTTTCTTTTGTAGTTTTAAGATGTTTTTTTATCATGTTTATTCCTTTAATCTTTGCTCTATTCCTCTTTCTATCTAATTCTATAATCTCACCTGTTTTGTTTTTATCTTTTCCAACAAGTACTTTGACATTTGAGCCTTTCTTGATCATTTATATTACCTCCGGAGCTAATGATATTATTTTCATTTGTCCTCTACTTCTTAATTCTCTAGTAACAGGTCCAAAAATTCTAGTACCAATAGGTTCACCTTTGTCATCTGTCAAAACAGCTGCATTATTATCGAATCTAACTTTTGATCCATCGTCTCTGTGAATTCCTTTTTTAACCCTAACAACTACAGCTTTATGAACTGAACCTTTTTTAACTTTGCCCTTAGGGATAGCTTCCTTTACAGCAACAACAATTGTGTCACCAATACTCGCGTATCTTCTTTTTGAGCCTCCAAGCACTTTTATACACTCTATTTTTTTCGCACCTGTATTATCTGCTACAAATAATTCAGTTTGTACCTGTATCATTTATTGTCTCCCAGTACTTCAAATTTTTTTGTTTTTGAGTAAGGTCTACATTCAATTATCTTCACCTTATCTCCGTTTTTAAATTTATTATTTTCATCATGTGCACTAAATTTTTTTCTTACTTTTACTACTTTTTTTAAAGTAGGGTGTTGATATTTTCTTTCAACCATAACTGTTATTGTCTTATTTGGTTTATCGCTCACCACAATTCCATTTAATATTTTTTTAGGCACTTTTTTT
Source organism: uncultured Pelagibacteraceae bacterium (assembly GCA_902597865.1). Lineage (GTDB taxonomy): Bacteria > Pseudomonadota > Alphaproteobacteria > Pelagibacterales > Pelagibacteraceae > Pelagibacter. The sequence continues at coordinate 73,960 of CACJZL010000002.1, read as the reverse complement.
CCTTCCAATTAGTGTTTTCATTCTTGAAATGTCTTTTTTAGTTTGAGATATCTTTGATGGATTTGTAAGTTGTCCGTTTGTTTTTTGGAATCTCAAATTAAACAAATCTTTTTTTAGTTTATCTAAATTTTTTAATGCTTGATCCTTAGTAAATTTCTTTATTTCATTTTTCTTCATTACGAGATCCTTCTTATAAACTTTGTTTTAATCGGAAGTTTTGCAGAAGCTTTATATAGTGCTTCTTTTGCTATTTGTTCAGATACTCCATCTACTTCAAATAAAATTCTTCCTGGTTTAACTCTACATGCCCAAAATTCCGGTGAACCTTTACCTTTTCCCATTCTTACCTCAGTTGGTTTTTTTGAAACGGGTATATTTGGAAAAACTCTCGTCCAAACTCTACCTTGTCTTTTCATATGTCTTGTTAAAGCGACTCTAGCTGCCTCTATTTGTTTTGAAATTACTCTTTCTGGCTGCAATGCTTTTAGTCCAAAAGAACCATAATTCATTTTATTACATCTAGATGCATTTCCGTGGATACGACCTTTATGAGCTTTTCTAAATTTTGTTCTAGTTGGTTGTAGCATAGTTATCTCTTGTTTGTTTCCTGACTAAACTCTTTTGTAAAAATTTCACCTTTATATATCCAAACTTTAATACCAATAATTCCATATGTGGTTAAAGCCTCTGCCTCTGCATAATCTATGTCAGCCCGTAGGGTATGGGAAGGTATACTTCCGTCTCTTAACCATTCTGTCCTTGCGATTTCGTTTCCACCTAATCTCCCACTTACAGAAACTTTTATACCCTTTGCTCCTAATCTTAATGCTGACTGCATAGCTCTCTTCATAGCTCTTCTATAGGAAATTCTTTTAACCAATTGTTGAGATATATTTTCAGCTACTAAATAACTGTTTGTCTCTGGTTTTTTTACTTCTTTAATATTAAGATTTACCTCATTTGTAGTTAGTTTAGATAATTTTTCTTTGATCTTTTCAATATCACTTCCCTTTTTACCAATTACAAAACCAGGTCTTGAGGTATAAATTGTTACAAAACATTTTTTTGAAGTTCTTTCTATCATCACTTTTGAAACTCCAGAGTTAATGACGTTTTTTTTTATGTATTCTCTTATTTTAAAGTCTTCGATTAAAAATTTACCGAAATCCTTTTTTTTAGCATACCAAACGGAGTCCCATCCTCTATTTACTCCTAGTCTTAAACCTACTGGATTAACCTTTTGTCCCATCTTTAGCCTCTTTTGTTTTTAATTTTTCTGACAATATAATTGTTAAATTTGAATATGGTTTTAGGATTGGAGCTGCTCTTCCTTTCGCTCTTGGTCTGAACCTTTTCATAGTAATTTGTTTGCCACAGTAAGCTTCTTTGACAAAAAGTTTATCAATATCATATTGAAAATTGTTCTCAGCATTTGCAATTGCTGAAGATAGTGTTTTCTTAATATCTTTACATATTCTTTTATTTGAAAAATCAAGATCTCTTATCGCTAGATCAACTTTCTTTCCAACAATTCCTTTTAAAATTGGATTAAGCTTTCTAGTACTAGATCTGATATTTTTATTTACCGACCTCACTAAATTTGTTTCTTTTTTATCTTTTTTAACCATTTTTATTTCTTATCCTTGTCATCAGTTTTAGTTTCCTCAGCTTTTGCTTTCTTATCAGCAGGTGTATGTCCAAAAAATTGTCTTGTTGGTGCAAATTCTCCAAATTTATGACCAACCATATCCTCTGATACAGTAAGAGGGATAAATTTTTTACCATTGTAAATTAAAAAACTTAAACCAACAAAATCTGGAATTATCGTTGATTTTCTTGACCAAGTTTTAATAGGTTTTTTTCCAGATTCATTTTTTTGTTTTTCAGCTTTTTTAATCAAGCTTTCTTCAACAAATGGACCTTTCCAAACTGATCTAGTCATTTTAACCTTTCTTTTTCTTTCTTCTTCGAATTATAAACTTATCTGTTCTCTTGTTATCTCTTGTTTTTAAACCTTTTGCAGACTGACCAGTTCTTGAAACTGGGTGTCTACCACCTGCAGATTTACCTTCACCACCGCCATGAGGGTGATCAACTGGGTTCATCACTACACCTCTTGTGTGAGGTCTCCTACCAAGCCATCTTGATCTACCAGCTTTACCAATTTTAATATTTTTTTGATCTGGGTTTGAAAGAACTCCAATAGTTGCCATTGCTCTAGAATCAATTTTTCTTACCTCTCCTGATGTCATCTTAATAATTGAATAGCTTCCATCATTTCCTGAAATAGAAACAGACGTTCCTGCTGATCTCGCAATTTTTCCACCACCACCAGGATTGATTTCTACATTATGTATATCAATACCTACGGGAATTTCAGAAAGTGGCAAGCAATTACCAACTTTAATTTCTGAATTAGGACCATTTGATATTTTATCACCAACTTTAATTCCTTGAGGTGCTAGGTAATAATATCTTTCACCATCAGAAAATTTTACTAACATAATATGACATGATCTGTTAGGATCGTATTCAATTCTTTCTACCTCAGCTTTCTCACCAAATTTTTTTCTATAAAAATCAATATTTCTGTATTTTTGCTTATGTCCACCACCAACATTCCTAGCTGTAATTCTTCCAAGATTGTTTCTTCCACTTGATGAATTTTTTACTGATGTAAGAGGTTTAAATGGTTTACCTTTCCAAAGATTTTTTCTATCGACAAGAATAGTTCCTCTAACAGATTTAGTATATGGTTTGAATGTTTTTAATGCCATCTTATATTCCTGTTGTTAGATCGATACTTTGACCTTTTTTTAATGTTACAATTGCTTTTTTAAAACCTTTGACTCTGCTGTTTCTGCCTCTAGTAAATTTCAAAATAGATTTTTTGTTGATTATATTTACCTTTACTACGTTCACTTTAAATATTTTTTCAATATTTTTCTTTAAAGTTTTTTTGTTTGCATCATCTCTGACTTTAAAAACAACTTTATTTTGAGTAGACATATTTGAGGACTTCTCAGTAATCACTGGTGAAATTATTGTATCATATAAACTTACTTTACTCATTAGTTGTACCTTTTCTCTAATTCTTTAACCGATGTTTCTGTAAAAATAATTTTTTTGAATTTTAAAATATCATATGCACTGAAATGACCTATGTCTGTACATTTAACGTTAGGTATATTTTTTGTAGCTCTAAATATTTTATCTTTCGAATTTTTATCTAAAATCAAAATTGAGTTCTTAGCATCAAATTTTTTCAAAATTTTATCCATTTCCTTTGTTTTTTTTATTTCCTTAGAAAAGTCATCAAAAACAATTACTTCTTTGAGTTTCAATTTTTTTGACAAAATAGAGCTAATGCTTTGTCTTTTTTCATTTTTATTTAATTTTCTAGTTTTGTAGCTATTTCTCCCTTTTGGACCATGTGCTATACCACCACCAACAAATATTGGAGCTTTTCTACTTGCGTGTCTTGCATTACCTGTTCCTTTTTGTGCATAGATTTTTGAAGTAGATCCAATAATTTCATTCTTTTGTTTTGTTTTGGAGCTTCTTCCTTTGTAATTAGCATTAGTCTTATAAATAACAGAACTAATTAATTTCTCGTTAATTTTTGAAGAAAAAATTGAATCTTTAACTTCAACTGAGCTTTTTTTTCCTTCAATATTTATTTTTTCAATTTTCATTTATTTTTTTTCTTTTCTGGAATTTTTTTCAATTTTTCCATTTTTTCAATTTTTTCCGACATTGTGAGTTTTCTTATATTCTTAACTGATTGTTTAACTAGAACTTCAGTATTTTTTGAGCCAGGAATTGATCCTTTTAAATACATAATATCATTTTCCAAATCAGTTTTGATAATTTCAATATTTTGTTTAGTTCTCATTTTACTTCCCATATGGCCCGCCATTTTCTTTCCTTTAAAAACTTTACCTGGATCTTGGTTTTGACCAGTTGAACCATGTGCTCTATGAGAAATTGAAACACCATGTGATGCTCTTAGACCTCCAAAATTATGTCTTTTCATTGCTCCGGCAAATCCTTTACCGATTGTTTTTGAACGAACATCAACAAATTTAGCGTCTTTAAAAATCTCTAGTCCAAGTTCATTACCTTCTTTATAATTATCCAATTTAGATACCCTAAATTCTTTTAAAATTTTTTTAGGCTCAGTGTTTTTTTTAGAAAAGAAACCTTTCATTTGTTTTGAAAGTTTTGAATTTTTTATTTTTCCAAAACCAACTTGAACAGCGTTATATCCTCTTTGATCTTTTGAAATTAATTGAATTATTCTTCCTTTGTCGATTTTGACAGCTGTGACAGGCACGGATTGACCAGACTTATAAAACTCTCTTGTCATACCAATTTTCTTTCCAATAAGCCCAATTTCCTGAATCATATTTTAATCTCCACGTCTACACCTGAAGCTAAGTCCAATTTCATCAAAGCTTCGACTGTTTGAGGTGTTGGCTCTATAATATCTATTAATCTTTTATGAGTTCTTGTTTCGAATTGTTCTCGACTTTTTTTGTCAATATGAGGTGATCTTAATACTGTGTATCTTTCAATTTTTGTTGGTAACGGAATAGGTCCTTTAATATTTGCACCAGTTCTTTTAACTGTGTTAACTATTTCTTCAGTTGATTGATCTAATACTTTATTATCGTAGGCTCTTAATTTTATTCTAATATTTTGTTTATCCATTTGAACCTGTCTTTTTTGTAACTTCATCTTGAACATTTTGTGGAACTTTATCGTAATGATCGAAGAACATTGAGTATTGAGCTCGTCCTTGTGACATAGATCTTAAAGCATTTATATAGCCAAACATATTTGCTAATGGAACCATTGCCGTGATTACTGTAGCGTTACCTCTCTGCTCTTGAGTGTTTATCTGTCCTCGTCTACTGTTAAGATCACCTATAACATCACCCATATAATCCTCAGGTGTTACAACTTCGACTCTCATAATCGGTTCAAGTAATTTTAAGGTTGCTCTATTGCAAGCTTCTTTAAAACACTGTCTTGAAGCCAGTTCAAAAGCTAAAACACTTGAATCGACATCGTGGTGTAATCCATCTAGGATTGTTACTTTGTAATCAATAATTGGAAATCCAGCTAATATTCCACTGTCAGAAACACTTTCAATACCTTTTTCAACACCTGGTATAAATTCTTTTGGAATAGCTCCACCTTTAATTTTGCTTTCTACTTCTCTTCCTTTGCCAGGTTCTAAAGGTTCAATTGAAAGTTTTACTCTAGCAAATTGACCAGCACCACCACTTTGTTTTTTGTGTGTATAATCAAATTCTGACTGTTTAAGTATTGTTTCTCTATATGCTACTTGAGGAGCACCAACATTTGCCTCTACTTTAAATTCTCTCTTCATTCTATCAACAATTATGTCTAAATGGAGTTCACCCATTCCTTTAATAATTGTTTGTCCAGACTCTTCATCAGAAGTAACTCTGAAAGATGGATCTTCTTTTGCTAATCTACCTAAAGCCTCTCCCATTTTTTCTTGGTCACCTTTAGTTTTTGGTTCAACAGCAATCTCAATAACTGGATCTGGGAATTCCATCGGTTCTAATAAAACTGGACTATCTTCATTAGCTAAAGTATGACCAGTAATTGTATATTTTAAGCCAGCTAGAGCTACAATATCACCAGCATTGGCTTCTTTAATATCTTCTCTAGAGTTCGCGTGCATTAAAAGCATTCGTCCAACTCTTTCTTCTTTATCTTTTGAAGTGTTATAAATTCCGGTACCTGATTTAACAGTTCCTGAGTAAATTCTAATAAATGTTAAAGATCCAACAAACGGGTCGTTTGCTACTTTAAAGGCAAGAGCTGAAAAAGGAGCACTATCTTCAAATTTCATTTCAACTACATCTTCTGATCCAGGTTTTGTTCCTTTGATTGAACCAATATCTTCTGGGCTTGGTAAATAGTCAACGACAGCATCCAATAATGGTTGAACACCTTTATTTTTAAATGCGGATCCAGTTAGTACTGGAACAAAATCAAAATTTAAACAACCCTTTCTTACACATCTTATTAAATCTTCGTTTTTAATTTGATCGCCGTTTAAATAACTTTCCATTAGTTTCTCATCTTGTTCTACAGCTGACTCCACGAGTTCTTGTCTATATTTTTCACAAATTTCTTTTAAATCTTCTGGAATTTCTTTTTCTTCCCAAGCAGCTCCTAAATCTTCGTTTTTCCATACAATCGCTTTCATTTTTACTAGATCAACAACACCTTGTAATGAGGATTCAATACCAATAGGAATTTGCATGACCATAGGTTTGGCACCAAGTCTGTCTTTAATCATATCTACACATCTAAAGAAATCAGCACCTGTTCTGTCTAATTTATTTACAAAACAAATTCTTGGAACTTTATATTTATCAGCTTGTCTCCATACAGTTTCAGACTGTGGCTCTACTCCAGCAACACCATCGAACACAGCTACGGCTCCATCTAATACTTTTAGTGATCTCTCTACTTCGATTGTAAAATCAACGTGTCCTGGTGTATCAATAATATTAATTCTATGATCTCTCCAAAAACATGTTGTAGCAGCTGAAGTTATTGTAATACCTCTTTCTTGTTCTTGCTCCATCCAGTCCATTGTAGCTGCACCATCATGGACCTCTCCAATCTTATGACTTTTACCAGTGTAATACAGAATTCTTTCAGTCGTAGTTGTTTTACCAGCATCGATGTGGGCCATGATACCAATGTTTCTATACATATTTAATTTATGAGTTCTGGGCATATTTTCTTACCATCTAAAATGTGCAAAGGCTTTATTTGACTCTGCCATTTTATGTGTGTCTTCTTTCTTTTTGATTGCTGAACCTCTGTTTTGATAAGCATCAAAAATTTCATTAAAAATTTTATCAGACATTTTTTTATCTTTTCTTTTTCTTGAAGCATCTATTAACCATCTAATTGCAAGTGCTTGTGATCTTTTTGCTTTTACTTCTACAGGAACTTGGTAAGTAGCCCCGCCAACTCTTCTAGATCTTACTTCTACAGTTGGTTTTATATTGCTTATTGCTTGGTTAAAAACTGTTATTGGTTCATCTTTTGATTTAGATTTAATTTTGTCTATTGCATCGTAAACAATTTTCTCAGCTATAGTTTTTTTTCCGTCATACATTAGTGAATTTATTAATTTTGGAATAATTACTGACTTGTATTTTGGATCAACAACATTAAGTTTCTTGGGAGCGCTTTTTTTTCTAGACATTTTACTTACCTTTTTTTGCTCCGTATTTAGATCTTTGTTGTTTTCTTCCCGTTACACCTTGGGTGTCTAGATTACCTCTTAAGATATGATATCGAACACCTGGTAAGTCTTTTACTCTACCACCCCTTATTAAAACAACTGAGTGTTCTTGAAGATTGTGTCCTTCACCAGGAATATAAGAAGTTACTTCGTGACCGTTTGAAAGTCTTACTCTTGCAACTTTCCTTAAAGCAGAGTTAGGTTTCTTTGGAGTGGTTGTGTAAACTTTTACACAGACACCTCTCTTCTGTGGAGACTTCTCTAACGCAGGGACTCTATCCCTTGCTTTAGGTTTAATTCTTTTTTTTCTTAACAATTGGTTAATCGTCGGCATAATAATTATATTTTGGAAGAAATACTCTAGTGACCTGTGTATGGTAGCGTTTAGTGCTACAAGGGCACTACATTCCAACCAAAATTCTTGGTGAAAATACTACAGTTTTGTAATTTGTCAAACTAAAACGGGGAATTTAAAGCTAAATTATTATTGATTTACAGGGGTTTCAGTCTGTTCAATCTTTTCTTGCTCAGCAATGAATTTTTGATCGTCATCTATGGCTTTTTTGTTCCACTTGTTCTTAATCGAACCTGTTCCAGCAGGAACTAACCTACCAACTATCACATTCTCTTTTAATCCAACTAATGTGTCAACCTTACCTCTGATAGCTGCGTCAGTAAGAACTCGTGTTGTCTCCTGGAATGAGGCGGCAGAAATAAACGAGTCAGTTTGTAAAGATGCTTTTGTAATACCCATTAAAACTCTTTCACCAATAGCTGGCTTTTTTCCATCTTTTTTAAGTTGTTCATTCATTTCATCAAATTTGAACCTATCAATAACTTCTCCAGGTAATAAATCTGAGTCGCCAGATGTTTTAATTTCAATTTTTTTCAACATTTGTCTTAATATAGTTTCTATATGTTTATCGTTTATTATAACTCCCTGTAATCTATAAACTTCTTGAACTTGGTTCACAAAATACTCAGTTAATTCCTCAATACCTAATATTCTCAATATATCATGTGGCAAAGGTTGGCCATCTAATAAGTATTCCCCTTTCTTAATTTCTTCACCTTGATTGAAGTTAATGTGTTTTCCTTTTGGAATTAAATAATTAGAGCTTTCACCATTTGATGAAACAATTGAGACTCTTTGTTTACCACGAACTTCCTTACCAAAAATTACTTTACCATTATTTTCTGCGATAATAGCACTGTCTTTTGCTTTACGTGCTTCGAAAAGTTCAGCTACTCTAGGTAGACCTCCAGTAATATCTTTTGTCTTAGATGTTTCCTTAGGCAAACGGGCTATAACATCGCCAGCAAATATTTTTTGTCCATCTTGAACTGAAAGAATTGAGTCAGGCACAAGATAATATCTCGCTTCATTATCATCAGCTTTTTTAATAACATTACCTTTTTCATCTCTTAATGTAATTCTAGGTTTTAAATCTGTATTTTTTGATTGAGATCTCCAGTCAATTACAGATTTTGACGAAATACCAGTTGTTTCATCAAGTGTTTCTGAGAGTGAAACTCCATCAATTAAATCTACAAAATTTACTATTCCACTTTTTTCTGCAATTACAGGTGTTGTATAAGGATCCCACTCGCAAATTTTTGAATTTTTCTTAACCTTATCTTCATTTTTGAAAAATAGTTTTGAACCATATGGAACTTTGTACACAGCGATTTGCATACCTTTTTCATCTTCTAAACTTAATTGCGTATTTCTACCCATTACAATTAAATTTTTCTTAGAGTCCTCTAATAGATTTGTATTGATTATCTTTAAAACACCATCACTTTTACTTATAATTTGAGAGTCTTGTTTAATTGATGCTGTTCCTCCGACGTGAAAAGTTCTCATTGTTAATTGGGTTCCTGGTTCACCTATTGACTGTGCGGAGATCATACCAATTGCTTCTCCAACATTTACCATTTTACCTCTTGAAAGATCTCTACCATAACTCATTGCACAAACACCAACTTTTGATCCACAAGTAATAACTGAATATACTTTAATTGATTTTACACCTGCGGCATCTATTTTTTCGCATCCGGACTCGTTAATCATTTCGCCCTTTTTTATTATAACATCGCCTGTTATCGGGTTTTTAACATCTGCTGCTGCAACACGTCCCAAAGCTCTTTCTGATAAACTTACTATTATATTTCCACCTTCAATAATTTCAGACAAATTTATACTTCCAGGTTTTTTACAATCACAATCTTTCTTTGTTACAGTTAAATCTTGCGCGACATCACATAATCGTCTTGTTAGATAACCTGAATTAGCGGTTTTTAATGCAGTATCAGCTAATCCTTTTCTAGCACCATGAGTAGAATTAAAATACTCAAGGGCTGTAAGGCCCTCTTTAAAATTAGATGTAATTGGCGACTCAATAATTTCACCTGATGGTTTAGCAATTAAACCTCTCATCCCCGCTAATTGTTTCATTTGAGCAGCCGAGCCTCTTGCGCCAGAGTCTGCCATCATAAAAACAGAGTTAATATCTAATCCTTTTTCAGATTTGGTAGTTGCTGATATCCCTTTCATCATTTCTGATGCAACTTTGTCAGTACATTTAGACCAAGCATCAACGACTTTATTATACTTTTCACCTCTGGTAATTAATCCCTCAGAATATTGATTTTCATAATCTTTGATAAGTTGTTTAGTTTCATCAATTAATTGTTCTTTATTATCTGGTATAATTAAATCATCTTTACCAAAAGAAATACCTGCCTTAAACGCATGCTTAAATCCGAGATCTTTCAATTTATCACAGAAAATTACAGTGCTTTTTTGACCTGTGTATCTAAAAACAAAGTCAATTATTTCTGAAACAACTTTTTTTGGTAAAACTCTGTCAATTAAAGAAAATTTGATATCTTTGTTTTTTGGTAAAAGATTTGCCAACAAAAATCTACCAGCTGTACTTGTATGTTTTTCAAATACTTGATTACCTTTTTCATCAACTGTTTCAAATCTAGATATAATTCTAGAATGTATTTTTATTTTTCCAGATTCTAAGCCTTGCTCAATTTCAGAATTATTTACAAAATAACCCTCAATATTCTTCTCCTGATAAGGTGGGAGAGATAGGTAGTAAATTCCAAGTATCATATCTTGACTCGGAACTATAATTGGCTTTCCGTTTGATGGACTTAAAATATTGTTCGTGGACATCATTAGAACTCTAGCTTCTAGTTGTGCTTCTAAACTTAATGGAATGTGTACTGCCATTTGGTCTCCATCAAAATCAGCATTAAATGCAGCACAAGTTAGAGGGTGTAATTCAATTGCATCTCCTTCTATCAATTTAGGTTCAAAAGCCTGAACACCTAGCCTATGAAGTGTAGGCGCCCTGTTAAGTATAACCGGATGTTCTCTAACAATAACTTCTAAAGCATCCCAAACAGCATTAGTTTCTTTTTCAACTAGTTTCTTAGCTTGTTTAATTGTTGAGGCTAAACCAAGTTTATTTAATCTCGCATATAAAAAAGGTTTGAATAATTCTAAGGCCATTTTTTTTGGCAAACCACATTCATGAAGTTTAAGATCCGGACCGACTACTATTACTGACCTTCCAGAATAATCTACTCTTTTACCTAAGAGATTTTGTCTAAATCTTCCTTGTTTACCTTTAAGCATTTCAGCTAAAGATTTTAATGGGCGTTTTCCAGTTCCAGTAATTACTCTTCCCCTTCTTCCATTGTCGAAAAGTGCATCGACAGACTCTTGTAACATTCTTTTTTCATTTCTTACAATTATGTCTGGAGCTTTTAAATCCATTAGTCTTTTCAGACGATTGTTTCGATTAATTACTCTTCTGTATAAATCATTTAAATCTGAAGTAGCAAATCTCCCTCCATCCAAAGGAACTAATGGTCTTAATTCTGGTGGTATTACAGGTACAACCGTCAAAATCATCCATTCAGGTTTATTTCCAGTCTTAATGAATGAATCAATCAATTTTAATCTTTTTATAGATCTTTCCTCCGAAACTTTAGACTTTGTTTCATTAATGTTTTTTACAAGAATTTCTCTTTCTTGTTCTAAATTAATATTTTTGAGTATTTCCAATATTGCTTCTGCTCCAATACCCGCTGTAAAAGACTCGTCACCATATTCATTTTGATATTTTATTAGTTCGTCCTCTGACAACAATTGGTTCTTTTTTAAACCAGTTAGACCAGGTTCAATAACAATGAAATTTTCGAAATAAAGAACTCTTTCAACTTCTTTTAGTTTCATATCTATTGCCAATGAAATTCTACTAGGTAAAGATTTTAGGAACCAAATATGTGCTACTGGTGTTGCAAGATTAATATGTCCCATTCTTTCTCGTCTGACATTTGATTTCGTAACTTCAACTCCACATTTTTCACATATAATACCTCTAAACTTCATTCTCTTATATTTTCCACATAAACATTCATAATCTTTAATTGGTCCAAAAATTCTTGCACAGAAGAGACCATCTTTCTCTGGTCTGAATGTTCTATAGTTAATTGTTTCAGGTTTTTTAATTTCACCATATGTCCATGATTTTATCTTTTCAGGACTTGCTAATGAGATTTTAATACTGTTAAAATTCTGTGACTCTGATATTTCGCTATTTTTAAATAAGTCTTTAAGTTCTTTTTTCATAATTAATTTAATTCTACATTTAATGCTAAAGATTTTATCTCCTTAACTAAAACGTTAAATGACTCTGGTATTCCAGACTCAAAATTTTCCTCACCTTTAACAATTGTTTCGTAAACTTTAACTCTCCCAGCTACATCATCAGACTTAACAGTAAGTATTTCTTGAAGAGTATAAGATGCTCCATAGGCCTCTAAAGCCCAAACTTCCATTTCACCAAATCTTTGACCACCTAATTGAGCTTTACCCCCAAGCGGTTGTTGTGTAACCAAACTGTATGGCCCTGTTGATCTGGCGTGAATTTTATCCTCAACAAGGTGATGCAGTTTTAACATATATATAGTTCCTACAGTTACATCTCGATCAAATTTTTCACCTGTTCTTCCATCCCACAAAGGGGTTTGTCCAGTCTTAGGTAATTTTGCTAAATCAAGCATATCAGTTACATCTTTCTCTTTAGCACCATCAAATACAGGTGTAGAAATTGGCACACCGCTCATCAAGTTTTCACATAAATCAGAAAATTCATTCTTAGATAATTTTTCAATTGAATTTTCCAATATTTCTTTTCCATAAACAGACTTTAGAAACTCCTTAATCTTTTGAGACATTTCTAATTTTTTTTGGTTTTCATTAATTAAATTTTTTAATTTATCTCCAAGTTCAGTACATGCCCAACCTAAATGAGTTTCTAAAATTTGACCCACATTCATCCTGCTAGGTACACCTAAAGGATTTAAAACAATATCAACAGGTTTTCCATTTTCTCTATAAGGCATATCTTCTACAGGAACAATTTTACTTACAACTCCTTTATTACCGTGTCTTCCTGACATTTTATCTCCAGGTCTTAATCTTCTTTTAATTGCGACAAATACTTTTACCATTTTCATTACACTTGGTAATAAATCATCACCTTGTCTTATCTTAAGTACTTTATCTTCAAACCTATCTTTAATATCTTGGCTTGCATTATCATATTGCTCTCTTAGTTTTACTAATATTTCACTTTTACTTGTATCTTTAACGTTAATTTTAAAAATTTCAGATATAGGTACTTCATTTATATTATTTTGATCAATTGTGTCGCCTTGATTTAAATTTTTTATTTTTTTTGAAATTTGAATACCCGATAAAATTTGAGCTGCTCTTTGTTTTATACTTCTTTCTAAAATTTCTTCCTCTACTAACTTATCTTGTTGAACTAAATCTATTTCAGCTCTTTCAATTGTTATAGATCTCTCATCTTTTTCTATTCCATGTCTATTAAAAACTCTCACATCAACAATTATACCTCCACTACCACTTGGCATCTTTAAAGAAGTATCTGTGACATCAATAGCTTTTTCACCAAAAATTGATCTTAATAATTTTTCCTCAGGCCCAGATGCTGTGTCTCCTTTAGGGGTAACTTTACCTACAAGAATGTCTCCTGGTTTTACTTCTGCGCCAATATAAACAATACCTGACTCATCTAAATTTTTCAAAGCTTCCTCATTTACATTCGGAATATCCCTTGTTATGTCTTCTTCACCAAGTTTGGTATCTCTGGCCATAACTTCATATTCTTCAATGTGTACTGAAGTAAATACATCGTCTGTAACACATCTCTCTGAAATTAATATTGAGTCCTCAAAATTGTATCCCTGCCATGGCATAAAAGCCACTGTTACGTTTTTTCCAAGTGCTAGTTCACCGATTTTTGTTGAAGGACCATCTGCAATAATATCTCCACGTTTAACTTTATCACCTACTCTAACTAAAGGTTTTTGATTTATACATGTATTTTGATTAGATCTTTTAAATTTTTGCAAATTATATATATCAACTCCTGATTTAGAAAAATCAGTTTCACTTGTTGCCTTAATTACAATTCTTTTACCATCAATTTTGTCAACCACTCCATCTCTTTTTGCAACAATTGTTACACCCGAGTCTAAAGCAACGTCACTTTCTATACCTGTACCAACTAAAGGTGACTCTGGTTTTAAAAGAGGTACTGCCTGTCTCATCATATTGGATCCCATAAGTGCTCTGTTAGCATCATCGTTTTCAAGAAATGGTATTAAAGAAGCAGCTACAGATACTAATTGTTTTGGTGAAACGTCAATATAATCGATATTCTCAGGTTTAGATAAAATAAAGTTTAAATTTTCCCTGCTTGAGACTAAATCTTCTGTAAATTTCCCATTCTTGTCAACTTTTGAATTAGCTTGAGCAATAGTAAACTTAGTTTCTTCCATTGCTGATAAATATTCTATTTTTTCTTGAACGACCCCATTAACCACTTTTCTGTAAGGCGACTCTATAAAACCATATTTATTAATTTTTGAATATGTTGATAAGCTATTTATTAATCCAATATTTGGTCCCTCAGGTGTTTCAATTGGACAAATTCTTCCATAATGAGTTGGATGAACATCCCTTACTTCGAAACCAGCTCTTTCTCTTGTTAAACCTCCAGGTCCTAATGCTGAGACTCTTCTTTTGTGAGTTATTTCCGACAAAGGATTTGTTTGATCCATAAATTGAGATAATTGTGATGTAGCAAAAAAGTCTTTTAAAGAAATCGTTAATGGTTTTGCATTAATTAAATCTTGGGGCATGGCTGACTCAATATCAAGAGTTGTCATTTTTTCTTTAATTGCTCTCTCCATTCTATAGACACCTATTCTTGCCTGGTTTTCAACTAACTCTCCAACAGATCTCACTCTTCTGTTTCCTAGGTGATCGATATCATCTACTTCATCCTTACCATCTCTTAAATCAAGCATCTTTTTAATAATTGCTAAGATGTCGTCCGTTCTCAAAATCGTGATTTTATCTGAACATTCTAAACTTAATCTAGAATTTAATTTTACTCTACCCACATCAGATAGATCATATCTATCTGAACTAAAAAAAAGATTACTAAATATTTGTGTTGCAATTTCAATTGTTGGTGGTTCACCAGGTCTTAAAACTTTATAAATTTCATTTATTGCATCATTTTTAGAATTATTCTTATCATTAAATAATGTTTGTAAAAGATAAGGTCCTTTATTAATTGAATTTGTATAAGCAAGTTCCAAAGAGAATATTTTAGACTCTATAAACTTTTCTATGACCGTTTCATTAAGTTCTGAACCTATTTTAAATTCATCTTCTCCAATTTTTATATCCTTAATTAAATATTTTCCTAATAAATACTGATTAGAAACGTAAATTTCTTTAAGACCATCTGATGCAAGTTTTTTTGCTTTTAAAAAATTTATTTTTTCACCTTTTTTAATAATAACTTTTTTATTTTTTGCATCTACTATTTCTTCAGTAAAATTTTTAGATTTATAATTTTCAGGATTAAATTTTGTTTTCCATTTTTTTTCTTTTTCGTCGTAGGAATAAACCTCTTTTTCATAAAATTCTTTAACTATATCGCTCTTATTAAAACCTAAAGCTAATAATAATGTTGAGACAAGTATTTTTTTCTTACGATCAATTCTAAAATATAATAGATCCTTAACATCAAATTCAAAATCAAGCCATGAACCTCTATTAGGTATTACTCTGCAATTAAATAATAATTTTCCACTTGCGTGAGATTTACCTTTATCGTGATCAAAAAATACTCCTGGACTTCTGTGCATTTGGTTAACCACAACTCTTTGTACTCCATTAGTTATAAATGTTCCGCTATTGGTCATCATAGGAACTTCGCCCATGTAAACTTCTTGTTCTTTTGCTGACAAAATATCTTTAGTATTGTTTTCTTGATTTATTTCGTAAACAACTAAACGTAAATTACATTTCAAAGCTGAAGAGTAAGTGAGACCTCTTTGAATGCATTCTTCTACGTCGAATTTTGGTTTGTCTAATCTATAACTTACATATTCTAGAGTTGCCTTATCGTTAAGATCTTCTATCGGAAAAATACTTTTAAATACACGGTCAAAACCCTTGATGAACTGTGGAGCTACATCTTCTTTATATTCTGTTAATTCTTTGTAAGAATTTTTTTGAACTTCTATTAGGTTTGGTATTGATAAACCTTCTTTTAATTTTCCAAAATTTTTTCTAATATTTTTTTTTTTAGTAAAAGATAGTTGCATTTATTCCAACTGCTTTAAAAAAATTAAAACAGCCTATAATTTTTTAATTCTTTATTTAAGCTCTACTTTAGCGCCAGCTGCCTCAAGTTTTTTCTTCATCTCTTCGGCATCTTTTTTACTAACACCAGATTTAATTTCTTTTGGTGCACCCTCAACTAAGTCTTTAGCTTCTTTTAAACCAAGTGCTGTAACTGCTCTAACTTCTTTAATAACGTTAATTTTTTTATCCCCTGCTGAGGCTAGTACAACCGTAAATTCATTTTTCTCTTCTGCAGGTGCTCCTCCAGCTGCTGCTCCTGCTGCTGGTGCTGCCACTGCTGCTGCTGCTGTAACACCCCATTTTTCCTCTAGTTGCTTTGATAGCTCAGCTGCTTCTACAACAGTCAATTTTGATAGTTCGTCTATGATTTTATTTAAGTCCGCCATAACAAATATGTTCCTAAGTTATTTTTTTGATTTTTCGAGCGCTAAAATAGCGATTTTTGAGCCAGGTGCAAGCAAAATACTTGCTATTTTTTGTGCTGGAGAGCTTAAAATTCCAACGATTTTTGCTCTTGCCTCATCTAAGGTCGGCAAAGTTGCAATATTTTTAACACCCGCAACATCTAACAGGTCTTTACCCATTATACCACCAAGAATTTTTAGATTTTGATTCTCTTTTGAAAAATTAGTTAAAATTTTTGCCGAAGTAATTGCATCATCTGACATTGCGATAGCTGTTGGACCTGAGAATAAATTTGATAAATCTTTTCTGCTCGTCTTTTCTAGTGCTAATTTTGTAATTCTATTTTTTGTAATTTTAAATTGTATTCCATGTTCGCGCATCTTTTTTCTTAATTCGTCAAGTTGTTTAACTGTTAAACCTTGATAATGAGCTACAATAACTGCTTCGGCTTTGTCTAGCTGTGAAGACATTTCGCTAATGTAAACCTGTTTTTTTTCTTTACTCATCATAATTAAAAACTTTTTTCTAATTTTATCTTATATGAAACACCCATTGTAGAGGTAATATAAGTAGATTTGATTAAATCTCCTTTTATTGTAAGGTTCGATTTTTCTTTTTCAAGTGAACTAATGACTGCATTGAAATTTTTGATTAGTTTTTCGTCAGAAAAAGATTTTTTTCCTATACTTAGACCAATATTCCCGTCTTTGTCATTTTTTAATTCAACTTGACCAGCTTTTGCATTCTTTACTGCTTCACCAATTTTTTCTGTAACTGTTCCTAACTTGGGATTAGGCATTAACCCTTTAGGTCCTAGAACTTTACCTAATTTTGATAGTTTAATCATCATAGATGATGAGCAAATTAACTTTTCAAAATTCATTTCCCCATTTTTTATTTTTTCAATTAATTCGTCCCCACCAACAAGATCTGCCCCAGAGTCCTTTGCTTCTTTTAATTTTCCTTCCTCGCATACAACAGCAACTTTTACTTTTTTTCCTGTTCCGCTTGGTAGATTTACCATAGATCTTAAATTAATTTCATTTTTTTTTTGTTTGTTGTTAATTAAAATATTTATATCTAGAGACTCATCAAACTTTGTAGTGCAATTTCCCTTAACTTTAGATAGCAAATTATTTATGGGCTCAGCTTTTAAAGTATTCGTATTTTTTGGAAGCTTTTTAAATCTTTTTGAACTCATCAATCTTTTACCTCAATACCCATTGATCTTGCAGAGCCAGCTATTATTTTAACAGCCTCTTCTAAATCATGAGCGTTTAGATCAACCATCTTCTTTTTAGCTATTTCTTCAGCTTGTTTTTTTGTAATTGATGCAACAATGTTTCTTCCAGGTTCTTGTGAACCACTTTTTAATTTTGCTGCTTCTTTAATGAAGTGTGATGCTGGAGGTGATTTTATTATAAAATCAAATTTTTTATCTTTATAAACAGTTATTACTACCGGTACCGGTTTGCCCATAAAGTTTTTCGTTTTTTCATTAAATGCTTTACAAAATTCCATAATATTTATTCCTCTTTGACCTAAGGCTGGTCCAACTGGTGGAGCTGGATTAGCTTGACCACCATTTATTTGAAGTTTCACATATCCACTTATTTCTTTTTTTGCCATTAGCTTGCCTTTTCAATTTGATTAAAATCTAAATCTACTGGTGTTGGTCTTCCAAAAATAGATACTGAAACCTTAACTCTAGATTTCTCCTCATCAATATCTTCAATCATTCCAGAGAAAGATGCAAAAGGACCATCTACTACTTGAACTTTTTCTCCTACAGAATAATCTATTGTTGATTTCGATTGTGCAACACCATCTTTAATTTGACCTAAAATTTTTTCTATTTCATTATTTGAAACTGGAACAGGAATGCCTTTACTGCCTAAAAAACCACTAACTTTTTTTATACCTTTAATCATATGATAAATACTATTGTTCATTTCGCTTTTAATTAGCACATATCCAGGAAAATACTTCTTTTTTCTTTGGACTCTTTTTCCTCGTTTTACCTCAGTAACATCATGCGTTGGCACTATAATTTCCTCAAATTTATCAGATATTTTAGCTTTATCAGCCTCTTCTTTGATTAATTGAGCTACTTTGTTCTCAAAGCTTGAGTGGGATTGAACGATGTACCAATTTTTCATTAAATTCCTATCTTAAGTATAATATCCAAAAAAAATTTATAAAATTGATCAATTAACAAAAAAAATAACGATGCAATTACAGCCATTATCACAACCATTATAGTTCCTTGAATAGTTTCTTTCCCCGTGGGCCAAGTAACTTTAAAAGCCTCTTGTTTCACCTCTTGAAAAAATCTAAATGGGTTTTTCATTTTGTTAATCTCCTTGTTTTGGCAGGAGCGGAGGGAATCGAACCCCCAACCTCCGGTTTTGGAGACCGGCGCTCTACCAATTGAGCTACACTCCTAAAGGAGTTTACTCTATAATCTTCGTAACTACTCCTGCGCCTACAGTCCTACCACCCTCTCTAATCGCAAAATTTAATTTTTCGCTCATAGCAATAGGTGTAATTAATTTAACTGTAAACTTAGCATCATCTCCGGGCATTACCATTTCAGTACCTGAGGGTAATTCAACTTCACCGGTAACGTCTGTAGTTCTAAAATAAAACTGTGGTCTATATTTGGTAAAGAAAGGAGTATGTCTTCCACCCTCTTCTTTTTTTAAAACATATGCTTGAGCCTCAAATTTAGTATGTGGAGTTACAGAGCCTGGTTTACATAATACTTGACCTCTCTCTACATCAGTTCTTTCAACACCTCTCAATAGTGCTCCAATGTTATCCCCTGCTTCACCAGTATCTAGAATTTTTCTAAACATCTCAACACCAGTACAAACTGACTTTTTTGTATCTCTAATTCCTACTATTTCGATTTCTTCACCAGTTTTCACAACACCTTGCTCTACTCTCCCTGTAACAACTGTACCCCTACCAGAAATTGAGAAAACATCTTCAACAGGCATTAGAAAAGGCTTATCTTTTGGTCTATCAGGTTGAGGAATAAAATCATCTACAGCTTTCATAAGTTCCATAATCGCATTTTTTCCGATAGCGTCATCTTTTCCCTCAACAGCTGCAAGTGCTGAACCTTTAATAATTGGAGTCTTATCTCCTGGAAATTTATAAGATGTTAACAGTTCTTTAATTTCCTCTTCAACTAAGTCTATCATTTCTTTATCATCCACTTGATCAACTTTATTTAAAAAAACTACAATTGCTGGAACACCAACTTGTCTTGCTAAAAGAATATGTTCTTTTGTTTGTGGCATTGGACCATCAGCTGCGTTAACAACTAAAATTGCTCCATCCATTTGTGCTGCGCCAGTAATCATATTTTTTACATAATCAGCGTGACCTGGGCAGTCCACGTGAGCATAGTGTCTTTTTTCGGTTTCATATTCAACGTGAGCAGTTGAAATAGTAATACCCCGCTCTTTTTCTTCAGGGGCTTTATCAATCTGATCGTAAGCAGTGAATTGAGCTCCGCCTTTTTCAGATAATACTTTTGTTATAGCCGCAGTTAAAGTTGTTTTACCGTGGTCTACGTGTCCAATTGTACCTATGTTACAATGTGGTTTACTTCTATTAAATTTTTCTTTCGACATTCTTTTATCCTTACTTTTATTTTTTAATAATTTGGAGCGGGTAAAGGGAATCGAACCCTTACATCCAGCTTGGAAGGCTAGCGTTCTACCATTGAACTACACCCGCAAAACCAAGTTAACACTCCAATTGTTAAAGTTTTTTCGAATGGTGGAGGGGGAAGGATTCGAACCTTCGAAGACCGAAGTCAACGGGTTTACAGCCCGCCCCATTTGACCGCTTTGGTACCCCTCCTAAAATAGGGGAAAGCGTCCCCTTGTTCAAAAAACCTTTAAACAACAGGGGTTTTATATATTTTTATTAAACAATTGCAATATGTGAAATAATAAGAAAATACTAAAAAAATTAGTAAATATTGAGAAAAATATGTCAAATACAAACTTTTTTATTGTTGGGAAGCATCCTGTGATAGAGGCATTAAAAAATCCAGAAAGGAAAGTGATTAGGCTATTTCTAACTGAGGAGAGTAAAAAAAATATACATAGACTAAGTCCCAAAAAAAATTTGATAAAAGACGTAAAAGTTTTTTTTAAAACTAAAAAGGAATTGGATAAATATTGCAAAAATGAGCAAATTTTACATCAAGGTTATGTAGCTGAGGTTGAGAGATTAGAGGAAAAAAGTTTAAAAGAATTTATAAAAACAAAAAAAAATATAAGTTTAGCCTGTCTAGACGGTGTCACAGATCCACGAAATATTGGATCGGTGATAAGAAGCGCTGCGTCTTTTAATATTGATGGCAT
Organism: uncultured Pelagibacteraceae bacterium; assembly: GCA_902597865.1. GTDB lineage: Bacteria > Pseudomonadota > Alphaproteobacteria > Pelagibacterales > Pelagibacteraceae > Pelagibacter. The sequence continues at coordinate 53,085 of CACJZL010000002.1, read as the reverse complement.
AATTGTAAAACAAAGACAGTTCCCAGAAAATAGTAAATCCATGTATAAAGCAAGCTCAGGTACTATAGAATACTTAAATATTTTTAAAGTTTCTAATATTAACAGTACTTTAAAATTTCTAAGAGAAAAAAATTTTTGGGTTTATGGTTTTTCTTCAGAAGGGAGTGAAGATTTCACTAAACTCAACTGGAAAGGAAATAATGTTCTTCTATTTGGTTCCGAAGGGCGAGGGTTAAAAGAAAAGACATCAAAATATATCGACTACCCAGTCAAAATTAAGATAAATGAGAAAATTGAAAGCTTAAATATAGCAAACAGTGCATCTATCGTTTTTTTTCACATAAACAAAGTAAAAAAAAATCTTGATTAGTAATAGAATTCTTATAAAAAAAGTGAGCGCCCTTGTAGCTCAGCTGGTAGAGCAATTGATTTGTAATCAATAGGTCCGCGGTTCGAGTCCGTGCGGGGGCACCATCAAGATGTTTCTTTTCTCAATTGTTCTAATTTGATTTTCTTTTGAAGACTTCTGTTTTGATCATACAAAAGATTAAATTTTATTTTTTGATTAGTTTTAATGATAATATTTTTTGCATTTCTTACCTCTACGTTATCAGCAACTGCACTTATTGGTCTTTTTTTTGGATTTAAATTTCTTATAAATATTTTTGATCTATCGCTAACTATTTTACCTTTCCACCGTCTTGGTCTAAAGGGACTAATTGGTGAAATTGATAATTTTTTAGAATTCAAATTAAGTATTGGACCATGAACAGATAAATTATATGCAGTGCTACCTGCTGGGGTAGAAACTAGCACACCGTCTGAAACTAATTCTTTAATAATTTGTTTTGACCCATGATTGATTGATAAAGAAGCTGCTTGTCTGCTTTGTCTCAAAATAGATACTTCGTTTATTGCCAGGTATTTTTTTGAAATATTTTTTTTATTTTTAACAAACATTTCTAATGGTGAAATAGAAACTATTTTTGATTTAGTAAAATTTTTCAAAAATTTTTTTGATGAAAACTTGTTCATTAAAAAACCGTAGTTACCTGAATTGACACCATAAAAAATTTTTTTTGATTTTTTATTTTTTTTTAATGTTTGAAGCATAAAACCATCTCCCCCAATCACTATTACTACATTTGTTTTTTTTGTGTTAAATTTTTTAAGTATGTTAGATAAAGATCTCTTTATTTTTAGTGATTTTAAATTCTTATCTGAAATAATTTGTATGTTTTTCATTTTAGTGGTGCCCTCGGCCAGACTCGAACTGGCACTCCCAAAAGGGCAAGGATTTTAAGTCCTTTGTGTCTACCAATTTCACCACGAGGGCATGAGTTTTTTTCATGCTAGTTATAATATCATTTGTTAATAAGAAAAGTAAAAAATTTATACTTTAATTTTCTTAAATTAAAAATCATCCCTTTTTTTTCAAACTTGTGATCATAAACCTTGAAAGTTTTATTATGCAATTTTTTCCAATTATATTTTAAATAGTAATTTACTTGGCTTGATTTGCATATTAAGAAGGCCAATCTATTGTTCCTCCTGATTATCTCGTTATTAAAATACATTAATAAATCAGAGAGTTTTTTTTTTCTAAATTTTTTATGAATAATTAAAGTATCAAATAATAAATAATTTTTTTTTTTTTGTTTAGAGTAAAAAACTCTTTTTTTAAGCGCAGTATAACCTATAAGTTTTTTATCAATAAATAAAAGATTATGAATGTCACTATTCCTTATATTATTTTTAAACCAATCTAACTGATTTTTAATACCATACTTCCAATGAATATTTTTTAAATAACATATTTTCAAAATTTCTTTTTTGGTAAGTTTAGAAGTTTCTTTAGAAATCAATTGATAAATCATTTTTGTAATAAAATATTTTTTAAATCTTGAAGTTTTTTTTTGTTTCTAAAAATATATCTATCAGAAAAATCTGATACTATTTCTTGAGTTTTTCTATCTTTCCACCAATTGTCTATATCTATCCAATTCTTGTTTAAATGATTTGCTGCATCAATAGGATCGTTAAAAAATATGTTGTTATCCTTTAATATCTTTAAGTAAGGTAAAAAGTCATCTCTAAATAATTCAGATTTATGATTTGTGAATACAATTGTTGGTATGTTAAGACTTAAACTTTCTAAGTACGTTGTTTGTAAAGCTTGGGATACTACGACTCTTGAGGTTTTAAAAAGTTCATAAATATCAGTTTCTCCCTCATCAATCTTTAAATTTGGAAAATTTTTTTTATCATATATTTTTTGCCTCATATAATCAGCAGCTTTATATCTTATAACTACTTTTTTTTTTAAATTCTCATCTAATGTATTCAAAAAATTTTTGTGTCCAAGAAAATATTCGCTTTTATCAATTGAACTACTGTATGGGTCAATATCTGTAATATATTTTTTTTGAACTCTGTTAATTAGTAAAAGTTTATTGTTATTTTGATAATTTATTATCTTATCACTATATCGTTTAACATAACTAAATCGATAAACTTTTTTGTAAGTACAATCCCAACCCCAAGTCAAAAATTTATCTGATACTTTTCTTTCAAAATATTCTTGTGGAACCATTAAATGTTGTCCATACGAACCTCCATGCTGGGCGAATAATATTTTTGAGGATTTGCTTTTTTTAAGCCCACAATAAATACTTAAAAATGTATTTGTAACAATATTAGTTACAAAGATTGTATTCGGGTTTTTTGGGAGATATGATTTTTCGATTTTTGCAATATAATTTTTTAGTTCTTCAACAAAAGAAAAAGGTATATTTTGAGAGAGAAAACTATTTAAAAAACTTTCAAAATCATTTTTATACTCAAAATCTTTTGTAAATAATTTACCACTCTCTCTGGTAAAATTTTTTCTTTTTCCTAAATCCTTATACAAATATAAAACTGGAAACTGATTTAAAGATAAGTTTAATTTAAGATTTTCTGAATTATTTTGATACCTATCAAATATACAATATTTATTATTTACATATAAAAATCTGTAAAAAATGTTAAAGAAACTTATTAAATTTATTTTTATTTTATGCAAAAAAAGATTAAATTTGCTAAAATGTTCCTGGTTTATCTGATCAAAATAATTATGATTAACTTTTAAAATTTCTATTGAATAGTTTTTCTTATCCTTGAAATATTTAAGAATTTCTGAAAACATATAATGATGAAAAATATCTGAATGCCTTAATCTATAGTAATTTTCTAACCCAGAGGGTATTAAATCATTCTTGTTGTAATCTACAATTTTAGTAACATATTGTTCATCTTTATTTAAAAATGATTTTAATGTTTCCCATTTGTCGTAAGCTATTGTTATAAAGCTCATTAACCAATATTCAGTTGAGATTTTCCAGAATTCTTCTTTTAATTTTAGATTTTGATTTATTTTTAAATCATTTTTTAAATAATAAATTAATCTATTTGTTAAATCTTTAATATAGATTAAATCTTTTGAAAGTTTTTCATTATTGTTTTGCCAATGATGTTTGTGAAAAAAGTGATCAATTTTTGAAATTTTTCCCTCATTTTTAAAATCTTTACACCAAGGTCCTAAAAAAAACATTTTTTCATCATCAAACCATGTTTCTTCAATATTAGTTGTTACAAGATTTTTTTTTTCTTTAATTTTTTTCATAGGTTTTAAGATTAAAAACTAAAATAGTTATACAATTTTTAGGTGTATAAAACTATTTAAATGTTATATCTTTTTTTTATTATGAATAAAGAATTCTTAAAGTATTGTGAACTCTGTCTTATACCTGAAACAAGGCCAAATACTTTTATAGATGCAGATGGTATATGTTCGGGGTGTAGAAATTTTCAGAACAGAGAAAAAACCGATTGGGATAAAAGAAAGTCTGCACTTATAGAAATAATTGATAAAAATAGACCTAAAGATGGTAGTAACTACGATTGTATAATTCCTTGTAGTGGTGGAAAAGATAGTACTTATCAAGTAATTCAAATAAAGAATCTAGGTTTTAATCCACTTTGTATAACTGTTACGCCTTGTGATGTAACAGAGATTGGTAGAAAAAATATTGAAAACATTAAAAATCTTGGTGTTGATTACATTGAAATAACAACTAATCCAATTGTAAGAAACAGATTAAATAAATATTGTTTAAATCTTGTTGGAGATATTTCGTGGCCAGAGGCAGTTTCTATTTGGTGTAATGTAGCAAGACACTCAATTAAACATAAAATCCCTGTAATTGTTTGGGGAGAAAATCCTGAAAATGAAAACGGAGGACCTGCAAGAAATTCTGATGTTCTAAACGATGTTCAGAGACACGATCATAGATGGATGGAAGAATTTGGTGGAACTTTAGGTCTTAGAGCGTCTGACATACTGTACGACCTTCAGGGCGAAGGATTGAAAGAAATTGACATGATGCCCTATACATATCCTGATAGTAAGGAGATAAAAAAAAATGGAACTTTAGGAATATTTTTAGGTTATCATATACCTTGGGATGGTCACTCAAATTATATCGTTGCAAAAAATAATGGTTTTAAAGAATACCATAAAAATGTGGAAGGCAATATTGTTCCCTATGAAAATTTAGATAATTATCAGAAGAGAATTCACGATTATTTCAAATACTTAAAGTATGGTTATGACAGAGTAAGTGATTGGGGAAGTTTAGCAATTAGAAGAAAAAGAATGACCAGGGATGAAGGCATTAAATTAACTAAAGAAGTTGGGGGGAAATTTCCATCGGATTATCTAGGCAAATCACTTGAAGATATCTTGAATAAGATTGATATGACAGTGGACGAATTTACTGATGTATGTGATAAATTTACAAATAAAAAGATTTTTCAAAAAAATTCTGATGGATCGCTTAAAAGAGATAACAGCGGTTGTATTTTTAAAAATAATTATGACAACATCAAAAAATAATAAAAAAATTATTATTATTGATTTAAATATAAGTAATGTTGGTTCAGTTTTTAGAGCTATAAAAAGTTTTGAAAAGAACGTTTTTATTTCAGACAAAGTTAAAGATCTAGCACAAGCAAGTCATATAATTTTACCAGGAGTTGGAACATATGAGAACGGTATGAAAAAACTAAATTCTAATGATTTAGCTGAAAGTTTAAAAAATATAATAAACATTAAAAAAATTCCAGTTTTAGGAATATGTTTGGGAATGCAATTATTTTCAACAAAAGGGTATGAAAATAATAAAGTAACAAATGGATTAGATTTAATAGAAGGTGAAGTAATTAAATTCGATATTGAAAAAAATTTTAAGTTACCTCACGTTGGTTGGAATAGTGTAAATTTTTTGAGTAAAAGTGCTTTATTCTCTGGCATTAATAATGATGTTGATTTTTATTTTACTCATGGATATCACTTTTCGTGTAAAAATGTGGATAATATTTTATCTAAAACGAACTATGGAACAAATTTTTGTTCTTCAGTAATAAAGAATAATATTTTTGGTGTTCAATTTCATCCGGAAAAAAGTTTAAAAAATGGAATAAAACTTTTAAAAAATTTTGTTAATTTTTAATGTTAAAAAAAAGAATTATACCAACTCTACTTTATAATAATTTCAAATTAGTCAAAGGTGTAAAATTTCACAGTTGGAGAACTGTTGGAAGTATAATGCAAGCAGTAAAAATTTATAATATACGTGAAGTTGATGAATTAATTCTATTGGATGTTTTTGCTACAAATAACAATAAAAAAATTGATTTAGATTTAGTCAATGAGGTTGCCAATGAATGTTTTATGCCTTTAACATTTGGGGGAGGTATAAACACGATTGATGACATTGCTAAAATAATAAAAACAGGAGCAGATAAAGTAAGCATTAATTCAATGGCAGTTAAAGATATTGAATTTGTCAATAAAGCTTCAAAAGTGTTTGGATCTCAATGTATAGTAATATCAATAGATTATAAAATTGAGAATGGTATTCCTGTAATATACTCAAACTCAGGAAATAAAAAAACTCAATTAAAATTAGAGAATTATTTAAAAGATTTGGAGGATGCAGGAGCTGGAGAAATACTACTGACATGTATAGATAGGGATGGTGTTATGGAAGGTTATGATATTGAAACAATTAAAAAAGCTTGTAAATTATCTAGTTTGCCGATTATTGCTTCTGGAGGATGTGGTGAAGAGATACATGCATATGACTTAATCGAAAGAACTGATGTATCTGCAGTTTGTGCTGCGAGCATGTATCATTTTACTCATATTACCCCTTTGAACTTAAAGAGATATTTAAATAACAAAAAAATTCCAATAAGAATTTAATATTTTAAGTTAATAAAATTATATTATAAATATTAAAAACCAGTAAGACGCTAATCCTGACAAAATTGTAAAAATTACATTTTTTGAAAAATACCCAATAAAAATTGCTGTAAGAGCACCGTAAATTTTAGGATCTGTAATATCTACAAAAGTTCCGTAATCGTCTAAAAGTATACCAGGAAAAATTATAGAGGGAAACACAACTGATGGCACGTAGTTTAAAATTTTTCTAAAATTTTCATTGAAAACATCTTTATCTAATAAAACAATCATTCCCATTCTGGTTAAATAAGTAATTAGTCCCGCAATAAATATTGAAGTCCAAGTCATTTTTTCAATTTTAATAATATGTATGATGTCATTAAACCAATTAGTGGTGAAATTATTATATAAGATTTAAAAGGAGCATTATAAAAAATAGTCGCCGCCAAACCTGAAACAACCATTACAATTAAATGATCTAACTTTCTTAACTCATTTATTACAATTGCTATAAAGGTTAAGGGAATTGCGAATTCTAATCCTAGTTCTTCAGGCACAATCGATCCAAGAAATATCCCTAAAATTGTAGAAGCTTGCCAACAAAACCAAAGTGTTATTCCAGAACCCATTAAGTGATAATGTTTAAAATTTTGGTCTCTATTTTTTTTAAAATATTTATTTGAAACTGCAAAGCCTTGATCAACTATAAAGTAAGAAATAAAAAGTTTTTTTATTAGTGATAATTTATTTAAATGTTCAGATAAAACAGCTCCATAAAGTAAATGTCTTGAATTTATAATACCAACTGAGGTAATAGCAATTAGAGATGATGCTCCACCAGATAATAATTGTAAAAAAACTATTTGTGAGGCTCCTCCAAATATTATTAATGATGTGGCATAAGTCATGATTGGATCAAAACCAAGTTCAATACCGATTGCACCAAATATTATTCCGAAGGGTATTACTGAAAGTAAATGAGGAGCTAAATCAAAAAAACCTAACTTAAAGATTTGAAATTTGGATAACATTTTAACCTTTTAAGGCTTCAATCAAAAATTTAGAGTCTAAACCACAGTCCTTATAACCTTGCTTTATTATATTTAAATATCTCGTACTTGGATATTTGAAAGAAGTCTTTTTTTCCATGGAATATGCCATTACATCCCTTCCCTGATATTTGAAAAACATTTTTTTGTAAAGAACAGGAAAATCCTCATACTTGTCCAGACAAGATTCATCTTTTGTTGTGATTTCATATAAAGCTCCTTGTACACTAGATCCCTTTTTATATTCGATATCAGCCACAGATAACTCGCTTCTAAAGGTTAATCTATAATCTAGAAGAATATATTTTTTCAAATATTTACAGCCAGAGCATCTTTTTTTCATCTGTTCATGATGAAGGTTGCTACCATAAGCAAAGTATAACATTATACCTCGTTTACTATTTGAATTTTTTGTTCTGCAACAAATTTTAAAATTTCATTATTACAAGTGTCTATTTTAGCTTTATCAGTAGATCTTACAACTATAGAAACACCGAGCTTTCCCGCTCGAAAAAATGGATAACTTCCTATTTCAACATCTTGATTATTATTTTGAACTTTAGTTAAATATTTCGCAATTTCACTTTCAACTGTTCTAAGATTTATTGTATGGCTTAAAATTGGCGCTCCACCGGTTATTATGTGATCCAAACCTCCGAGCATTGACTTCAGTATGGAAGGAACTCCTGGAAGAGAAAAAACATTTTCAACATAAAATCCTGGTGCACCGCTTGTGGGATTTAATATAAGTTCAGCAGTTACAGGCATCATTGCCATTTTTTTTCTACCTTCACTAAATTCACTTGGCTTGTAATATTTTTCTAATATTGAAAAGGCCTCCTTATGATAACCATATTCAATGTTAAAAGCTTTTGATACTGACTCAGCGGTTATGTCATCGTGTGTAGGACCTATTCCACCTGTTGTAAAAACATAAGAGAATTTATTTTTAAAAGTATTTATTGTTTCGATAATATCTTTTTCAATATCAGGGATTATTCTTACTTCCTTTACCTGTACACCTAAGGAATTCAACCATAGTGATAAGGTACTTGTGTTGATATCTTTAGTTCTTCCAGAAAGAACTTCATTTCCAATTATAATTATGCCTGCATTTATTTCTTTTTTATTTTTCATATACAAATATAAATTAATAAATATGAAATTTACCAATACTTTAATCAAAGGCAAACTTATCAAGCGGTATAAAAGATTTTTTATCGATATCAAAGTAAATAATTCAAAGATTACAGCACACTGTCCCAACACTGGCTCAATGATGGGCCTTTTAGATCCAGGAAATACAGTTTTTGTTTCCAAAAATAATGATCCAAAAAGAAAACTTAAATTTACATTAGAAATGATTAAATCAAGTAACCGTATGATTGGTGTTAATACTCACAGAGCAAACAAAATAGTATTGGACGGTCTTAACAAAAAATTAATTAAGGAAATGAAAAATGTTAAAGAAATAAAACCAGAATTTAAATATTCAGATGACACAAGGTTTGATTTCTTATGTGATAAAAATTTACTCGAAGTAAAAAATGTAACTCTTTTAAGGGGTAAAGATTTTGCAGAGTTTCCAGATGCTATAACAACTAGAGGCTCAAAACATTTAATTAAGTTAGCTGAATCAATAAAAAGGGGCTTTAAACCGTTTGTCTTATTTTTAACTCAAATTGAAGGTATAAATAAATTTAAAATAGCTAAAGACATCGATGCAGAATATTATAAGAATTATTTAAAAGTTAAAAAAAATGGAGTTAAATTTTTAGCTTATAGATGTAAATTAAACGATAAAGAAATCAAAATAGAAAAAAAAATAAATATTATTGATGAGTAACTATTTGGAAAAATTTGAAAAAATGAGAATTGCTGGTTCTTTGGCATCTAAAACTTTAGACATGATTACTGATTATGTAAAAGAAGGAACGGCAACAAATCATATTGATAAGCTTTGTTATGAATTTATAAGGGATAACGGTGGATATTCTGCCCCTCAATTCTATAGAGGATTTGAAAAATCAATTTGCACTTCTCTCAATCATGTTGTTTGTCACGGTATACCTGGTGACAGAACACTTCAGGATGGAGATATTGTTAATATAGACGTAACCGCTATAATTAATGATCACTACGGGGATACGAGCCGAATGTATACTGTTGGTGATATTTCTGTAAAATCAAAAAAACTTATTAATGTTACTTATGAATCTCTATACAGAGCAATTAAGATATTAAAGCCTGGAAAAAGAATTGGTGATATTGGTCATGAGATACAATCTTTTGTGGAAAAAAATGGTTTTTCAGTTGTAAGAGATTTTTGTGGTCACGGAATAGGAACAAATTTTCATCAAGAGCCAAATATTCTTCACTATGGTTCGAAAGATACTGGGGACGAATTAAAACCAGGAATGACTTTTACTATTGAGCCAATGATAAATGCTGGAAAGTATCATACTAAAGTTTTAAATGATGGTTGGACAGCAGTTACAAAAGATAAAACATTATCTGCACAATTTGAGCACACTGTTGGAATCACAGAAAATGGTTATGAAATTTTTACAGAATCTGCTAAAGGTTATAAGGAGCCTCCTTACAACTAATGATATCGAGATATTCAAGAAAAGAACTTACAGAAATTTGGTCAGAGGAAAATAAATATAAAATTTGGCTTGAAGTTGAAATTGCTGCAGCTCAAGCAATGGAGAAATTTAAGATCATTCCAAAAGGTGTGGCATCTGTAGTTAGACGTAGAGGCAAAATTAATGTTAAGAGAATTCATCAAATCGAAGCAAGAGTTAAACATGATATAATTGCTTTTCTTACTTCAATAACTGAAAAAGCAGGAATTAAAGCAAGATACCTTCACCAGGGAATGACTTCATCAGATGTACTTGATACGAGTTTCAATATTCAATTAGTCCAATCAGGTAAAATTTTAATGAAAGATATAGAGAAGTTATTATCTGTGATTAAAAGAAAAGCTTACAAGCATAAAATGACTCCATGTATTGGTAGAAGTCACGGTATTCATGCTGAGCCAATAACATTTGGATTAAAGCTAGCAACTTACTATGAAGAATTCAAAAGAAATAAAAAAAGATTACAGAATGCTATTGATGAAGTTTCAACATGTGCTATTTCTGGAGCAGTTGGAACATTTGCAAATATAGATCCAAGAGTAGAAGTTTTCGTATCAAAAAAATTAAAACTAAAGCCTGAACCAATATCAACGCAAATTATTCCAAGAGATAGACATGCATATTATTTCTCTGTTTTAGGAATTATAGCAGGATCAATTGAAAGATTTGCAACTGAGATTAGGCATTTACAACGATCTGAAGTTTATGAGTTACAAGAATTTTTTTCAAAAGGTCAAAAAGGATCTTCAGCAATGCCTCACAAAAAAAATCCTATACTCAGTGAAAATTTAACAGGACTTGCGAGACTTGTAAGAAGTAGCGTTATTCCTGCACTAGAAAATATTGCTCTATGGCATGAGCGAGATATATCTCACTCTAGCGTAGAGAGAAATATTGGACCTGATGCTAATATTACTTTAGATTTTGCTTTATTTAGACTTACAAATCTTGTGGATAATATGATTATTTATCCAAAAAATATGATGAAAAATCTTAATATAACTAAAGGAGTAATTTTTTCACAAGAGATGATGCTAGAGCTTACAAAAGTTGGTCTTTCAAGAGAAAAGGCTTATAAAAAAATTCAAACGCATGCAATTAATAGCTTTAACAAAAAAACTAATTTGATTGAATTGATTAAAAAAGATAAGTCGATCACATCTTTAATACCAGAGAAAAAAATTGATAAAGTATTTACATATTCCAAACATTTAAAAAATGTAAATTATATTTTTAGAAGAGTTTTTAAATAATAATGAAAAAGGGGAAAAAATTATACGAAGGTAAAGCAAAAATAATTTTTGCTACTGAAAATAAAGACTTTGTAATTCAACACTTTAAGGATGATGCAACAGCTTTTAATAATCAAAAAAGAGCAAAGATTGAAGGCAAAGGTGTTCTAAATAATAGAATTTCTGAACATATATTAATGAACCTTGATCAAGTTGGAATAAAAAATCATTTGGTAAAAAGACTTAATATGAGAGAGCAACTTATCAAACATGTCGAAATTATTCCGATCGAATTTATTGTTAGAAATATTGCAACTGGTTCTCTTACAAAAAGACTTGGAATAGAGGATGGTACCATTTTAGAAGATCCATTAATTGAATATTGTTTAAAAAACGATGAACTAGGAGATCCTCTTATATCGAAAGAACATATCTACACTTTTAAATGGTCAAATAAAAAAGAAATAGAAAAAATAGATAAACAGTTACTAAGGATAAATGACTTCATGGTAGGAATGTTTAGAGGTGTTGGCATTAAACTTGTAGATTTTAAAGTTGAATTTGGAAGAATTAAAAATAATGGCAAAACAGATGTGTTGCTAGCAGATGAGATAAGTCCTGACACTTGTAGATTATGGGACAATAAGACTGATAAAAAATTAGATAAAGATAGATTTAGAAATAATCTTGGAAATTTGATAAATGCATATCAAGAAGTAGCAAAAAGATTAGGTATTCTTCACGAACAATCCAATATACAAGCTGTCAATTTTGAAAAACCAAAAGCGGTAAAAAACAAAAAATAAATGAAAGTAAAGGTAATTGTTACTCTTAAATCTGGAGTTCTTGATCCTCAAGGTAAAGCAATACAACAAACCTTAAATGGAATGGGTTTTGCAAACATTAAAGATGTAAGGCAAGGAAAATATTTTGATATAGATATTGATGGAAGTGATGAACAAAAAGCAAAGCTTACTGCAGAGGAAATTTGTAAAAAGCTTCTAGCCAATCAAGTCATTGAGGATTTTAAAATTATTTAATGAATTCATCGGTCATTATATTCCCAGGATCTAATTGTGATAGGGATATGGATGTAGCCCTCAAAAAATTTGGTTTTAAAAACAAAATGGTTTGGCATGATGATAATGAATTACCCAAAAGTGACTTGATTGTTTTGCCAGGTGGATTTTCTTATGGAGATTATCTTAGATGTGGAAGTATAGCCGGAAAGTCTAAAATTATTCAATCAGTTATAAATTTTGCAAACTCGGGGGGATTAGTTTTAGGAATTTGCAATGGATTTCAAATCTTAACAGAAACTGGTCTATTAAAAGGCGTTCTTCAACAAAATAAAAATATTGAATTTATTTGTAAAAATATATTTGTCAAAGTTAACAGTAGTGAAAACAAATTTTTTGAAAATATAAATAAAGATATCTTAGAACTTCATATAGCTCATAATGAAGGTAACTTTTTTTGCACTGAGGATGAATTAAAGTCATTAGAGGATAACAACCAAATTGCAGCTTACTATTGTAGCTCTGATGGAAAAATAGATGATAAGTCAAATCCGAACGGTGCAATAAAAAATATTGCTGGGATATTTAATGAAAAGAAAAACATTCTAGGAATGATGCCTCACCCGGAAAGAATGATAGATCAAAGTTTATCTGGTGAAGATGGCTCAATATTTTTTGAAAATTTATTAAAGAATTTTTAATAATGGAAGTAAATGAAAAAATTGCAGTAGATCACGGTTTAAAGCCCGATGAATACAAAAAAATTTGTGATTTGTTAAAGCGTGTTCCAAATTTAACAGAACTTGGAATTTTTTCAGCTATGTGGAATGAACATTGCTCCTATAAGTCTTCAAGATTACATTTAAAAAAATTAAACACTAGAGGAAAAAAGGTAATTCAAGGTCCAGGTGAAAATGCTGGCGTAATTGATATAGGGGATGACGATGCAATAGTTTTTAAAATTGAAAGTCATAACCACCCCTCATTTATAGAACCATATCAAGGTGCCGCAACAGGTGTTGGTGGAATAATGAGAGATGTTTTTACAATGGGTGCAAGACCTATTGCAAACCTAAATTCAATTCATTTTGGCTCAACACAACATAAAAAAACTAAAAATTTGTTAAGAGGAGTTGTTAAGGGAATTGGCGGATATGGAAATTGTATTGGAGTTCCAACTATTGGTGGCCAAACTTGTTTTGATCAATCTTATAATGGAAATATTTTAGTAAACGCAATGACATTAGGTTTGGTAAATAAAAATAAAATTTTCTACTCAAAAGCTGCTGGGATAAATAAACCAGTCATTTATGTTGGGTCAAAAACTGGAAGAGATGGTATTCATGGAGCAAGTATGGCATCAGCAATATTCGATGACAAAATAGAGGAAAAAAAACCAACCGTTCAAGTCGGAGATCCTTTTACTGAAAAACTTCTTTTAGAAGCTTGTTTAGAGTTAATGTCTGACAAATCCATTATTGCAATTCAAGATATGGGTGCAGCAGGATTGACTTCATCAAGTATTGAGATGGCATCAAAAGGAAATTTAGGAATTGAATTACATTTAGATAAAGTTCCATGCAGAGAAGAGAAAATGACACCTTATGAAATTATGTTGTCTGAAAGCCAAGAAAGAATGTTGATAGTTTTAGAAAATGGGAAGGAAGATAGTGCCAAAAAAATATTTGATAAATGGAACCTAGATTTTGCGGTAATAGGAAAAACAACTAATTCCAAAAATATTGAGCTTTACTTTGAAAAAGAAAAAGTAGCAAATGTACCAATTAAATTTTTGGCAAATGAAGCTCCAATGTATGATAGACCTTGGAAAAAAACCAAACTTCCTCAAAAGATTAAATTTTCAAATAATGAATTAAAAAAATTAAAGTTTAATGATGTAATTAAAAAAATGATTTCTCATCCAAATATTTGCTCTAAGCAATGGATATGGGAACAATATGATCATACTGTTATGGGAGATACAATTCAAAAACCTGGTGGTGATGCAGGAGTTGTTAGAGTACACGGCACAAATAAAGCAGTAGCTTCTTCTGTCGATTCATCTGCTTCCTACTGTTATGCACATCCATTTACAGGAGGGAAACAAGTAGTTTGTGAAGCTTGGAGAAATCTAGTTTCAGTTGGTGCAGAACCTATAGCAATAACGAATTGTTTGAATTTTGGAAACCCCGAAAAAAAAGAAAATATGGGTGAGTTTGTTGAATGCATTGATGGTATTAATGAAGCAAGTAAATATTTAAATTTCCCTGTCGTTTCGGGAAACGTATCATTCTACAACGAAACAAAAGATAAAGGAATTAAACCTACACCAACAATTGGAGGTGTTGGTTTAATAAAAGACTATAAAAATTTAATGACCATGAAGTTTAAATCAAAAGAAAACTTAGTTTTGGTCATTGGAAAAACAGAGGGAAATTTAGATCAAAGTATCTTTGCAAATGTAATTTTAGATGAGAAAAAAGGTCCTCCTCCTGAAATAAATCTTTTCAATGAAAAAAACAATGGAGAAACAGTTCTTAAACTTATTAAAGAAAAGCTACCTTTGTCAGTTCATGATGTATCTCTTGGTGGAATAATGATTGGCGCCTTAAAGATGTGTATAGTAGGCAATATGGGAATTAAATTTTATAAATTCAAAAATTTAACAAATATTTATCAATATTTTTTTTCTGAGGATCAAGGAAGATATATTATCGAAGTAGAGAAAAATAATCTAAAAAAAGTAGAAAGTATTTTAAAGAAAAACTCTGTGCATTTTGATTTATTAGGAGAAACAACAGATAAAGAGATTATCATAAACGATGAGCCAACTTTTACTGTGGACAAGGTGACAGAATTTTATAAAGGTTGGTTATATAAATACATGAGTTAATTATGGCGATGGATTTAAAAGAAATTGAAAAAATGATTAAAGAGGCTTTGCCAGATGCTACTATTGATATTCAAGACTTAGCTGGTGACGGGAATCACTATTCCGCCACAGTGACTTCTTCTCAATTTAAAGGTAAAAATAAAGTGCAACAACATAAAATGGTGTATGATGCTTTAAAAGGAAAAATGGGAAATGAGCTTCATGCTCTAGCGCTTAAGACTAGGGAAAACTAATGGATCAACAAGTTAAAGAACAGATAGAAAATTCGATAAATAACAGCGATGTTTGTTTATTTATGAAAGGTAGTCCAGAAGCTCCGCAGTGTGGTTTCTCAATGGCTGTCTCTAACATCTTAAAAATTTTGGAAGTTAAATATCAAAGTGTTGACGTATTAAAAGATCAAAAAATTCGTGAAGGTATTAAGGTATATAGTGAGTGGCCAACGATCCCTCAACTTTACATTAAAAAAGAATTCATCGGTGGATGTGATATCATCAAAGAAATGTTTGAGAACGGTGAACTTAAAAAAGTTTTTGACGAAAAAGGTATAGAATATAAAAAATAATATTATCTAGAGTAATATTCGATAACTAGATTTGGTTCCATAACTACAGGATAAGGAACTTCTTCAAACTTTGGTGTTCTCACAAACTTAATAGTTCTTTTCTTTTCATCTACTTGCAAGTATTCGGGAATATCTCTTTCTTTATTAGCTAAAGCTATATCAATGATTGCTAATTGCTTTGATTTATCTTTAATCTCGATAGTGTCTTCTTCGCTTAATAGGTAACTTGAAATATTTACTTTTTTTCCATTCACTTTTACGTGTCCATGATTAATAAACTGTCTTGATGAAAATATTGTGCTAGAAAATTTTGCTCTATAGATAACTGAATCCAATCTTCTTTCTAGTAATCCTATTAAATTTTCCGCAGTATCCCCTTTTTTCATAATGGCTTTTCTGTAAACATTTCTGAATTGTCGCTCATTTATGTTTCCATAATATGATTTTAATTTTTGCTTAGCTTGAAGTTGAGTTCCGTAGTCTGATAGTTTTGCATTTTTAGATTGTCCGTGTTGTCCTGGGGGGTATGCTCTTTTATTGAAAGGGCTTTTTGGTCTTCCCCAAAGGTTAACCTTCAGTCTTCTATCAATTTTGTGTTTAGAATTTAATCTTTTTGTCATTTAGTGAAATGGGTTATAAACTTAACATCTAATTTGTCAATCAACGTTTTTTTCCTAAACTTGCAAATACACTTGATAAAATACGTGTTTCTTTATCTGAAAGTTCCATTCTATAAAAAATGTTTCTTAAATTTTCAAGCATTATAGGTTTTTTTTCTTTGTGTTTAAAAAAATTAATTTCATTTAGGTTATTTAGGCATAAATTTATCATCGCTTGAATTTCTTTTTTAGTTGCTTTCTTTACCTTTTTTGACTTTTTAAATTGATTAGATTTGGAATTTAATAAACTTGAGACGAATTGCGCAATAATTATAAGGCTATGGGATAAATTTAAAGATTTAAAATTTATATTTGTAGGTATTTGTAAAGTGTAATTTGCATAACTAACTTCTTTATTTGATAGCCCTGATGCCTCTGAACCAAATAAAAATCCAATTTTTTTTCTAAAATCTATTTTTTTTAAACCCTCAAGATTAATATGTTTTACATTTTTGTTTCTAAATCTTGCAGATGTAGCGATCAATATATCGATATCCCCTAAGGAACTTTCTAAATTATTAAATACTTTACTTCTTTTTATAATGTCTTTTGCTCCAACGGATGTCGCTAATATCTTATCGTTAGGAAAAATAGGTTTTGGATCAATCAGATAGAGCTTTTGGAAATTAAAATTCTTAATTGCTCGTGCACAAGCACCAATATTTTCTGATAACTGAGGTTTGTGTAAAATAAATGTAACTTTACTTTTGTTCATTTATTTGATGCCGTGATTTCTATTATAATTAGACAATTTCGATGGGTTAATTCCTTTTAGAAATTTTTGATCAACATCCCATATGGAAACCTTTAATGGATAACACTTTGCAACATCAGACGAATGTTCCGATCCGCAGTCTCCACCTGGGCAAGCAGATAAAACCCCTAATAGATCTGTTTCTGCGAAAAATTCTAAATAATCACCAGGTCTTACAGGACTTGATTTCATAAAATATTGTTTAGTATCATTTGTAAAACCAGTAAGCATAAATACATTTAAAACATCATGTACAATTTTTTCAGCGTCATCTAATTTGACATTTTTCTCTTTAACCAAAGCTCTAGTTAAGTTTGAATGACAACAATAATGATAATCGTTGTTTGATGTTAGTTTATACGTATAAGGATCACATCTGGTACCAATAACATCATGGACTGATCCCCCATCTTTGTCATAACCATACCAATCTAATGTATCCCACGTAATTGTAGCTAATGATCTTAAATACGGGAAACTACTAAACATTTTGTCTCCAACTGAAATATGTGTTCCATAAAGAGCTCTAGTTTTTCCAGAATAAAACTTTTCCTCTAAATTATTAGCTTGAAATAAATTTAAATCTCCAACTTGTGGTCCTTCAACACTTTCTATTCTAAAAAAATTACTTGACTTAACATTAAAAGATTTAGCATCTCTTGGAGGTACAATTACTTCATCAACTTGTTTGATGTGTTTTCTAGCTTCATGTAATATTTCAAGATTATTATTTATTGTATCATTTGGATAACAAACAACAGGATCTGCTCCTACCCTGCTCTCAATATCAGTAGGTTTCTTGGAAAACTTCTTGATTTTCATTTATTTACTTGCAGGAGCTTTATCCTTAAATAATTTGAAATCTAAACTATCGATAAGAGCTTTAAATGATGCATCAATTATGTTTGGTGAAACACCAATTGTAAACCAATTTTTTCCCTGGGAGTCTGTGCTTTCAATCGATACCCTTGTGGTCGCTTCAGTTCCTGTATTTAAAATTCTAACTTTATAGTCAACTAGTTTTAAATCTTTTAAATATTCAGAATATTTTTCTAATTTAGTAACATTTTTTCTTATAGCGTTGTCTAGAGCATGAACAGGTCCATTACCCTCACCTTCGCAGACTATTTGTTCACCATCAACTTCTAATTTTGCTTTTGCTCTTGAAATAATTTTATCCTGATTGTTTTTTGAAACTGAAACATCATATTCTTTTATTGAGATATACCTTGGAATTTCTCCCATTACTCTTCTAGCTAGCAATTCAAAAGAAGCATCAGCTCCATCATAACTGTAACCAATGAATTCTCTGTCTTTTACTTCTTCCAAAAGTTTTTTAACTTTTGGATCGTTTTCCTCGATTTCTATTCCAATTGTTTTAAGTCTAGACAAAATATTTGATTTACCTGATTGATCAGAAACGACTATATTTCTGTTATTGCCAACATCTTCTGGATTTATATGCTCATAAGTTTTAGGATCTTTTTGAACAGCAGACACATGTAAGCCCCCTTTGTGTGAAAATGCTGCAGCACCAACATATGGTAAATGTTTATTAGGTTTTCTATTAAGTATTTCGTCAAGTAATCTTGAACATTGTGTAATTTGTTTAATATTTTTTTCTTTAATACTTATTTCAAACTTATCTGATAATTCTTTTTTAAGATGAAATGTTGGAATAATTGACATTAGATTAGCGTTACCACATCTTTCACCCAAGCCATTTATAGTACCTTGTATTTGTCTTGCTCCTGATAAAACAGCTGCAATTGAATTTGCAACAGCATTACCAGTATCATTGTGTGCGTGAATACCTAAATTTTCACCAGGAATATGTTCTGAGACTTCTTTAACTATTTTTGTAACCTCATGAGGAAGCGTTCCTCCATTAGTATCACAAAGAACTATCCATTTAGCACCGTTATCGTATGCAGCTTTAATGCAAGCTAAAGCATATTTTGGGTTTGCTTTGTAACCATCAAAAAAGTGCTCGGCATCAAACATGAACTCTTTATTATTTTTTACAAAATGTTTTGTTGTCTCTTTAATATTTTCTAAATTTTCCTCATTAGTTATTCCTAATGCGACATCAACATGAAAATCCCATGACTTTCCTACTAAACAAACAGATTTAGTATTTGAATCTAAAATCGCTGACAAACCTGGATCATTTTCTGCACTTCGTCCAGCTTTCTTTGTCATTCCAAAAGCAGTGAAGGTAGAGTTTTTTAAATCCAAACCTTTTTGAAAAAATTCTGTATCAGATGGATTAGCCCCTGGCCAACCTCCCTCTATATAATCCACACCAAGATCATCTAAAGCATGGGCAATCTTTGTTTTTTCATCAATTGAAAAATGCACACCTTGGGTTTGGGCTCCATCTCTCAATGTAGTATCAAATATGTATAATCGTTCTTTACTCATTTTATTTTCCAAGTTGTTTTATCATCTTTATCTTCAATTAAAATACCTTTGTCTAAAAGTTCGTTTCTTATTTCATCAGCTAACTGGTAATTTTTGTTATCTCTAGCTGTGTTCCTGTCTTTTATCTTTTGCAAAATCTCTTCCTCTGAAATTTCTAAAATATTCTTTTTAAACTCTAGCCATTTTGATTTTGGCTCAGTTAAAAGACCAATAAAATTACATGCTGTTGTAAAAATTTCTTTATCTTTTTCAGATCCTTTTGCAGCTTTATCATATAATTTGTGAATGTTGCTAATATATCCAGGTGTATTTAAATCATCATAGAGAGGAGCTAAGTCATCATCTGGTATTAACACCTTGCCTTCTGGTTTTTTTTGGCACTCGTACCATTTATCTAAAGTTTTTTTTGATTGTGTTAACAAATTTTCATTCCAATCCATTGCTTGCCTATAATGAGTTGACATTAATGCTAATCTTAAAACTTGACCATTATACTTTTCATAAAAATCTTTTATCTTAAAAACATTTCCCTGAGACTTTGCCATTTTCTCATTTGAGACTGTAATAAAACCATTGTGTATCCAATAATTTGATAGAGGTTTATTTTCATTTGCACATCTTGACTGAGCTATTTCATTTTCGTGGTGCGGAAATAATAAGTCACGTCCTCCCCCATGTATATCAAATGTATCTCCAAGAAATTTTTTTGACATTGCAGAACACTCTATATGCCACCCTGGTCTACCTCTTCCCCAAGGAGAATCCCATCCAGGTTCGTCCTCGGTTGATGGTTTCCATAAAACAAAATCTTCAGGTCTTTTCTTATTTTCTGATACCTCAACCCTAGCTCCTGCGAAAAGTTCATCAACATTTTTATTTGATAGTTTTCCGTAATCTTTAAAACTCGATACATTAAAATAGACATGAGATTTATTTTCATATGCATTATTTTTTTTAATAAGAACATTTATCATATCGATCATTAATGGAATATTCTCAGTAGCTTTTGGTTCAAAAGAAGGTTTTTCACAATTTAAATAATCACAATCATCATCAAAACGTTTTGTAATATCTTTAGTTAATTTATCTATTGATATATTTTTTTTTTTTGCACCATCTATAATTTTATCATCAACATCAGTTATATTTCTTGCATATAAAACTGAAGATTTCCCATATTTACATTTTAGAACTTTAAAAAGAATATCAAAAACTACTAAAGGTCTAGCGTTACCAATATGAGGATCATCATATACTGTGGGTCCACAAACATACATCCTAACCTTCTTTGGATTTATTGGTATGAACTTTTCTTTTTTTCCACCTAGACTATTACTTAAATATATATCTTTGTTCATTGTATAAGGAATATACTTTTAATTTGGATTTGTGAATCTATTTGATTAATTGGGAATCTTGCATACTGGAATTGGCTCCATTTTGTGCAAGTTTGATTTTCTAATTTGAATATATTTATCTCGATTTTTAGAATTCTCGTTATTCATCGCTTCTTCTATTTCTTTATATGATAAACCTAATTGACCTTCATCAGTTCTACCATCATCCCAAAGACCATCTGTTGGTGCTGCTTTAATAATATCATCAAGTATTTTTAGTTCTCTTCCAAGTTCCCATACTTCTGTTTTATTACAATCTGCAATTGGAGATATATCAACTCCTCCATCACCATATTTTGTATAAAAACCAACTCCAAAATCTTCTACTTTATTTCCTGTTCCAACCACTATTCCATTGTTAGCTGCCGCCACCTGATAAAGAGTTGCCATTCTTAATCTAGCACGTGAATTGGCCATCCCATGTTCGCTATCAAATTTACCTAAAGTATTTCCAAAAGTTTTAAACAAACTATCTAATTCTATTGTGTGACCTTGAACATTTTTAAAATTCTTTTTTAACCACTCTTGATGTCTTATACTTAAATCGTGTTGAGTATTTTTTTGTTTTATTGGCATGGATAAAACTATAGTTTTTAAACCTGTCATTGCGCTCAATGTACTAGAAACAGAGGAGTCTATTCCCCCAGAAATACCTATAACTAAGGACTCTGCTTTTTTTGGCATTGAATTAACATAATTCAATATCCAGTCTTTTATAAATATAGCTTTTTTTGATGCATCCATGATTCTTATATAATGTAAAAATTAAATTTTTAAATGTCTAAGATGCCGCTTTAATTGCATTTTTTGCATAATTGGAATTCTTTTTAATCTCATCAGAGATCAAAAAAGCCAATTCCAAGGCCTGATCAGCATTCAATCTTGGATCGCAATGTGTATGGTATCTGCTTGATAAATCTTGGTCTGAAATATTTTTTGCGCCACCAGTACATTCTGTCACATTCTGACCTGTCATTTCTATATGAAGACCGCCAGCATAAGACCCTTCACTTTGATGAACCTCAAAAACATTTTTAACCTCTTTGACGACATTGTTAAATGGTCTTGTTTTAAATCCAGTTGTAGAGACCAAAGTATTTCCATGCATTGGATCACATGACCAAACTACATTTAGACCCTCTTTTTTAATTCCTCTTATAAGTTTTGGTAAAAATTTTTCAACTTTATCGTGTCCATATCTCGAAATAAGAGTAATTTTTCCTTTTTCATTTTTAGGATTAATGACTTCACAAATTTTTGCTATCTCATCTGCTTTTGAGGTTGGACCACATTTAATGCCAATTGGATTTTCTATTCCTCTACAAAATTCAACATGTCCACCATCTAACTGTCTAGTTCTATCACCGATCCAAACAAAGTGAGCAGATGTGTCATGGTATTCTCCTGTAGTAGAGTCTGTTCTTGTCATGCTTTCTTCAAATGGCAAATGAAGAGCTTCATGAGAAGTCCAAAAATTAACTGTGTACAATCTTCTATTAAATTCTGGAGTTATTCCGCAAGCTGCCATAAATCCAAGTGCGTCTGCAATTTTATCCTCTAGCTCTTTGAATTTTTTAGCTTGTGGACTATTTTTAATGTATCCCAAATTCCAGAGATGAACCTTTTTCAAATCTGCAAAACCTCCATTTGAAAAAGCTCTTAACAAATTAAGTGTAGATGCTGATTGAGAGTAAGCTCTAAATAATCTTTTTGGATCAGGTCTTCTGGCTTTTTCATTAAATTCTATTGAGTTAATGTTATCTCCTAGATAACTTGGTAATTCTTTTCCACCTTGTTTTTCAGTTGGTGCACTTCTTGGTTTAGAAAACTGTCCAGCAATTCTTCCAAGTTTTACAACTGGCAAAGATGCTGAATAAGTTAAAATAAGTGACATTTGTAAAATTACTTTAAAAGTATCCCTGATGTTATCAGGATGAAATTCTGCGAAACTTTCTGCGCAATCTCCCCCTTGAAGTAAAAATGCTTTACCATCAACAACTTCTGCAAGTTGATCTTTTAAATGTCTAGTCTCTCCAGCAAATACTAATGGTGGAGAAGATTTTAATTTATTTAATACCATGTTAAGTTCTTTCTCATCATCATATGATGGGACATGCTTAACAGGATGTTTTCTCCAAGAATTAACTTTCCAATTTTTCATATTTCAACCTTAAGATGAATATATAACGAAATTATGACAAAAGAGAATACTTATTTTTTATTCAACTGTTACTGATTTAGCCAAATTTCTGGGTTTATCGATGTCATACCCTTTTTTTAATGCTGAATAGTAAGCAAGTTTTTGTAGAGGAATAGTAACTAAAAAAGGAAACAAATCATCGTTTGTGTTTTCAACTTCAATAGTCTCCCATATATTTTCAGAATATACTTCATCTTTGCTTTTATTTGTAATAAGCAAAACTTTAGCTCCCCTAGCTATTACTTCCTGCATGTTTGAAATAGTTTTTTTATAATGTTGATCTCTTGGGGCAATCACTACTACTGGCATTCCATCTTCTATAAGAGCTAGAGGTCCATGCTTCATTTCACCTGCGGGATAACCCTCTGCATGTACGTAGGCTAACTCTTTCAATTTAAGTGCCCCTTCTAATGCTATTGGAAATGAATATCCTCTACCTAAAAACATTGAACCTTTTGCATCAACAAATGAACTACATATTGATTGTATCTTATTTTCAGTTTCTAAAGAATGTTTAACTAATTTTGCGAGATTAAATAAATTTTTGATCTTCTTTAAATAATCTTTTTTACTTATATCTTTTCTTTTTTGAGCTAATTTTAAGCAAAGTATATATAGAACAAGCATTTGTCCTAAGAAAGCTTTAGTAGATGCAACACCGATTTCTGGACCACAATGAATAGGTAAAACGAATTTAGAGTCTCTTGCTATTGAGCTTTCAATAACATTTACAACTGAGCATGTTTTCATTTTATTTTTATTACAAAGATCTAAAGCTGCATAAGTATCAGCAGTTTCACCTGACTGAGAAACAAAAATATAAAGACAATCTTTCTTAAATTTATTTTTTCTGTAACGAAACTCTGAAGCAATATCGATACTAACATCGAATGATGTTAATTGCTCAAACCAATATTTTGCAATAAGACAGGAGTGATAAGCTGTACCACATCCGATTAATGTAATAGACTTAATTTCCTTTTCTTTAAATGGAAAATTAAAAATATTTATGTCATTATTGATTTTGTCGATGTATTCGTTGACACAATTTTTGATAGTATTTGGTTGTTCATCAATTTCTTTAGCCATGAAATGTTTGTAGTCACCCTTTTCATAATTTTGTTCGTTTGATGATAAATGTAATACTTTTTTATTTATTTTTTTTCCGCTCTGATTAAAAAACTCAACGTTATCTTTTTTAATTATACAAAACTCCCCATCGTTAAGATATGAAATTTTATTTGTCATAGATTTTAAAGCATAAGAATCTGATCCTAAATAATTTTCACCAGGACCATAACCAACAGCTAAAGGCGAACCTCTTCTTGCACCAATTATTAAATTAGGATTGTCTTTAAAGATTATTCCTAGCGCAAAACTTCCATGAAGTTTTTTTAAAACTTTAATAATTGCATCTTTAAGATTGTCTTTTTTCAAGTATTCAGTAATAAGATGAACAATTACTTCAGTATCTGTTTGAGATTTAAACTTATGTCCTTTGTTAACTAAAAACTTTTTTAACAATGTAGAATTTTCAATTATTCCATTATGAACCACAGATACATTTTCTGATGAATGTGGGTGAGCATTAATGGTGTTTGGAATTCCATGAGTTGCCCATCTTACATGTCCAATTCCGACATTCCCTGTTAACTTTGATTTTGAAACAGCTTCCTCTAAACTTTCAACTCTACCCTCGCATTTAACTTCTTTAATGAAGCCAGCGTCGATCGTAGCAATTCCTGCTGAGTCGTAACCTCTATATTCTAATTTTTTTAAAGAATTTATAATTGGTGAAGAAACTAATTTGTTACTTGTTATTCCAATAATTCCACACATAATTTATTTTTTTCTTTTATAATTTTTTAATTCAGTTTGCTTTGACCTTGTAAGCGCTAAAGAACCACTTTTGACATTTTGAGTGATTACAGAGCTAGCACCAACAATTGCTTTTTTTCCAATTTTAACTGGAGCAACTAATGATGTGTTTGATCCTATAAAGGCACCATCTTCAATTATTGTTTTGCTTTTTTTAACTCCATCGTAATTACAAGTAATTGTACCCGCACCAATATTAGATTTTTTACCTACTGTAGCATCTCCAATATAAGTAAGGTGATTTGCTTTTGAATTCTTTTTTAACCGAGATTTTTTAATTTCAACAAAGTTGCCGACTTTTGAACCTTCTTCCAAAACAGTTCCGGGTCTTAAACGTGCGTATGGACCAATTGAAACATTATTATCAACACTTACACCTTCAAGGTGTGAAAAGGCTAATATCTTCACATTATTTTTAATTTTTACTTTCGATCCAAAAACAACATATGGTTCGATTGTTACATTTTTTCCAATTTTAGTATCATTTGAAAAAAAAACAGTCTCAGGTGCAGTCATTTTTACACCCTGATTCAAAAATTTTTTTCTAAATTTATTTTGAATATTAGTTTGTTTCATTGATTTTTTCTTATAGATAAGTATTTATGATAAAGAATTCACAAAATATTTCTTAATAATACTTTTTTAAAATGAGTCAAAAATTCACAGTTTTAGTCGATTTGGATGGAACCATTGTAGATACAGCTCCAGATCTAATGAATGCACATAATTATGTAATGAAAAAGTTTGGGTACGAAACAAAGACAACTGAGGAAATTAGAAACCTTGTTGGTAAAGGTGCTGGTGCTTTAATTGGAAGATCTATATGGGGAACAGCCAAAAAAGAATTTGGGAAAATATCAAATAAAAAAGTAAAAGATGAAATGGTTAAAGATTTTATAGATTACTATGGAAAGAATATTGTGAATGAAAGTAAGATTATTGATGGCGTGATAGAATTTTTGAAATGGTCAAAACAAAATGGTATTTCACTGGCAGTATGTACTAATAAACAAGAACATTTAGCAATTGATTTATTAAAAAAAATAAAAATTTTTGACTATTTTGAATATGTTGCTGGTAGTAATACTTTTGATTATTGCAAACCAGATCCTAGACATTTGACTTCTGTAATTGAAATTCTTCAAGGGGATATAAAAAAAACCTTAATGATTGGTGATAGTGAAACAGATTCTGCTGCTGCTAATTCTGCAAACTTACCATTTATATTGCTCGAGGACGGATATACTGATAAAAAAGTAAGTGAAATACCTCATGATCACTTGGTAACCAACTTTCAAGGTATTGAGAAAATAGTTTCAAAATATTTGAATACTTAAAATAAATGAAGTACTAAACTCAAGAAGGAACAAATTGAAAATACATAAAGTAAAAGTTTTCGCATCAAAAGATAAACTAAGTAAAAAAAATCAACTTGCGTGGAAAATTGCAGAAATTGCAAGCGATAATGCTAAACTAAATAAAGACTCAGTTGATATGGTGATAAATAGGATGATTGATAATGCATCTGTAGCTATCGCTTCGTTAAACAGAAAAGCTGTAATTACCTCAAGAGAAATGGCAATGAAACATTCAAGGCGTAATGGTGCTACTTTATTTGGAATTAATTCCAAAAAGAAATTTGATTGTGAATGGGCTGCATGGTCCAATGGAACTGCAGTAAGAGAATTAGATTTTCACGATACCTTTTTAGCAGCGGATTATAGTCATCCAGGAGATAATATTCCTGCCTTAATGGCTGTTGCACAACAAAAGAAGGTCTCCGGCTTAAACCTTATTAAAGGAATAATTACTGCATATGAGGTGCAAGTGAATCTTGTTAAAGGTATCTGTCTTCATAAACATAAAGTGGACCATATCGCTCATTTAGGTCCAAGTGTTGCAGCTGGTTTAGGAACAATGCTTAATTTAAAAACGGAAACCATCTATCAAGCTGTTCAGCAAGCACTGCATGTAACTGTCTCAACAAGACAATCTAGAAAAGGAGAAATTTCTAGTTGGAAAGCTTTTGCTCCTGCGCATGCTGGAAAACTTGGTATAGAGGCAGTCGACAGAGCAATGAGAGGTGAAGGAGCACCAAGTCCGATTTATGAAGGTGAAGATAGTGTGATTGCAAGAATACTTGATGGAAAAAAAGCATTATATAAAGTACCACTTCCAAAAAAAAATAGGGAAAAAAAAGCTATTCTAGAAACTTATACAAAAGAATATTCAGCAGAATATCAAGCACAAGCACTTATAGACCTTGCAAAAAAATTAAATAGAAAAATTGACAATCTAAATGAAATTAAAAAAATAGATATTTATACAAGTCATCATACTCATTATGTAATTGGAACAGGAGCAAACGATCCACAAAAAATGGATCCTAATGCAAGTAGAGAAACTTTAGATCACTCAATAATGTATATATTTGCTGTTGCTTTAGAGGATGCTGATTGGCACCACGTGAAATCATATAGCAAATCTAGAGCAAGAAAAAAAAGTACCATTAAAATATGGAGATCTATTAAAACCCATGAGGATAAAAAATGGACGAAACGTTATCATGATCCAAATCCCAAAAATAAAGCTTTTGGAGCTAAAGTTATAGTCACATTAAAAAATAATAAAAAAATTGTTGAAGAACAAGGTGTAGCAGACGCTCATCCTTATGGTTTGAGGCCATTCAAAAGGGCTAATTATATTAAAAAGTTTTTAACACTTACAAAAGATATTATACCCAAAAAGGAGTCAGATAGATTTCTTAGAGATATTCAGAACTTAAGAAAGTTAAAGTCAAATCAGTTACACAAATTAAATATTGAAATAAATAGTAGAAATATTAAAAAAAATAAAAAAATTGGTATTTTTTAATGCACTTTATTAAAAAAAAAATAAAAGAAAAAAGAAAAGATTTTATTAATAAATTAAAAAGTGGAAAAATTTTAAGGGTTCCTGGTGCATATAACCCTTTAACTGCTAAAGTTATTGAGGAAATTGGCTATGATGCTGTTTATGTTTCAGGTGGTGTTATGTCTAATGATCTTGGTTACCCGGATATAGGCCTTACAACACTTGAAGATGTGAGTAATAGATCAAAACAAATAGCAAGAGTAACAAACTTACCTACAATTGTAGATATTGATACGGGATTTAAGTCTTGCAAAAAAACTATCAAAACTTTTGAAAAATTTGGTGTGACAGCGGTACATATAGAAGACCAAGTTGAAAGAAAAAGATGTGGTCACCTTGATAACAAAGAAATTATTTCTGCTAAAAAAATGGTAAAAAAAATTGAAGAGTGTGTGAAAGCTCGTAAAGATAAAAATTTTAAGATAATTGCTAGATCTGACGCAAAAAATGTAGAGGGAATAGATAAGATGATTGATAGATGTAAAGCATATATCGACGCAGGTGCCGAAATAGTTTTTCCTGAGGCTTTAAAGGATAGACGTGAATTTGAAAAAGTTAGGAAAAATCTAAGTTCATATTTACTTGCAAACATGACAGAATTTGGAAAATCGGATCTTTTAGATTATAAAGAGTTAGAAAATTTGGGCTATAATATTGTTATTTATCCCGTTACAACCCAAAGATTGGCAATGAAAAGTGTGGAGGAAGGTTTGAAGAAAATTTTTGAAGAAGGACATCAAAAAAACCTTATTGATAAAATGCAAACTAGAAGTAGATTGTATGACTTAGTAGATTATGAAAAATACAATGCTCTCGACAAAAAAATATATAATTTTAGCACAGATGGACATGATTAATGACTGAAGATATTAAAAAAGGATTACTTGGAATTGTAGTTGATGAAACTGAAGTTTCAAAGGTGATGCCGGAAATAAATTCTCTTACTTATAGAGGATATGCCGCACAAGACCTTTGTGCAAAATGTAAATTTGAAGAAGTTGCGTATCTTATTTTAAATGGAGAGTTGCCCTCTGAAAAACAGTTAAAGAATTTTGAAAAACTTGAGAGAAAAGAACGAAATTTATCAAAAACATTAATGGAAAGTATCAAAAATTTCCCAAAAAAATCTCATCCCATGGATGTAGCTAGAACAGCAGTAAGTATAATGGGATTAGAAGATAAGGAGACTAAAGATAATTCTCCTGATGCTAACTTGAGAAAGGTAATGAGAATTTTTGCAAAAACACCAGTCGCTTTAGCTGCCTTCTACAGAATTAGAAAAGGAAAAAAAATTATAAAGCCAAAAACTAATTTGTCTTTCTCTGAAAACTTTTTTTATATGTGTTTTGGCAAAGTTCCTGAAAAAGAAATTGTAAAAGCATTTGATGTTTCTTTAATATTATATGCTGAACATAGTTTTAATGTTTCTACATTTACCGCAAGAACAATTACTAGCAGCTTGTCAGATATTCATGGTGCAATTACTGGTGCCATTGCAAGTTTAAAAGGACCATTACATGGTGGTGCTAACGAGGAAGTTATGCACATGATGAATAAAATTAAAAAACCTGAAAATGCGTTAAATTGGATTAATAACGCTTTAGATCAAAAAGCTGTTGTAATGGGCTTTGGTCATAGGGTTTACAAAAGTGGAGACTCTAGAGTGCCGACCATGAGAGAATACTTTTCTAAAGTTGCAAAAGTTAAAAAAGATAAGAAGTTTGAAAAAATTTATGACATTGTTGAAAAGGTAATGATTGAAAGAAAAAATATTCATCCTAACGTAGATTATCCTACTGGACCGACTTATCATTTAATGGGATTTGATACGGACTTCTTTACGCCAATTTTTGTAATCTCTAGAATAACTGGATGGTCTGCACACATTCTCGAACAGCATGCAGCAAATAAATTGATAAGACCACTAGCTAGCTACAAAGGTAGCAGCTATCGAAAAGTTGTTCCAATTAACCAAAGATAACTTAATTAAATTATTACTTAGATTACGAAAAGGCTTCTGTCCAATTTCCTTGTGTTGATGCTTTTGAATACTCTGTTGCCCTTCCTTCAAAGAAGTTCATGTGCTCAACCGCATTCAACATAGTATCAAGCCAAGTTAGTGGATTTTTTTCTACATCATAAATTGGCTCAAGACCTAACTGAACCAATCTTCTGTTTCCAATAAATCTAATATAGTCCTTAACTTCTTGAGCTGTAAGACCTTTCATTGGTCCCATTTCAAAAGCTAAATCTATAAATGCATCCTCATGCTCTACAATTGTTCTGCATGCATCGTAAATTTCTTTTTTAAGTTTCGGTGTCCAGATTTCAGGATTTTCTTTTATAAACTCTTTGAAAATTCTGATCATCGAATTACAGTGAAGAGTTTCATCTCTTACTGACCACGTAACTATCTGTCCCATGCCCTTAAGTTTATTGTGTCTTGGAAAGTTTAGCAAAATTGCAAAACTTGCAAATAATTGTAATCCTTCTGTAAAAGCACTAAATACAGCAACAGTTTTTGCAATGTCTTCTTTCGAATTAACATTAAAACCTTGCATGTAATCGTACTTATCTTTCATTTCTTTATACTTCATGAAAGCTGAATACTCAGACTCGGGCATTCCTATTGTATCTAATAAATGTGAGTAAGCAGCTACGTGAACTGTTTCCATTGCAGCAAAAGCTGTCATCATCATTAAAACTTCTGTTGGTTTAAACACTGTTGTGTAGTGTCTTAAATAACAGTTATTAACTTCAACATCTGCTTGAGTAAAAAATCTAAAAATTTGTGTTACTAAATTTTTTTCTGGTTCTGATAAGTTTTTCTGCCAATCTCTAACATCATCTCCTAATGGCACCTCTTCTGGTAACCAATGTATTCTTTGTTGAGTTAACCAAGCATCGTAACACCATGGATATCTAAATGGTTTATAAACAGGATTTTCTACTAATAACCCCATTTTTTTTGGTTGAATGATTTTTCCTTTTTCCTCTTTTTTTACTACTGACATGATAGACACTCCTCGTATTTGTTTTCGTCGTTTTTTTGTTGTTTTGATTTATAAACATTCGCAGTAATATCAGTTGATTTTGCATCATTAACATTTTCTGCTCTTTGTATTGATTTAGACCTGCAATAATAAAGACTCTTCAAACCTTTTTTCCAAGCTTGGAAATGAATTTGATGAAGATCCCTTTTATGAACATCCGCAGGTAAAAATAAGTTAATAGATTGTGCTTGTGATATATGCGGAGTTCTGTCTGCACTTAAATCAACAAGCCATCTTTGATCTAATTCAAAAGCTGTTTTAAAAACATCTTTTTCCTCTTGCGTTAAAAAATCTAAATGTGATACAGAGCCTTGGTTAGTCGTAATTGTTGACCAAGTTTCATCTGTATCTTTTCCATGTTTTTCTAATAACTTTCTTAAGTATTTATTTCTGACATTGAAAGACCCTGAAAGAGTTTTGTGGGTATAGCTATTTGCTGCAATTGGCTCAACTCCAGGAGAAGTTCCACCACAAATAATTGAAATTGAAGCAGTTGGAGCGATCGCAGTTTTATTTGAAAATCTTTCTTTAAAACCATATTCAGCAGCATCAGGACATGCCCCTCTTTCATCTGCTAAATCTTTTGAGGATTTATCAACTTTCTTTTGAATATTTTCAAAAATCTTTTTGTTCCAAACTTTACTCATTACCGACTCTAGAGGTATCATTTTTTTCTGATAGTATGAATGAAGCCCCATAACCCCTAAGCCAACACTTCGTTCTTTTGCAGCTGAGTATGTTGCATCACTAAACTCTTCTGGAGCATTGTTAATAAAGTCAGTTAAGACATTATCTAAAAATCTCATTACATCATCGATAAAATTTTCATCATCTTTCCACTCATCGTATTTCTCAATATTTAATGAAGATAAACAACAAACAGCAGTTCTATCTCTACCTTCTTTATCAATACCTGTTGGAAGAGTAATCTCACTACACAAATTAGAAGTCTTAACTGTTAAGCCAGCTAACTTATGATGTTGTGGTATTTGTCTATTAACTGTATCAATAAAAATTATGTACGGCTCACCAGTTTCAACTCTTGCAGTTAATAATCTGATCCATAAATTTCTAGCTGAAACGGTTGATTGAACAGATCCGTTTTTTGGACTCTTAAGTGCCCACTGCTCATCAAGTTCAACCGCTCTCATAAAAGCATCTGAAACAAGAACACCGTGGTGTAAGTTGAGAGCTTTTCTATTTGGATCTCCACCAGTAGGTCTTCTCATTTCAATAAATTCTTCAATCTCTGGATGGTCAATTGGTAAATAACATGCAGCAGATCCTCTTCTTAACGAACCTTGGCTGATTGCCATCGTTAAAGAGTCCATAACTTTTATAAAAGGAATTATTCCAGAAGTTTTTCCAACCCTTCCAATTTTTTCACCAATAGATCTTAGATTGCCCCAATAGCTTCCAATACCACCACCTCTAGCAGCTAACCAAACATTCTCACTCCAAAGACCCAAGATACCATTTAAACTATCACTTGCTTCATTTAAGAAACATGATATTGGTAAACCTCTTGTAGTTCCCCCATTAGACAGCACTGGTGTTGCAGGCATGAACCAAAGATTACTTATATAGTTGTATAGTCTTTGTGCGTGTAAATTATCATCTGCATAGTGACTTGCTACTCTTGCAAACAAGTCTTGAAAAGATTCATTTTCACCTAAATATCTGTCGCTAAGTGTTGCTTTTCCGAAATCTGTTAGATTTTCATCTCTACTTCTATCAATCTTTATTGTGATACCTCTGGAATTTTGAAAGAGTTCTGTGTTGTTGTTTAATGAGAATAAATCTGGACCTTTGGTCTTAGTCTTCTGATCAACCTGAGGTTTAAATTCAGAGACAGCTTTCTTTATTGCCTGAGACAAGACTTTGTTCATTATACTCCCTTTTTAACACTATTTATTAGTAAAACAACTATATGTTGTGTGCAGATTTCTTAAATACACTATATAAATTAAAAATCAACAGAACATTTATAGAACATAAAAAAAATAGTTCAATAAAAAAATCAAAAAAATGTACATATATCAACATGGAAGTGGAAAAAAAAATCGACCCGTTGGGATTTAGAGAATATGACGCTAGGTGGTTATACCCAAAAAGCATCAACTCGAAGGGAATCGAGGCCGTAGGAAAAGGATTCGGAACACAGGTTATTAACTCTGAAAAGAATCCTATTGTAATTGTAGGAAATGATTACAGATCTTATAGCGAAGAAGTTAAAAATAATTTTATAAAAGGACTATTATCAACTGGCTGTAATGTAAAAGATATAGGTTTATGTTTATCACCCACAGTTTATTTTTCTCAATTTAAAATAAAATCAAATGCTGTTGCAATGATTACAGCAAGCCACAATGAAAATGGTTGGACAGGAATAAAGATGGGAATTGAAAAAGGTCTAACTCATTGCAAAGAAGAAATGTCAGAGCTCAAATCTATAGTAATGAATGAAACGTTTAAACAGGGTTCGGGCAAATACGAAAAAGTAGAAGATTTTAATAAAGTATATATTGATGAGTTATCAAAAAATAAAATTAAGAAAAAGTTAAAAGTTGTAGCTGCATGCGGTAATGGCACTGCTGGAATATTCGCACCTGAAATTCTTAGAAATATTGGGTGTGAAGTAATAGAGCTTGATTGTAACTTAGACTATAGTTTCCCTAGATATAACCCAAATCCAGAAGATATGAAAATGTTACATGAAATTTCAAAATGTGTAAAAGAAAATAACGCAGATGCAGGTTTTGGTTTTGATGGTGATGGAGATAGGGTTGGAGTTATTGATAATAAGGGGAATGAAATATTTGCAGACAAAATTGGTTTGTTAATTGCTAGAAATATTTCAGAGTTGCATCCAAATAATAAATTTATTGTAGATGTAAAATCTACAGGATTGTTTAACAAAGATGAAATTTTAAAGAAAAATAATTGTAAAACTCTGTATTGGAAAACGGGACATTCGTATATTAAGAGAAAAGTAAAAGAAGATAATGCTATTGCTGGATTTGAAAAAAGTGGCCACTTTTTTTTTAATAAACCCTTGGGATTTGGCTTTGACGATGGAATTAATTCCGCAATTCAAATTTGTCATTTAATTGATAATCAAAATAAAAAAATGGATGTTTTAATAAGTGATTTGCCAAAAACTTTTCAAAGCCCAACTATGGGACCATTTTGTAAAGATGAAGAAAAATATAAAGTTATAGACGAAATTATCTCTAATATAAAAAAACTTCAGACTGATAAACAAAAAATATGTAATCAGGAAATAACTGACATACTTACAGTCAATGGTGTGAGATTTACTCTCGCTGATGGATCTTGGGGTCTTGTAAGAGCATCTTCAAACAAACCATCACTTGTTGTTGTTACAGAAAGTCCGGTATCAGATAAAATAAAAACCGATATCTTTAGATTTATTGATGATCTACTTCAAAAAACTGGAAAAATAGGTGAATACGATCAAAAGATATAGCTTTAAACTTTATTTCCTTTAATCAAAAAATAAAAGCCACCAATAAAAAGAAAAATTTGCTCACTAGTAAATAATTTTTGGGTGATAAACCAATCTGGGTGAGCAATTATAAATATATTTGTCATGAGTATTACAATTACAAGTCCCGCAAATCTTGTAAGTGAGTCTCCTATGGGGTTTCTCAAAAAACCACTAACAATTAAAATTATTCCAGATAAAAGTTCACTTAATGCTACAAATGTTGCAAGTGCTGGAGGTAAACCAAAATATTCAACTAGACCTGCTGGTGGCAAAGGAAATTTAGCATAACCATGAATGATAAAAGCTATTCCAATACCAAATCTTAATAAAAGAGAAGCAAGAGCCTCAAAGTTTAGTAAAAAGTTTTTTATTTTAGAAACCATTAATTTAAATTTAAATAATTTATATTTAAGTTCAAGATAAGTTTTTAAATTATCACCATTAAATATTAAAATATCTGTAAAGAAATATTGTAGCAACTACATATAAAAAAATTCCAAAAAGAACTTGAACTTTTGTCCTCTCAAGTTTGTGCACTGTATTAGCCCCAATTCTAGCCATTATTGTGGTGATAGGAACGAATATTAGAAAGGCAGGGATATTTACAAAACCAATGCTGAGGGGAATGTCAACATTCTTGAATAATCCTGACAAGAAAAAACCAATTGCTCCAAACAATGAGATTATAAATCCAATGGCTGCAGCACTCCCTATTGCTCTATTTATCGAGTAGCCAAAGTATCTTAAAACAGGGACATTAATCATAGCTCCAGTAATACCCATTGGAGCTGAAATTAAGCCAGAGATAAATCCAAATGAAAGACGAGGTAGCAAATTAAATGAAGGATAAACTTTTTTATTTTTGTTTTTTGCAAGAAGTAGATAAGCGCCTAAAAAATAGACCATGATTGAAAAAAAAAGAACCAATGATTTAGTATTCATCATAGAAGCAATTATAGTCCCGGTTACGACGCCAAAAACAACAAATGTTCCAAAAGTTTTTATTATACTTAAATCAACAGCACCATGTTTTCTGTGAGCTAGTACTGATGAGAATGAAGTTAATATTGTGATTGTAAATGCAGTCCCAACTGTAAGATGCATTAGATAATTTCTATCTATTCCAAAAGTTTCAAAAATAAAGAAAAGAAATGGCACAGAAATTAATCCACCACCAATTCCAAATAGTCCCGCAAAAAAACCAACAGGAATAGCTGCAGCAATCATTAATAAAATGAAAAAAATGTATTCGTTGAAAATAATCTGGTCCACAATTTAAATTTAATTGATACTTAGATATTCTAAAAATGATCTAATTGATACCAAAATTAAAAAAGTTCCAAATATTTTGCTAAGTATTTTTTTATCGATTTTGTAGACTGCTTTTGCACCTAACCTAGCCATTATCATGGTAACTGGCACAAATACTATGAAGCCAAGTAAATTTATATATCCCAAACTGAACGGTGTATTAACATTATCAATAATTTTTCCACCAGTGATCATTGTAATTGTTCCAGTAACAGCAATAAGGAAACCTACTGCTGCAGCTGTTCCAATTGATTTTCTAATATCATAACCAAATGTTCTCATGAAGGGAACCATTAACGATCCGCCTCCAATTCCTAAAGGAATAGAAATAAATCCAATCAATATACCGGAAATATTTTTAACTAAATTTGATATTTGTTTTGGGTTATCAACTAATTTTTCTCTCAAAAAAATAAAAAAAAGTCCAACCATAAAAGCAAATATAGAAAAAAATAATACAAGTGCAGGTGTTTTCAAATTAACTGCCAAGAAAGTTCCAAAAAAAACTCCAATTAAAATAAAAATTCCAAATGATTTTACCATATTAAAATCTACTGCATCGTGTTCTCTATGTGTAAAAGTAGATATAATTGAGGTTGGAATTATTATTGCTAAAGATGTTCCAACGGCTAAATGCATCCTTGTTACGATGTCAAAGTCTAAAACTGTAAACGCGTAGTAAAGAGCGGGAACCATAATGATACCCCCACCTACTCCAAGTAAACCAGCCATAAATCCAGCAACTGCTGCAGCAATAGCTAAAACAGTTAAAAGATAAAAAATTTCATTGATATTTAAATTTTCCATTAGGAATTTAATTGATTTGCTTTCTCATTGTTTTGCACAATTGTCATTATGTGTTTTGCTTTTTGAAAATCTGAGTCTCTAGCCATCATATTGTCACTTAAATATCTTTTCCAATCTTTTGAACCAGGTTGACCATGATAAAGACCAACTGTGTGTCTCATAACATGATTTACTTTTGTACCAAGCTTTACCTCTTCTTCTAAATAACTAATAATCTGTTTTGCTATTTGTTCTCTTGAGGGTACTTCATTTGTATTAAATATTTCTTTCTCAATATCGGTTAAAAAGTAAGGATTTTGATAAATTGCTCTTCCAATCATCACACCATCACAATGTTCTAAATGTTTTTTAATTTCTTCAGTCTGTGAGACTCCTCCATTAATTATTATCTCAAGCTCTGGGTTTGCTTTCTTAATTTCGTAAACCATTTTGTAATTTAGTTTCGGTATATTTAAATTTTGCTTAGGAGTAAGACCTTTTAGTAAAGCCTTTCTTGCATGAAGTATAACTGTTTTACATCCAGATTGTTTTATTTTGTTAATGAAATTATTTAAATATTCAAAGTCCTCAATTTCATCAACTCCTATCCTAGTTTTAGCTGTAACCGGAATTTTGCATGAATTGACCATGTTATTAATACATTCTGCAACTAAATCAGGTTCTTTCATTAAACACGCTCCA
Source organism: uncultured Pelagibacteraceae bacterium (assembly GCA_902597865.1). Classification (GTDB taxonomy): domain Bacteria; phylum Pseudomonadota; class Alphaproteobacteria; order Pelagibacterales; family Pelagibacteraceae; genus Pelagibacter. Next base: position 15,802 of record CACJZL010000002.1, on the reverse strand, counting down.
AAAGAATTTTTTTGCACCTTTTTACTTGGACAACCTAAATTAATATTAATTTCATCATAGCCAAATTGTTCTGCTAGTTTAGCAACTTCTGCTAGTTCATTTTTGTCTGAGCCTCCTACTTGAAGAGCAACTGGCTTCTCTTCTTCTCTAAAACCAAGTATTCTTTTTCTATCACCATGAATTGCTGATTTCGTTGCAACCATCTCAGAGTACAACATTACATTTTTGCTTATAAGTCTTAAAAAATATCTATCATGCCTATCAGTGCAATCCATCATTGGTGCAACCGATATTTTTCTATTGATTTTTTTGTTTTTAAAATCCAATTGGTTTACCCATTAATTTGTCAGGTAACCAAGTTACTATTTCTGGGAAAATACACAATATTATTATACAAATGACCATCATTGCCATAAAAGGAATAGATCCTTTTAATATTTCAGAAAGACTTACGTCGGGTGTAATTCCTTTTATAATATATAAGTTTAATCCAACAGGTGGTGTGATCAAACCAATTTCCATATTAATCGTAAAGACAATTGCAAACCAATAAGGATCAAAGCCGAACTGAGTAATAATTGGCAATAATATTGCAGATGTCATAACTATAACTGCAACAGGTGGTAAAAAGAAACCAGCAATCAACAAAAATATATTAATGTAGAAAAATAAGACCCATTTATTCAATCCCATCTCTACAATGGTTTGAGCAATTGATTGTGTTACATAAAGCGTAGATAAGCTAAAAGCGAATATATAAGAACCTGCAATGATAAACATTATCATTACGCTTTCTTTCATAGAAACTTTTACGATGTCCCATATTTTTTTTGGTTGGTAAATTTTGTAAACAATTGCAATCATGACAAATACAAGAAATGCACCTACCCCGGATGCTTCTGAAGGAGTTGCTACCCCACCGTATAAAACATATAAAACTCCAACTACTATTAATAAAAATGGAAGTACTCTTGGGATGACTTCTAATTTCTCTTTGAGTGTTGGGGGTGTTCTATTTCTTAAAATTTCTGCAGATTGTTTGTCAATAAAGTAAGAATAGATGTAAGCCCATAACATAAATAATCCAGCTAAAAGTAAACCAGGTATGACACCACATAAAAATAATCTTCCAATCGAAGTACCAGTTGCTAATCCATAAACAATTAAAACAATGCTAGGCGGTATTAAAACACCTAGAGTTCCCCCTGCTGCTATACATCCAGTTGCTAACCTCGCTGAGTATCCTCTTTTTCTCATTTCTGGAATTCCCATTGTTCCTATTGCTGCACATGTTGCAGGACTTGATCCACTTAAGGCTGCAAAGATAGAACAAGCTCCAATATTTGAGACAACAAGACCACCAGGCAATCTCCATAGCCACCTGTCTAAACCTGTATACAAATCTTTTCCGGCTGGTGAATTTGCAACAGCCATACCCATCAAAATAAACATTGGTATAGACAACAAGACAAATGAATTTAAACCTGCATAAAATGTTTCAGCAAAAACATTTAAAATTGAAAAACCTTCAGCAATAACTAAAAAAATTACTGAAATAAAACATAAACCAAAAGCTATTGGTATTCCTGAGAACAACATTACAACAGTTGCTATCCCGACTACTAAACCTAATAATAAAGGATCCATTATTCAAACTCCTTTAATTTTCTCACATGTAAAATTAATTCAGATATGTATGACATTGTCATAAGAATTGCGCCGATTAGCATTGATGAATAAGGTATCCATAGTGGAGGACCCCATACTGTTCCCGTATTGTAATTCTTTATAAATGCTTCGTAAGTAATTTCATAACTTACGTAAAATAAAATTAGAAAAAAAATTAAACAAAGACTATCAGTAAAAATTTTAAGTTTAGTGACATTCTTTTCACTTAAAAAAGTATATAGATACTCCATATTAACGTGACCTTTTTCACTCAAAACATATGCAGCGCCTATAAATGTAGAAGCAACTAATAACATTGTAACAAGTTCTGTTTGCCATGTAATTGCGTTTTTAAATAAGTATCTCTCGAAAACTAATTCTGTAATGATAACGATAGAAAGAAAAAGACAGCCAGCTGCAAAAATTCCACAAGCTTTCGCTAGCCAGTTTGTCAATTTAATAAATTTATCAGTCATGAAAAATACCCCTGCCGAAAAAGCAGGGGTATAATTTTAATTTAATTATTTTACAGCAAGAGCCATATCAATCAATTTTTGACCGTTTGGCACTTTTTCTGCAAAGTTTTTGTATGAAGATTTTTTAGCAATAGCTAACCAAGCTTCAAAGTCTGCTTTAGTCATATAAGACAACTCTACTCCAGCTTTTTTGTAAGCTTTTTCCATTGTCGAATCTAAACCAGCAGCTTCTTTAGTCATATACTTCTCTGCTTTTTTTCCAGCTTTCATTAAAGCTTTTTGTTGCTTGCTATCTAAGGCATCAAAAGATTTTTTTGACATTAAAATTGGCTCATACATAAACCATAGACCAAATTTTCCTGGAGGTGTTGCACATTTTACTTGCTCATAAATTCTGTACGAAACAAAACTTCCTGAACTAGTATTAGCACCATCTAATACACCTGTTTGCAAACCATTATAGATTTCAGAAGATGGCATTGATTGAATACCTGCTCCTGCTGCTTCTAACATTTGGTTAAATGCTTTACCTGCAGCTCTAAACGTTTGACCTTTTACAGACTCTGGACTTGAAATACAATTTTTCTTTGAAACAAATCCACCTGCAAGCCAAGCATCAGACAAAACAACTACTCCAGCATCATTGATGATTTTTTTAATTTCTGTCATCATTGGAGACGCATTAACTCTTAATGCATGTTTATGGTTTTTAACCATTCCAGGCATTAAAGTAATGTCAAACTCTGGATGGAACTTAGCAGCATATGCTAATGGGAAAGCTGAAATATCCAGCTGACCTGTTGTCATCGGTTTCCATTGCTCTTTTGGTTTGTAAAGTGATTTTGCAGGGTAAATTCTTATATCTACTCCTACATTAGCTTTTTTCATTTCATCAGCAATAATTTGAACCATTTCGTGTCTTACGTCGAAAGACCCATCGGCTCTTGGCGTACCTGGCCATTGGTGACTAGCTTTTAAAGTTACTGCAAAAGCTGATCCAATAGTTGTAGTTACGAAAACTAATGAAAGAAAATATAAAGATATTTTTTTTAACATTATTATTCCTCTCTGTTATTATTTTATTGGTGTATTAAATGTAACTTCTTGATAAGAGTCAATATGCATTAAAAATACAATTGACGCTAATTATGAATGGACCCTTGAAAGACGTATTAGTTTTAGACCTAACTCGAGTGCTGGTTGGTCCTTATTGTACTATGATTTTGTCAGATTTGGGGGCGAGAGTGATTAAAGTTGAAGCACCTGAAATTGGAGATGACTCTAGAAAATTTGGACCTTTTATTGATGATCAGTCTGCATACTTTATGTCTCTTAATAGAGGAAAAGAAAGTATAGCTCTAAATTTAAAAAATTCAGAAGACAAAAAAATTTTTGAACAAATACTTAAAAAAGCAGATGTGTTAGTTGAAAATTTTAAACCTGGAACATTAGAGAAATGGGGATTTGGTTGGAAAGATTTATGTAAAAAATATCCAAAATTAATTTATGCTTCTGCATCAGGTTTTGGTCAAACAGGTCCATTAAGAGAATTACCTGCATATGATATGGTTGTTCAAGGAATGGGTGGACTTATGAGTGTAACTGGTCAACCAAATTCTGAACCTACAAGAGTCGGAACATCAATTGGTGATATTACTGCTGGTTTGTTTACGGCAATAGGTGTTAATGCAGCACTATATGACAGGAAGAAAACAGGTAAAGGGACTTTCATAGATGTTTCAATGCTTGATTGCCAAATTGCAATTTTAGAAAATGCAATTGCAAGATACTTGGCAAAGAATGAAATACCTAAACCAATGGGATCACGTCATCCATCAATAGCACCTTTTGAAGCCTTTAAAACAAAAGATAGTCACATTATAATAGCGGCGGGTAACGATAAGCTTTTTGAAAAACTTTGCCAAGTTTTAAATATCAATAATATTTTAAAAAATGAAAAATTTAAAACAAATTCATCTAGAGCTCAAAATATGGATGAACTAAAAAAAATTTTAGAAAAAGAGCTTTCAAGCAAAAATACAAGTGACTGGGTCTCATTGATGGAAAAAGAAAAAATTCCTTGTGGTCCAATCTTTAATATTAAACAGGCTGTTGAAAATCCTCAAATCAAAGCAAGAAATATGATTGTAAATTCATATCATAAAAAAATTGGTGAGTTTAAAACTGCTGGTAACCCAATTAAGATGTCAAATTACAAAGATGAGGAAAAAAGAGGAGATATACCAGATTTAGATGAACATAGAGAAAAAATTATTAAAGAGTTTTGTAATTAATTTTTTCTATCTCCTGAGACATTTTAAGTAATACTTTTTTTTTTATTTAGTTTATCTGTTCTAATTAAAACAGCATCTCTCATTTTTTTTAGTGGTGAATGTTTTCTTTTTTTATCAAGTCTAGTTCTAATACTTAAGCTTTTTTTAACCTCTTTGAGAGGAACTTTCTTCTTTAAATCTTTCCATCTTCTAATAGATGCTAAATTAAGATTACAAGTAAAATAAAAAGCTAGGTCATAACGGGGATTTTTTTTAAGAATAGTACTAGCTATATCTCTACCTTCAACACATATTCTTTTATTTTTTTTGATAATCTTTTTTTGAAATTTTTTCATTATTTCTCTAACACCTTTATTTTTAGCTAGATAACCAACATGATTGCTTATTTCCTGTGAATGTAGAGATTGCTTTTTTATTTTATTATAAGAGACGTTTTTAAATTTCTTCTTTAAAAAAGGAACTACCTTTTTAGGCTTATGCTTAATGATAATTTTACTTGCATATCTGTACAATAATCCAGAATTTATAAGAAAAAGTTTATATTTTTTTGAAACTAATTTTGCACCTGTGCTTTTGCCGCTAGCAGCTTCTCCATCACATGCAATTCTTAAAGACTTATTCATTAAAACTATGTTTAATTAAATAACTTATTTTGATTATGATTGAAATATTATTGTTCTGAATTTTCTGAGTTATCAGCTTCTTGCTGATCGTTTTCAGCTATTTCATCAAGAGAAACTTCATTACTTTCTTCTACTCCGCCCTCTTCAGCTGGAGCATCATTTGATTGAGGGGCATCCGCATTTTGTAGTTCTGCTAAGTCTTCTTTTGAAACTTGAATTTTTTCAGGAACTTTTCTTGCCCTTTTAGATGGTAAAATTGGTGTTCCACTTTTTGAGATTTCACCTTTGTATAAGTTTTCAAAATCATCTCCGATATCTTCATCTTCTTCACTTAAATCATCAACTTGCTCGATATGTTTTCTAAGTTTGTAAACAGCGCTATCTGTCAACTCACTTGTTTTGACATTTTCATTTGCAATTTCTCTAAGTGCGATAACAGTATTTTTATCGTTATCTTTTTCCACACTCGGTTCAATTCCAGAATTTAATTGAGTAGCTCTTTCCTTTGCAACTAAAACTAATTCGTAAGGGCTGTCTACTTTATCGATACAATCTTCTACAGTTACTCTAGCCATGCGGATTATTTATACTCTGAGATCCTTAAAATCAAGGTGTTTTTATAAAATCGTTGGATTGAGTTTGTTTTTAATTAAAAACAGCAAAATTAAGGAAATTAAAATATAGCCTCCTGAAATCATAGATATCTGCTCTATCGAAAAGTCAAAGTCTATCATTAATCCAAAAAGAGCTGTACCAAATGCAGTTGAAAATACCATTAATGCAGTAGTTAACGCTTTAATAGATCCTATAAACTTAACACCATATAATTCAGCCCATGTTGATGATCCTAAAACGTTAGCAAAACCATTTGATACACCGATTAATCCAAGGAAGAAAAATGAGGAAACTGGTGATTGAAAGTAAATTAAAATTAATAAAGAAATCAAAAAAGGTATATTCATATATATAAGTAGTTTTCTACTTGTAAATTTATCAATCAAATAACCTGCAACAAATAAAGTTAACACTGATGCTATTGAATAAACCATAAAAGATTGAGCGATAGTATATTCACCCCAGTTTTTTGCAGACAAAATAAATGATTGGTAAACAAATATTCCTGTTGCTATCCAGGGCATCGCTAACATATTTAAAGCGATAATAATAAATCTATAGTCTTTAATAACCTCAGATCTTTTCCATTGTTTTATATTTTCTTTAATAATTTCATTATCATCTTCCCTCGATGAAAGTTTAACCTCTTTCACTAAAAAGTAAGATACCATAGGTAGAAATAAAATTATGGCGACTGAAATAATGATCCATATATTTCTCCAATCCATTATTGTAAGAGCATAAATTATTGTAACTGGCATTAAAAATTCTGCTGTAGATAAACCAAACCATCCAGTACTTAGTGCTTTACCCCGAGTGTTAGTAAAGTATCTAGATATTGTAGTAGAGGCAGTGTGAGACATCATTCCTTGGCCAGAAAATCTCATAAGCAATATTGCAACAAAAAGAAATGCTAGTGAATTAATTTTTGAAAAGGTAAAAGTTGAAATTGCAAGTAATGATATTACAAAAAAAGAAAATTTTAATACATCAAAGTCATCTATTTTCTTTCCAACCCAAATTAAAATTATACTACTTAACAATGTTGCTGATGCATAGATTGAGCCAAATTGTCCATGAGTAATATCTAATTCATTTCTTATACTTTCGTTGAACAATCCTAGAAAAAAAAAACTCTGTCCAAAGCTTGAAAAAAATGTAAATATAAATCCAAAAATAATTACTTTAATACTTAAATTTTTTAACATTAAATTATGTCTTGTAACGTTGCTTTCATTGGTCTTGGTGTAATGGGATATCCCATGGCTGGTTATATATCAAAAGGTGGGCACAATGTAACTGTTTATAATAGAACAGGAGCTAAAGCTGATAAATGGATAAAAGATTTCAAAGGAAAAAAAGCTGATACACCTAAAGATGCTGCGAAAGACGCTGATTATATTTTCACATGTGTAGGAAATGATAATGATTTAAGAGAAGTTACATTTGGAGAAAACGGAATATTTAAATCAATAAAAAAAGGGGCAGTTTATATTGATAACACAACTGCTTCTGCAACAATAGCAAGAGAAATTTATTCTTACGCAAAAAAAAATGGTTTTGGTTTTTTAGATGCACCCGTATCTGGTGGTCAAGCAGGTGCTGAGAACGGTGCGCTTACTGTAATGGTAGGTGGAGATCAAGAAGATTTTGATAAAGCATTAGATAAAATTGATTGTTACAGTAAAAAAGTAAAGTTGTTAGGTAAATCAGGTTCAGGTCAATTAGCAAAGATGGTTAATCAAATTTGTATTGCGGGGTTAGTGCAAGGATTATCTGAAGCAATTAACTTTGGTCAAAAAGCAGGATTAAACATGGAAGATGTTATTGAAGTTATTTCAAAAGGCGCTGCTCAGTCTTGGCAAATGGAGAACCGATATAAAACAATGTTAGAAGATAAATTTGATTTTGGATTTGCTGTAGATTGGATGAGAAAAGATCTTAAAATTGCAATGGAAGAGGCAAAGAATAATGGATCACTATTACCGATTACAGAAATAATTGATAAGTATTATGCTGAAGTTCAAGACATGGGTGGTAAAAGATGGGATACTTCAAGCTTAATAAAAAGATTTAGAAAGTAAAAGTATGCAGCCTGCGTACTATGAAGACTTCACAGAGATAAAGAAGAAAATATGGTCAATGCTTGTTGATGCAGTGACCAATAGAAGTTCTCAATTTAGAATTCCTACTTTTATATGCGGTCATAACAAAGATGTAGATGGAAGAATTGTTGTTTTAAGAAAGGCAGATCAACAAAATAACTTAGTTCAATTTCACAGTGATATTAGATCAGATAAAATAGAATTACTTAAAAATAATCCCAATGCTGCTCTTTTATTTTATGATAAGGATGAAAAAATTCAGGTTCGACTTAAAGTAAACTGTATTATTAATCACAAAAACGATATTACGAAAAATTCTTGGGAAAAAACTCAACATATAAGCCGTAAATGTTATTTAGTTGATAATGGTCCAGGAACAGAATCTGATATTCCAACATCAGGACTTAAACCTGAGTTAGATAATTTTGATTATACAAAGGAACAAAGTGAAGAAGGTTATAAAAACTTCACTGTCATTCAGTGTAAAATAAAATCTATTGAGTGGTTATATCTTGCTGCTAAAGGCCATCGAAGAGCAAAATTTGATTTGGAAAGTAATAAAGATACTTGGTTAGTTCCTTAATATTTAGAAGTACTACAAAATGCTCCGGAAATTCCTGCCCCTCTTATAGCAGCCATACACGAACTATAACTCGAGTAAGGTCCATATGATCTTCCTTGGTGTTTTATGTAGTAATATGTTTTAAAAGGATCTGGTTGTTTTGCCTGATGACAATGGTAAAAACCTGTGGAGTAATTCATGTGACATCCCGCAGCATTAGTTCCACCAGAATGTGAATTTGCATTTACAGATAGTAATAAAACAAAAGTTATAACACTAAAAATTAATTTCATTATTTAAACTTATATTAAAAAATTGATTTTGAATACCTCTTCCAATTGTCTTGATAATGTTTGGTGTTTTCAAAGACTGCCTTTTTTTCTTCTTCCGTTACTTGTCTAATGATTTTTCCTGGAGATCCTACAACTAAAGAATTATCGGGTATCTCTTTATTTTCTGTGATCAAAGCCTTTGCACCTATAATACAATTTTTTCCTATCTTTGCTTTGTTCAAGATTACGGCACCAATCCCAATTAAACTATTGTCACCAATTGTGCATCCATGAAGCATCACTAAATGTCCAATGGTTACATTTTTTCCAACTTTCAAAGGACAACCTGGATCAGTGTGTAATACACAACCATCCTGAACGTTTGACCCCTCGCCTATATGAATATTTTCAATGTCACCTCTTAAGGTTGCATTAAACCAAACACTTGTATTCTTATCTAATGTTACATCACCAATAACAACGGCATTAGGTGCTACCCAATTTTCGCCAGAGTTTTTTGGTTTTTTATTTTCCAAATCGTAAAACATAATTTATATATTCTAACATGGCACTTTTAAAAACTCCAATATGTGATTTCGGTCTAAATGCAATAGATTTTAAGCTTAAATCAATTAATGAGGAATTATTAACATTGAGTGATGTCAAAGGCGATAATGGAACTTTGATAATGTTTATTTGCAATCATTGCCCTTATGTAAAAGCGATAATAAGAGAACTTGCTGATGATTGTGCAAAACTTAAAGAAGATGGCATTAACTCAGTTGCGATAATGTCAAATGATACCAAAAACTATCCTGAAGATTCTTTTGAAAATATGAAAAAGTTTTCTGAAAGATATAACTTTTCATTTCCTTATTTAATTGATGAGACTCAAGAAATCGCAAAAAAATATGATGCAGTTTGTACTCCAGACTTTTTTGGTTACAATAAAAAACTTGAGCTCAATTACAGAGGAAGAATAAGAGAATTAAACGATTTAAAACCTGTCGGAACTGGCGACAGTGAATTACTTAAATCTATGAAACTAATTGCTAAAACCCAACAAGGTCCGAAAGAACAATATCCTAGTATGGGATGCAGTATAAAATGGTTTAAATAATGAATTTAATTATCACAAGAAATTTTCCACCTGATGTTGGAGGTATGCAAAATCTTATGTTTGGCCTTACAAAATCACTGTCGGAACATATGATGGTTAAAGTATTTGCTGATGAACATTATCAGCAGGAAAAATTTGACGAAGATTTATCATTTTCAATTGAAAGAGTTGGAGGGCCAAAAATCTTTAGAAAATTTAGAAAAGCTTCATTAATTAATAATTACCTACAAAAAAATACTAAAGTTAAAAATATCATCTCTGATCATTGGAAAAGTTTAGAAAACATCAATACCAAAATAAGAAAAACTTGTCTTATTCACTCTAAGGAAATAAATCATAAAAAAGATTCTTTTCTTAATAAACGAGTTGTTAGAGTGTTAAACAACTGCGATCATATCATTGCAAATTCCAATTTCACTAAAAGTCTTGGTATTGAAATTGGTATTAATGAGGAAAAAATCAAAGTTATTAACCCAGGTGTATTTCCAAGAGAAGAAGTAAATCCAAAAATAGATGAAAAAATATTAAAGAAACTTGAAGGAAAAGAGCCAAGACTAATTACTGTTGCTAGATTTGATAAAAGAAAAAATCATGAAAAAATAATTATGTCTTTGAGAAATTTGAAAGAAATTTACCCAAACATAATTTATATTTGTATTGGTCAAGGCGATACTTTAGAATCTCAGAAAAAACTTATTAAAGAATTAAAACTTGAGAGTAATGTTTTGTTTTTGAAAAATTTATCTAAAGATGAAAAAAACTCTTACTTAAAAAATTCAAATGTTTTTGTTATGCCATCGATTTCTTATAAAAAATCTGTAGAAGGTTTTGGAATTGTTTATGTTGAAGCTGCTCAATATGGAGTACCATCTATTGGTGGAAAAGTTGGTGGTGCATCCGACGCTATTGTCAATAATGAAACTGGTTTACTTTGTGATGGAAACAATTTAGATGAAATCTATCAAAGTTTAGTTGATATATTGCAGAATAATAAATTTAAAGTTTTAGGAAAGAATGCAGAAGAAAATGCAAAAAAATTTCTTTGGCCAGAAATCTTAAAAAAATATTTAGAGATTTTAAAGAGCTAATCTTTCAAAAACTTTCTTTGCACTTAGGTTTTTTAAATCACTAACTTGTATTGCTTTAAAGTTTTCTCTTTCAATACTTACTTTATAAGCAGTCGTATGACTTCCAAACAACGACAGACCTTTAACATTTAAATGTGCTGCCATATGCGCAGGACCTGTATCGTTAGCAACAACAAATTTACTTCTTTTTATTAAACCTGCAAGTTCCGAAATAGAAATAGCTTTATCTTCTTTTAGAACAGAAACTGCATCTAATTTTTTGGCTTTTTCTATTTCATCAGGACCAGGAGCTATCACTATTTTTAGATTAGGATGATTTTGTTTTATGAGTTTTATTAATTGATCGTAATACGGCCATTTCTTTTGCTGTAAATGCTCAGAGCAGAATGGAAATAACAATATATAATCAGATAAATTATATTTAGAAATAAGTTTATCGATATTAGAACAACCCCAAGAAAAATCTGGCTTTAAAGTGTGAGATGTTTTCAAACCAGATATCTTTAATTGATGATCAAATCTTTCTAATACTGGTTTTTTATCAAATTCTTTTTTAGTTTCATTTGCTGGAAGAGTAGTTTCAGAAGAAGACCATTTATAAGATCCTAAATTAGGAAATAAAATTCTTTTATAAAATGAAGTCCTTGAAGAATTCTGTAGATCGTAGACTTTAGTAAACTTATGTTGTTTAATTTTTTTCATTAAAGAAAAAAGATAGATCAAATTAAACCTGGACAATCTTTTATCGACAATTACTTCTTTAATATTGGGATTTTTTTTGAAAAGATCTGAATATACGTGAGATGTTAATAAATAAATAAAATCATCTTTATGGTTGTCATAAATATCTTGAATTGCCCCACTCGCTTGAGCTATATCTCCTAGTGATCCGTGCTTTATGATTAATATATTAGACATATTTTTAACAATTTATCACACTATAAAATTTTATGAATAAAATATTAGTTGAAGTATCTGTTGGTGAGTTATTAGATAAATTAACTATCCTTGAAATCAAAAAAGACAAAATCAAAGACGCAGAAAAATTAAAATTCATAAATTTAGAATATGATTCTTTAAAGGAACAATATGATAAAAATATGAAAGTTGATGAAAAGATAAAGAGTTTATTCTCTGAATTAAAAGAAATAAATGCTAAACTGTGGGATATTGAAGATAATAAAAGACAATGCGAAAAAGATTCAAAATTCGATGATCATTTCATTTTGTTATCAAGAGAAATCCACTTCTTAAACGACAAACGGGCAAGTATTAAGTTAGAAATAAATAATCACACTGGATCTAAGATCAAAGAGATTAAAGAGTATACTAAATATTAATTATTTATTTAGAGAAGATGCAAAATTCCAAGAGCAATCAAAGCTTGGGATATAAACTCTGTCTAATGACGTATTGCCAAAACTTTTTTCAAAAAGATTTAACCATTTATCAACTTGTTTAGGTTTTTTATCTTGGCTTCCAACTTGTGCAGTTATTGTTCCATTTGGCTTAAGAATTCTTTTTAAAGATTTGATATTTTTTGCGGCCAAATCAATACAATACTGATCATCGTTTAAATCTACATAAATTTTATCATACTTATTATCTTCAACTGATTTAATACTTTCAAATGCATCTCCCCATACACATTGCACATGGTTTTTTGTAGTAGCTTTCTTACCTACCTTAGATAAATATTTTTCACACATTGTTACAACTTCGGGATCTAACTCATACCAATCAATTAGTTTAAAACCCTTAGATATACACTCTCTTGCTACGCCTCCATCTCCTCCGCCAATAATTGCAGTTTTATCATTTGATGGATTCAGTTTTAAACCAGAGTTTACAAATGTTGAGCTATACAAGTGTTCATCATTTTCTGCCACCTGAAGTTCACCATCGATAAATAGAGATTTGCCAAATTGTTCTAAATCTAAAATTTCAATGTTTTGACCTACTTTTGATGTAAAGTTTTCCAAAACATCTTTAACCATGTAATATTTTTTTAAACCTGGTGAGCTATAAATATCATCATAATAACTTATTGTATCTCTATTGAATTCTTTTTTAACAATTCTTTTATGCTTAATTTCTTTTTTTATAATATCGAAGGCAACATTAGGATTTACTTTTCCGCACGTAAAAAAATCAAAACTTATAATTCCTCTTTCTGGGAAAGTATGAAAGCTGATATGACTTTCTGCTAATAAAGCTATAAGAGTGAAGCCTTGTGGCTCAAATTTATACTTTGAAATCTCTAGAACAGTTACCTTTGCCTTCTTTGATATTTTATAAACTAGTTTTTCAAAGAATTTTGGTTCGTACTCTTTTTCAGTACCTATGATATCTAAAGTGACGTGCTCCCCAACCTTCGTCATAAAAAGTTATCCTTTTTTATAGTTTTTAACTTTTTCTAATATTACATCCATCTCACTTGATGAAAGAATCTTAGGTTCTCCTAACTTTATTGCATTTATGTATTGATGGCAAATATTTTCAACTTCTTCTGCAAGTTCAAAGGCTGAGTTCAAGTTATCCCCATAAGCAACTTGACCGTGATTAGACATCAAGCATGCCTTTCTATTTTCTAACGCTTCAATAATATTGTCAGATAGTTCTTGTGTTCCAAAAGTTGCATACTTTGCGCACTTTATATTATCTCCACCAGCTAAAGCTATCATGTAATGAAAGGCAGGGACGTCTTTGTTGTGTGCTGATACAGCTGTTGCGTGTGGTGAATGAGCATGGACGACGGCTTTTGCATCAGCCTTCTTTAAATAAATATCTTTATGAAATCTCCATTCCGAAGAAGGCTGCAAACCTTTTTCATCATATCTCCCCTCTAAAGATACAAAGACTATATCATCAGCTTTTAAACTGTCGTATTTTTTGCCTGATGGAGTAATTAAAAACCCCTCTTCATTATTGTTCTGAGCTTTAAGTGAAATATTTCCTGATCTTAGCGGAGATAAATTTGTACTATTTAGTTTTTGTGCAAATTTTATTATTTCTTCTCTACTCTTAACGTCCATAATTTTTTAAATATTTTAAAAATAAATACCCAAAAATTACACCTACGCCTATTAGAATATACTGGTAAAGCTTTAATAATAAAAACTGTGGTGGAAGCTCACTTTCATAAGGGTTCTGCATAAAAAAGTTTTTTGAACCGTCTTCATACAAATCAACAGGTCCAATAACTAAATAAATTCCATATATTGCTATATAAATACATGGTGCTAAAGAAAGATAAATTAATGTCTTATTATTCTTAACAATACTTAGCCAATTAGCAGAAACTCCAACTAATAAAAGACAAACAAGTGATAAAATAAGCGGGTTCATTTAAATAAATTTTTTAATCCTTTTTCTGATGCTTCGCAAATACCTTTTTCAGTTATTAAACCAGTTATATATTTTGCTGGAGTAACATCAAATGCTAAATTCATAACCTTACTTTTATTTGGATATATCTTTACTTTTTTTACTTTACCATCTTCGTCAATACCTTCGATTTTTGACAACTCTTCTGAACTTCTTTCTTCAATTGGAATATCTTTAGAATTTTTAATTTTCCAATCGATAGTCGAGCTTGGTAAAGCCACATAAAATGGTATATTGTTATCTTTTGCGGCAAGTGCTTTAAGATAAGTCCCTACTTTATTACACACATCACCATTAGATAAAGTGCGATCAGTTCCAACTATACACATATCCACTTGCCCTCTCTGCATTAAAATTCCACCAGTGTTGTCTGCAATGATTGTATTTTTAATACCTTCCTCATTTAATTCATATGACGTTAAGTTTGCACCCTGGTTCCTGGGCCTAGTTTCATCTGCCCAAACATGAACTGGAATGCCTTTTTTATGTGCATGATAAATTGGAGATGTAGCTGTACCCCAATTAATTGTTGCAAGCCATCCTGCGTTGCAGTGGGTTAAAATGTTTACTGTATCTTTTTTTTTATTATAAATTTCCTCAATTATCTTTAGACCATTTAATCCTATATTTTCACAAAACTTTATATCTTCTTCACAAATTTCTTTTGCTTCATTCAAAGCAATATCTAAAATTTTTTCACTATTAACCCCTGAAAGTTTATTCATCATTCTATCTACTGCCCATTTTAAATTAATTGCTGTAGGTCTTGATCTTATTAAATCTTCAGCCGATTTCTTTAAAAAAGATTGATCATTATTTTCTAAAATAGCTAAAACTAACCCATAAGCTGCGGTGGCTCCTATTAAAGGTGCGCCTCTTACCTCCATTATTTTAATTGCATTTATCGTGTCTTTAACTGTTTTAAGATCTTTTATAATAAATTGGTGTGGGAGTTTTGTTTGATCAATTATCTTAACAATATTATTTTCAAACCAAATTGTTCTATATTCTTTTCCTTCAATTTTCATTTATTTAAAACTCTACCAGCAACTGTTTTTAATTTGTCTTTAGTTTTTTGAGTTCTTTTTTCTGGTGCTGTTATAATAGCTACATCTAAACAATTATTTGTTGGATCTTTTAGATCAATATGTTTTTCAAAATTTTCTATAAGGTTTTTAATCATATTTTTTGCTTTTGCGGCATTACCTAAAAGAACTTTGATTACTTGTTGTACATCAACATTTTCATGATCTGGGTGCCAGCAATCATAATCTGTAACCATTGAAACCGACGCATATCTTATCTCAGCTTCTCTTGCTAATTTTGCCTCAGGCATGTTAGTCATTCCAATTACATCAGCTTTCCAAGATCTATATAAATTAGACTCCGCTAATGTGGAAAACTGCGGACCTTCCATTACAATGTAAGTGCCATTTCTTTGATAATCGATCTTTTCTTTCTTGATTGCATCTTCACATGCATTCATTAATCCAGTTGAAGTTGGGTGTGCCATTGATACATGGGCTACAATTTCGTCCTCAAAAAAAGTTTTTTTTCTTGCAAAAGTTCTATCAATAAATTGGTCTACAATA
>CACJZL010000001.1 GCA_902597865.1 uncultured Pelagibacteraceae bacterium | reverse complement strand
GCTCAGCAAGTTTCCTTCTTTCGTAATCGCTTATTTTTGAGGGAAAACTTGGTTTTCCTGCTTTAGGCGGAAAGGATGGTTTGCCTGAGGAAGATTTCTTTATAAATTTGGCAGATCCAGGATTGTTCTTATTAAATGGTTTAGAGAATTTTTTCTCAGTAACAAACTTACCTTTCTTTTTATTGTTTGTTAGTCCCTGATTTTCATATAAATTTTTTCTGGGTTTTCCTGATATAGTTAATTTTGTTTTTTTTGTTTCCATTTTTTCTCATTTCTAATTTTTGTAAATTTTGTCTCTGGCTGTCATAATTAAATCATCTGCTTCTTTTCTTGATAGCGCAAAATCTTCTAGATACCCTTTAATTTTAATTCTTTCCCCTTTAATTATATCAAAGCCACCTATTAACTCATCAGAAGCTAAATCTGCAAAATCATTTAAAGATAATATCTTTTGTTCTCCAAGCGTTAAAAGCATGCCTGGCGTAAGCCCTTTGTGCTCTGTTAGGTCAGATTGAATTCCTAAATCTTTAATCTTTTGTTGGATTTCTTCTTGATCCTTTTGATAAAACTCTTTTGCTCTTTGAACTAATTCTTTGGCTGTTTCTTCCTCGATGCCTTCTATTTTAGCTAGGTTATCTATTTCACTGTCTTTAATTTCTTCAATTGTTGAAAAGCCCTCTGCCACAAGTAATTGTCCTAATGTTTCATCCACTTCAAGATTTTTCATTAATGTATCTGTCTTATCTTTAAATTCTAATTGTCTTCTTTCTGACTCTTCTTTGTCAGTCATTATATTGATTTCATAATTTAAAAGTTTCGTTGCAAGCCTTACATTTTGTCCTCTTCTGCCTATAGCTTTACTCAGGTTTTCTTCGGTTAAAATAACATCCATTTTTTTTTGCTCAGAGTCTACAATCACCTTCTGGACTTCTGCAGGTGATAATGCATTTGAAACTATTAGAGCCGGATCTTCAGACCAATTTACAATATCAATTTTTTCTCCTTGAAGTTCGTTGACTACTGCTTGAACCCTGCTTCCTCTCATTCCTACACAGGCACCAACTGGATCAAGCGACGTATCTACAGCCTGAACACAAATTTTAGCTCTACTACCTGGATCTCTAGCAGATGATTTTATTTCTATAAGCCCGTCGTAGATCTCTGGTACTTCTTGAATAAATAATTTTTCCATAAACTTTGGATGAGCTCTTGATAAAAAAATTTGTTGACCTCTTTGTTCTCTTCTAACATCATAACAATAAGCCTTAACTCTATCGCCAGCTTTGATATTCTCTCTTGGGATCATTTCATTTTTTTGAATTATCGCTTCGGTTCTACCTAAGTCGACTATTACATTTCCAAATTCTAATCTTTTAACAATTCCACTTAAAATCGTATCTTTTTTATCAATAAAATCATTAAATTGTCTTTCTCTCTCCGCTTCTCTAACATTAAAACTTATTACTTGTTTTGCAGTTTGTGCTGCTATTCTTCCAAAATCAAAAGATGGCAGAGGTTGTAAAACTTCATCACCAATTTTTTTTTCACCATATCTTTCGGCATCTTTTAAGCTAATTTCTGTATTGGTGTTTTCCGGAGCCTCTACAACTACTAATTTTCTAAAAAGTTCAATGTCTCCACTATCTCTATTTATCGAGACCTTTATTTCATTTTCATTTCCAAACTTAGATTTAGCTGCTTTAGCAATTCCTGTTTCCATTGAATTGATAATTAATTCTTTATCAATCGATTTTTCCAATGCTACTGCCTCGGCTATTCTAAGTAATTCTAATTTATCTGCTCTTTTATTTAACATTCTTCTCCAAAAAAAAATGGGCCGAAGCCCATTTTAAAATTTTACGATTTAAGAGATATATAGTTATTTTTATCTATTTTTTCAACTTTTTACTTTGAAAATACAGATTTTTTATCTGTTTTTTCCCATGAAAAAGAGCCGTCTCCTTCTGGTTCTCTTCCAAAATGGCCATAGGCAGCTGATTTTTCATAAATTGGTTTATTTAAACCTAACATTTCTCTAATTCCTCTAGGACTTAAATCAAAATTCTCACTTATCAATTTTTCTACGTGTTTGTTTTTTTCTTCATCGTTATCAAATAAATCAACATAGATGGATAATGGTTTAGAAACTCCAATAGCATAGGCAAGTTGTATTAAACACTTGTCAGCAATTTTTGAAGCAACAACATTTTTTGCTAAATATCTTGATGCATAAGCAGCTGATCGATCAACTTTAGTTGGATCTTTACCAGAAAAAGCTCCACCGCCATGTGGTGCGGCACCTCCATATGTATCAACAATAATTTTTCTACCAGTAAGACCACTATCTCCATCAGGCCCACCAATAACAAAATTTCCTGTTGGATTAATATAGATTTCTTTTTCATCTAAATTATTTAGAAGATTTTTTGGTATAGATTTTTCAATATATGGAATTACTAATTTTCGTACCTGAGATTGATCAACATCTGCAGAGTGTTGAGTAGAGATAACTACAGATTTAACATTTGCTGGTTTACCATCTTTATATTCAATTGTAATTTGACTTTTAGAATCTGGCTCAATGTTTTTTAATTTTCCAGATTTTCTGTCCGCAGCCATCAATCTTAAAATCTTATGCGAATAATGTATAGGTGCAGGCATTAAAACATCAGTTTCATTGCATGCATAACCAAACATAATTCCTTGGTCTCCAGCTCCTTCATCCTTGTTGCCGGATGAGTCAACTCCCATTGCTATGTCGGCTGATTGAGCATGTAGATGACTTTCAATTTTAGTTGCTTCTTTCCATGTAAAACCATCTTGGTCATAACCAATATCTTTAATGCAGTGTCTTACCTTTTCAATTAAATCGTCTTTTTTGATTTCCGGACCTCTAACTTCTCCTGCAAGCACTACTTTATTAGTTGTTGTTAAAGTCTCACAAGCTACTCTCGATTGTGGCTCAGCACCTAAATAAGTATCTACAACCATATCAGAAATTCTATCGCAAACTTTGTCTGGATGACCTTCGGAGACGGACTCGCTGGTAAATAAATAATTTTTTTTCATTGTCTCTCCCTTATTTTTAATAAAAAAATAACCGTAATATAAAAAATAAGGAAATAAAAGAAAATCTTATTTCCAAATGAACTAAAAATTGTTTTTGATCCTTTTTTATAAGAGTGGATTTCAATTACTCCCTTTTGAGTTGATTCAATTTTTTTTATAATTTGTCCTTTACTATCAATATATGCTGAAATTCCATTGTTCGCAGATCTAATTATATTTTTGCCCTCTTCGATAGATCTAAAAATAGAATGATAAAAATGTTGATCTATACCAATTGATTTCCCAAACCATCCGTCTTCTGAAATGTTTATGATAAAATCATAATTATCAGAATATCTGTAGAGACCTCCTGAGTAAATAATTTCATAACATATAAGAGGAAGAAATTTTGTATCGTTCATTTTTATTAAATCTCTGTCACTTGCAGAACTGAAAGATTGGTATCCTTGAGTAATTTTTTTAAAGCCATAATTCCTCAAAAAATTTTCAAATGGCAAATACTCCCCGAAAGGAACAAGTTTATTTTTATCATAAACACTTATCAATTTTAAATCGTTATCAAGTAGAGCCAAAGAATTGAAAATTTCTGTTTCTTTATATCTAGTAATCCCAATTATAATTTTATGATTATTCTGAAAATATTTTCCAAATACCGAAGAGTAATCTTGAATTTCATTAAGATTTATTGATGGTAATATTCCTTCTGGATAAATATAAAGCGCGTCTCTAGTATCAATATTTCCTATTTCTGCCAAATCCTTTATTACTAAAGAAGGATCTGTCCCATCAAAAAATCTTTTTAAATCAATTTTAGGCGAGATAGCTTTTACTATAGTACTCATCGGACTATTTGGTGTGTTATTGTGTTTATTTAAAACCAAAGTACCAAAAATTAAATTTGATATAATTAAAGTTACTGTCAATATAACTGTTATTAATTTTGCTTTTGACGATACGTCAAATAAAATGACTGTCGGGACTAAAAAAATTGTTACAACTAATAAATTAAAAGAATATGTTCCTACATATGACAGGATTTGTATAAATTCATTAATTTCAACTAAACTAAAAGAGATCAAGTTCCAAGGAAAACCTCCAAATATATGGCCCCTCAAATATTCTATGAGTGAAAATATTAAAGCAAATAAAAAAATACTCACAATTTTTTTTGTTGGCTTAAAATAAAAAAAAATTAAAAAAGATATTCCATAAAAAATACCTAGGAAGAGAGGAATTATTGTAATTGCAAAAGGAATTAAGGGCTTGAATATTTCTTCAACAGTTAATGAGTTTGCTATCCAATAAATATTTGAAAAAAAGTATGAAAAACCAAAAATCCATCCGTAAAGAAAAGATGAGAAGCCCTTTTTTATTTCTAAATTCAGATAAATTAAAAGTAAAAATGGAAAAGAAATAAAATTAAGAAAAAAAAAGTTATATGGCGGTAGACTAAATGTTGAAATTAATCCGCAAATAAGTGGCACTAAGTAAAAAATTGAATTCTTAGAATAATTTCTTGTCAAATTTAGTTTACTCGTTTTAAAATGTCTTGCTCTTTTCTTAACATTTGTTTGTAATCTTTTTGTCTGACATGATCATAACCGAGCAAGTGTAAAAGACCGTGAATCCACATTTTATCAAATTCAATATTAAAATTTGTTTTTTTTGACCTTAAATTTATAATTTCATAACAAATAGCTATATCTCCTTTATAATTTTTAT
This sequence comes from uncultured Pelagibacteraceae bacterium, assembly GCA_902597865.1. Classification (GTDB taxonomy): domain Bacteria; phylum Pseudomonadota; class Alphaproteobacteria; order Pelagibacterales; family Pelagibacteraceae; genus Pelagibacter. The sequence goes on along the minus strand of CACJZL010000001.1, from coordinate 117,548 downwards.
TAAAATGACTTTTAATGGGAAAAGACAAAACGTCGGTTTCTTTGTTTTTTTTTCGAAATTTTTTATTAAGTTTTTTTATAATAGTTTTGTTAGTTAATAATAAAGTGAACTGGAAATTCTTTTTTTTTAATGATTTTACACAAGAAAGTTTTTTTATTTTTTTTTTAAAATAAAGACTTGGATTTTTAATTTTTGTTTTCCATTTTGGGGAGTCAACAACTATTTCAGCTTTAATCATTAATCTTTGTTTTGATCAGAATAAGCTTTTACTATTTTTGAAACCAGTGGGTGTCTTACAACGTCAGAGTGGTCAAAATCTACAACTGAAATCTCGTTAAGATGTCCAAGAAGCTTTTTTGATCTATTTAATCCTGATAGAGATTTATTTGGTAGGTCAATTTGTGAGGGATCTCCATTAATAACAATTTTAGAATTTTCACCAATCCTAGTTAAAAACATTTTAATTTGTGTATCAGTTGCATTTTGAGCCTCATCTAAAATTGCAAAAGAATTTTTTAATGTTCTTCCTCTCATAAATGCTAAAGGAGCAATTTCGATATCTCCAATTTCAATTCTTTTTTGAATCTTTTCGAAATCTAACAGATCGTAAAGTGAGTCATATAAAGGTCTTAGATAAGGATCTACTTTTTCTCTCATATCTCCAGGTAGAAAACCTAATCTTTCACCTGCCTCCACCGCTGGTCTTGATAAAATTATTCTTTCAATCTTTTTATCCAATAACATTGTTAGAGCTACAGCGACGGCCAAAAAAGTTTTCCCTGTTCCTGCAGGACCACAAGAAATAATAATATCGCTTTCTCTTAAAGCTCTTACATAATTTTTTTGTTTCTCTGATCTTGGAATAACAGACTTTTTGGGTGTTTTAATTATGTATTCAATTTTTTTATCTGTCTTTTCATTTATCATAAATTTATTTATTGAGGAAACTATATCTTTTTTTTCAATCGATCCATTTAAAATTAGCAAATCTGTAAGAAAAATTATAGCATTTTTAACTAATTCATTTTTTGTACTAGAGCTTTTGACCAATATAGAGTTTCCCCTTGAATAAATTTTTGTCTCTGTAATTTTTTCTAGCTCTTTTAAATTGTTGTTAAATTCACCCACTACACCCATTAAAATTTCATTATTGTTAAATATGATACTCAAGGTGTCATTATCAGAATAAACAAATTTGAGATCTTTATTTAATTTATTTAATAAAGGATTGTTCAAGATTAAGCAGCCTTCATATCTGAATTAGAATCTATTTTTCCAAATAAATTATTTTGATTTACTTTATCAATCTTTATTTTTACAGTTTGCCCTATAAGCTTATCATTTCCATCAAATATCACTCCATTGAGATACTTATTTCTTCCAAAATACATCTGATTTTTTTTCATTCTATTTTCAACAAGTACATCAATTTTTTTTCCTAAAAAAGACTCATTGTGCTCTAATTGATATTGGAAAAGAATTTTTTGAACTTTTATAAGTCTATCTTTTGCAACTTCATGGTCAATTAGATCTAAATTAGACGCAGGAGTTCCTGGTCTTGGACTAAATATAAACGAATAAGAATTGATAAATTTAATTTCATTTAAAAAATTTAACGTGTCGTTAAAATCTTTCTCAGTTTCCCCTGGATACCCAATAATAAAATCACTTGAAAATTTAATTGTTGAACTTATTTTTTTTAATTTTTCGTGGATCTCAAAATATTTTTCAACTTTGTGGCCTCTGTTCATTAATTTTAAAACTTTGTCTGAACCACTTTGAATTGGTAAATGAACAAATGGTTGTAATTTTTTAGAGTTTGAATAACACTCAATTAAATCATCAGTCATGTCCCTTGGATGAGACGTTGTATACCTAATTCTCTTAATTTCCGTAAATTTTTCTAACTCACTTATTAAATCTGATAGTCTATATACTCTTGATTTACCCTTGAATGAATATGCATTTACATTTTGTCCAAGTAAAATTATCTCTTTTGCGCCACTTTTCGCCAAATCTTGAGCCTCTAAAATAATTTTTTCAAAAGGCCTTGAATATTCAGGCCCACGTGTATAGGGAACTACACAAAAACTACAAAACTTATCACATCCTTCTTGGATTGTAAGAAATGATGAAACTTTACTAGACGTATTCTTAATCCTGTCTAAATAATTAAATTTATCTTCAGTTTCAAATTCTGTAAATTCTTTACGATCCTTTTTATAATTTGAAATTAAAGAATTTATTTGGTGATAAGATTGAGGACCTACAACTATATCAATATAAGGTTCTCTTTTTAGCATTTCTTCATTTTCTGCTTGAGCGACGCATCCTGCAACAATGAGAATTGGTTTTTTCTTATTCCTAAAAATTTTTTTGACCCTACCCACTTCATGATAAACTTTTTCTTTTGCTTTATCTCTTATATGGCATGTATTAATAAGATAACAATCTGCATCAGATTGATCAGATGTTTTAGAAAAACCAATTTTTTTTACAGTATCAAAAATTCTATTGGAGTCATATTCATTCATCTGGCATCCAAAAGTTTTAATGAATATTTTATTTGCCATTAATACAATTATTTTTTAACACAATAAAGTTCAAGCTTGGAGTCTACTAGTTTATAACCATGTTTTTCAGCTATTCTTTTTTGAATTTTTTCAATTTCTTCATCTGTGAATTCTATTATTTTTCCAGATTTAATATCTATTAAATGATTGTGATCATCGTTTAATTCATATCTGGCTTTTCCATCTTTAAAATCGTGTTTCATTAAAATACCAGACTCCTCAAAAAGTTTTACGGTTCTATAAACAGTTGCGATACTAATTTTAGGATCTATATTTGAAACTCTTTTGTAAAGTTCATCTACATCAGGGTGATCAGCCTCTCCATATGTCTTTTTTGACTCAGATATTACTCTTGCAATTGTCTTTCTTTGATCAGTAAGTTTAACACCATTTGCAATACATTTTTTTTCAATTGAATCTGTCATAGTATATTTTAACTCAAATAAAGTGGTTTAATCAAATTTTTTATCAATTTTTTTTGCCTAAATAATTGTAAAATTTTGTTATAATCTCCATCAACTTTATCTTTATTGTTAAAACCATAATAATTAAAACCATATACAAGCTGTAAAGCCTTAATAATTGCCATTGAAGTTCTTATACTTGTGTATTTGCCAGGGCCTTGATTGATGAAAACATTTCTTATCTTTTTGAAGGAGTATTGTTTTTTTGTTAAAAAATTCATTAATAAAACAGAAAATTTATCAAAATTTTTTCTACAGTTTTCGTACTCATTAGTATAAATCTTGTCTTTAGAAATGAGTTTAAATAATATTTTATCACTTGCTGCATCCACAATTAAATCTACGATTTTGTTTTTGCTCATTTTTTTTCACTCAAATATATCATCAGAAGAAGTGACACAATACAATCCAGATGATCAAGGAGTTCTCTCAATAATGTATCATAGATTTGAAGAAAATAAATACCCATCAACAAATATCAGAATGAATATTTTTTTAGAACACATTGATGCCATTAAAAATAATGGGTTTGAGTTTTATAATCCAAAATTATTTAGTGAGGAATTTGATAAACCTAAAGATAACAAGAAGATACTATTAACTATCGACGACGCATTTTTATCTTTCTATGAAAATGCATGGCCAATTTTAAAAAAGAATAAAATACCTTTTATTCTTTTTGTTTCTACAGAACCAATTGGGAAAAGGGGTTATATGACCTGGGAACAAATTAAAGAAATTGAGAAAGAAAATTTTGCTTTTATAGGAAATCATTCACATACTCATGAATATCTAATAAATTTTTCATTTTCTGATTTTAAAAATGATATCAATAAATCAATTGAAATTTTCAATACAAATTTAGGATATAATCCAATTTTTTTCTCATACCCTTTTGGTGAATATTCTTTACAACAAAAAAATTTTATTAAAAAAAATTTTAAATATGCTTTTGGACAACACTCAGGAGTAATAGACAGCACAAAAGATAAATACGAATTACCAAGATTTCCTATTAATGAGAATTATGGAAAAATGGAAAGATTCAGCTCTATTATCAAATACTTGCCTTTACAGTATAAAAGTTTTAAACCCGAGGATAAGTACGTGCTAGTAAATAATAATCCTCCATCGGTTGAAATTGAATTTTTTGATAATCAAAAAAACATAAAGAATATAAATTGTTTTTCTAATGAAGGTGATAATTGGGGTAATCCTAATATTTCACTCAATGAAAATAATGTTATGAAAATTTTATTTAGAGAAAAATTTACTTTTAGACGAGGTAGATTGAATTGCTCTTTAAATGAAAGTGGTAAGTGGAAATGGTTTGGTCACCAGTTTACAATCGAAATTCCTAAATAATATTTTTATACTTTACGCTGAGAGGAAGTAATTTAACTTCATCAAAATCTTTTAATTGGTTTTGTTGAATAATTTGTTTTAACACTTTTGTATATTCGGTTCCGGTTTGAGCATAATTGTCTAAATATTCAGCAAGTTTAAGACTATCCAATTTTTTATTATCATCCCTTAACTGTGCTCGAACAAATCTAAATTTCTTGTAACTGGAATGTGTATTTAAATTTCTTTGATAAGCTCTTACTGATGCTTTTAGCACATTAAATTTCATTACTTTGTAAGTTGCATCTGTATCAGCTCCTGCGGGTTTAATACCTTCTCCTGACCAAGTCCATTGTCCAAACAATGCATTACCTTCAATTGCAAATCTTGAAGTTCCCCAGCCAGTTTCTTTTGCTGCTTGAGCGATTGCAAGTGATACCGGAATTATATCCATTCTTACTTTTAGTGTTGCTAAATCTTTATTCAAAACACCATATTGTTTAAATTTTTGATTAAGCCATTTAATTTCATCTTTTGAATTTTTGTTTTTATTCAAGATCGAAAATAGCTTTTTTCTATCAATTATAATTCTGTTATTTTCCTCTAGAACTAAAGGTAATATAATTTTAATAAATAAGCTCTTTCTTTTTCCAGAACTCTCAATTGATTTCATCTCATTAGGCAGTAAAGATAATCTTATTGGTTTAACTTTTTTAGTACGTCTAACTTCAGATAAAGAATAGTTTGTATCTTTAAACAATTGCTCAATTGTAGAAGCGCTTAATCGTACTGTATCCTCTGGCAATTCATCAAATTTAAACACATCCTCAAGTATGTTTGATAAATCAAGACCTTCATCAACTTTTTCTTTATCATCAATACTTTCTCCACTTAAAACTTTTTCAAAATCTGTTTTTGAATTATTTATTTTAGAATCGCTATTACTTGCTATTTGATTATCAATGTCGACTGACAAAGGTATTATAAAAGAAAACATTACTATTAAAAAAGAAGCTATTCCAGTAAGATATAAAGACTTAAACTCCTCAAATCTAAAATTTATATTCGCAAAGGGTTTTCTTTTTATTACAATGCCTTGTTTCGATAAAATTCTTTTTAATTCCTTAAATTTTTTTAAATCAAAATTTTTCTTTGATAAACCAGAAAATAAATCTTTTTTCATATTGCCTCAACTTCCTTTACTTCAGGAACATAATGACATAAGAGATTTTGAACACCTTTTTTAAGCGTTAGTGTTGAGCTTGGACATCCAGAACAACTTCCTTGTAATTCAACTATGACTTTACCATCTTTGAAATCTTTAAATTTTATATCACCTCCATCTCTGGCAACTGCAGGTCTAACCTTAGTCTCAAGTATTTTGATAATTGTATTTTTTACGCTTGATAGTTCCTCTGAATTTTCAGATCTTTTTTCTGAAATTATGCACTCGTTACCTCGGTCGTAAAAATCATTTATGTACGAAATTATTATATGTTTAAGATCTTCCCATTCAGAATTTCCGTCTTTATTAACTGATAAATAATCATCAGATAAGAAAATTCCGGTAACTCCATTTATTGACAAAATATTCTTTATGAGACTAATGGATGTCTCATTTTTATCTTTAAATTCGACAGGACCTACTAATGAAACCTTTTTCTGTGTGACAAATTTTAAAGAATTCGGATTTGGGGTTTGTTGTGTCTGTATAAACATTGAATTAATATAGTAATTGAAGTTGTTTTTTAAAGTAAAATATTTTTAAAAGCCAATAATTTCTTTAATTTTTTTTACTTTTTCAGAAGCAATTGCTTCGGCTTTTTCACTTCCATCTTTTAAAACTTGAAGAATATGACCCTTATCTGATTTTAATTTTGATATCTCTTTTGAAATAGGTGAAATATTCTCTATCACAACCTCTGATAGTTTTTCTTTAAAGTTTGAAAAATTTTTTCCCTGAAATTCATTTATCGTGTCTGTAATTTTTTGGGATTTTAAACTTGAATATATACCTATCAAATTTTGAATTTCTGGTCTTTTATTCATATCTTTTTCATTAGCAGGAAATGATTTCGTATCAGTTTTTGCTTTTTTAATTTTATTATGGATTTCTTCTTCTGTGTCAGTGAGATTTATACGACTAGCATCAGATGGATCTGACTTGCTCATTTTATTTTTTGCATCTTTAAGACTCATAATACGAGAGAATTTTTCTTGTATCAGGGGATCTGGTAATTTGAAAAAATCTTGTACTTTAAAATCTGTATTAAATTTTTGAGCAATATCTCTTGTGAGTTCTAAATGTTGTTTTTGATCTTCTCCAACAGGAACATGAGTTGCATCGTACAAAAGAATATCAGCTGCCATTAAAATTGGATAAATATACAATCCCACACTTGCTTTCTCTTTATCTTTGCCTGCTTTTTCTTTGAACTGGGTCATCCTGTTTAACCAGCCCATTCTTGCAATACAGCTAAGAATCCATGTTCCCTCTGAATGAGCAGGTACCATAGATTGATTAAAAATTATACTTTTGCTTGGATCAATTCCGCTTGCTAAAAAAACTGCAGTCGTCTCAAGGATATTCTCTTTTAATTTTTGGGGGTCTTGTTTTGTAGTAATTGCATGTAAATCAACAACACAATAAATACATTTAGAGTCATTTTCAGATTGTAGTTTTACAAAATTTTTAATTGCACCAATATAATTTCCTAAATGAAGATTGCCTGTAGGTTGAACTCCCGAAAATATATTTTTTTGTGGCATCTTAATATCTTATTTTAATATCGCTTAATTTGAAAGCTTTAGTAAGTAAGGATATTACAAAGTAGATAATCGCTGATGAAATTACTAATAAAAGAAGATAAATAACTTTAAAACTACTATCATATTCTAATTGAACACTAAAAAAATTAATTGAACTAAAAAAGAATAAAGCCATTAATAAAACTGAAAAACTTATTTTGAAAAATTGAAATATCAAACTTAAACTTACTTTAAAAAATTTCTTATAATTTAAATATTGATACAATAATAAAGCGTTAACCCAGGATGAAATAGATGTTGCAATTGGAATTACTATAAAGCCAAAATCTCTAAAATAGTAAATACTAATAAAAGCGTTAATGATTACTGATATTAACGAGAAATAAAAAGGTATTTTGGTATTGTCTCTAGCAAATACAAAATTTGAAAGAATTTTAATAAGTGAAAATGCAGGTAAACCTAAAGCGAAATAAAATAATGCTTTTGCAGAATTTTCAACACCTTCTTTACTAAAAGATCCATATCCAAATAAGGATGAAACAATTTCCTCTGAAGCAATTAATAAACCTGCCATTGCAGGAAGACTTAAAAAAAGTGAAAGTTCCAACGACTTGTTTTGTATCAAATCAATATCCTCCAATTTTTTTTTAGCGATATAAGATGATAGTTTTGGGAGTATGACGGTTCCTATTGCGATACCTGCAATGGCAAGATTAATTTGATAAATTCGGTCAGCATAATATAAATATGATACAGCTCCAGCTTGAAAAGAAGCAATAATAGTTCCAATTAAAATATTAATTTGAGTTACTCCTGAAGAAAAAATACTTGGTAAAAGTTTTTTAAAAAAACTTTTTGTCTTATTATCAATATTTAAATTTACTTTAAACTGGGGCTTATAAATTTTTTTCAATATTAAAATAAGGAAAATCATTTGAACGAAACCAGCTATTGAGACGCCATACGACATATAAATCACAAGATGATCATCAAGATATTTTGCGTACAATAATATAATTATTAAAACTATATTTAATATTATTGGTGCAGCTGAAGCAGCTGCAAATTTATTATGTGAGTTTAAAATTGCTGAAAAAAAAGATGCTAAACTTATAAACAATATAAAAGGAAATGTAATCCTTGTTAAGTCAGTTGCTATAATAAACTTTTCAGGATCTGATTTAAAACCCGGAGCTATTAGCGATACAAATAAAGGCATAAATAATTCAACAAGAATTACAAGTCCTAATAGTGAAAAAGTTAATAAACTAAAAACTTTATTTGCAAAGCTTTCAGAATTTTTTTTAGATTTTGTTAACTCTTTTGCGTAACTTGGCACAAAAGCTGCATTGAAGGAACCTTCTCCAAAGATTCTCCTAAACGTATTTGGAATTCTAAATGCAACAAAAAAAGCGTCTGCGATAGGTCCTGAACCAAGAAATATTGCAATGAGAATGTCTCTAACGTACCCAGATATTCTACTTATTATGGTATAAAAACTAAAAGTCCCAGTTGACTTAATTATATTCATAAATCATATTAGTCTTATTATTGGCTCATTTGTATACATAAATAATCAAAATGAAAAAAAATAAAATTGAACATTACTCAGATAAAGAAGCATTAGATTTTCATAATACTAATAAATCTGGCAAGATTGAGATTATTTCCTCTAAACCGATGACTTCAAAAAGAGACTTGGCTTTAGCATATTCACCTGGAGTTGCTGCTCCAGTAAAAGCGATTTCAAAAAATCCTGACCTTGCATATGACTATACTACTAAAGGTAATCTAGTAGCTGTAATAAGTAATGGCTCAGCAATTTTAGGTCTTGGAAATTTAGGTGCAATTGCTTCGAAACCAGTTATGGAAGGAAAGGCTGTTTTATTTAAAAGATTTGCAGACATAGATTCCATTGACATTGAAATAGATTCTTCAGATACAAAAGAAATTATTAATTCTGTAAAAAATATTTCAAAAAGCTTTGGTGGAATTAATCTTGAAGACATTAAAGCACCTGAGTGTTTTATAATAGAGAACGAATTAAAAAAATTATTAGATATTCCTGTATTTCATGACGATCAACATGGTACAGCTATAATCACAAGTGCGGCACTTATTAATGCTTGTGATATTGCAAAAAAAAATATTAAGGATGTAAAAGTGGTTATTAATGGTGCAGGTGCATCTGCAATGGCTTGTGCAAATCTTTTCATAAACACAGGTGTAAAAGATGAAAATATCACAATGCTCGATTCAAAGGGGGTTATTCATTCTGAAAGAGATGATTTAAATGAATGGAAAAAGAAATTTGCTATCAAAACAAAAAATAGAACTTTAAATGATGCAATTAATGAGGCAGATGTGTTCTTAGGTCTTTCTCAAGCTGGGGTCTTAAAAAAAGAGATGGTTAAAAAAATGTCTAAGAATCCAATCGTATTTGCTTGTGCAAACCCAGATCCTGAAATCATTCCTGAGGACGTTGAAGATGTGAGAGATGATGCCATCATAGCTACAGGAAGATCAGACTATCCAAATCAAGTAAATAATTTAATTGGTTTTCCTTATATCTTTAGAGGAGCTCTAGATGTAAGAGCTAAAACAATAAATGAAGAAATGAAAGTCGCTGCTGTAAAAGCTATTGCTACATTGGCAAGAGAAAGAGTGCCAGATGAAGTGGTGGCTGCAATGGGTGGGGACAGGCCTCATTACGGGAGGGATTATATAATTCCTTCAACTTTCGATCCTAGATTAATAAGTGTAATTCCGGTTGCAGTTGCAAAAGCGGCAATCAAAACAGGTGTTGCAAGAAAAAATATTGAAGATTTCGATATTTATGCTGAACAACTCAAAAACAGATTAGATCCGTCAGTGGCGGTAATTCAGGGAATAAACTCCCAAATTAAAAAAAATCAAAAAAGAGTGGTGTTCGCAGATGGAGAAGATGAAAATAATTTGAAAGCAGCAATAGCATTTAAAAATAATGGACTTGGTGAGCCAATCTTAATTGCTAAAGAAGATATAGTAAAAAAAAAATTATATGAAATTGGTTATGAAGAAAAGCTTGATATTAAAATAATCAACTCAACCGATAAAGAATTAAGAGAGAGATATGTAAAATTTTTATTTGAAAAACTTCAAAGAAAAGAGGGTTTATTAGAAAGAGATTGTGACAAATTAATCAGAAATGACAGAGTTATATGGGGGGCTTGTATGGTTTCTTGTGGAGACGCAGATGCAATGGTAACTGGAAATACCAGACGTTATTCTTCATCATTAGAGAAAATTACAAAAGTTGTAGATCCAAGGCCAGGCGAAATAATGTTTGGTCTAAACATGATAATTAACAGAGGTAAAACAATATTTGTCTGTGATACCTCCGTAATTGAGTATCCAGATGCAAATCAATTGGCAGAAATGGCAATTTCAACAGCAAGGGTAGTGAGACTATTTGGTTTTGATCCGAAGGTCGCCTTTTTATCCCATTCAACTTTTGGTCAGCCTGTAACAGATAGAACAAAACGAATAAGTGATGCGGTGCAAATTTTAAAAGAGAGAAAAGTTGATTTTAAATTTGATGGCGAAATGCAACCCGATGTCGCTTTAGAAGAAACTTATAAAGAATTATATCCATTTTCAGAAATCGTGGGTAATGCAAATGTTTTGATAATGCCAAGCCAGCACAGTGCAGCGATATCATTTAAAACAATGAAATCAATGAGTAGAGCGAAAGTAATTGGCCCACTTCTTATAGGATTAGGACAAGCAATAGAGATAGCTCCACTTAGAAGTTCAACTTCAGAAATTTTAAACTTAGCATCTGTTGCCGCATATTCCGCTGGTGTAATTGACTATAATAAAAAAAATTAATTCTTTTGAATTCTTAAGTCTTCCATTAAAATGATACTTGCTATCACTTTTTCAACGTCTAAAATTGACTTTGCTTCATCAACTACCAATTTAAGTTCATCTTTTGTTTCAGCAATACCATAAATATATATTCGTTTTTTATATGTATCTATTTGATAGTTTCTTGATTTGATTTCATTATTAAGCATCAGGGCTGTTCTTAATTGAGAGGTAATTAAAAGATCCTTGGCCGACTGTTTAAAATTAAATTCTTCTTTAATCTTAATATCATTTCTTACTGATCTTACTCCCTCGGTTTCCCAAGCTATTTTAGTAATTTTTAGTTTATCCTCTGGATTGTCGACTTTACCTGTTATGAATATTCTTCCGTCAAGAACTTTTGATTTTACTGCTATAAAATAACTTTTGTCTTCTAAAGTAAGTCTGGTTGATAAATTTTTTTGCATTAAAGTATCATCTATCTGTGTTCCAATTGATCTTGGATCAACTGCGACCGATACACCAGTTCCAAATAATCCGCTTGTTCCTGTTCCTACACAAGAGTTTAGAAATATTATTAATAAAAATAAATACCTAATCTTCATTTTTTTTTTCAAGACAATAATTATAAATTGTACGTTTTGGAATGTTTCTATCTTTAAAATAATTTACAATGTCTTTAATTGTTTTTTTTGATAACATCTTGTTAATCAATTTCATATCAGATTCGGTTAGATAGTTAAAATTGTTAATTGAATTTTTCTTTTCAGAAAAAATAGCTGTTAATTCACCTTTAATATTTAAATTAATTTTTTTCAAATCGCTGACTTTTAATCTAATAAACTCTTCATGTAATTTTGTAATTTCTCTACAAATTACTAGCTCTCTATCACTAAAATATTCTTGAAATTTTTCTAAATTTTTAAGAAATTTTCTTGGAGATGAAAATAAAATTATCGAACAATTAATTTTACTTAACATCTGAAGCTCTTTTTTTAATGCTGATAGTTTTTCAGACAAAAAACCAAAAAAAATAAATCTTTCTGAAAAACCACTTATAGACGCTGTTGCAGTAACTGAGGAAACTCCAGGGATAGGAATAATTGGTATATTTTTTGAAACACATTCTTTAATAAGTATTTTGCCCGGATCTGAAATAACTGGTGTGCCAGCATCTGAAATAAGAGATATGATGTTATATTTTTGAATTTCAGAAACAATCTCTTTAGAAATTTTTCTCTCGTTAAATTTATGATATGATACCAAATTTGACTTAATCTCATAATGAGTAAGTAGTTTTTTTGAATTTCTTGTATCTTCACATAAAATTATATCTGATTTCTTAAGTATATCTATTGCTCTAAAAGTAATATCTTTTAAATTTCCTATAGGGGTAGAAACTATGTAAAGTCCCTTTGTAAGTTTTTGAGTTTTAGACTTCATTGTCTTAAAAGAATATAATATTTAGTAATGAAATGAAAAATAAAATTAACTTTTTAATATCTATCTTAACTTTTCTAATAATAAGCTCTATTTCGACATCAGCTTCAGAAAAAATAAAGATAGGATTATTATTACCTTTGAGTGGTGAGAATAAGAATATCGGGACCTCTGTTTTAAGATCTGTAAGTATGGCAGTGAATAAGATTGACAGTTCTAAACTAGAGATTCTACCAAAAAATAATTTTGATAATCCTGAACAAAACTATTTAGCTGCTAAAGAACTTTACGATAATGGTGTAAGAATTTTTATAGGTCCAATTTTCGAAAAAAATATTAAAAACTTATCAAAACTTAATGATGCGATTTTCTTATCCTTTACAAATAAACTTGAAAAAAAGGGTAACAATATTATTTCTGTTGGTGTAAATGCGTTGTCGCAACTTGAAGCGATTGAAAAATTTCAAAAAATAGAAGGACTAGATAAAACAATTTGTTTAATTCCCGTGGATCGTTTCAGAGACGAAATTGAAAAGGGTCTATCTTCAACTAATTTAAAATTAAAAAAAAAATATTTTTACGAATCTGATCCGACTTTATTAACAAAGAGAATAGAAAAAATTACCAAATACGATAGAAGAAAGCAAAATTTAGCTGACGAAATTAAAAGAGTGGAAGAGTCAGATGAGTTTAATAAGGAAAAAATAATAGAAAATTTAGAAAAAAAGGACACTCTTGGAAAAGTAGATTTTGACTCTGTGATAATTTCTGCCTTCGATGAAACACTTAAAAGTATAACGACATCTTTAATTTATACGGATGTTACCCCAAAAAAAACATATTTCATTACATTAAACCAATGGTTTGATGAGTCTTTACTTAATGAAGATAGTTCTCAGAATCTTTATTTTCCTTCAGTAAATAAAAAAAATTTTGATGAATTCAAACAGGAATATTTTAAGAAATATTCATCTGAGCCAAATCAAATCTCTTTATTGGGTTTCGATATGGTTGGATTAATTTTTTATCTTTCTAAAGTAAATAACTTCCAATTTAATAGTAAAATATTTGATCAGAAAAATACCTTTAAGGGCAAGATTGGTTTGTTTGAAATAGAGGATAAACGTATAAAACACGTTTTAAATTTTTACAAAGTGGAGAACAATAAATTTAAAAAAATTTTCTAATTTTTTTAAAGGCTTTTGCTCTATGGTCAATTTTATATTTATAACTTTTGCTCATTTCAGCAAAAGTCCTTTTATGACCATTTGGAATAAAAATTGGATCATATCCAAATCCATTTTTTCCTTTTTTGGTTTTAGATATTTTTCCACTTACTTTACCTAAGGAATAAATTTTTTTTCTGTTTGGCCAATAGATAACTAGAGCACAAATAAATCGTGCTGAAACTTTTTTTGTTCTCCATTCTTTATCCTTTTTATCCAATTCTTTGTAGACCCTTTGCATTGCTTTATTGAAGTCGTTATTTTTACCTCCCCATCGAGCTGAATAAATTCCTGGCTTTTTTTTGAGAACATCAATCTCTAAACCTGAGTCGTCTGATAAACATATTAGATTTGTTTTTTTTGAAAAATATTTTGCTTTAATTAGCGCGTTAGATTTAAAGGTTTTGCCAGTTTCTTTTGGGCTTTTGAGATTAAAATCTTTAGTTGAGAAAACTTTTACCTTTTTAGGTAATAAATTAGTTATTTCTCTTAATTTTCCTCGATTATTAGTACCTATTAATATTTTAGAAATTTTTTTATTTTTCATCTAGTAAATGTCAAATTTCTTACCATATAACCCTTAATGCCAGAAGAAAAAAACACTGTTGAGAAAAACAAAGAAGACTTAAATAAAGATAAGTCTAAAGATGATAAGTCTGAAGATAAAAAAGAAATAACCCCTGAGGAAAAAATAGTTGAATTAGAAGATAAACTAACAAGATCATTCGCTGAATTAGAAAATCAACGTAGAAGATTTGAAAAAGAAAAAGATGAAGCATTTGATTATGGTGGCATGGTTTTTGCGAGAGATGCGTTAAACCTTTTAGACAATCTTGAAAGGTCAAAACAATCGATAAATAATGACCAAAACTTAGATGAAAATTCAAAGAAGAAAATTATGGACCACATAGAAATTATTTTAAATGACACACTAACAATTTTTAAGAAGAATAATATTGTGCCTGTAGTTTCTATAAATGAGAAGCTTGACCCAAATAAACATCAAGCAATGATGGAGATTGAAGATGACAGTAAAGAGCCTGGAACAATTGTGCAGGAAATACAAAAAGGATTTATGTTAAAAGATAGACTTTTAAGACCATCATTAGTTGGGGTATCGAAAAAACCACAGAAAACGGAGGAAAAAGAGCCAAAAAAATAAGATATAGGAACTTGTAGATTTTGAAAAAGCACATATATGAGTTTCAAATATAAAAAATTATGAGCAAAGTAATAGGAATAGATTTAGGAACTACGAATTCATGTGTGTCTATAATGGAAGGTACACAAGCAAAAGTATTAGAAAATGCAGAAGGAGCAAGAACTACTCCTTCGGTAGTAGCTTTTACTGAGAATGATGAGAAACTTATTGGACAGCCAGCAAAAAGACAGGCTGTTACAAACCCTGAAAACACAATTTTTGCTGTTAAAAGATTAATTGGAAGAAACTTTTCTGACCCATCAGTTAAAAAAGATATTGAAACATCTCCTTTTAAAATAATTAACTCAGAAAAAGGTGACGCTTGGATAGAAGCTAAAGGAAAAAAATATTCACCATCTCAAATATCAGCGTTCGTTTTACAAAAAATGAAAGAAACTGCTGAAAAATATTTAGGTCAAGAAGTTACTAAAGCAGTAATTACTGTTCCAGCGTATTTTAATGATGCTCAAAGACAAGCCACTAAAGATGCTGGAAAGATTGCAGGTTTAGAAGTTTTAAGAATTATTAATGAACCAACTGCTGCATCGTTAGCATATGGTCTAGACAAAAAAGCAAACAAAAAAATTGCTGTTTATGACCTTGGTGGCGGAACATTTGATGTATCGATTTTAGAATTAGGTGATGGAGTATTTGAAGTTAAATCAACAAATGGTGATACGTTTTTAGGGGGAGAAGATTTTGATAACACTATTGTAGATTATTTGCTTTCTGAATTTAAAAAAGATAATGGAATTGATTTAAAATCTGACAAACTTGCATTACAAAGATTAAAAGAGGCAGCAGAAAAAGCTAAAATAGAATTGTCTTCTGCAGCACAAACTGAAATAAATCTTCCTTTTATTACAGCTGACAAAACTGGTCCAAAACACATAAACTTAAAAATGACAAGAGCTAAGCTTGAGGCTTTAGTTGAAGATTTAATTAAAAGAACAATGCCACCATGTCAAACTGCTCTAAAAGATGCTGGTTTATCAGCAGGCGAAATCGACGAAATAGTTCTTGTTGGAGGTATGACAAGAATGCCAAAAATAATTGAAGAAGTTAAAAATTTCTTTGGCAAAGAACCGAATAAATCTGTCAATCCTGATGAAGTAGTTGCTATGGGTGCTGCAATTCAAGCAGGTGTACTTCAAGGTGATGTAAAAGATGTATTATTATTAGATGTAACACCTCTTTCTTTAGGTATCGAAACTTTAGGTGGTGTCTCAACTAAACTGATTGACAAGAATACAACTATTCCTACAAAGAAAAGCCAAGTATTTTCTACAGCTGAAGACAATCAACCAGCTGTATCAATAAGAGTTCTCCAAGGTGAAAGAGAAATGGCTTCTGATAATAAAATTTTAGGAAACTTTGAGTTAGTTGGAATTGCTCCAGCACCAAGAGGAGTTCCTCAAATTGAGGTAACTTTTGATATAGACGCTAACGGTATAGTAAATGTTTCAGCAAAAGATAAAGGAACTGGTAAAGAACAAAAAATTCAAATACAGGCTTCTGGAGGCTTAAGCGATGAAGAGATTAGCAAAATGGTTAAAGATGCTGAAGCAAATAAAGAGGAAGATAAGAAAAAAAGAGAGGCTGTTGATGCAAGAAATCAAGCAGACACTCTTGTGCACTCAACAGAAAAAAATTTAAAAGAACATGGTTCTAAGGTTTCTGAAGCTGATAAAAAAGCTATTGAAACTGCAGCTGCAGATTTAAGAAATGCTTTAAAAGGAACTGATGTTGAAGCTATTAAAAAGAAAACTCAGGATTTAGTACAGGCTTCTATGAAACTTGGTGAAGCTATTTACAAATCTCAACAAAGTGCAAAACCATCTGAAAATGCTAAAGACCAAAAACAAGAAGGAAAAAAAGACGACAACGTTGTTGATGCAGACTTTGAAGAAGTAAAAGACGAGAATAAAGAGAAAAGCGCCTAAGATAGCAACTATTTGTCTTATTTATTATGGCAAAAAGAGATTATTATGATGTCTTAGGTATTAATAAATCAGCCTCACCTGAACAAATCAAATCAGCTTACAGGAAACTTGCAGTAAAATATCACCCAGACAAAAACAAAGGTGATAAAGCTTCTGAGGAAAAATTTAAAGAAGCTTCAGAAGCATATCATGTACTCTCAAATACTGAGAGAAAACAAAACTATGATAATTTTGGACATGCCGCTTTTGAAAATGGCGGAGGAGGAAGAGGTGGATTCAGCAACTTCGATTTCTCAAGCCATTTTTCAGATATTTTTGAAGATTTCTTTGGAGAAGGTTTTGGAGGTGGGAGAAGAACAAGAAAGTCAAACAATAGAGGCTCAGATTTAAGATATGACTTATCTATCTCTTTAAATGAAGCGTATTCGGGTAAAAAACAAGATATTAAGTTTTCAACTTCTGAAAAATGTGAAGTCTGTAAAGGGACAGGTTCTAAACCAGGTCATTCACCAAGTACATGCTCGATGTGTGGTGGACATGGACAAGTAAGATCTAGTCAAGGATTTTTTACAGTACAACAAACTTGTCCTCAATGTGGAGGATCAGGAGAAATGATAACTCATCCATGCACTAGTTGTGGTGGTCAAGGAAAGAAACAAGCATCAAAAAGATTATCTGTTACAATTCCAAAAGGTGTTGATGATGGTACAAGAATAAGATTAGCTGGAAAAGGGGAAGCTGGTACTAGAGGTGCAGGAAGCGGAGATCTTTACTTATTCATAAATGTTTATTCTCACGATCTATTTAAAAGATCTGATGAAAACTTATATTTTGAATGTCCTATATCAATCGCAGATGCAGCTTTAGGCTCAACAATTGAAATCCCTACTATTGATGGTGGAAAAGCAAAAATAAAAATACCAGCTGGGACACAAAGTGGAAAACAACTTAGACTTAAAGGTAAAGGAATGCCATACATAAGAGGAAGTGGATATGGTGATCTTTATGTTCAACTAAATACTGAAGTACCAATCTCTTTAAATAAAGAGCAGAAAGAGTTGCTAGAAAAATTCAGACAAATTGAGAATGAAAAGTCAAACCCTAGTATTAAAAAATTCTTTGAAAAAGCTAAAAATTTTTGGAAAAACTAAATAATGGGTCTTGAACAAATAGTACCAGCTATAGCATTAATCGCGGTTTTAATTTTAGTATTACCAAATTTTTTAAGAAGTAATTCTGAAAAAAAACAACTTTTTAAAAACTTGTCTATTTGGGGTATTATTGTTTTAGTTGTTGTGATACTTTCATATTTAATTTTTGCATGAATAAAATTAAATTAGCTGTAACTGGTTGCCTTGGCCGAATGGGTCAACAAATTATCAAATCTTCAAAATTAGATAAAAAATTTAAGCTTGTTACTCTTACTGAAAATAGAAAAATTAATAGAAAAATTTCTGGGATCAAACCTGAATTAAATGACGAAAATGCTTTTAAAAAAGCAAATATCATTATCGATTTCACGATACCAAAATGTACTTTCCAGGTTTTAAAAATAGCATCAAAACTTAAAAAAAAAGTAGTGATCGGTACTACTGGATTTACTAAAAAAGAAGAAGAATTAATAAAAAAATACTCAAGAAAAATTCCAATTTTAAAGGCAGGAAATATGAGCCTTGGGATTAATCTTTTAATGTATCTTACTGAGATCGCTTCAAGTTCATTGGGAAATAATTTCCTAAGCAAAGTTTATGAAGTTCACCATAAACACAAAAAAGATCATCCATCAGGTACTGCCTTAATGCTGGGTAAAGGTATAGCAGTTGGTAAGAAGAAAGATTTTTATAAAATGATTGGCAATAAATATTTCAACAAGAAAACATTTCCTTATGGGAAAAAAATTAACTTTAATTCAATAAGAAAAGGTGAGACTGTTGGAGAACACGAAGTCAAATTTTCTAGTGGTAAAGAAATTATAACTTTAAATCACGAGGCATTTGACAGGGCTTTATATTCTGAAGGAGCTCTAACAGCTGCTAAATGGCTTTTGTCTAAAAAACCAGGACTTTACTCAATGAGAAATGTTTTAAATTTTAAATGAGGCTCATAGAAGCTGAAAAGAAAAAAAGAGCTAAAATAGTTCTTAAAATTTTAAATAAAACATATCCAAAAATTTCGGTTCCTTTACATAGTAGAAATGTATTTACTCTTTTAATTTCAGTTTTGCTTTCTGCTCAATGTACGGATGTTAATGTGAATAATGTTACAAAAGATATTTACCCAAAATATCATGAACCAAAACACTTTGTAAAACTTGGTAGAAAAAAAATAGAAAAATTAATAAAAAGAATAGGTATTTTTAGGATCAAAGCTAAAAGCATTTTTAATCTTTCAAAAATATTGATGGAAAAATATAACGGCAAGGTACCAAAGACTTTCGAGCAATTAGAAGAGCTCCCAGGTGTTGGACATAAAACTGCAAGTGTAGTTATGTCCCAAGGTTTTGGTCATCCTGCTTTTCCAATAGATACACATATACATAGACTTGCACAAAGATGGGGACTTACTAATGGTAAAAATGTAGTGCAAACTGAGAAAGATCTTAAAGGATTATTTCCTAAAAGATATTGGAATAAACTTCACTTACAAATAATCTATTATGGAAGGGAGTTTTGTAAAGCTAGAGACTGCTATGGAATAACTTGTAAAATTTGCACATCTTGCTATCCTAATAGAAAAAAACCAGTCAAAACAAAGAAAGCATAAAATGAAAATCTTGGGAATCGGAAACGCAATAGTTGATGTTATTTGTAAAGTTGATGATGAATTTATAAAAAAAAATAACCTTACAAAAAGCACAATGAAATTAATTTTTGATGAAAAAGAGTTTAAACAATTACTTTCAAACTTAAAAATTGAAAAAACCGTTTCTGGTGGATCAGTAGCTAATTCAATTGTTGGATTATCACAGTTAGGAAATGACGTTGGATTTATTGGTAAAGTAAATGATGATGATCTTGGCGGAAAATATGAGGATGGTTTAAAGACAGAGAATGTTAAATATTTTTATTCTAAAAAGAAAGAAGAGTTACCAACTGGTACATGTTTAATATTGGTCACTCCAGACTCTGAAAGAACTATGTGCACGTTTCTTGGTACAGCTGGAAAGATTAACGAGAAAGATATTGATGCTGAAGCTATTAAAAAAAGTGAAATTATTTTTTTAGAGGGATATCTTTGGGATGAAGGTGATCCAAGAAAAGCATTTGATAAAGCGATAAATAATGCGAATAAAGTTGCTATGTCATTATCAGATCAATTTTGTGTAGATAGACACAAGCCTCATTTTCTAGAATTAGTTAAAAATAAATTAGATATTACTTTTGCTAATGAACAGGAAATTATATCTTTAATTGATGCAAAAAGTTTTGATGATGTAATTAATTTTGCCAAAGAATTAAAAAAGTTATTAGTGATAACAAGAGGTGAGAAGGGGGCTGTATCTGTTAATGGAAATGAAATAACAGAATGCGGGATTAAAAAAAATTTGAAAATAGTTGACCTAACTGGCGCTGGTGATTTATTCGCAGCAGGTTTCTTACATGGTCATGTTAATAATATGTCACAGAAAGAATGCTTAGAAAAGGGCACTGTGATGTCATCAAAAGTAATTCAACAAATAGGTGCTCGGATTTAGTTACTTTTTCTTTCTTCTAAAACTTCCCTTTCCTTTTCTTGGCTTAATTATTCTTGGTTTATATTTTTTTGAAAATAAATCTTTTGCAATAAAATTTTTCTTTTTCATCAAATAGTATATCCATTTTTTTTACTTTTTATTAAATCATCATTTCCAAACTCAGCTTTTATTTTTTTTCTAAGTCTATAAATGTGAGTTTCAACTGTATGGGTTTCGAGATCATAAGAATGTTGCCAAATTTTCTTTTTCCAAAGTTTCAACATTTACTGGTTTTCTTGAATTTTTTAAGAACAACAACATTTCAGCTTCCCGTTCGGTTAGTTTTAGACTTGATTCATCTTTTTTTAATACTCTTGAATTTATGTCCAAAAAAAAATCTTTAATGTTTACATTCGACTGATCTTGATATTTTTTTTGAATGAATCTAACATTTAAGCTTTCCATAAAAGTTAAAATATTTATCGGCGGTTTAAATTTAATTATTTGGTCTTCATTTATATTCTTAACAAAAAAATCATATTCGGTTTCAGATACAATTAAGATAGAGTTTTCTATTGAAATACTTTTGATATGGTATTTATCAAAAAAAATATCTTTATTATCAAATTTTAATAAATCAAAATTAATGTGTTCTTTAAGTTCGCTTAAGATATCGTAAAAATTCGATAAATTTATTATGTATAATTTTTGATTTACCATATACTTTATAACCTATGATAATTAAGTTGAAAAATAAAGACACCTTAATTTGTGATGATTTTGAATTTAAGTGCTCTATTGGTAAAAATGGTTTAAAAAAAAATAAAATAGAGGGAGATAATTGCACTCCCAAAGGCACATTTTCACTAGGGCCAGTTTATTACAGGGGCGATAGAATAGCTAAACCTGACACAGAATTAAAAACAATAAAAATACAAAAAAAATTGGGTTGGTGTGATGATCCCAAAAATATTCGATACAATAAAAAAATTAAATTAAATAAACAAAATAAGGGGGAAAAATTTTTTAGAAAAGATAAAATTTACGATATCATAATTATAATTGGTTATAATACAAAAAAAATAATCAAGAACAAAGGAAGTGCTATTTTTATTCACGTTACAAATAATTATAAACACACTAGAGGATGTATAGCTTTAAGTTTAAATGATCTTGAAATATTACTGAAAATAATAAAAAGGAATTCAAAGATTAAAATAACTTAGTCAGACCTGCTTTGGCTTTAAGTCAAAAGAAACTATAATTCTATCAGTATTTGTTGAGAAAGGTATGGTTCTATGATGCAACGAGGACGGAAAAAAAACTATGTCTCCTAACTTTGGTTGATGGATTAATTTAGGAGAATTCACATTTGAGTAATATTCACCATTTAAACTAAATTCAATTGCTCCTTCATTTTTATCTAGTGATGGTACAACTTTTAAATAAATCACTCCACTCAACCATCCACCTGGATGGATATGTGGATTCTGATATCCCTGTTTTTTTAACACCACATACCATGCATTAAGATAATTTTGGAATGGCCATTTTTTAATATATGAACAAGACTTATTACTATATTTCTTCAGATATACATCTAGTTCATTAATAATAATTGATTTGAGTTGTTCTACTTTACCTGTTGGACTATCAAATAAATTAAGTCCAGTTAGTGTTTGAAATCCACCAACAGTAGTTTTTTTAGATGGCTGCCAAATTTTTTTTACACTATCTAGTTCATGAATTAACTCATCAATATAACTATTAGAATCATTTATATGAGTTGATAAGTTTGCATTATGTACAAAATCTATAGGATTAGGACAAAAATTATATGCAGTATTTTTTTTCTCTACTTCAGCTATAAATGAAGCAAAAGCAGCAATAGTGATATTTTCACCATCAATTTTAGATCTAACTTCAAGCCTTTTATAAATTTCGTCAATTTTACCCAATGCATATAATGTTGTTAAATCAAGCTGTCCTGAACCTTTGGAAATACACAAGTCAGCATCTAATAACGCTTCTTCGAATCTTTTTTGACTAAACAGAAGTAACCATCTATTTTTAATAGCTTGTATAAAATCGGGTTTTAATGTTAAAGCTTTTTTGTAGCTTACCTCAGCCTCATCTAATCTTCCCATTTCTTGCATAACGATACCCAAGTTGTTATGAGTTTTATGGTCAGGTTTTAATGTTAAAGCTTTTTTGTAGCTTACCTCAGCCTCATCTAATCTTCCCAGTTCTTGCATTACAATACCCAAATTGTAATAAGCTTCAGCGTCCTGAGGATCTAACTGCACAGATTTTTGACTAGCGACTAAAGACTCATCTATCCTTCCATTTTGTTTGAGTGCAGCAGCAAGAACCTTCCAAGAAAATTGATGCTTAGGAAAATCTTTAGTAATGGACACTGCTAATTTTTCAGCATTTTCGTATTGTTTATTTTGATAGTATTTTAAGAGATCATTTAGTTGCTGCTGAGACGGTCCTAAAAAGTTACTAGGGTTTTTTTTCATAATCTTATACTTTAACAAACCTCCAATAAAGTGTCTAGATGATGGAAATAGAGTTAATTATCTAAGTAATTTGATTCTGTACAGGGGGCTTTCTGTTTCCAAAAATTTTAGAACCAACTCTTATATATGTTGCTTTAAACCTTAACGCATCCATGTAATCATTCGACATTCCCATACTAATTTCTTTTAAATTCAAACTTTCAGATAAGTTTTGCATCTTTTTTAAAAAAAGGAATCGGATCTTCATCAAATGGTGGTAAACACATAATACCTATGATGTTAAGATTATATTTAGTTACACATATTTTGTAAAAGTTTTCCAGGTCATTTTCATCAATACCTGACTTTTGATTTTCTTTACCTAAGTTTATTTGAATAAAAATTTTGGGTTTAAAGTTCTTCTTTTCTTGTTCTAAAGATATTTTTTCTGCAAGTTTAATATTATCTAATGAATGAATATAATCAAATAAAGGTAAAGCGAACTTAACTTTATTAGTTTGTAATTTGCCAATTAAATGTAATTTTAAATGTGGAAAATCTGTCTTTATTGATGTCCATTTTTCTTGGGCTTCTTGAACTTTATTTTCTCCAAAATGTTGATGACCATGATTTATTAAAGGCAATATATGACTAATTGGAAATGTTTTTGATACAGCAATAATATTAGCTTTTTTAAAATTGCTTATTTCCCCTTTTACTAAATCAAAATTTTTTACTACATTCTCCATATGAATATTAAGATTTATTATTTTATAGATGAATTTAACGAAAATGAAATTGAAAAATTATCTACTCAAATTTCTTTAATATATAGAAATTATAATAAAAAAAATGACCCTAAGGAACTGAGAAAATTAATTATGCATTGTAGAAATAATAGAAGAAAAGTTTATATCTCGAATAATTTAAAGGATGCAACTAAGTATAATTTTGATGGTTTGTATATACCCTCATTTGTTAAAAATTTAAGGTTTAGAAATATAGCGAAAAAAAGACTTGAATTAATAGGCTCGGCTCACAATGCAACAGAGCTTAAGATTAAAGAAAAACAAGGCTGCTCAAAAATTTTTTTATGTCCAGTTTTTAAAAACGAAAAAAAAAAAGAAGTTTCTTGATGTTATAAAGACGAATTTACTAAAAAATTTAACAGAAAATAAGATTATATTGCTCGGAGGCATTAACTTCAAAACTCTCAAAAGATCAAAACTTTGTTCCCCTTATGGGGTGGCAGCAATATCCTGGATAAAAAAAAACGGCCCAAGTATAAATACCGGGCCGTTTTAATATTAAAACTAAATTAAATTAGAATGCAAATCCTAAAGCAATTTCAGTTACGCTTGTATCAGCTGCATCATCGTCTTGATCTGGATTAGTTACTTCCATGTTGTATGCTTTAATTGACATACCACCCATAGAGTAAGCAACCTGAATCGCATCGATTGACTCTGTTACGTCATCATCAGTCGTTACAGATGTTACTGCATTGTCCTGAGTGTCGTAAGTTTCATCTGATGTAGTGTACGAGATTGACATATTGTCATTTACGTTAAACGCAATTGACATTTGTTCACCCGTAAAGATACCGCCAGCTGTTCTCTCTGCTTTAGCAGAAGTTGTTTTCTCACTACCTAGAGCTTGTGTTACACCACCGTCCATGTACGTTTCTGAGTAACCAATTGATACTGGTCCAAAAGAGTACTTAGCGTACCATGCACCATTGAACTCGTCAGTAATTTGCTGACCAGTTGCTGCATTAGGTGTAGTGTTTTCTCTTTCAGCTCCGTAGAAACCTAATTTTAGGCCTTCGTATGCAATTGTAATACCAGCTTCTTTACCTGCACCATTTGTTGCACTGTAAGATACTGTTCCACCGTCACCAACTTTATCATCTGATGCTTGTGGAGAATAACCTAAATGTGCTGTAATAGATGCACCTAACACTTCAAGTGTTGGTGATGTGTACATAACATGGTTATTATCCATGAAGTTACCAATTTGGTTAGCCATAGTTTCTTTATTATCTGATACTTGTTCGTAAGCTGTTGGAACTTCTTCATCGTATGCTCCAGCTGCTGAACCTGTACCACTACCTAATTGGAATGAACCAAATGATGGTGTTGTGATTGTTGTTGTTGATGCTGATAATCCCATATCATCATTAGTAGTTGTTGTCATAGAAAACGTTGTTCCGTTATCTAATTCTCCACCACCAGTGAAAGATACGTCTCTATCTGCACCGATAGATCTGCCTGTATTGTTGTTACCTGTACCTGCACCGAACTTCAGTGTAGCGTTTATACCACCAGAAACAGACATTTCTCCTGAGTTTGCTGAACCTAAAGCTACTAGCGAACCTGCTAAAGCTGTAAGTCCAATTTTTTTAATGTTATTCATAATTTACTCCTTTAAATTGTTGTATTCATATGAACAGAGGTTTTTTATCAGAAAATCCCTTAAACTGTCGATTTTGTAATAAAATAGTGCTTTTTTTCCTATAGTGTGATATTTTTATCACTAAATTTAGCCCAATTTTAAATAATTCTGAGATAATTATCATTTTCTGATATTTATAATTTTCATGAAATTAAAACTTATCAAATTCACTCTATTAACAATTTTTACTTTATATTTTCTAAATTCTTGTGGTTTGTACAAGAGATCAGATGTCAAAGATAACCCTGTAAACGTGGATGAAAGGGTGAGGAAAAATATTCAAGAAGGTAGAGGCATTAGATTTGGTAAAGGAGCTACTCGTGGTGGAGATTTTGATTTTGCTTCATCCAATCCACTCTGGAGAGGTGCCATTGATGTGTTTGATTTTGTGCCTTTAACAAATGCAAGTTACTCTGGAGGAATAATAATTACAGAGTGGTTCTCAACAGAAAATGACAGTGCTAATAATAGGGAACTAAAGATTACCGTTCGATTCATGACAAATGAGATTAGAGCTGACGCGATTAAAGTATTAGTATTTGAGAAAAAATGTGACACAAACAATAATTGTAATACGAAAAAAATTAAATCAAAACTTGAAAGTGAATTAAAGTTGGCAATTTTAAAAAAGGCTGCATTATTTGAAAAAGATGATTTCAAAAAATATAGAGAAACTGAAGGAAAAAAAAGAGGCGTGGGTTTAATTAAAAAAAAATAACAGGTAAATAAATTTTTCTTAGGTGGACAGATACAATTTTAAAATAGTTGAAAAAAAATGGCAGGATTTTTGGTCTAAAAACAAAACTTTTAAATCCAGTATTAATAAAAATAAAAAAAAATTTTATTGTCTAGAAATGTTCCCTTACCCGTCTGGAAAAATTCACATGGGACATGTAAGAAATTATACAATTGGGGATGTTTTGGCCAGGTTCAAAAAATTACAAGATTTTAACGTTCTTCATCCAATGGGATGGGACTCTTTTGGAATGCCAGCTGAGAACGCAGCAAGGGAAAATAACTTAGATCCAAAAGAATGGACAGAAAAAAATATATCTACAATGAAAACTCAACTCCAAAGATTGGGACTTTCAATAGATTGGGATAGAGAAATATCCACGTGTTCTCCAGACTATTACAAACATCAGCAACTTTTTTTTCTGGAATTATTCGAAAAAGGATTGGTTTATAGAAAAGAAAATTATGTTAATTGGGACCCTGTCGATCAAACTGTGCTTGCTAACGAACAAGTTATAGATGGAAAAGGATGGAGATCTGGAGCACAAGTAGAAAGAAAAAAATTAAATCAATGGTTTTTTAATATATCAAGATTTTCAGAACAATTACTAGATGGTTTAGATGATCTATCAGAATGGCCAAATAAAGTAAAAACAATGCAAAAAAACTGGATTGGCAAATCATTTGGTTGTGAAATAGATTTTAAAATTGAAGGAGATTTGCCAGTTAAAAACATAAAATGTTTTACAACAAGGCCTGACACATTGTTTGGATTCTCATTTTTAGCTGTATCTATTGATCATCCTTTATCGAAACATTTTGAAAAAAGTATTGAATTCCAAAAGTTTAGAAACGAGTGTTCAAAAACTGGAACAACTGAAGAATCTATCGCTCAAGCTGAAAAAATTGGTTTTAAAA
Source organism: uncultured Pelagibacteraceae bacterium (assembly GCA_902597865.1). GTDB lineage: Bacteria > Pseudomonadota > Alphaproteobacteria > Pelagibacterales > Pelagibacteraceae > Pelagibacter. The sequence continues at coordinate 90,458 of CACJZL010000001.1, read as the reverse complement.
CAAATCTTCAAGCGCTTAATCCTATGGATCCAAAAATAAAAGTTCCGGTATATTTTGCAAATTTCGTTCTAATGGACTACGGCTTTGGAGCTGTTTTTGGTTGTCCTGCTCACGATCAAAGAGACTTTGAATTTGCAAAAAAATACAAATTAGAGATTAAAACTGTCGTTAAACCTAAAGACAAAAATGACGATTTTAAAGTTAAAGATGAGGCTTTTGTTGAAGATGGCTTAATGATAAATTCATCCTTTTTGAATGGTCTAAAAACACCAGGAGAAGCAATCGAAAAAAGCATTGATTACATCACAAAAAAAAATTTAGGAAAAAAGAAAATTAATTTTAGACTTAAAGATTGGGGGATATCGCGTCAAAGATACTGGGGATGCCCCATACCAATTGCATATAATAAAGATGGAAATATCATCAAAGTTCCTAAAGAAATGTTGCCAATTAAACTTCCAGAAAAAATAAACCTTAATACAAAAGGAAACCCTTTAGATCATCAGCAAAAATGGAAAGAAATTAAAATCGATGGACAAAACTGCAATCTAGATACTGATACACTTGATACTTTCGTTGATTCTTCTTGGTACTTTCTGCGTTTTTGTACACCTAAAAATGATAAATATGGTTTTACTTTGGAAGATATAAAATATTGGATGCCTGTTGATCAATATATAGGTGGAGTAGAACACGCGATTTTACATTTATTATATTCTAGATTTTTTATGCAAGCTTTGAATTTTGAAAATAAAGATTTTATTTCGCCAGAGCCATTTCAAGGTCTTTTTACTCAAGGAATGGTATGTCATGAAACTTATAAAGATGAAAATAATAAATGGTTGAGTCCAGATGAAGTTTTCACTGAAAATGGGAAAGACTTTTATAGAATTAAAGACAAAAAAAAAATTTTAGTTGGACCATCGGAGTCAATGTCAAAATCGAAGAAAAATACTATTGATCCTGAAAAAATCATGGACCAATTTGGCGCTGATGCTGTTAGATTTTTTATTTTGTCTGACAGTCCACCAGAGAAAGACGTACAATGGTCTGAACAAGGTATGATTGCAGCATATAAATTTATTCAAAAATTTTGGATGTTACATAAAAAAATAATTAATGAAATTAAGAATAAAAAAAGAAAAAACCATAATACCGATTTAACTATTTATACAAACAAACTAATTGAAAAATATACATCTAGTTTAGAAAAATTTAATATGAATGTTTTAATTGCTTACCTTCACGAAACTTATAACTTTTTAAGTAAAGAAATTACAAAATTGGATGTAAAGAGTCTTGAAGAAAATTATTCAAAGATTTTGATTTTAATGTTTCCAATACTCCCTCACCTAGTATCAGAGTGTTTAGATGACATTCAGGTAAACGGCAATATATCTTGGCCTGTTGCTCAAAAAGAATATCTAGAGGAAAAATTTGTAAACATAGTGATACAAATTAATGGTAAAAAAAAGTCTTTGATGAAAATTGAAAAAAATTTAGATGAAAAAAAACTTTTAGAAAATGTAAAAAAAGATAAAAAAATAATAAATCTTCTCGAAGAAAAGAGTATTTTTAAACATATAATTATCAAAAATAAATTGGTAAATTTAATAATAAAATGAAATCTTTATTATCGATAATTCTTGTATCAATAATTTTAACTAGTTGTGGATTTAAACCGATCTATAGCTCAAAAAATAGTAACTTCGAAATAATAGAGATCGTAAATAAGAATGAAAATAAAAATTCATTTGCAATTGAAAAAATGATAATGTCGCTATCAAACGACAATGGAATTAGAAAGGTAAAACTAGAAATAGATTACAAGCAATCAGTTGATATCATTTTAAAAGATAGCAAAGGAGACCCATCCAAAAAAAAATTATCTATTAAGATTAATTTAAAGGTTAAAAATGAAAAAGATAATGTTTTGATCAACAAAACATTCAGTGAAGAATTTAACTACAGCGTTCAAAGCGACAAATTTAATATGGCTCAATACGAGAACAATATTACTGGGAATTTAAATAATAAAATATCAAACGACATTATTTTTTTACTGGGAACTTTAAAATGATAATTAAAAGTTATGAAATTAGTAAACAGAAATTTGATAAACAAAATTTTTTTTTAGTTTATGGTGAAAATGAAGGTCTTAAAAATGAAACTATTCAAATTCTAAAAAAAAATTTTAATGGAAATATTGAAAGGTATGATGAGACACAAATTTTAAATAATCATGAGAATTTTTACGAAAAAATATTTAATCAATCTTTGTTTGAAAAGGAAAAAATAATAATCATTAATAGATGTTCGGAAAAAATTTTTGAAATAATTGAAAAATTGCTCGATAAAAATATTACTGATATTAAGATTATATTAAATGCGAATATTCTAGAAAGGAAATCTAAATTAAGAAATTTATTTGAAAAGAGTAAAAAATTAGTAGTAGTCCCAACTTACAAAGATACTTCTATAGCATTAATAGAAATAGCAAAAAAATTTTTTAATAATTATAAAATAAGTATTTCTCAAGAGACTATAAACCTCTTAGTAGATCGATGTAATGGTGATAGAGGTCATTTAAAATCTGAGTTAGATAAAATCTTAATTTATATTCACAATAAAAAAAGTATTAATTTAAATGAAATACATATATTAACAAATCTTTCTGAAAACTTTAGCATTAATGAACTAGTGGATTCTTCTCTGTCAAAAAACGCCAGACGAACCTCAAAAATTATTAATGAAAGTAATTATAAATCAGAGGATGGAATACTAATCTTAAGAACATTTCTACAAAAAGCAAAAAGACTACTTAAACTTTACGAACAAAAAAGTGAAAGTATTAGTCTCGATAGTTTAATTAATAATTATAAGCCACCAATCTTTTGGAAGGATAAACCGATTATTAAAAGGCAACTTGAAAGTTGGTCTAAATCGGAAATTGAAGATTTGATAGTGAATATAAATAAAACAGAAATTTTCCTAAAGAAAAATAATTCTATTAATTTAATGCTTGTTTATAATTTTATTTACGAAACTTCAGAACAATTCTAGTAGTATTTTTTTAAAATATCGATTATACGATTCAACTGATCTAAATCTCTATAATTGAAAGTTAGCGAACCTTTATTATTTTTTTGGTTTGTTATCTGGGTTTTAAGACCGATTTTATCCATTAAGTCGTTCTCGATTTTTTTTATGTTAGGATCTTTAAATGCTTTAATTGATTTACTCGGGGATTTATAAAGTCTCACAAGGTTTTCGGTTTGTCTAACTGACAAATTTTTTTTAACAATTTTTTTTGCAATTTGATCCGAATTAGCAAGACCGACTAAAATTTTAGCATGCCCGGGCGTAATTTTATTCGTTTTTATCAAATCAGTTACGAAGTTAGACAAAGTAAGTAGTCTCAAAGAATTTGTTATGTGACTTCTGCTTTTACCTATGAATTTGGCAACTTGTTCTTGATCGTAACTAAACTCATCTATTAATCTTTTATAACCTTCCGCTTCCTCTATTGAATTTAAGTCATGTCTTTGAACATTCTCAACAATACCGAACTCAAGAGCCTTTTTATCGTCAGCATCAACAACAACTACTGGCACCTCGTGTAAACCTGCTCTTTGGGCTGCCAACCACCTTCTTTCTCCTGCTATTATCTCATATTTATTTCCACTTGATGGTCTTGCAATAATTGGCTGAATGATACCTCTAGACTTAATTGAATTAGTTAATTCCTCCAAGCTTTCTTCATCAAATGTTTTTCTAGGTTGATACCTATTTCTAATTAAATCACTAACTGAAATTTTATTGTTTTTTGAAACTGTTTTTGTATCTCCTATTAAAGATGATAATCCTCTTCCTAAACCTTTTTTATTTTTAAAAATGTTGCTCATGCTGCTGTTACGAAACTCGATTCTTGTGCCAAAAACTCCTCTGTAAATTTAATATAAGATTTACTTCCTGGACATAGTTTATCATATATTAAAACCGGGACCCCATGTGAAGGTGCTTCGGATAAACGGACATTTCTAGGAACTACAGTTTCGTATACTTTTTCTTTAAAATAATTTCTTGCATCAGTTTCAACTTGTGCAGATAGTCTGTTTCTTTTGTCATACATCGTTAACAAAATTCCTCTAACAAATAAGTTTGGATTAAGACCGACCTTAATGCGATCTATAGTTTTGATAAGCTGGGTTATCCCTTCAAGGGCAAAAAATTCTGTCTGTAAAGGCACGACTAATGAGTCTGATGCCACCAAAGCCATCACGGTTAATAAACTCAAAGAAGGCGGACAATCAATCAAGACGTAGTCGTATGAGTGGCTAGAATTGTTCAAATACGTGGTTAATTTAGTCTTTAAAAGATATGCTCTATTTTCGTCATCTGCGGTTTCAACCTCCAAACCAGATAAATCAACATTTGATGTTACGATATCTAAATTTTGAAAGTTAGTCTTTTGAATTGAACTTTCAATCTCCTCCTTTCCATTTAAGACTCCGTAAATTGATTTGCTAGTATCTGCTACATTTGACAAACCTAATCCTGTTGTTGCATTTCCTTGTGGGTCCAAATCTATAACTAGTATTTTTTTTCCATTTAAACTAAGTCCTGCAGCTAAATTAATTACAGTTGTTGTTTTTCCAACACCGCCCTTTTGATTGATGACTGAAATAATTTTCTCTTTCATTTTTTTTCACTCACTTTATTTATTTTAATTATGATTGAATCTTTTTCTGTTACACTTTTTTTTTCTATAAATTCTAGATTCCACTTTTTCAAACTTTGCTTAATAGAACTCTTTCCACTTTTTCCTAAAAACAAAATGATGTCTTTAAAATCATCGAAGTTTTTCGTTACTAAATCTAAAATAACCGGCAAAGGTTTAAATGCCCTTGCTACAATTAAATCAGACTTTATTTTTTTTTGATCAAATATATTTTGATTTATTACTTCAGCGTTTAATTCGAATTTATTAATAACTTTTTTTAAAAAACTGCTTTTTTTATAACTTTTTTCATAAAGAAAAAATTTCATCTTCGATTTCTGTTTTTTTTTGATAATAGCTATAACTAAACCAGGTAAACCCGAGCCAGAACCTAGATCAGTACAAGATAGGTGATTTTCATCAATTAAATCAATAATTTGTGCACAGTCAATTATATGTCTATCTCTAGCTAATTCCTCAGTATGTTGGCTAATTAAATTGATTTTTTTGTTCTCATCCAAAATCATTTCTTTAAATTCATCTAATTCAAGAAATGTTTCACGTGAAACATTCAAAGCTTCTAGTTTTGAGTAATCAATTTTATGCGAATCTATCAAGCTATCTTCTTAATAGACTTTCTTTTGAGATGTGACAACAGAATAAATACTGCCGCTGGGGTTATACCGTCAATTCTGAGTGCTTGACCCATTGTTTTTGGCCTAATTTGCTTGAATTTTGACTTCACTTCGTTTGAAAACCCAGAAAAATTATCATAGTTAATATTATCTGGGATTTTAAGATTTTCATCTCTTTTAAAGGCTAATATATCAGCACTTTGCTTCTTTAAATAACCCTTGTAATGCGCATTGGTCTCCAATTGCTCATCTATTTCCTTTGATATAAAGCTTAATTCAGGCCAAATCTCCCTAATCTTGTCCATAGTCACTCCCTTTTGAGCTAATATGTTGCTAGCAGTCCTTAAAATACCGTCTTTTGCAATTTTTACACCGAATTTAGATACCTTAGAAGGTGAGATTTTTAATTTATCCATTTTGCTTGAAATATTCCCTAAATTTTTACTTTTGGAATTAAAAACTTCAGCTCTTTCTTTCGATACTAAGCCAATATTTATTCCTATTTCAGTTAATCTTAAATCAGCATTATTAGATCTAAGAGTTAATCTGTATTCAGCTCTTGAAGTAAACATCCTATAAGGCTCAGCAACCCCTTTGGTTACTAAATCATCTATCATGACACCGATATAAGCTTGAGATCTATCTAAAATTAATGGTTCTTTATTTTGTACCGATAACGCTGCATTGGCACCAGCAATCAATCCTTGTGCTGCCGCTTCTTCATAACCTGTAGTTCCATTTATTTGTCCTGCTAAATAGAAATTTTTAATCTTCTTAGTCTCTAAGGTTGAGAAAAGCTCTCTTGGGTCAACGTAATCATATTCTATTGCATATCCAGGCCTTATTATTTTAACATTCTCTAAACCATTGATATTATGACATATTTTGTACTGTATCTCTTCTGGAAGAGATGTAGAAATACCATTTGGATACACTGTATTATCGTTAAGGCCTTCAGGTTCTAAAAATATCTGATGTCTAGTTTTATCTTTAAATTTATAAATTTTATCTTCAATAGATGGACAGTATCTTGGACCAACACCCTGAATACTTCCAGAATACATTGCGCTTTTTTTTAAATTTTCAGAAATAATCTCATGAACTTTTTTATTTGTGTAAGTCATACTACATGAAATTTGATCGTTATAAACTTTCTTAGTTAAGAAAGAAAAAAAAGAAATATCTTTATCTGCATCTTGTCGCTCAAGATTATCATAATTAATTGTTGTACCGTCTAACCTTGGAGGTGTTCCGGTTTTTAATCTACCTAATTTAAAATCGTATTTTCTTAATTGATCCGATAAACCTAAAGTCGGTTTTTCATCATATCTACCTGCTGGAGTTCTTTTATCACCTATATGTATCAAACCATTTAAAAAAGTGCCCGTTGTCAGAATTACCTTAGAACATTTGATTTCTGTACCATCTACTGCCTTAAGGCCTTTTATCTCATTATTTTCAATTATAAATTGATTTATTGAGATCGAAAATATGCTTAAATTACAGTAGTTTAGCAATTTTGACTGCATTTCTTTTTTATAAATAGACCTATCGCTTTGAGTTCGTAGTCCTTGCACTGCTGGTCCTCTGCTTCTATTTAGTAATCTAAATTGAATGCCAGACTTATCAGCTATGTCTCCCATAACACCATCTAAGGCATCTATTTCTCTTACTAAATGCCCTTTACCTAGCCCACCGATTGCAGGATTACAAGACATCTCGCCTATAGTATTAGTGTCGTTCGTAAACAATGCAGTAGAGACACCCATTCGAGCGGATGCAGCCGCAGCCTCACAACCAGCATGACCACCACCAATTACAACAATATCAAATGAAAAATTATTTTTCATACCTAGAATTTATAGTTGATGACAAATTTTACAAGTTTTAACCAAAAAACCCTTCAAAGTTGGCTAATACCAACGTTTTTGTTTAAAAAGATATTAAAAATCCAATAAACTTGAGATTATTTACCGATACAGAAATCATTGAAAATACTACCTAATATGGCCTCTACGTCGACCTTTCCAACAATTTTACCTAAACCAACTTGTGCTAGCCTAAGATCTTCAGCGCCTTTGTCAAAATCTAAAGAATCAGTTTTGTCTTTAAAGTTTTGCAAGTTTATTAAGCACTCCTTTAGATTATTTTTATGTCTCTCTCTAGTTACAAAAACATCGTCATTAAACTTCATATCTCTAATTAAATTTTTTTTAATTCGGTCTAATAATTCATCTATGTTTTTTTCTTTAAGAAAAGATACAGAAATTGGGTCATACTTGTTAAGTCTATCCTTCACATCAAATTTATTAAGATCCGATTTGTTGATAACTAAAATCGTATTCTTATTAAATAGATCATTTAAAAACCCATAAAAATCAACGTTTTTGGGCTCTATAACAACAATTCTAAGATCTGCTTCCTCCGCTTTTTTGAAAGCAAGCTTAATTCCTTCTTTCTCAATTACATCTTTAGAGTCTCTTATGCCTGCGGTGTCTGAAATTATAACTGGGTAACCATAAAAATTCAAATTTGTTTGCAATACATCTCGAGTAGTACCCGCAAGATCTGATACTATTGCTACATTTCTTTTACTTAAATAGTTCATCAGTGTTGATTTGCCAGAGTTAGGGGGGCCAACGATTGCAATTTTATAACCTGTTCTTATTCGTTCACCAATTTCATAACTGGTTAATATTTTTTTGATTTCATTCTCAATAATAGAAACATCCCTTTTGACATCATCTAGAACTTTAGAAGGCAAGTCTTCATCAGGAAAGTCAATCTTTGCTTCAACTTTTGACAAAACTTTTATTAGTTTGTCTCTGAGGTCGTTAAATTTTAAAAAAGATTTACCTTTAATAATATTTCTAGCTTGTTCCATTTGAATTTCTGTTTCTGCTGCTATTAAATCGCCTATCGCCTCTGCTTGCAGCAAATTTATCTTTCCATTTAAAAAAGCTAGCTTTGTAAACTCTCCAGGTTCAGCTAATCTACATTTTTTTGTATTCAAAATTGTTTCTTGTAGCTCTTTAATTACAGCTTTACTTCCATGCACGTGTAATTCGGCCATATCTTCGCCTGTGTAGCTTTTAGGGCCAGGAAACCATAAAACAATGCCCTGATCTATTGGGCTATTATTGTTGATATTGTTTAATTCTAGAAGGGTAGCTTGTCTAGGCTTTGGTAACGCTTTATTAGTAAGAGCTTTGATAAGAAAACTGGCCTCTGGACCCGAAATTCTAATAATAGCGACACCCGAAGCACCAAATGCAGTCGATAAAGCACAAATTGTCATCAATATATTATATATTGAATTTTGTATAAGGATATCATTAAAATATAATATGATTATTTGGTTAGCATCGTACCCAAAGAGTGGAAACACCTGGTTAAGAATGTTTCTGAAGAGTTATTATCAAAAATCAAGCGATGTATTTAAACTTAATGATACTATTGTTGATGATTTTAGAACGCGAGGCTTTCCAAATATTTCTACAATGAAACATCTTAATATTGATTACAATAATTTTCCAGAAATTGTGAAAAACTGGGAAACTATGCAAGATTATCTTAATCTTAACAATAGAACAAACTTTGTAAAAACACATAATTCAATGTGCACTATTGGACCTTACAAATTTACAACCAGTAGAAATACTAAAGGCGGAATTTACCTTGTAAGAGATCCGAGAGAAGTCTTGATATCATATTCAAATCATATGGGTTGTGATTATGAAAAAACATTTGAGTTTATGGAAGCGTCAGATAGTTATGAGGTTCCTACTACTGGTGAAGGAGATAAAACATATAAGAAATCCCTTTTGGGTTCTTGGGCGAATAATTACAATTCTTGGAAAAGTTACAAACCTTCTAAAATTTTAGTAATCAGATATGAAGATATGGTCCTAGATAAATTAAATACTTTCAAAAAAATTATAAATTATTTGAGTGAAATCGATGATTTAGAAATAAATAATGAAAGATTGAATAAAGCTCTTAAACAAACTGATTTCAAAGAACTTCAAAAGCTTGAAGAAAAACTTGGTTTTGTTGAAAAAAGACCAGGTGCTACGTTTTTTCGAAAAGGCAAAACTGGTTCATGGAAAAAAGAATTACCTACAAATTTAATAAAAAAAATAGAAAAAACTTTTTATAAAGAAATGGTCGAATTAGGCTATTTGTAATTATTTTTTACTGAATTAAGCATATTATCTAGGGCCAGACAAAAATCATTACTGAATTTCTTAGTATCAAATAGGGGAGTGTCCAAAACTCTTTCGAAAAGTTCCTTTCTTATATTCTCCAATTTACTAATATTATTTGCATAAAAAACAGCCTTATCAATATAGTCTTCATCATTTATTGCGATAAAATTATAAAGGCCAGCATTTTTTAAAATACTTTCTCCACATCTAGAATTAAAATTATACCCCTTTTTAGTAAGAACAGGCACATTTTTCCATAAAGCTTCAAAAGTTGTTGTTACTCCATTAAATGGGAATGTATCTAAACACAAATCAATCTTATCATAAACATTTATATGAGATGACTCTTCCTTTGTTTTTTTTAAAATTTCGATTGAGTTTATCAAGCCCTCTTTTTCAAATCTTTTTAAAATTACATCTTCACAAACATATAAAGATGATTTTAAAATTATTTTTGAATTTTTTATTTTTTTAAGAATATTTACCCAAACATCCATTACTTTTTCATTTACTTTCATAAAATTATTGAGAGATCCAAAAGTAAAATAACCATTTTTTTTTATAGGTAATTCATTAAAATATCTTTCGTAATTTACTCCACAATGAGAATTCCAAATCTCAGGAAGTTTATAAATTTCTGTTCCATAATATTTCTTTTCATTCTTAACAGTATTTACATCTGCTAAAATAAAATCTATTTCTTTAAGCCCTGTCGAATTGTTATAACCTAACCAACTTATTTGTAATGGACAAATTCTTGTATTAAAAATACTTACTCTGTTCGCCGACCACAAACCAGCTAGATCAATTAAAATATCTATGTTTGCATTTTGAATATTATTCACAATCTCTTGATCTGATTTGCCTCCTAGTTCAATCCATTGATCAAAAAGTTCTTCGAAAAAATCAGTTGTTTTGTCTTTTTCGAAAGTCTCTACAAGAGATAATCCGTAAGTTTCAAATTTTGTGTTTTTTAGATCTTTAATTAGATTAATTATAAAATAAGAAATAGAATGTGATTGCTTAAAATCAGGAGACATGAAAGCAATCTTTATTTTTTTTTTATCAAAGTCTAATTTAGATAATTTTTTGGCACTATAAACAGTAAATAACTCTGCAAATTCTTTTTGGAATTCTATAAAATCCTTTTGATACCAATTGTTTAAGTACATTTGAGAAGTAACGAGTATTGATCCAAACATCTTATCTAATCCTCTAATACTAATGAGTTCTAATACCTTTGAAATTCTTTTTTCATGCTTGATAAGATATTTATAAAGATCAAGTCCAAAACCTAAATATTTTATGTTTTTAGAATATTTTTTTTCTGCTTCTAAGTACATTTTTTCAGATATTAAAAAATTGTTAACTAAATCATTCTCTTTTCTTCCCATCTCTGCACAAAGCGTTATATGGCTACATAAAGCGTCTAGAGATATTTGTCCCAAATTATCTTTATAAAAAGCTGCCTCAAAATCGTTTAAAGCATATTTAACATCTCTATCTGATTTACCTTTTTGTGATGCTCTACATACACCAAGCAAATTTAACAAAAATGGGGATCTATTTTTTTCTGTTGTTGATGCCTCAATTTCAAGAACAACATCCGTAAATCTTTTTTCTTGAAAAAGTTTTTGTAGTTTCGGCAAATTAACATCGGACATAAATAAATATTATCAAATAAAAGATTAATTTAAATGAAATATTGACTACGATCTTAAGACGGTTTGTTCATCGAGTTAAAAAACTCTGTGTTACTCTTAGTATTTTTAAGCTTTGAATTTATAAATTCTATAGCATCCATCGATCCCATTGGCGCTATTATTCGTCTAAGAACATTCATTTTTTGTAAATCATTTTTATCAAAAAGCAATTCTTCTCTTCTTGTTCCTGACTTAGTAATATCAATTGCCGGAAATATTCTTTTTTCGGATATTTTTCTATCAAGAATAGTTTCGCTGTTACCTGTTCCTTTAAATTCTTCAAAAATGACTTCATCCATTCTACTTCCAGTATCAATTAACGCAGTGGCAATAATTGTTAAAGATCCACCTTCCTCTATATTTCTTGCTGCTCCGAAAAATCTCTTAGGTCTTTGAAGTGCGTTAGCATCTACACCGCCAGTTAAAACTTTTCCAGAGCTTGGAACAACAGCGTTGTAAGCTCTTCCAAGTCTTGTGATTGAGTCTAAAAGAATAACAACATCTTTTTTATGTTCTGTCATTCTCTTGGCTTTTTCTATAACCATTTCAGCCACCGCCACGTGTCTTTGTGCAGGTTCATCAAAAGTTGAACTTATCACCTCACCTTTAACAGTACGCTGCATATCTGTCACCTCTTCAGGTCTTTCATCTATTAGCAGGACCATTAAGTAACATTCTGGATGATTAGCAGTTATCGAGTTGGCTATACTTTGTAAAATCATTGTTTTACCAGCTTTTGGTGGAGATATTATAAGAGATCTTTGACCTTTGCCTATCGGACTTACAAGGTCAATTAATCTTGGTGTTAGATTAGGTTTTTTTTCAACTGTGTTTTTTTCAACTTCCATTACTATTTGTTTATTAGGATATAATGGAGTTAAGTTATCAAAGGCAATTTTGTGCCTAGATTTTTCAGGATCTTCAAGATTTATTTTGCTTACTTGTAGCAAAGCAAAATATCTCTCTCCTTCTTTAGGTGCCCTAACAGGTCCTTCAACAGTATCGCCTGTTCTTAAACCAAATTTCCTAATTTGACTTGGACTTACGTAAATATCATCAGCTCCGGGTAAATAGTTCGATTCAAGTGCTCTTAAAAAACCAAATCCATCTTGAAGAAGTTGAAGCACACCCATTCCTGTAATCTCTTCACCTTTTTCGGCGAGTTTTTTTAATATTGCAAATAAGATTTCTTGCTTTCTGAGTGTGCTAGCATTTTCTATGCCAAGCTTTTCAGCTTGTTCAATTAATTGTGCAGGGCTGTTTTTTTTAAGTTCTTGAATTTTCATGTGGGGAAATAAGTAGTCTGATAAAATTAATATAATATATATTTATGATATTTCAACCTCCTAATGGCTTTAAAATTGCAAAAAAAATGATCAAAATTAACAGTATAGTCGGTATTTCATTAATAATTCTAAAGTATTTTGATCCTAATGTGTTTCTGTCATCTTTAAATGCTTTTAAACACGATCCAAGATAAAAGTGATAAGCTGTTAAAATGATAACCAAAAAGAATTTAACCTGCATCCAAAGTGCACTAAGTAATTCAGCACCTACCGAGTGTATTAAGGCTAAACCAAATATCCATGATAGCAACATTGCTGGAAACATAATGTAGAAGTACAATTTTTTTTCCATTACTTTAAAAACTTTGCAAACTTCAATATTTGATGAGTTTTCTGTGTGGTAAACAAATATTCTTGGTAAATATAATAGTCCGGCCATCCAAGAAATTACAGCAATTAAATGTAGGGATTTAAATATCAGATAAAAATTCATTTTCTTATGCTCTTGTTGATTAAGTGCACCAATAATTTTATATGATCCTCGTTATCATTTAGACAAGGAATTGTATCAAATTTCTCCCCACCAGACTCTAAAAAGCTTTCTTTTCCCTGAATAGAAATTTCCTCAAGAGTTTCAACACAATCAGAAGAAAAACCTGGAGAAATTACTAAAATATTTTTTTTTCCCTCTTTTGGTAAGTTTTCCAAAGTTTTGTCTGTATAAGGCTGAAGCCATTCCTGTGGGCCAAATCTTGATTGAAAAGTTGTCAAAATGGGTATGTCTTTTTTAAACATTTCTTTAATTAGTCTAGAGGTTTTGTGACAGTAGCAGTGGTATGGATCACCTTTGTCAAAATATTTTTTTGGTATGCCGTGATAAGAAGCTAATATTAAGTCAGGTTTCCAATTAATGTTACTCAGTTTGTTATTTATAGAATTCACAATTGCTTGAATATAAAGTGGTTCAGACTCATAGTGAGGTATAATTTGAAGACTGGGTTGCCATCTCATTTTCAGTAGCGTCCTGTACACTTCATCGCAAACTGTAGCTGTTGTTGCGGCTGCGTACTGAGGATACAGAGGAAGTATTATAATGTTTTCACATCCGCTTTCTTGTAAATCTAACATTTTACTCTTTATGCTTGGATTTCCATATCTCATTGCATAATCAACAATTAAGTTCTCATTAGATATAATAGATTTTACTTTTTCAGCTTGCTTAATGGTGTAATATCGTAGGGGTGATATATTTTCTTTTTTCATCCATATTTCTTTATATGCTTTTGCTGTTTTAGAGGGTCTAAAAGTAAGGATAAATAAGTTTAAAATAATTTTCCACAAAAAAGGATTTACTTCAATAACTCTTCTGTCTGATAAAAATTCATTCAAATATTTTCTTATATCCCACCATCCTGTGGTGTCTGGTGTTCCAAGGTTAATTAATAAAACACCAGTTTTTCCAAAGTTTACTTTGGGATGATTATTGTCCATTAAAACTCCTAACTTCGTCTACTAAATATCTAATCATATCCGGATTTGTTTCCGGTAAAACACCGTGTCCTAAATTGAATATATATCTTTTTTTATCGAAAGTTTTTAAATATTTTGTCACTTCATTTCTCACAATTTCTTTATTTTGGAGTAAAATTTTTGGATCAAGACCCCCTTGAACAGGAATTTCAATAGTATCTCTAATAATTGAAGGATCAACATTATAATCAATACTAATTATATCGGGGTTCACATAATCTACAAATTTTTTGTAACTATTGATGTTTCTTGGGAAACAAATTGAAATTGTTTTTCTTTGTCTAATAAAATCTACTAAACTTTTGATAGGCTTATAAACAAAATAGTCTAGGTCTTTTTCTGGAAGAAGTCCGGCCCAACTATCAAAGATCTGAATTATAGATGCACCACTTCTAATTTGAGCCTCAATGTGAATTTTTAAGAATTGGTCTAACTTCATTAAAATACTATTGATATATTTATCTTTTGGAAAAATAGTAAAATTTCCCTCTTTCGGGGACTTTCTGTTAAGCATGTACAGTAAGAGAGTCCATGGGGCCCCAACAAAACCTATAGTATCTTTATTGCTTATAGATAATTTTTTTTTTGTTTCTTTAACTGTTTCATAGACAGGATTTAGTTTTTCAAGAAAATCTTCTTTTTTAACATCATTTAATATATTTAAGTCGAACTTATTCAAATCGGGTCCAAAGTTTTTTTTAAAATTCACTTGCTGACCGAGCGCATATGGAACTAATAAAATGTCAGAAAAAATTATAGCAGCATCAAATCCAAACCTATTAATTGGTTGTATAGTTATTTCAGATGATAATTTAGTATTTAAACACAATTCGATAAAATCTTGATTTTTTTCTCTTATAGATCTGAATTCTGGCAAATATCTTCCTGCTTGTCTCATTAACCATATAGGTGTTTTAGAAAACTTACTGTTGATACAGTCTTGTATGAGAGTATTCATATAATTAAATAGTATTTATATTATTTGTAGTATGTATTGTTAATAATGGTAATTAATGTTTTTCAACAAGTTTATAACAGTTTTTTCACAAAAGATTTATTAAATATACCTCAGAATTCTTTAACTTTTAATTAATTACCATTTTTTAATCTAAAAGGTATTATATTTATTAACATGGTTAAAAATGTATATAAATGAACACTTATACATTAAAATCTTTGAAATGAGGTTTTTAGAACTTATGAAGCAATTTATACAAATAATTATACTTTTTATACATGATTAATACATATGACATATATCTAATATCCGACTCAACAGGAGAAACACTGGAAAGAATATTTCTTGCAATTAAAGCTCAATTTAAAAATTTTAAGTATAAAACACATTTTTATTCTTTTACGCGAACAGAAAATCAAATCTCCAAAATCCTTGAAGTCTCACAAAAAAATAACAATGTTATAGTATTGTACACAATAGTTGATAATAAATTAGCTAGACATTTATCGAATGAGTGTAGTTTAAAAAATATTCCATGTTTTGGTATTCTGGGAGATTTGATTATTAGTTTTTCTAAACTTTTAGATCAAAAAGCTCTTAATGTCCCTAGTAGACAGCACATAATGGATGACGAGTATTATAAAAAAATTGAGGCTATACAATTTACAATGAATCATGATGATGGTAATTCAGTAGATGATATTGAAAAATCTGATATCATCCTTTTAGGTGTAAGCAGAACAAGCAAAACCCCAACTTCAATTTATCTAGCGAACAAAGGAATGAAAATATCAAATATACCATTGGTAAATGAAAATTCTGTCCCTGATATACTAAAAAAATATCCTCAAAAAAAATGTGTTGTTGGTTTAACCGCAGAACCCGATAGGCTAGTAGATTTACGTAAAAATAGGATGCAATCTATCAAAGATAACGAGAGTACAGAATATACAAATTTAGATACTGTACAAAAAGAAATGGAAGACGCGCGAAAATTATTCCAGAAATATAAATGGCCAAGTATTGACGTGACAAGAAAATCAGTAGAAGAAACAGCCGCCTCAGTTCTGAAGATTCATGATATCTTTAACCAAAAATGAAATCAATAATTTTGGCATCAAAGAGTAAAGTAAGAAAAAAAATTTTAGACGAGAACAAAATTGAGTGCATTGTTGAACCATCAAATCTAGACGAGGAAGCAGTAAAGAAATCTTTAATAAATCAAGGAGCTACTCCAGAGCTAATATCTAAAAATTTAGCAGAATTAAAAGCAAATAAAGTAAGCCAAAAAAAATTAGGAGAAATAGTTCTGGGCGCGGATAGTGTAATTGATCTTGGGGGTAAATTAATTTCAAAACCATCTAGTAGGTTAGAAGCGATGAAAATTTTAGCTTTATTAAATGGGAGATCTCATTTTTTGATAAGTTCTGCTTGTATATCTCTAGATGGAAAAATGATATGGAATTATACAGAAAAAGCTGAGATGATTATGAAAAAATTTACCCAAAGAGAATTAGAAGAATACTTAAGTAAGATATCAGATGAAAACTTATATTCATATAATGTTTACCAAATAGAGGGAGAAGGTAAAAAATTATTCAGTGAAATTAAGGGAAACGTTGATACAATTATGGGACTTCCAGTTAAAAGTATTAAACAATATTTGGAAAATATTAAATGAAAAAATTTTGTGTTATAGGAAATCCGATTGATCATTCTTTATCTCCAAAACTTCATAACTTTTGGTTTAAAAAAAATAAAATTGAGGCAATTTATGAAAAAAAACTTCTCGAAGAAAAAGAAATACCAAAATTAATTGAAAGTATTAGAAAATCAGAAGTAAATGGCGTGAATGTTACAATTCCATTCAAAAATTCAGTAATTCCGTTTTTAGATAGCCTCAGTTCTGAGGCAAAAAAAACCAACTCTGTAAATACTATTTGTACCGAGAAAGATAAATTAATAGGCCATAATACAGATATTGCCGGATTCGAGTTAGCTTTAAGGTATATCAATTTTGATGTAAGAAAAAAAAAGGCGCTTATAATTGGAGCAGGTGGAGTTAGCACTTCTATTATCCTAGCCTTAAAAAATATGGGATGTGAAAATATTTATTTAACTAATAGGACATTTGAAAAAGCGGAAATAATAAAAGAAACTTTTAATGATATCACTATCCAAAAGTGGGGTGATATCCCTGAGTTTGATATCGTTATTAATGCGACAAGTGTCGGCTTGAATAAAGAAAATTTTGACTTGGAGTTAAATAAGTTTGGAAATAATAAATTTTTTTATGATGTAATTTACAATCCAAGCGAAACAGATTTCCTAAAAAAAGCAAAACTTAACGGTAATAAAATAGAAAATGGGAGAATGATGTTTATATATCAGGCCCACCAATCTTTTGCTTTGTGGAACAAAGTATTGCCGAAGATTGATGAGGAAACTATAGAAATCTTAAAATGAGAAAAATTGCAATAGTAGGGGATATTGGTTCAGGAAAAACTTTTTTTTCAAAATTATTTGGATACCCGGTCTTTAATGCTGATTTAGTAGTTTCAAATATTTACAAGGAAGACAAATTTTTATTTAGGAAAATCAAGAAAAAATTTCCTGATAAAATAAGTACCTTTCCTTTGAAAAAAGAGGATCTGCTAAAAATAATTTTTCACAAACATACAAATTTGAATACACTGGGTAAAATAATTCATCCAACAGTAAGAAAAAAAATGAAAGAGTTCTTTAAAATAAATAAAAAAAAAAAATTTGTTGTTTTGGATGTACCTTTGTTTTTGGAAAACAGATTAAATAAAAAAAAAGATATTATAATTTTTGTTGAATCCGATAAAAAAAAAATTACGCAAAAACTTAAAAGAAGAAAAAATATCAATCTTAAGTTGATTAACATTCTCAAAAAAAATCAACTACCACCAGGATTAAAGAAAAAAAAATCAACCTATATTATAAAAAATAATTTTGTTAGAAACACAGCTAAGAAAAATGTAAGATTGATAATGAAAGAAATTAACAAATGAAAGAAATTGTACTAGATACTGAGACAACCGGTCTATCAGTAGAAAATGGACATCGAATAGTTGAAATAGGCTGTATAGAGCTTGATAATCAGATTTTAACATCTAATCGTTTTCACTGTTACTTGAACCCTCAAAGAAAAGTTTCAAAAGCAGCATTTAAAGTACACGGATATTCAGACGAGTTTTTATCCGATAAAAAGAAATTTTCTGAAATAGCAGATGATTTTATAAAATTCATAAGTGATAAAAAATTAATAATACATAATGCTCAGTTTGATTTATCTCATTTAAATAATGAATTTAAACTATTAGGAAAAAAACCAATTCCAAAAGATCAGGTGATTGATACTTTAGATATAGCAAGAGAGAAATTTCCAGGATCTCAAATTAGTTTAGATGCATTATGCAAAAGATTTCGTATAGATAACTCTAAAAGAAAATTACATACTGCATTAGTTGATTGTGAATTACTATCAAAAGTTTATGTAAACCTAATTGACCAAAAAGAACCTAAATTAAATTTTTCAGAAAAAAAGGATCAAGTAGAAAATAATGAAAACACAATAGTCAGTTTTTGTAAAAAGATTATTCAACCTTCTACTAACGAACTTGAAAAGCATCAAAATTTTCTTAAAAAATCACTTAAAAAAAATTATTTCTGATTTTTTTCAAATAATTCCTTAAAATTTATTTTCTTTTCCAACTTGATTTCAGGATAACCTATTGATTTGACTATTTCGAAAAACCTTTTTTCTATTTCAGGATACATTTCAGTTGGAACATCACTTAAGAAAATTTTTTTCAATTCATCCTTATTTACTGCTGATTCTTCAACTCTTATAACTGTAGTATGCAACATTTCAAAATAAGCTTTTTTGTCTTTCTCGGACTTATTTTCAAAAGCTAATTTTATATTTACTTCTGCCATATTACTTTTTAATGGCACTGAATTTATGTCAATTCCTAAAGAATATTTTGGAATGTTATCTTTAAGATAAATATAATCTTGAGTGCCAGATATTTTTGAAGAAATATCCTTAATATAGGATGTAAGTATTTTATAATTTTTTGTCATTCTCGTTATCCTTATCTTCATATTCTCCTTCAATCAAATCATCTTTGATATGCACTTCATTTTTTTTATTCGTGGCAAATAAATTAAAAATGATTCTTCTTGTAAATGGGAGTATTATTAAAAAACCCAATAAGTCTGTTGCAAACCCAGGTAAAATCAATAAGAGCGCTGCAATTGCTAAGGCAGCCCCAGACATTAATTCAAATAAAGGTATTTGGTTTTTATAAAGTTGAGAAACTCCTGATCTGATAGTATTTAAGCCTTCGTACCTTGCATAATAAACCCCAATTATAGCTGTAATAAATATTAATGAGATTGTTATAAAAGCTCCAATTTGGCTTCCAATTTTGATAAATAAATAGATTTCTAGAATTGGGATCAAAATTATCAATAAAAGTACTGTGTTCATTTGTCTTTAATTTAATTTGCTTGTTGAAATTAAGCAATAGAGTAAATATTATTTGATTATGAATTATAGTTTTGAATACTTAGACATTATTTTACTGGCTATGATAGCCGGATTCATCTTTCTAAGATTAAGAGGAATCTTAGGTAAAAGGTCAGGCTTTGAAGATGATATTTCTAATAGCTTCCCGCACGAGATGCCTGAAATGAAGACTGCAGTAAAACCGAATTACAAAAATTTTGACGAAAGCGCAAAAAAAGATTTTATTGAAGGCGCAAAAGTGGCCTATGAGACAATTATTACAAATTTTTCAAAAGGTTCAATAAAAGAAATTAAAAATTTGTTAGATAGAAAAGTTTTAAATCAATTTCAAGAAGCAATTTCTAATAGAGAAAAGAATGGTATTAAGTCCGAGACAACTTTTATAGGAATAAACTCAGCTGAGATTAAAAATCACGAACAAAAAGGTAACGTCCTAGAAGTAACAGTTGATTTCATAAGTGAAATCATTTCATGTAACAGAGATAAAGACTCAAAAATTTTAACAGGAGACCCAGAAAAAGTAAAAAAAGTATACGATACTTGGAGATTTTCAAGAAACTTAAGTTCCAACGATCCAAATTGGATTCTAGTTGAGACTAATATTTAATATTTGAATAAAAAATTATCAAACAAAGATATTAAGGACTGGAATAAATTTTTAAAAAGTGAAGATAAGATTTACCCTAAAGAAGAATTAAAAGAACCTTTAAAAAATAAAATTAAATCTACATTCGTAATAGATTTGCATGGTTATGGCCTAGATCAAGCGAATAAATTTGTTGAAAAAACTATTAATGAATGTTTCGAGAAACAAATATCAAAAATAAATATAATAACTGGAAAAGGCATGAGATCTAAATCTGCTGAAGATCCTTATAAATCGTCCGAATTAAGCATATTAAAACATTCTATACCTGAGTTTATTAATTCTAATAACGAACTTATGAAAAAAATTAAAAACATAGAAAATACTGATGAAAAGAACTCGGGATCTTTTAATGTTTATTTAAAATCAAAGAATAAATTTAGATAAATCGTTATCTTTAACTAATTGTCCAAGATTCTTTTTAACATATTTTGAATCAATTATAATTTTTTCACCCGATCTGTCTGTTGCTGTGAAACTAATTTCATCTAAAACTCTTTCAATTATAGTATGAAGTCTTCTTGCACCAATATTCTCAACAGATGAATTTACTTCACTTGCTAAATTGGCAATAGTATCAATACCATCTTCTGAAAATTCTAAATCAACATTTTCAGTTTTTAATAAAGCTTTATATTGTTTAATTAAACTATTATCTGGTTCTTTCAAAATTCTCTTAAAGTCCGAACTATTTAATGCATCCAATTCCACTCTTATTGGCAATCTTCCTTGTAACTCTGGGAGCAAATCTGAAGGTTTGGCAAGTTGGAAAGCTCCTGATGCTATAAATAAAATATGGTCTGTTTTAACTGGACCATACTTTGTGCTTACAGTCGTACCTTCTATCAGTGGCAACAAATCTCTCTGAACTCCTTCTCTTGATACATCGCCACCAACCCTGTCAGTTCTTGCAGAAATTTTATCAATTTCATCTAAGAAAACAATTCCGTTATTTTCAGTAACATTTTTTGCAGATTTAATTATTTTATCCTGTTCAATAAGTTTATCAGCCTCTTCATTTAATAAAATTTCATGAGACTCTTTTACAGTCATCTTTTTCTTTTTTGATTTGTTGCCCATTGATTTACCGAGCATGTCACCAATATTGATCATTCCAATGTTTGCCCCAGGCATTCCTGGTATCTCAAAGCTTGGCATGTTTCCACTTTCATTAACCGGAACTTCAATTTCGTTATCATCTAAATCTCCGTTTCTAAGTCTCTTTCTAAAACTTTCTCGTGTTGCTACACTCGCTTTGTTTCCTACTAAAGCATCTAAAACTCTATCTTCAGCGAGCTTTTGAGCTTTAGCATGAACTTCTTTTCTTTTCTTAACTTTTTCCATTGCAATAGCAATTTCAAGCAAGTCTCTTATGATTTGTTCTACATCTCTTCCGACGTAGCCAACCTCTGTAAATCTTGTAGCTTCAACTTTTACAAATGGAGCCTCAGCTAATTTAGATAGCCTTCTTGATATCTCAGTTTTTCCAACACCTGTTGGTCCAATCATTAATATGTTTTTTGGTAAAACTTCATCTCTCATTTCACCTTTTAAGGCTTGTCTTCTCCATCTATTTCTAAGAGCAATAGCTACAGCTCTCTTAGCTTTATTTTGCCCTACGACGTATCTATCTAATTCAGATACAATCTCTCTCGGCGAAAGTGAGTCTATATGGTTTTTTTTTCCCTCAGAATTTTTTTTTGGGAATGATTTAATATTTGATTTTTCCATTATATTTTCTCAGTTCTAATGTTATCATTTGTGAAAACACAAATATCAGCTGCAACTTTAATTGCTTTTTTCGCTACTTCTTCAGCATTTAATTCTGTGTCCATTAAAACTTTTGCAGCTGCAAGAGCATAGTTTCCACCTGATCCAATTCCAATAACATCTCCTTCAGGTTCTAAAACATCTCCAGTTCCGGAGATTATAAAACTTTTTTCTTTATCACCAATTGCCATTAATGCTTCAAGTCTCCTTAAATATTTATCGGTTCTCCAATCTTTAGCAAGTTCAACTGCCGCACGGGTTAAATTTCCAGCATGTTTTTCAAGTTTAGCTTCTAGTCTCTCAAAAAGAGTTAACGCATCTGCTGTTGAACCAGCAAAACCTGCAATCACATTTCGTTTCTCAATTTTACGAACTTTGTTAGCATTGCTTTTAATTACTGTATTTCCCATACTGACCTGGCCATCACTTGCCACAACTACGTCATTTTTTTTTCTTACTAATACAATCGTTGTCATGAGATATAGATGGATATGAATTTCTATTCTTCAAGTGGCAAATTAGTTTTGTTGATATGACTAAATAATATAGATATACGTAGGTATATATGAAGCGAAAAGCATCAATAACAAGAAAAACAAAAGAAACAAAAATTGACGTTGAATTAAATATTGATGGTAAAGGTCAATACAAAATCAATACTGGAATAGGTTTTCTTGATCATATGCTTGAACAACTTTCTAAACATTCATCAATTGATTTAAAGGTTAAAGCAAAAGGAGATACACACATAGATCTCCATCACACAACAGAAGATACTGGTATTGCTATTGGTGAATGTCTTAAAAAAGCATCAAAAAAATTCATTGGAATTAAAAGATATGCCCACGCAATGATACCAATGGATGAAACTTTAACAAGAGTTGCATTAGACGTTTCAAACAGACCGTACTTAATTTGGAAAGTGGATTTGAAAGTAGAAAAACTTGGAGAAATGGACACAGAACTTTTTAAGGAATGGTTTCAAGCTTTTTCACAATCTGCAGGAATTACATTACATATTGAGAATTTATATGGAGACAATAGTCACCACAAAGTAGAGTCGTGTTTTAAAGGTTTAGCAAGATCACTTAGAGCTGCGTTAGAAATAGATCCAAAAAATAAAAAAGTTGTGCCATCTACTAAGGGCTCTTTATAAAAATTAATGAACGTAACAATTGTTGATTACAAATCAGGGAACATAAGCTCTGTTATTAACTCATTTAAAGAAGTAGCTGAAAATAAAGTTAAAATTGAAGTAACTTCTGATGTAAGCAAAATTAAATCCACGGACAAAGTTGTATTACCAGGCCAGGGATCATTTAAAAGTTGTGTGGCTGCATTACAATCTATTAAAGGACTTGTTGACTGTCTAAATGAATTTGTAATGAATAAGAAAAAACCTCTTCTTGGAATATGTGTTGGATTACAAATGTTCGCTGATGTTGGATATGAAGAGTCAGAGACAAAGGGATTGGGCTGGATCTCAGGCAAAGTTACAAAAATAGATAATCAAAATGGCAAATATAAGCTTCCCCACATTGGATGGAACCAAATAAACATAGTTAAAGGTAGTAAAATTTTTAAAGATATAAAAGATAAATCACACATGTATTTTGTTCACAGTTATGAGTTTGTCCCAATTGACAAAAATTCAATATCAGCAACAACTGACTATTCGTCAAAACATGTTTGCGCAGTTGAAAAAGAAAATATTTTTGGCACCCAATTTCATCCAGAAAAAAGCGATAAAACTGGATTAAAAATAATCAACAACTTTATAAATTTATAAATGAAGATATTTCCAGCAATTGATATTAAAGATAAAAAGTGTGTAAGATTAATTAAAGGTGATTTTAGTCAAAAGACAGAATACCAAATGTCACCAGTCGAACAGGCAACACAATTTATTGATAAAGGGTTTAAAAATTTACACATTGTTGATCTTGATGGAGCTTTGGCGGGAGAAACAGTTAATCTTAATATCATTAAAGAGATCGTGAGTAAATTTGATTTTAAAGTAGAGGTAGGAGGAGGTGTGAGAGATTTTGATAGTATTCAAGAATATGCTGATATAGGTGTAGATAAAGTAATCTTAGGAAGCGCGGCCATTAAAGATAAAAATTTTTTGAAAAAAGCTTGTAAGAAATTTCCAAAAAAAATTGCATTAGGTTTGGATGCAAAAGATGGAAAACTCTCGTTATCAGGCTGGAAAGAAAGTTCAGGCATATCAACTTTAGATTTTTTAACTGAAGTAAATGACTACGGTATTAGTAGACTAATTTTTACTGATATTAATAAAGATGGTACAAAAGAAAGTCCAAATTTTGATGAAACATTGAAGGTTGCTGAAATTTCCAATTGTCCTGTAATAATTTCTGGTGGTGTATCATCAATAGAGGATATCAAAAAAGCTAAGACATTAAAAAATATTGAAGGTGTTATAGTTGGCAAAGCAATATACGATGGTGATATTAAATTAGAGGAGCTGGCTAAAGAAGATGCTTAAAAATAGAATTATACCCTGCTTAGACGTTAAAAATGGTCGTGTAGTTAAGGGTATTAACTTTGTTGATCTGAAAGATGCTGGCGATCCTGTTGAGCAAGCAAAAATCTATAGTGATGGTGGAGCAGATGAAATTTGTTTTTTAGATATTACTGCTTCAAATGAGAATAGGGATACTATTTATGAGGTTGTCGAGAAGACTTCAAAGAAATGTTTTGTGCCTCTAACAGTAGGCGGTGGAGTAAGAAGTGTTTATGATATTAATAAATTATTGAACTGTGGAGCTGACAAAGTTTCAATTAATACTGCTGCAGTAGAAAATTTCAAAGTCGTGGTCGATAGTTCTAAAAAATTTGGCTCACAATGTATCGTTGTTGCAATAGATGCTAAAAAAAATGGTGATAAGTGGGAAGTTTTTACTCATGGAGGAAGAAAAAACAGTAGAATTGATGCGTTGGAATATGCGAAAAAAATGGAAGATAGTGGAGCTGGTGAGTTGTTGGTTACCTCAATGGATAGAGACGGAACCCAGGTTGGCTACGACATTGAATTGATGTCTAAAATATCTTCAAAAGTAAATATTCCTTTAATTGCATCTGGTGGTGTTGGAAATCTTGATCACTTAGTAGAGGGTATTAAATCAGGTAAAGCCAGTGCAGTTCTTGCAGCATCAATTTTTCATTATGGTAAATACTCCGTGAAGGAAGCAAAGCAATATTTGGAGTCTAAAGGAATTCCTGTTAGAACATAATATGCTTAAAACTCTTGAAGATATAATTTTAATGGTAAGGGAGAGAAAGACTAAACCTCAAAGCGAATCTTATACAAATAAATTATTAGCTAACAAAGAATTGTCGGTAGAAAAGGTAAAAGAGGAAGTTAAAGAATTAGTTGAGGCTGTGGAAAATAATACAAATAAAGTTCATGAGACAGCCGATGTATTGTATCATCTGATTGTGTATCTCGAAGCAAATAATGTCAAAATGGAAGATGTTATGAAAGAACTAGATAAAAGAAAAAAATGAGCTACGACGACAATAACATTTTTGCAAAAATCCTGAGAGGTGAGATACCATGCAAAAAAATCTATGAGGATGAATTTGTTTTATCTTTTCATGATATAAATCCACAAAAAAAAGTTCATGCTTTGGTAATTCCAAAAGGCAAATATGTAAATTTAGAGGATTTTACTTCTAAAGCCAGTTCAGACGAAATAGTTGGACTTATGAAAGGAATTTCAACTGTTGCAAAAAAAATTGGAATTTCAAGTATTGATAATGATGGATTTAGGACTTTATCAAATATTGGAGAAAATGGTGGACAAGAAGTTCCTCATTTGCACTTTCATTTGTTTGGTGGTGAAAAAGTAGGGAGAATGGTTCAATGATAATTAGTGTAAAAAGAAATTTTTTAGAATTAAAAAATATCAATGATCTAATTAAAAAAGATAAACCAGAAGATAATTATTCTGTGAAAAAAACAAAACCAGATTTCCAACTGAATAAGTTTTTCTATAAACAAATTGGTAAGAAATATAGATGGACTGATAGATTGATTTGGACAGACCTTCAGTGGTCAAATTATGTCTCAAATAAAAATCTAGAAACTTACGTAATAAAGAATGGCGAAGACTTAGTTGGATATTTTGAACTTATACATCATCCAGAAAAAAATGAGACAGAACTTGCATACTTAGGTTTGTTTGAAGATTATTTTGGTAAAGGAGTTGGTGGTTATGCTTTAACAACTGCAATTTTAAAATCCTTTGAAAAAAAAATTAAAAGAATGTGGGTTCATACTTGTACACTAGATCATCCTAATGCGATAAAAAATTATTTAGCAAGAGGGATGAAAATTTTTAAAGAGGAAAATCTAAATATTAGAGCTAGCTAGTTATAAAGATTAAGATTAAAAATATTATCAGACAACTTTTGATTAATATTTTTAACAACAATATTGGACTTTACTTTATTGCCATATAAATCAATAGTTTCCCATCCTTTAATTAAATAATTATTCTTATCAAAAAAAATATTTAATTGATTACTTTTATCATTAATTGGAAGGAGAAAATTTTGGTCTTTCTCGATAATGTTTCCCTCGATTTTTGTGATTAAAAATTCTTTATTAAGAAAATATTTAAAGTAAGTATTCTCAGTTTTATAAGTATTCACAAAATTTGAGCTTTTGTTTTTGATTAAAAGTGTCTTTCCATTAGATACGATTAACTTCCCAGTCTCATCGTATTTGCATATCATTTTATTATTGAATGAAATAATACAGTTACCAGTTTCTTTTTTATCGTTAATTAGTTGTTCAAAATCAAATGTAAAATTTTCAATCTCAGAAATTTTTTTAATAATTTTAGGTTCTGTGTAAGCATGTTTTTGAGCTAATATAAAAAAAATGATTAAAATCAGAAAAATTGTTCTCATTACAACAATTCTCTTTTGCCAACATGATTAGCTTTACTGACAATGCCTCTACTTTCCATAATATCTATTATTCTCGCGGCCCTATTGTAACCTATTTGAAGTTTTCTTTGCAAAAAGGAGGTTGATGCTTTTCCCTCAGATTTGATTATTTCAAGGGCTTTATTGTAAAGCTCATCATCTTGATCTGAGTCGTCAGATCCATCATCAGATGGACTTTCAGAAGATAAATTCAATATCTCATCAACATATTCCGGATCTGCTTGTGATTTAAGAAAAGAATTTATTTTTTCAATTTCATTATCCGAGACAAATGGTGCATGAATTCTTGTAATTCGATTAGCAGAAGACATAAAAAGCATATCCCCTTTCCCTAATAGTTGTTCAGCACCTTGTTCTCCAAGAATTGTTCTACTATCAATTTTTGAAGACACTTGAAAAGATATACGAGTTGGGAAATTTGCTTTGATAGTACCTGTAATTACATCAACGCTAGGTCTTTGCGTTGCCATGATTATATGAATACCTGCGGCCCTTGCCATTTGAGAGAGTTTCTGAATACAATTTTCAATGTCCTTACTAGCAACCAACATAAGATCTGACATTTCGTCTACTATAACTACAATGTAAGGCATAGAAATTTTGTGTTTAGCGTTGTAACTGTCAATATTTCTAACGCCAACCTTTGTCATTAATTTGTATCTATTTTCCATTTCTTTTACTACCCAACCTAAAACTGAGGCAGCTTTTTTTGCCTCAGTTATCACAGGACATAATAGATGGGGAATTCCTTCATATGTCGAAAGCTCTAACATCTTAGGATCAATTAAAATGAACTTACAAATTTCTGGTTTGTGTCTGTATAGCAATGAAAGAATAATTGTATTTATACACACAGATTTACCAGAGCCGGTGGTACCAGCAATCAAAAGATGTGGCATTGAAGTTAAATCTCCAATTAATGGTTGACCAGAAATACTTTTACCAAGTGCTATCGGTAATTTTAAATCTTTATTGTTAAATTTTGGACTAGATATTATTTCTCTTAACATAACATTGTCTCTAAATGAATTCGGTAGTTCAATACCGATCGTACTAGATCCTGGAATTGTAGAAATCCTCGCAGACTCAGAGCTTGTATTTCTTGCTATATCCTCTGATAGGTTTACGATTTTTGAGACTTTAACTCCCGCAGCAGGTTCAAACTCGTTAAGTGTAACAACTGGACCCGTACTTATTTTTGTTATTTTTCCTTGTACACCAAAATCTAACAATACTTTTTCCAAAAAATCAGCATCAACTTTTTTTTCTTCTTTTGCATTTTTAACTTTCTTTTCTGGAACCTTGAGGAAATCAAGTGATGGAAGTTTAAAAGCACCTACTTTTTTGGGCTCAGAAATGGACTCACTGAGGTTAAAAGTTTCTTGAACAGTTTCTTTTTCTTTAAATTGTGGATCCTGACTTACGATTTGATCTTTAACCTGATCACCTTTTTTCCTTTTTATAAATATTTTAATCCAATAAGAATTTGGATTTAAACTTAATACAAATAAAAGAATAAAAGTTATTAAAGAAAAATAATAAGTAGTTTTATTATTCAAGAACTCAAGTTTTAAAAAAACTGACTCATTTAAGAAATTACCAACAAATCCACCATTTCCATTAATGTAAAGAAAGTAGGGCGATGTTAAAAAAACACTTAAAAAGAAAGTTCCGATTAAACTATAACAAACTACTAAAAAAATATTATTTACAATTATACTTGGCGTCTTTTTAAAAAAAATATTAATTGCTGAAAAGATAATTGTTATAGGAATAAAATAACTTATTAATCCGACCGATTGAAAAAAAAAGTCTGATATTATACTTCCATTAATTCCGAGCAAATTTTTAACTTTTTGTCCCTCAGAAAAAATAAAATTTGGATCATCCGGCGTGTAAGTTACCACTGCCAAAGACAGTAAAATCGCTAATATAAACAGCCCAATTGCAAAAATTTCAACTAAGCGATTAAATATAAATGCTTTTAGATCGATATTCTTAATTTTTAAATTCATAAAGAATCAAATTTATCACTTTGTATCATTTAATATTTATTGTTAAAATTAAAAATATTTATGAAAATTTGCTTATTTGGAAAAAACTTAACGAACTTAATTTTATCTCAAGTTTTAATTAAAAAAGGGATATCAGTTCATCTGTACCATCAAAAAAAAAATAAGTTAGCAAAAATTAACTATAACAGGACTATTGGATTATCTTTTGAAAATATTAAGTTTTTGAAAAAGTACGACTTAGATGTTGAAAAAATTGGTCAAAAAATAAGTAAAATTTTTCTTTATAAAAATGATTCCAAAGAAACTTTTTTAAAGTTTGATAATAAAAATTCGCTTTTCTTTATAGTGAAAAATCACCTTTTATTTGACAGTGTTTATAAAAAATTAAAGAAAAGAAAAGATTTCAAAGAAAGCAATATCAAAAAGGATTCTGATTACTTAAAATTATTAAAGAAAAAAGATTTTCAATTTTTTGTTAATTCAGAAACAAATAACATTATTAATAAAAAATTCTTTTTTCAAAACATAAAAAAAGATTACAAAAGCACATCCTATATTTCCGTGATTGATCATCAAAAATTAAAAAATAATACATCAGTTCAGATTTTTACAAAAAGGGGTCCCTTAGCTTTCTTGCCAATTTCTAATTCGAAAACTTCCCTAGTTTATTCGGTAACCGATAAGTTAGATATAAATGAAAGTGAATTTAAAGAACTTGTTAAAAAATATAACAAATTTTATAAGATTAAAAAATTTTTTAATGTAGATAAATTTAGATTAAATTTCTTTTTATCAAAAAAATATACTTATAAAAATATTTTATCCTTTGGAGACACTCTTCACAAAGTCCATCCTTTAGCAGGGCAGGGATTTAACATGACAGTAAGAGATATAAAATCTTTAACTGATCAAATTCAAAAGAATATAGATCTAGGTTTAGAGCTATCGACTGCTATCATAGCTTTTGAAAAAGACAGGAAACATAATAATTTCTTTTTTGCGTATGGCATTGATTTTCTCCACAATTTTTTTGAAAAAGAAAATAGATTTAAAATATTAGATAACAAAAAAATTTCAGAGACTTTAGATAACAGTTTTTTCTTAAAGAAAATTTCAGAGAAATTTGCAAATAAGGGGTTTAATTTTTAATTACTGAATAGTTTTATTACTAAAGTTATCTTTAAGATAAGTATTAATAATTTGTTCTAATTTTTCTTTTCTATAATTAAGATTCTTTGTTTCTAGAAGCATTTGTTTCTCTTCAAGCGTAAAAGGTGAAGCCATCGCTAAAGTATTAATTGTTTGACTTAAGTCTTGTTTTTCGAATTCTTTCCAATTAATCAAATATCCCTGCTTTTCAAATAATGATCTTAAATTATCAAAGATAAGTCTTAAATCTGAAAATTTAATAGGTTCCTTTTTTTCACTAAGGTCTTGTTCAAAATCTTTATGATCAACTTCACACATTCTATATGATTTATCACTTTCAATTTCATTGATTATTTTAAATCTTATTAAACCATTTAAGATAACTATATACCTACCATCATCAGTCTCATTAAAACTTGTAATTTTTCCCATACATCCAATTTTAAATAGATCAGGTTTTTTTGTATCCCCAGATTTTTTTGGCTGTATCATTCCAATAATCCTGTCACTCTTCATACTGTCGTCTATCATTTGAATATATCTTGGTTCAAAAATATTTAGAGGAGCGCTCGTATTTGGAAAAAATATGAAATTTGATAATGGAAATACAGGTATTTTTTTTGGTAATTTTGTTTGATTGTTCATAATAAATTGTAGCAAAGAGTTAAGAAAATTTCTATACCAAAGCTTAAAGAATTCTTTATTTAGACTAATCAATTTGTCGCTTGCTTAATTTTTAAAAAGCCTTTAACTTCAAGTAATTAAATAGGCGGGCATAGCTCAGTGGTAGAGCGTCTCGTTGCCAACGAGAAGGTCGTGGGTTCAAGTCCCATTGCCCGCTCCATATTTGTTATGAGAAAATTTTTATTTTTAATACCTGTCTTTTTCCTGTTATCTTGTGCAACTACTGCAGGTTATAGTAAACTTTTAGATAGTTGGATGGGTTCGAGTGCTGACAGCTTAGTGAGCAAATGGGGTCCACCATCAAATGTTTATGTAAAAGATAATGGTGAAAAAATGCTAACTTTTGTAAGAGGTGGCCAGGTTTATATGCCTGGTTCACAAACAACGACCGGATCAATTGGCCCATTCGGAACAATTAATTCAACAACATACGGAAGTCCAGGTACGATGATAAATTTGAATTGTACTACTACTTTCACAATCTCCACAGAAAACAAAGTTGTAGACTGGAGTTGGAGAGGAAATAACTGCTACGCTAAACCTTAAAATTAATTATGAGTGATTTATCAGAAAAGAAATGTATTCCTTGTGAGGGCGGTATCCCAAGTTTTAAAATTGATGAGATACATAAGTATCTTAAAAAAGTCGATGGTTGGGATGTAAAACCTGATGAAAGTAAAAACTATTATTTAATTAAAGAATTTAAATTTAAAAATTTTCTTGAAAGCCAAGAATTTGTCAACAAAGTTGGAGGCATTGCTGAAAGCGAAGGTCATCATCCTGATATTTGGTTTGGTTGGGGATATGCTAAAATTAAAATTTTTACTCACGCTATAAACGGTCTTGCCGAAAGTGACTTCATTCTTGCAGCTAAAATAGATAAAATTTCTTAATGTTTAAAATGTCTTGTCTTGGAAAAGACAAGAATAGTATTCGTTTTATTTGCAAAATTTATAATCTCTTTATCTCTAATAGATCCTCTTGGTTGAATTATAGCCTCAACACCAGCTTGTACTAAAGTTTCAATCCCATCTACAAAAGGAAAAAAAGCGTCAGATGCAGCTACAACTTTTTCTTTACTATCAATTTTTCTTAATTTTTTCATTTTACTAACAGCAATCTTGCAGCTATCCAGTCTACTTGGTTGTCCAGATCCTATTCCAATAGTTGAATTATTTTGAGAGATCACTATTGCATTTGATTTTACAAATCTACATACATTAAATGTAAACAAAAGATTTTTCAGAGTTTCATTTGAAGGTCTAACTTTAGAGACAACTTTAAAGTCACCTTTTTTAAATATCCCAGTGTCAGAAGTCTGCGAAAGAAAATTATTCATAATTGATGTATTTTGTTCAAAATTGAGTTCTTTCAATGAACCAGAGTCAATCAATCTTAAATTTTTTTTCCTTTTTAATATTTTTAAAGCGCCACTTTCAAAACCGTTAGCAACAACTACTTCATAAAACTTACTTGAAATTTCTTTTGCAACAGTTTTATCAACTTTATAATTACATGAAATAATGCCTCCAAAAGCACTTGTAGGGTCACACTCATATGCTTTAAGATAGCTATCGATTTTTCTTTTATCTAATGCAACTCCACAAGGGTTTGCATGTTTGATTATTACTGTCGAATAATCTTTAGTGAATGATTTTGATAAGGATATACCTGTAAAAATATCGTTATAATTGTTGTAACTTAATTTTTTTCCACTTAGTTGTTTTATATTTATTTCTTTATTTAAAGAATAAACACTTGCGCCTTGGTGAGGATTTTCCCCATACCTTAAATTTTCAACTAAATTTCCACCAATTAATTTCTTTTTTGGTGGTGGAGAGTCATTGTTAGCTTTATTCAAATAGTCTGTAATTTTTGTATCGTAATATCCAGTTTCAAGAAAAGCGTCTCTTGATAATATTTTTCTAAAGTTAAGAGTTGTTGATCCTCTATATTTATTCATTTCATTTTGAAGTGCAATATATTGACTTGTGTCTGTAACGACTGTCACATCCTCATAATTTTTTGCTGCTGCTCTAACCAAAGTTGGTCCACCAATATCGATATTTTCGATTATTTTTTTATCATTTCCTGTTTTGACTGCCTCTTCAAAAGGGTAGAAATTTACAATAACTAAATCTATCTTCTTAATGTTAATTTTTTTAATTTGTTTTTGATGCTTTTTATTGTTCCTTTTAAATAAGATTCCTCCATAAAGTTTTGGGTGTAAGGTTTTTACTCTTCCATCTAATATCTCTGGAGAATTAGTAAAATCACTTATTTCAATACTCTTATAACCAAGTCTGTTAATTTTTTTATAAGTACCTCCAGAACTTAATATTTCAACTTTAAATTTTTTAAGAACTTTTAAAATTTTTGAAAGTTCAGATTTGTCAGAAACTGAAATTAGAGCTCGATTAACTTTTTTTAAATTCATACTTTTTCAATCGACCAATTTATTTCTTCCTCTTCATTCGAAATAAATCCATTAATAAATATATTTAAATTTTCTGAAAAAGAGTTTTTTCTCCCAAAATAAAGACCTTTTTCAATATCAAAAATTTCTTTATCACATGTAAACTTCCAACCAGACTTTTTCAGTTGTATTAATATAGATTTTTGATCTTGTGTTTTAATTGCATTTGTGCCCGGCATAAGATGAAATCGAATTTCATATTCTAAATTTTGAAAGCCTCTTTTGGATATAATTTTATCAGTTCCAATAAACTTGTTTTCATTTTTAAAAAAAGTAAGATCCCTTTGAATATTAAGGCCATATTTTTTTTGGTAACCATCATGTTTTGCAGAGATATGCCACTTATCTTGATCGTCCTCTATTTTTTTATCAAGTATTTTTAAGTTAGTTTTTAGATAATTTTGACCATTAGGATTTTTTGAAAAAGAACATGAAGAACTATCATCAATTGAAATAGTTGAATGTGTTGCCGTTGATTTTGAAATAACATTTAATTTATGTTTAAAATCTTGATAGTACCCACAATTAGTAATGAGTTTTTCATTGTCATAATAAAATTCAAAAGATAATGCCCCAGATTGATATTCTGATGAGTTTTTCTTTTCTGGGGATGAACCAACATCCATAGCTAAACAATTTTTTTTATGCGAGAGAATTGCGTAACCACCTAAATTATTTAAGTTATTTCTAAATTTATAATCATGGATTTTAAGAAAATTTTGAAAATCACGGTTATTTATTTCTTGATTACCATTAAACAAAAATTTCTTTTCATTTTCTTTAAAGAAAAATGCATAACATTTTCCTAAGTAATAGATAATTTCATTTAGATGTTCAGGAATTTCATTCTGTGAGTCTCTAAGAAGTTCCCTTATAAATATCAAATACTTCATGTAAAAAAGTAGTTGTCTTGGACTTCTAGATTTTGGAAATCCATCTAATTCGAATGATGAATTAATAATTTTTTTTAACAAATTTAGTCCAAAGTCTAGATATTTTGTTTGGCCATTAAAAGATAAACTGGCAAGAATTATTGCAGCACACCCCAACATTTTGTCGTTTAAGGTTGAAGAGTTATCAATCTCATTAATTAAATGATTTACTTGTTTTTTAATGTTTCTAGAAAATAAAATTTTATAGTTTTCTGTCGCGTTTTCATAAGTAATCTGGCTATTAGCAATCCATGAAATAATTCTTTTTGCCAAGGTATCTGTTTCCCAACTTTTAGGTGAATAGCTTTCATAATTTCCAATCCAGTTCGATATTATATTTTGAGTAATTTTTTTTGATGATTTTAAGTTAATTGTAAACAACCAATAAAAACTATGAATCTTTTTAAAATCTTTATCATTAAGATCAATTTTGTTCCAAACATCTTCAAGACTAAAATCTTCAATCCTAAAATTTCTCTCTTTAGATTTAATAATACAGTTTAATAAAGATAAATTCGGAACATAATTCAAGCCTCCGTCAAATACTCTAGATATCTTCCGGTTATAAACATTTGAGTTGAGATATACTTTTCTAATTTGTTTATAAAGATAAGAAAGAGAATTATTTAAAAATTTTTCTTTAGCTATCATGATAAATCAAATCGATTTTAGAAAATCTATATTCTTTTTTATATCTCCATTGTTCTCTTTAAAAATTGTAGTCCCTGATACCAGGACATTTGCCCCGGCATCAATCACTGATTTGAAATTTGAAAAATTAATTCCACCATCAACTTCAATATCAAAATTTAATTTTTTTTTATCTTTTAAATTTTTTAAGCCTTTAATTTTTTCTAAAACATCAGATATAAATTTTTGACCACCAAAACCTGGATAAACACTCATGATAAGTATTAGATCTACTTTATTTAGATAATCTTCAACAATATCAATTTTAGTATCTGGATTTAAAGATATGCCTACTTTTTTTTTAAAACTTCTTATTTCATCAATGGACTCTTGTAAATTAGGAGTAGCCTCTGGATGAATTGTAATAATATCTGCTCCTGCATTTGCAAAGTCCTTTATATATTTATGAACTGGACTAATCATTAAATGAACGTCAAATGGAAGTGAAGTTTTGCTTCTCAGCGCTTTAATAACAGGTGGTCCAATAGTTATATTTGGTACAAAGTGACCATCCATCACATCTACATGAATCATGTCTGCTCCTGCCGTTTCAAGTTTCTTTATATCTTTTTCTAAATTACTGAAATCAGCTGAAAGAATTGATGGAGATATTTGAATTTTTTTCATTGATACTTAGAATACTAGTATCAATTTTTGTTTTTTTTTTGAATCAATTTTTACCGAAAATTTGGTATATCTGAATAGCAATTTCACTTTCTAATGGAAATGACAACATTCCCATTACAGAATAGCCTAATAGATAAGGCATTAAGTAAAATCTAAACATATAGAAGAACCAAGCAACATAAAGTGGCACCAAAGGCTTTATGATGAAAGATGGAGTGATAAATGCAAATATTCTTATAAATGGATCAGTCATTTTCACAAATATCTTCATAAAGAAGAAATTAGAGTCCTCCCTTTGAAATATGTTCATCGCAACTCTTCCAATTAGTGTCCACATAATTACGCCCATGACGTAATCGATTAAATAAACCATTGGATGAAAATTTGCGTACATGATTTTAAAGAGATTGAAGGGGCGAAAATTCGCCCCTTCGAAAGTAATTATTTAGTGTTGTTTACCAAGTATCGCTTTACCGCTAGGTATTCGTACTTCGTCAACCATTCTTTGAGTAGCAGCATCAGGTGCTTTAGTCATCAAGCTGACTACCACCATTAATACTAAGCTTACTAAAGATCCAACAATACCAAATGTTAATTGAGTAACTCCCCAGAATCCAGGGTAACCACTTCTTACAGCAATTAGATATGCTGAACCAGCGATTAAACCACCTAACATTCCAGCGACTGCTCCTTGAGCATTAGCTCTCTTCCACCATACTCCTAATACAAGTGGGAAGAACAATCCTGACATCGCAAAGTCAAAAGCCCAGATGACTGAACCTAAGATACCTTGAATCTCAAGAGCTGCAATTGTTGCTCCTGCAAAACCAATTAATACAAGTAATATCCTTGCAACGATAAGTCTTTTCGCTGTTTCTGCTTTAGGGTTAATCATCTTGTAGTAAATGTCGTGCGATAGAGCATTTGATATCGCTAACACTAATCCGTCAGCTGTTGACATGGCAGCAGCCATACCTCCAGCAGCAACTAGACCAGAAATTACATATGGTAATCCTGCTATCTCTGGAGTAGCCAATACAACGGCTTTACCACCCATGAAAAACTCGTTTAATTCAAGTGTTCCATTTCCGTTAAAGTCGCTTACAAACATTAAGTTTGCTTGGTTCCAGTTTTGATACCAGTCAATCGCTTGAACTTCAGAGATTGATTTACCAATAATTCCAGTAGCTAAGTTTGGATCCATTAGTGATAGTTTAGACAAAGTCGCTAACATTGGTGCTGAAGAGTATAGTAGGAATATAAAAAATAGTGACCAACCTACTGATCTTCTTGCAGCTTTCACACTTGGAGTTGTGAAATATCTCATCATAACGTGTGGTAATGAAGCTGTTCCAGCCATCATACAAACCGCTAATGAAATAAATTTCCAAGGTGTTGTGTTAACTTCTGCGTGCGCTTTAGTTATACCAGATAGTCCTTTTGGTACCTGTTTTAGGTCAGCTGCAGAGTTTTTAACGTCACCAAGACCGAACTGAGCTTCTAACTCAGCGATCCTTGCTACTTCATCTGCTAACATTAGGTGTGGAAATACTCCTGCACCCATTTTGTTACTGATCCAGAAAACTGGTAACAAGTATGCTATAATCAGTACGATGTACTGAGCAACTTGCGTCCAAGTAACTGCTCTCATTCCACCAAGCATTGAACACATCAATATACTTGCAAGACCAACGTACACAGCAATCTCGAAAGGAATGTCAAGTGCAACTGATGCAATTGTTCCTGTCGCGTTTATCTGTGCAGTCACGTATGTGAATGATGCAACTGTTAAGACTATTACCGCAGATAGTCTAGCCATGTTTCCGCCATATCTAGTTCCGATAAAATCTGGAACTGTGTAGCAACCAAACTTTCTCAAGTACGGTGCTAATAGCGAAGCAACTAGTACGTATCCACCCGTCCAACCAACAAGCAATGCCATATAGCCGTAACCTTTGAAGTAAATTCCTCCAGCCATCGCAACGAATGAAGCACCAGACATCCAGTCTGCTGCAGTAGCCATTCCGTTGAATACTGTTGGAACCTGTCTTCCAGCTACGTAATATGCATCTGTTTGCATTGTACGTGATAGGTAACCAATCAACGCATAAATTAAAACTGTAAACGCAACAAAGAAAATACCAATTAACTTTGCCGACATCCCAGCTTGTTCAGCAATCGCCATCAAGATTATGAAAACGATAAACCCGCCGGTATATGTTCCATAAATCTTAGGAAGATTGTCTATAAATTTACCTTTAAACATTAGTCATCCTCTCTTTCAGTGTAGCCGAACTCTTCGTCAATTTTTTCTTGTCTATTCGCAAACCAGAAAATTAGTATTACGAAAATTCCAAGAGAACCTTGACATGTCATGTAATAAGACAACGGATATCCTAGTGGTCTTATTGATGACGCTTCCATCTCGGCGCCGAAGAAAAAGATGCCAATAGAGAAAACAAACCAGATTGCTAATGTTATAAATAGCAACATCCTAGTTTTTTCCCAGTGTTGTTGTTGTTTTGACATTTTTTTTCCCTCCCTATAGGTTAAAAGACGAAACATTACCCAAAATGACATAGATTGGAACCCCTAAAAATGTTACAATTGAGTGTGTTTTTACACAATTAGACAACTTGTAGTAGAAAATAATGCTAAAATATAAATTCAATCTAAAAGATATAAGTCTTGCTGATTTTAAAGTCTATTTAGGAGCAATGTTTAAAGCAGTGCTCCCTAAGAGTAAATTAAGGAATTTGGACGACCTAAAAAAATTTATTCAAGAGAAATCAGCTTGGGTAACACAGGTTACCCTTTATAATTATTTAAAAACCAGAATGGGAACAAGATACGTTTTGCATTTTGATAATGAAGAATTTTTATCTTCAATAAATAAAGCAAAATGGAATATTTATTATGTGGCCCTTCAAGATCTTACTTTCTATAGCTTTTCTTATTTAAATTATTTCTTTAAATACGAAGACATAGCTAAATCCAAAATGATTTATGAAGAGATCTTGCATGATGAACTTAAAAACGGAATGCCAGATGATATAATTGCAAAAGGCAAAGCCACTTTTGATAAAAGATTAGAAGAAATTGATTGGAAAAAATATTTTAGTTCTTTGCCATTTAACAAAAGTGCTTTAGCTTTGTATGAATGGGCACCGATTGCTGAAGAATTGAAAACTTTAGATAGAAAAATTGTTTTAAACTCAATGATACTGAAGTGGGATAATATAAAAGAAGAATTCGAAAAAAGAATTAATTTTTAAATATTTTTTCTTTCATCAACAAGGCTTTTGACAACACTAGGATCTGCTAAAGTTGTAGTGTCACCAAGTTGATCGTGTTCGTTGGCTGCAATCTTTCGTAAAATTCTTCTCATTATTTTTCCAGATCTAGTTTTCGGAAGTCCTGGTGAAAAATGAATTATATCAGGAGTAGCTATCGGCCCAATTTGTTTTCTTACCCAAAGCTTCAAATCTCTTTCCAAATCACCATCAGGATTTTCACCTACATTAAGGGTCACGTAACAGTACAAACCGTTTCCTTTAATGTCATGAGGATAACCCACGACTGCAGCTTCCGCTACTTTTGGATGAGCCACGAAAGCACTTTCTATTTCTGCAGTACCAAGGTTATGACCCGATACAATAATTACATCGTCAACTCTTCCTGTTATCCAATAATACCCGTCTTTATCTCTTCTACATCCATCACCAGTAAAATATTTTCCATCGAATTGAGAAAAATATGTTTCAATAAACCTATTGTGATCTCCATAAACAGTTCTCATTTGTCCAGGCCATGATTGAGCTATACAAAGTCTTCCTTGAGCTTCTCCTTTTAAAACGTGCCCGTCTTTATCAACTATTACAGGTTTAATTCCGTAGAAAGGTTTAGTTGCTGAACCAGGTTTTAAATCTATAGCTCCAGTTTGTGGACTAATTAATATACCACCTGTTTCTGTTTGCCACCAAGTATCAACAATTGGACACTTACTATCTCCGACAGTTTTGTAATACCATTCCCATGCTTCTGGATTAATTGGTTCTCCTACAGTTCCTAAAAGTTTTAAGCTTTTTCTAGAAGTTTTTTTAACTGGTCCTTCACCTTCTCTCATCAATGCTCTAATTGCGGTAGGAGCAGTATAAAAAATGTTTACTTTATACTTGTCGACAATTTGCCACCATCTTGAACTGTCGGGATAAGTCGGAATTCCTTCGAACATTATAGTTGTTGCACCATTAGCCAAAGGTCCGTAAATAATATAGCTATGTCCTGTAATCCATCCAATGTCAGCGGTGCACCAATAAATATCTTTTTGTTTATAATTAAATATGTACTGATGAGTCATTGAGGCATACACCATATAACCGCCTGTAGTATGAAGCACACCTTTAGGCTTACCCGTTGAACCAGATGTGTATAAAATAAAAAGAGGATCTTCCGCATTCATCTCTTCAGGTTCACACACAGCAGGGACATTTTTTGTTATGTCATGGTACCAGACATCTCTATCTTCATTCCAATTAATTCTATTTCCTGTTCTTTTAACAACAACACATTTTTTTACGTTCGTGCAACTTAACAAAGCTTCATCTGTAATTTCTTTCAATGGAATTGTTTTTCCACCCCTGACTCCCTCATCAGCAGTCACAACATAATCTGAGTTACAGTCATTAATTCTGCCTGCGATACTGTCGGGCGAAAATCCGCCAAAAATTATAGAGTGTATTGCACCAATCCTCGCACATGCCAGCATCGTGTATGCAAGTTCCGGTATCATAGTCAAATAAATTGTTACTCTGTCACCTTTTTTAACACCAATATTTTTTAGTCCGTTTGCAATTTTAGATACTTCAAAGTGGAGTTGTTTGTAACTTATTTTCTTTTGAACTTTTGGATCATCCCCAACCCAAATTATTGCAGTCTTATCTTTGTTATTTTTAAGATGTCTATCTATACAATTTGCTGAAGCATTAAGGGTTCCGTCATAGAACCATTTAATGTGCACATCAGATTTACTATACTTGACGTCCTTAATCTTAGAATATGGCTTAATCCAACTTATTCTCTTTCCTTCTTTTCTCCAAAAAGAATCATTTTCTTTTAAAGATTGATTATATTTCTTTTCATATAAATTTTTTGTAACTAAAGCTTTTTTAATCCATTCAGATTTTGTCTTATAAATTTTTTCACTATCTTCTTTTGGCTGACTAACAGATTTTTTTACTTTTTTCTTTATTTTTCTTTTTTTAGGTTTAAAGGACCTTCTCTTTTTTGTTTTACGAGAAACCTTTTTTTTCCTTTTTGTAGGTTTTCTTTTTTTAATTTTTTTCCCTTTTTTCTTTTTTCTAGATTTTTTCGGCATACTAAATATTACCCATTTTATTTAATATTTTCCAGCTTTTAGAGTCAATTGGCATTACTGATAATCTGCTTTGTTTAATAAGGGGTATTTCAGTTAAAGAGGCGTTTTTTTTAATATCATCCAATTTTATGGGTTTTTTTAATTTTTTCTTAAATCTAACCATGACAGCAACGAACATTTTTTTTTTATCTGTTGGATCTAAGAAAGCTTCTTTTATCACTTCTACTATACCAACAATCTCTTTTCCAATATTTGAATGGTAAAAGAAACAAAGATCTCCATTTCTCATCTTTTTTAAATTATTTCTTGCTTGATAGTTTCTTACACCATCCCATATTGCACCTTTAGCACCTACTTTTTCTTGTTGAGTGAGAGACCATACATCTGGCTCAGACTTTAATAACCAATATTGCATTTAAATTTTTACTCCAGCACCTTTAAGAAACTTTGCTTTACTATCTAATTGCCATCTGGGATTCGCTTCAAAATTATGTTTATCAAATTTTTTCTTCCTGTATCTTTCTAGACCTGCTAACGCTATCATCGCTGCGTTATCTGTACACAATTTTAAATCAGGAAAATAAACTTTAAATTTTTCTTCTTGGCATAATCTTTTTAAAGTAATTCTGATTTGTTTGTTAGCAGCTACACCACCCGCAACTACAAAATTCCTATTTTTTGGATAAAGCTCCAAATGTTGTTCAATAGCTTTTTTTGTTTTTTTATACAAAATATCAAGAACCGTTTTTTGAAAACTTGCTGCAAGATCGTTTTTATCTTTGTCCGTTTTTATAAATTCTTTTAATCTTAAGATTGCTGTTTTCAGACCAGCAAAAGATAAATTGCACCCACCTCTATTAAAAATAGGCTTTGGTAACACAAACCTGTTCTCATCACCATTTTTTGCCAATTCTTCGATTTCAGGCCCACCTGGGTAACCGAGATTTAAAAGTTTCGCTGTTTTATCGAATGCTTCGCCAAGCGCATCATCTATCGTTGTACCATGTCTTTTGTACTCACCTAATTTTTTAACAGTTAAGTATTGAGTGTGTCCACCCGAAATTAAAAAAAGTAGATATGGATATTTTATATCAAAATTTAGTTTTGGACTTAAGGCATGTCCCTCCAAATGATTTACAGCTATAAAAGGTTTTTTTAATGATAATGACAAAGCTTTTGCAAAATTTAAACCAACTGATAAACAAACTATTAAACCCGGCCCAGCAGTTGCTGCAACAGCATCAATATCTTTCAATTTTACTTTACTAATTTTTAAAGCTTTCTTTG
The DNA here is from genome assembly GCA_902597865.1 of uncultured Pelagibacteraceae bacterium. Classification (GTDB taxonomy): domain Bacteria; phylum Pseudomonadota; class Alphaproteobacteria; order Pelagibacterales; family Pelagibacteraceae; genus Pelagibacter. Next base: position 48,230 of record CACJZL010000001.1, on the reverse strand, counting down.
TCATGATATCAATCTTATCAAGATGTGCTCTTGCAGCTAAATCTGGAACTACACCACCAAATTTTTTATGAACTTCAAATTGACTTGAAACAACATTTGATAAAATTTTTGGTCTATTTTTTCCATTATCTCTCAATATGGATACAGCAGTCTCATCACAACTAGTTTCTATACCAATAATGATTGTTTTTTTTTTCATAAAAGGTTTTTATTAATGTAATTTACTCTAAAAATAAAAAAATTAAATAAATGGAAAAACTTATAATTGGTTCTCGAGGAAGTAAATTAGCATTAAAATATGCTGAAATTGCAAAAAAAGCCTTTCTTAAAGAACTTGATATTGAAATAGAAATTAAAAAAATTATTACAGATGGTGATTTAGTTTTAGATAGAAGGACTAGTGAAATTGGAGGCAAAGGAGAGTTCATAAAAAATATTGAAAAGGAACTTATAAATAAAAACATTGATGTAGCTGTTCACTCTTTAAAAGACGTTCCATCCTTTAAAGCCAAGGGTCTAAGGATAGATTGTTTTCTAAAAAGAAATGATCCTCAAGAAGTTTTAGTTAATAAAGAAAACTTAACACTTGATAAAATTAAAAAAAATTCAGTAATCGGCACCTCCTCATTAAGAAGAGAATTTCAATTAAAACATTTAAGACCAGACTTAAACTTTAAACTAATTAGGGGAAATATTGATACCAGAATCAAAAAATTAGATGAGGATCAATATGACTCGATTATCTTAGCAAAGGCAGGTTTATTATCTTTATCTATAGAAAACAGAATATCAGAGGTTTTTGAATGTGAGAAAATAGTTCCTCCAGCAGGTCAAGGAACAATTGTTATACAGTCTAGAGAAGATGATGATAAATTAAATAAGATCCTTTCAAAAATTAATCATTTTGAAACTTCAATTGAAGCAAAAATCGAAAGAAAAATTTTAAGTGTATTAGAGGGTGACTGCAACACAGCAGCAGGAATATATGCTAATGTAAGAGGCAAGAATGTAAAAATTATAGCTGAATTATTTTCTGATGATGGAAATAAAAAATTTTCTTACAAAGATGAATGTAAAATAGAAGAAGCTCTAAAAATTGCTCAAAAAGCTGGCGATGATTTAAAAAAACAGTTCGAGATGGATAGATAAATGCATGTTTTGTTAACTAGACCTTTAGAAGACTCAATAGATTTAATTAAGAGATTCAAAGATAAAGGTTTCACCGTATCTCATCTTCCCTTAATTAAAATAAACAAACTAAACCATCCCAAACTTAATAGTTCAGACTATAAGATCATCATTTTTACAAGCTCAAATGCAATTAGAAATATAGATACTAAAGATTTTGATAAAAAAAGTTTATGTTTTTGTGTAGGTGATGCAACAGAAAAAACTGCAAAACAAAAAGGTTTCTATAACACATTTTCAGCCGGTGGAAATGTAAAAAATTTACGAGAATTAATCTTGCAAAATTTAGAAAAAAAAACTGAGAAAATTTTATATGTTAGTGGTGAATTAGTTTCATATGATTTAGATAAAGACTTAATTAAAGAAGGATTAAATGTTCAAAGATTAGTTAATTATAGCGTTTGTCACGTTGAGGATATAAGTTTTGATTTTTTAAGACAACTTAAAAAAAAAATTCCAGATATTGTTTTTATTTATTCTCAAAATAGCGCAAAAAGTTTTTTAAATTTGATAAAAAAATACGAGCTGGAGGATTATTGGATGAAAACCAATTTAATGTGCATAGGTGAAAAAACTTCATCTGTATTAAATGAGCTAAAATGGAAGAAAATCTTCTTATTTAATCCTGGTGAAGAAGAATTTTTGTTATATAAAATTTAGAAATGGAAGTTTTTATAAATTTTAAAGATCTGTTTCTTTCGGTTTGGGACCGGGGTATTCTTGGAATTGACATTGGCCAAATTCTGATTGGTTTAGGAATATTTTTAATATTTTTAATTTTCAGAGGCCTTATTAGCAAACTAATTTTAAAAAAATTGGAAATTATTTCTAAAAAAACAACTAATAAATTAGATGATACATTCGTGAAATCTTTAGTTGGTCCAGCAAGATTTTTGCCAATAGTGTTAGGTTTCTTTTTTGCAAGTTACTATATGACATTTAGTGATGAAACTAGTTCATTCGTTGATAATGTTAACAGGACATTAATTACTATACTATTGTTCTGGATTATTCATCAGATAATAGAACCGATTTCTTATATCTTAAGTGGATTAGATAGAATTTTAACGCGTGAATTAATTGGCTGGATAATTAAGTCTTTAAAAATACTTATTTTTATACTTGGAGCTGCCGCTGTATTAGAATTATGGGGAATTAAGATCGGTCCAATTATAGCAGGACTGGGTTTATTTGGTGTTGCAGTAGCACTAGGTGCACAAGACTTATTTAAAAACTTAATTTCAGGAATTTTAGTACTTGTTGAAAAAAGATTTAAAATGGGTGACTGGATTTTAGTTGAAGGTACAATAGAAGGTATTGTTGAAAAAATTGGATTTAGATCAACTACTATCAGAAAGTTTGATAAATCATTAGCTATAATACCCAATTTCCAATTTGCTGAAAACGCTGTAATAAATATAAGCCAAACTACTAACTGGCTTATAAGCTGGACAATTACACTTCAATACGACACTACTATAGAACAACTCAAAAATGTACGGGACCAAATTGAAAATTTTATCAAAGAAAGCAAAGATTTTGACACAAAGGTTGGCTTAGCTGTAAGAGTGGATAAGTTTTCGGATAGCTCTATAGATATGTATGTTAGATGTTTTACACAAACAGATAGCTGGAATGAGTGGCTTAAAGTTAAGGAAAGATTAGCAATTGGTATTAAGGAAATTGTAGAAAAAAATAAAGCATCGTTTGCGTTTCCTAGTCAATCAATTTACGTAGAAAAAAAATGATAATAATTTACATAGTCGCTATGACAATACTCAAGTATTACTCATATATAGTGATTGCGAACGTCATTTTAAGTTGGTTAGTTGCTTTTAATATAATTAATACTGGAAATAGATTTGTTTATTCAGTTTTAGACTTCACTTATCGGATGACTGAACCTTTTCTTAATAGAATAAGAGCCTTTTTACCAAATCTTGGAGCATTTGACATCTCGCCTGTTATATTGCTTATGTTGATATGGATTATGCAAATGTGTATGGAGTATTACATAAGACCAATAATATAGAATATCATGAATCTTATTGATGGAAAAAAAATTGCCGCTGAACTGAGGAACGAACTTAAGGTTGAAGTCGACGGAATTAAGAAAAAATTTAACAAAGTCCCAGGCCTGACAGTAATTTTAATCGGAGATTTAGCGCCAAGTCAAATTTATGTTAGGAACAAAGAAAAATCCGCCAAGGAAATTGGCCTTAAATCAGAAATAATAAAGTACCCCAAAGATATTAAAGAGATTTCAGTATTAAACAAAATTGATGAACTTAATAATGACGAGACAGTTTCCGGCATACTTGTTCAACTTCCTCTTCCAGATCATATTGATAAGCAAAAAATAATCGAAAGAATTAATCCTGATAAAGATGTTGATGGTTTTCATCCTTATAATGTAGGAAACTTATCATCTGGATATGAAAGTTCAGTCCCTTGTACACCATTGGGATGTTATTTACTTATAAAAAAAATTGAACCAAATTTAAGCGGTAAAAAAGTAGTTGTGATTGGAAGATCAAATTTGAACGGTAAACCAATGGCTCAGCTTCTTTTAAAAGAAAATTGCACAGTAACCATCACTCATTCAAAAACTAAAGATTTAAAAAACGAGTGTTCGAAAGGTGATATTGTAATTGCTGCTGTAGGAATTCCAGAGTTAGTTAAAGCTGACTGGATCAAAAAGGATGCAATAGTTATTGATGTAGGAATTAACAAGACAGATAAAGGTATTGTTGGAGATGTTGCATTTGAAGAAGTATCTAAGGTAGCGAAAGCATTAACCCCAGTACCAGGTGGTGTAGGTCCAATGACGATTGCTTGTTTATTGAAAAACACAATTGAATGCTTTAAACGAGGTCTAAAATAATTTTTTTAAAATAGAATTAAACTTTTCACCAACATCTTTAGTATTAAAAAGTTTTTCATTAGCTGCTTGTTGATAATATTTTTTTCTATCTAAAATATTTTTGTCATTGGCTATTTCAATTGCTCTACCAACGTAATCATCCTTATTTTTAACTATTGGGGGATTTTTAATCTCCATTTGAATATATGCTGCGCTTACAATTCTTGATTTAATATATTTTGTTGGACTAGTCACTGTTTGCGTACCATAAAACATTGACTCATGAAAAGAATTTCCAGATCCAAAATAAATCGGATCAAGTAACACCGAAGATGTTCCTAAATGATTAATAAATTGATTGAAATTTAATGGATCTAAAAAAATAACTCTATCAGAGTCAAAATTTTTATTTTTTTTAAACCTTTCTAATAATTTTAAATAGTAAACTTTGTGAGTATCTTTTAATAAATATAAAACCCCTTTTTTATCTTTTTTTAAAATTTCAAATAGATATTCATCAAAGTCCGGATGGAATTTAAATAGGGTCTGGGGACATGAATAAATATTTTTTTTTGATATATCACTATCATTTAATTTATTTTTAATAATTGGTTTATCGTAAATCATTGGAAGTTTATCTATTATTAAAAATTTCTCAGAGTAAAATTTTTTAGCGTTTTCCAAAATTAGATTTTTAGAACACAAGAAAAAATCGATAGACTCAGAACCGGTTGTTTCAGGATGACCCCAAGACATAATTTGATACTTCGCCAATCTTATTAAAGATAAAAAATAAAATTCAATTGACATCCCAATATCTGGATAAAAAAGTATATCAAATTTTTCTTTTTCTATAATTTTTATTTTATCTATTAATTTAATAGGCAATATTTCATTTTTGAGTCCTTTCTTGTTTTCGTTTAGAAATTCTTCAAAAATCTCTCCTTTTTTTGTTTTATTTGAATGATAAATTACAACATCAAAAAATTTTAAATCTAAACTGAAAATTAGATTTTTGAATAATTTTCCAATTGTATGATCAGTAAAAAATTCAGAAATAAATCCAATCTTAATTTTATCATTCAATTGATGATTTATTGAAATCTTATGATTGAGAAGTTGATAAATTTTTTTTAAAGCTTTCACTATTTTTTTATTTATTTCTAAATTATCTTTGTCTGTGTAAGTAAGCTCAAATAATGGAGGTGAAATTATTTGATCGTTATCATAGTCTAACTTTATTTCTGAGCTTAAAATCCCATCTAAACCTTTTTCAATTTTTTTTCTATAATCATCTATTTCTTTTTTATCTCTTACTATAAGTGGAGAAAGTAATTTTTTTTGTAATTCCCATTTTTTGTTTATTAAATTTCTTTTCAATCCTTCATTAATTATTTCTTCCATCTCCTTAATTTTATCCTGGTTTTTTAAAACACTCGCTAGAAACTGATACGCAAATGGCTCATCAGGTTTAATTTTTATAATTTTTTTAATGCATTCTTCCGTTTTTTTAAAAGCTCCAGAAAAAGCATAAGAGTGACTTAAGTTACGGAGTATAGATAAATTATCAGGATAATCATTTAAAAGTTTCTCAAACAACTGAGTAGATTTTTCAAATTCTTTTTTTTGAAGATGATCATAGGCAATTTTAAAAATCTCATCTGCTGAATATTTGTTCACAATACTTCAAGAATATATTATTTTATTAAAAATGGTATTTTAATAATTCAGATCAAGTTAATTTTGATCTTCCACCATCTACACCTATAATTTGACCAGTTATCCAAGAACTTTCGTCGGTTAATAAAAACTTTGCCATGGCTGCAGCATCTTTACCTTCGCCAATTCTTTTCATGGGGTGCGCTTTTGCTATACCTTCAGCAATTAGTTTATTCTTAAGCATCGGTTCAGCAATTTTAGATTTAGTTAAACTTGGTGCAATGCAATTTACTCTTATGTTTGGAGCAAATTCAGCAGCCAAAGAAACAGTTAATCCTTCTAAAGCTCCTTTTACAGATGCTATTATGCTGTGATTTGTAAATCCTCTCCGCACTGCAACTGTTGAAAAAATTACAACGGAGCCTTTATTTTTTTTTAAACTTTCCTGGAAATTTTTAATTGTTTCTACAATTGGGTAAAAATTTAAATCGAAACATTTTTGAAAGTCCTCTTTTTTTACCATTCTTAGTGGTTTTAAATCTATTGAACCTACACAATATGCAATTCCCTTTATTTCCTCATTTGCAAATTCATTTTTTAAACTCTCAATTTTTGCAGAGTCAAGAACATCCACAACGGTATATTTGCAGCCTGTTTCAGAAGAAATATTTTTTAAATTTTCCTCATCTCTTCCAATAAGCTGAACATCCTCATTATTTTCAGCCATCATTTTTGATAAATTTGAGCCTATAGAACCTGTCGCACCAAATATTAAAATTTTTCCTGACATATCTTATAATAGTATTTATAAATAAATTATGAAATTGTTTATTACACTTGGAAACCAACTATTTCCATTAAAATACTTGAGCCGCTTCAAAAATGACCATCTTTTTTTTATGGCAGAGGATTATGGCTTATGTACGTACGAAAAGCATCATAAACTAAAGATATTATTATTTTTATCATCAATGCGTTCATATGCAGATAATCTTAAAAAAAATGGTTTTAAAATAACTTACTCAAAGATTGATAGCATAGATTTTAAAAGTGATTATTTAATAAAAATTCAAAAAGTTGTTAAAAAGAACAAAATTAAAGAAATTTCCTTTTTTGAAATTGAGGACAAACCGTTTGAGAAAAAAATTTTGAATTTTGTTAAACAAAACAAAATAAAACTAAATATAGTTAAAACCCCTATGTTTTTAAATTCCAGAGATGATTTTAAAAAATATTTATCTAAATCAAAAAAACCCTTCATGGCAGTGTTTTATAAAGAAACAAGAAAAAAAATGAATATTTTAATGAATGGTGAAGATCCAGTTGGAGGAAAATGGAGTTTTGATGAAGACAATAGAAAAAAACTTCCTAAAGGAACTAAAATTCCAACCTTGCCAAAAATAAATGAAACTTCTCACACAAAAAATTTAAAATCAATAATAGAAAAAAATTTTTCAAAACATCCTGGTTCAACGAAAAATTTCTGGTTTGCAACTGAACTTAAGGATGTAATGAGACTATTAGATTTTTTTATTAAAGAAAAATCAAATTTATTTGGAGATTATGAGGATGCTGTTGATCAAAGCAATAATGTATTATTTCATAGCGCGCTTAGTCCCTACTTAAATCTAGGAATAATTACACCTGAAATAATATTGGATAGAATTTTAACTAGCCATAAAAAGAAAAAAATAAGAATTAATTCTTTGGAGGGTTATATAAGACAGGTAATTGGTTGGCGTGAATTTATGAGAGGAATTTATCAAAATTTTGATAATAAATTAGAAACTGGAAATTTCTTTAAACATAATCGAAAGATGAAACCTTCTTGGTATGAAGGAAACACAGGTTTACCCCCTTTAGATTATGCAATCAAAAATGCTAACGATCATGGTTGGTCTCACCACATAGAAAGACTGATGATTTTATCAAACATAATGAATCTCTCTGAGATCAAACCAATTTATGTCTACAAATGGTTTATGGAAATGTTTGTTGACTCATCAGATTGGGTGATGTCACCAAATGTTTACGGAATGGGATTGTTTAGTGATGGTGGGATATTTGCAACCAAACCATATATTTGTGGTTCGAGTTATTTCCTGAAAATGATGGATTTTAAAAAAGGGGATTGGTGTCATATTATGGATGGTCTTTATTGGAGATTTATAAATAAAAATAGATACTTCTTTATGAAAAATCCAAGGTTATCAATGATGGTAAGGATTTTTGATAAAATGAATAAAAGCAGAAAAAAAATTATTTTAAAAGAGGCAGATAAATTTATTAAACAGAATACTATTTAAAAAATCTTTTTTTTAAGGTTAAAAAAATTAAATTTTTAAAAGTCCTAAATATTTCAATTTTAGGTATCTTTGAAAAACCTCTTTTTCTATCATAAAATGTAATTGGTATTTCCTTTATCTCAATATTATTTTTTTCTATTTCAAACATTGTACCCATCATAAAACTATACCCTTTGGTCTTTACATTGTTCAGGTTAAAATTTTTTAAATTTTTAATATCAAAACCTCTATAAGATGTTGTGAATTCGTTAGATTTTATACCAGATACCACTCTAATTATTTGATTTCCAAATTTGCTCAATATTAATCTGAAACCTCTCATTAAGCACTTTCCTCCACTGATATATCTTGAACCAATTACAAAAGAGAAGTTTTTTAAATTTTTTATGAATTCAGGCAATTCTTTAGGATCATGTGATAGATCTGCATCCATAGTTATTAAGTAATCAAAATTATTTTCAATTGCGTAACTAAAGGCAGTTTTATGAGCGGTGTCCAAACCCATTTTTTTTTCTCTCTCTATGAGATATAGATTTTTATTTTTCTTTTTTAATTCCTTAATAACTTCTTGAGTTTTGTCTGGTGAATTATCATCAATGATTAAAATTGAAGTATCTGGTAGATATTTTTGTATACCGTTTATCAGCTCTCCAATATTCTCTATTTCATTGTAAGTTGCTGAAAATACTAATATTCTTTTGTCATAACTCATTTTACAATTTATATCTATGAAAGATAAAATTTCAATTATTGCTGGTGGTTCTGGTCAATTTGGTGTTTATCTATCAAGTTTTTTGCTAAAACAAGGATATAGGGTAATCTCAACTACGAGAAACGTAAAGTTTGCAAAAAAAAAGATACCTTTTACAAATAAAAATTTTATTTTAACAAAATTAAATGTCCTTAATAAAAAGGAAATTAAAAAAATTATTTATAAATACAATCCAACTATAATATTTTATTTTGCTGGTCAAAGTTCTCCAAAAGAGTCTTTTAAGAGTAAAAGAATTACATTAAATAGTAACTTTGTTGGTTGTAAAAATTTTTTGGAAATTATTCAAAAAGAGAAAGTAGATTGTAAGTTTGTTAATGCATCCTCCAGTGAAATATTTTGTGAAACAAATAAGAAAATAAACTTAAAATCAAAAAAAAAACCTATAAGTCCTTATGGTAAAGCTAAATTAATGTCTTTCAATGAAACTAAATATTTTAGGGAAAAAAAAAAAATAAAAGCTTACAATGCAATTATCTTTAACACTGAATCCTTTTTAAGAAAAAGAGATTATTTAATTCCAAAAATCTGTATAGCTGCAATAAACGCTTATAAGTTTAATACAAAAACTGCCTTTGGAAATTTGAACGTATCAAGAGAGTGGAATTGGTGCGATGAGCAAGTTAGATACTTAACATATTTCGTTAAAAAAAAACCGCAAGACTTCATATTATCTAATGGAAAATTATATACAGCAAAAAAAATGCTCCAATTTGCTTTCAGGTATTTCAGGTTAGACTTTAAAAAATTTGTTTCTTACCAAAAAAACTTTTTACGGAAAAAAGACTTTTTACAAAAAAAGTCAGATTATATTTCATGTCTTAAAAGAAATTATATGAATAGAAAATCTAAAATTTATGGAAAAAAACTTATACATCTTTTGATAAAATATTACCTTAATGAAAAAAAAATTTAATAATCAATATATTTTATTTTACTTAATAACATTGTTATTTTTTTCATATTTTTTTTTATATTTTAAACATCAAGTTGGAAATGATTCAACGATCTCTGAATGGCTGATTAATTACGAAGGTGGCTTCACAAAAAGAGGAATTATAGGTCAAGGTACAATTTTTCTATCAAGAATTTTCGATTCTGATTTAAGATGGACAATATTTTTGTCTCAGTCATTTTTTTGTACTGTTTATTTTTTTTTATTATGGTGTTTGCTTAAAAATTTAAAAACTAACAAAATTATAAATTTAGCTGTATTTACTCCAATATTTATTCTGTATCCTATAGCTGAAATAGAAGTTCTTGCTAGAAAGGAAATAATTGTATTTACTTTTTTCTTAATTTATCTCTTAATTCCTGTAAGACATAAACTTAAACAATTTTCTTTACTTCTATTTTCTTTTTTTTCAGTTTTAGTGTGGGAACCAATAATATTTTTTTTCCCACTTATATTATTATATTTAATAATTGAGAACAAAATTGAAAAGTTAAATTTGAGTTTTGTAAAAATAATATTATTGATGACTCCAAGTATTTTTCTAGCATTTTATATAGCAACTAATCCTTTAAACGCTAATGAATGGAACATAATGGCTTCAGTATTAAAAAATGAATTTAGCGAGAAATGCTATATGTCTTGTGGTCTATTAAAAACTAAATCAACAATACTTCAGCAATTCGAAGGTAATATTGGCAAATATTCGTTTGAAGTAATATTGAGATATACATTGATTATTTTAATTGGGTTTTATCCAATCTCGCTTTTACTAAAAAACTCAATCGTAAAAAACAAAAAATTAATTATTTTACGAAATTTCAAAAATCTTTTTCTACCCTTTTGTATAGCAATTTCTCCTGTAATTTTATTATTCGCTATGGGCTATGATTGGGGTAGATGGGTAAACATTTCTTATGTGATCTCTGCTTTGATAGTATTTAGCTTGTTGAAAAATAAAAAAATAAATCTTAACACAAAATCACTCAAACAAAATTTATTATATAAAATAAAAGGAAAAATGTTTGTTATTTTCTTCATAATTTATTGTTTCGGTTGGAATCCAAAAACAGTTATGTTGGGCGATGTTGCCTCATTTCCAGGATACAGAATTCCTGTAAAAGTGATAAATAAAGTACTTAGCGGGGAGTATTAAAAATGAAAATTAAAGTTTTTTTTAATAATTCATGTAACATCTGTAAGATGGAAATTGATCATTATAAAAAAAATTCTGATGAAAATTTAGAGTGGGTCGATATCACAAATAATCAGGAAGCAATTAATTTGACCTCAAAGTCTCGAGCAGAACTGTTACGAAGATTACATGTTATCGAAAATGGAGAAGTTATAGGTGGGGCTAGAGCATTTGTGATTATCTGGTCTAAAATTCCAAAGTATAAATTTTTAGCTAAAATATTTGGTTTCAAACCTTTTTTTATTATTTTTCATTATTTATATGAATTTGTTGCTTACTTTCTCTTTTTGAAAAACAAACATCAGCTTAATGAAGAAACAAAACCTTCCAACTAAAGTTTGTCCAGTTTGTCAAAGGCCATTTAAATGGAGAAAAAAATGGAGACTAAATTGGGATAAAGTTAAATACTGTTCAAAAAGATGTTCGTCTAAGTGAACATTGTAATAATTTTCGGAATATAATTTTTGAAGTTAAAAAAACCTTTATTGCAATATTGCCAGGAATACTGATCGAGCTTTCTGTACAAAAAGTTAAGTTTAATATTATTTGAATTTAAATAATCTAGGTTTTCACCAACTGTGGGATATAAACTGATAATATTTTCACCTATTCTTTTGACTTCACTTACATCTATAATTTCACAATCAATAGATTGATCCTTTAATCTTTGTTCCTGATCTTTAATTAAATGAGACTTAAATTTAATAACTTTTTCACTAAGTTTTATGGATCTATTTTCATTTTTATTTGAAACCAAATAGACTTTTTTAAATTTATTATCTTTAAAATCAGTAGTTTCAATATAGAGATTATTTTCAAAAACCAATAAATTATTTTGATCAACATTTTGAGGATTAGCAAAATTTTGTTTTACAATTGAGTATGTCTTTTCAGAAACTTTTGGTGGTGCGTTTTCATTCAATTTAATATTGTTAAATCTATTATTAGTAAATTTTCTAATATTCCATTCACTTGCTAAATAATGTTTTCCTTGAGTTTGTACTCCAGCGACCCATCTCCATCCAAGAGTATTAGATGCAGCATCGCCATCATAAAGATGTTGCATAAAAAATTCTGCACCTAGTTGCCAAGGTAAATCTAATGTGAATATCCAGATACTTGCAAACCACATTCTCGTGTGATTATGAAGATAGTTGTTTTCTTTAAGTTCTTTTACCCATTCATTAAAGCATTCAATATTAGTATTTCCCTCTATTGCTTTTAAGTAATTTTTACTATCTTTAAATTTTTCTCTTATATTGTTTAAGCTTACTAAATAATCGGTCCACACGTTTGGTCTTAACTCAAGCCAACCTTTCCAATAAGTTCTCCAGAGAACCTCCTGTATAAACTTTTCATTTTTTGAAAAGGAAAACTTCGCAAGTGATTTTTTAATAATTTCAATTTCATTTAGAACTCCATGGGAAACGTAAGGCGATAAGCACGAAACATTATCCCTTTTATCAGGTCCAAAATCGAAGTTTCTCAACCTTGAATAATCCGAAAGATTTTTTTCTATAAAATTATTCAATTTATCAATTGCTTTCGCTCTAGATGCTTCAAACTTCATATTTTTACTTTAATTTTTTTTTATGGAAATTTATAAATCTTTCAATGTTTGATCTGTTAAAAGTTTTATTCTCTTCAAAAGAAACTTTTTTCATTGAGTAAGCACTACTTTTTGTCACTCTCGATTGAATAGTCACGTTTCCTTTGTAAAGTTTAAGCTTTACGCTTCCATTTACCTTACTTCTTTTTAGATCAACTATTTTTTGTAATCTAAATCTTTCTTTTGAGAACCAATAACCGTTGTAAACTAATTCTGCATATCTTGGAATAATAGAATCTTTTTTATGCATAGTATCTTTATCTAGTGTCACAGACTCCATTGCTCTATGAGCGATTAAAAGTAATGTCCCGCCTGGTGTTTCGTAAACACCTCTTGATTTAATTCCGATAAATCTATTTTCAACAAGATCAACTCTTCCGACTCCATTTTTTCCTCCTAATTGATTTAGTTTTTCTAAAAGTTTTTCTGGGGTTAATTTTTTTCCATTAATACTTACTGGATCACTGTTTTTGAAACCAATAGAAACATAACTAGGTTTATTAGGTGCTTTTTCAGGTGAAGTTGTTCTTTGAAAAATAAATTCTGGTGCTGAATTTTTTGGATTTTCTAAAACTTTTCCTTCAGTGGATGTATGAAATAAATTGTCGTCTACGGAAAAAGGTGGGGCACCTTTTTTATCTTTTGGAATTGGAATGTTATTTTTTTTTGCATAATTAATTAAATCTGTTCTTGATTTTAATTTCCAAATTCTCCAAGGAGCTATCACTTTTATTTTTGGACCAAAATAATGATATCCAAGTTCAAATCTCACCTGATCATTCCCTTTTCCCGTTGACCCATGCGAAACAGCGAATGCTTTAAATTTTTTAGCAACTTTAATTTGATCTTTTGCAATTAAAGGACGAGCAATTGATGTTCCAAGGAGGTAAACTCCTTCATAAATTGCGTGACCTCTAATCATTGGAAAAACATATTCTTTTACGAAAGTATTTTTTAAATTATTTATTATTATTTTTTTAACACCAAGTTTTTTTGCGTTTTTGATAATTTTCTTTCGGTCCATTTCTTGGCCGATGTCTGCAGTGTAGGCAACTACTTCACTATCGTAATTTTCCTGTAACCATTTTAGAATTATGGACGTGTCAAGTCCGCCTGAGTAGGCTAAAACAATTTTTTTGTTTTTTTTCATTTAAGATATTAAGCGCAACTTTTTTTTGCAGTATTATAAGCCTTTGTGAAACCCATTAAAGAATAGTGGTCAATTGTTTGAGATCCAGATTGATTATATCCTGTGATCATGATTCTTGATCCTTTTTTCATTACATTAACCATCTTTCTTTCTAAACCTGTATCGCCTATCCAAGCAAAGTTTTCTTTTTTAACGTCGAACTTAATTTTATTTTTTCCAGATTTAGCTGTAATTGAATTTTGGGTGTTATATTGGTAACCAGAAGTGATACTTACTTCATCTTTAATTTTATCAGCTGGTCTAAAACTAATAAATAATCTTGCTTCTCTTGGATTTTTTTTTGGTGATTGTAAAACTGGTTTTGATTGAGCAAAACATAGTTTCTTTGCTCCATCAGTAACTACTATCGTTTCCCAGTCTTTAAATTTGCCAACTTTTTTTATTTCCTGAGCTGAGGCTTCAGAGACAATTAAGAGACAGAATAATAATACTGTGATTTTATTTATTATGGACATGGATTTGGATATTTTTTTTGAATTTCATTAATTTCATTAATAATTTCATTGTTTAAATTTACATTTACACTTTCTACATTTGTTTTCAACTGTTGCATAGTTGTAGCACCAATTATTACACTAGTAACAAAGGGCTGTATTTCACAAAATTTTATGGACATTTGAGCAAAATCCAAATTAAATTTTTGAGAAATTTTGTAGTATTCTTCAATAGCTTTAATGCTATTTTCATTATTGTAACGAGTAAAGTCTTTAAAAAGATCTATTCTTGAACCTTTTGGCATATTATTATTTCTATATTTTCCTGTGAGATAACCAAAAGCCAGTGGAGAATAAGCCAGCAAACCACTTTGTTCTCTTACCGATATTTCAGCAAGACCAACCTCATAGGTCCTATTGAGTAAGTTATAAGGATTTTGAACGGCCATCATCTTGGGTAAATTTTTTAACTTTGAAAGTTCAAGACATTTCGCTAAACCCCACGCAGTTTCGTTTGAAAGACCCACAAATCGAATTTTACCTGCATCCATAAATTTTTTTAAATTTTCTAAAATCTCTTCAAAAGCAATCCAATTTTTTTCATTTGAGTCGTGTTCGTATCCTTGCTTACCAAAAAAATTAGTATTCCTTTCTGGCCAATGTAATTGATACAAATCGATATAATCAGTTTGCATTCTTTTTAAACTTTTCTCTAATGCCTCTGACATACTTTTTTTATCATAACTGCATCCACCGCCTCTTATATACTCCTTACTGGTAGGACCAGAAACTTTTGTAGCTAAAATGACTTTGTCTCTCTTTTTCGATTTTTTGAACCATTCACCTATGATGTTTTCAGTCTCACCATAAGTTTCTTCTCTCATTGGTATTGCATATATTTCTGCTGTGTCCCAAAAATTTACCCCATTATCAATTGCATAATCCATTTGCTCAAAACCATCTGCCTTTGAGTTTTGTTCACCCCAAGTCATGGTTCCGAGACAAATTGTACTCACATCGACGTCTGTATTGCCTAGTTTCTTGTAATTCATAAAAATATAATATTTTGATACCTTTAGACCATTGAAAATTTTTGTAAAATTAATATATTCATACCATGGATTTTAACAGACAAAATATCTTCCAAGCAACATCTGCAAAAACTGCAGTTTGGGATGCTGGTTTAAGAGCTTACATGTTGAAAGTGTATAACTACATGGCAACTGGAGTGCTTTTAACTGGAATAATTTCATTAATTTCATTTAAAATGTCTGTAGTTACAGATTCTGCAGGAGCGATCGCTTCATTTACAAATTTCGGTAATGCAATTTTCTTTTCAGGTTTAAAATGGGTAATTATGCTAGCACCTTTAGCAATAGTTTTTTATATGAGTTTTGGTATTAACAAAATGTCAGCAGCTAAAGCACAAACGGTTTTCTGGGTATTTGCTTCTTTAATGGGATTATCATTATCGTGGATACTTTTAGTTTACACAGGAGTAAGTGTTGCAAGAGTATTTTTTATTACATCAGCAACTTTTGGAGCAATGAGTATTTACGGTTATACAACTAAGAGAGACTTAACTAAGTTTGGTTCATTTTTAATGATGGGCTTAATAGGAATTATAATTGCCTCACTAGTAAATATTTTTCTAAAATCTGCAATGATGTATTATGTAATTTCAATTTTAGGTGTTTTAATTTTTGTTGGACTGACAGCATATGACACACAAAAAATAAAAAATATGTATTCAGCTTCAGATACTGTAGAAATATCTGGCAAAAAAGCAATAATGGGTGCATTAACACTTTACTTAGACTTTATAAATCTTTTCATCATGCTTCTAAGACTTTTTGGTCAAAGAAGATAATTAAAGTTTTTTCCAATTTATTTTATTAATCAAATTTGCAAGATCGTGTGAATTTTTTAATATACGTCCCCTGCTATCAGTAATACAGTACTTTAAGTTTTTGCTATTTGGCTTGAAATTTTTGCAAATATTATAAATTGCGTTTTCAGCAGCATTTTTAAAAACACTAAAACTTACTTGTTTGTTTGAAATATTAAGACCATAATCTTTCCACGAACCATTTGAAACCATTTTTGCGTACAAATCTAAAATAATTTTAAGCTCACTTTTTTCAAAAAAAAATTTTTCTTCGTTTTTTTTAATCGAGTTATTAATAACTAATTTTAAATTTCTATTCATTTTGAGAGTATTTTTTAATTAATGGAATTTGAAAAGCTGTAAAAATAAAAGTAATTGGTAGCATACCCCAAACTTTAAAATTAACCCAAAATTCCTCAGTTTGTGTCCGCCATATAATTTCATTAAGAATAGCCAATCCGAAAAAAAACCATATCCATCTAAAATTTAAAATATTCCATCCTTCATCATTTAGAGGCAATGATTTTCCTAAAATCATTTTTAAAAGAGGTTCTTTAGTAAAATATTTTCCAAAGAAAAGTGACAGACCAAATAAAATATTGATAATTGTTGGTTTCATATAAATGAAAATTGGGTTATTGAAGTAGATAGTTAATCCTCCAAATAGGGTTATAAGAATACCTCCAATGAGAGGAACCATAGGAATTTTTTTTTCAAAAAACCAAACAATTAAAATAGAAATTATTGTCGCAAGTATAAGAGGTGGTATAGCTACCTGAAGATCTTTTCCAGAATTATAGTAAAAATAAAAGAAAATTACTAATGGACCAAAGTCAGTTAAAAACTTTATTAGCGACTTATTCACAACTATATATTATCAGATTTAAAAATTTTTAATAATTTTTTTATTGATTTTTTATTCCAAATACCCATATTATTTAATGTGAGTATTCAAAAAGCAAAATTTTCAATTGGTGACGTTGTAAAGCACAAACATTTTGATTTCAGGGGTGTTATTTACGATGTAGACTTTGAGTTCAATAATTCTGAAGAATGGTATGAGTCTATACCCAAAAATGTAAGACCTAGAAAAGACCAACCATTTTATCACCTATTAGCTGAAAATGAGGACGTAACTTATGAAGCATATGTTTCTGAACAAAATCTTCTTAAGGACGATTCAAAAGAACCAATTAAACATCCATTAATTAATGAGATATTTTCTGGAAAAAAAGGCTCTTCATACTTCAAACAGTCAAATTAATTAGTAGGGTCATTATTTAAACACAATTCTCTCAAATCTTAGACATACCTTTGTAGTACTTTAAATTACTGATCAAGAATGTTAAATATTTCCCAACATTATCTCCCTCAACGTTCTTGATCAGTTAATTTCTTTATAATAAAATCCTTAAAATTACACAAATGTTCAACAAAATTTTTGAAATATTAAAAATAATTTCACTCTCAAAGTTAACGAGAATAATTGTATTCTCACTTTTTGTTATTTTTCTAACCCTGGGTCTTTTAGAGTCTCTAATATTGTCTCCAGAGGATTATCTTCAGAGTGATGCAGTGAGAATTATGTACGTTCATGTACCAGCAGCATGGATTTCTTTAGGAATATTTTCATTCATAGCTTTCCTGTCATTAGGTATTTTTATTTTTAAAAATAAAAATTTTGTAATCATTGCAAAAAGTTTTGCACCGTCTGGCTTAGTTTTTAACCTTATTGCTCTGGTGACAGGTTCTATTTGGGGTAAACCAACATGGGGAACATGGTGGGCTTGGGATCCTAGAATTACTTCAATGTTAGTTTTATTTTTGTTTTATATTCTTTACATTTCATCGTGGAGATTATTTGAAAATGAAAAAGCCGCAAAAGTTTCAAGTTTAGTAGCAATCACAGGTTTTGTGAATGTACCTATAATTAAATTCTCTGTAGATTGGTGGGCGAGTCTTCACCAGCCATCTTCAGTCAAAATTCTTTCTGAAACCACAATTCACTCTTCGATGTTGACGCCATTATTGCTTATGACTGCGGCATTTGCACTATTCTCAATATTAATTTTTTTAATGAAATATAATATAGAATTGATAAAGATTAAGACTAAAGGATTAGATAGATTGTGATTAACTTATTATTGATGAATGGATATGGATTATTTGTATGGTCGGCGTTTACGTTTACGCTAGTCAACTTTTATACACTATACCTAATAATCAATCGACAATTAATAAAAGAAAATAAAAAATTCGAATTAAAATTCAATCATTTAGAAAAAATTAAATATACAGAGGCCTACAAACAAAGAACTAACCAGGTATTAGCTTCAAGTAACGCTGCACAAAAAATCTAATTTAAAATAATGTACAGCAAAAAAGTTAAGTTAAGATTTTTATTCATCGCTATTTTTTTAACATTAATAGCACTTACAACTTTTACTGTTCTTAAAGTTTTAAAAGATAATGTCGTATATTTTAAATCTCCAAGCGAAATCAAGCTTTTGTCACAAATTTCAAACAAAAAAATTAGAGTCGGAGGTATGGTAAAAAAAGACTCAGTTATGATGAATAATAACAAAATTAACTTCGTAATAACTGATTTTAAAAATGAGTTATATGTAACTTTTTCGGGAACAGTTCCAAATTTATTTGAAGAAGAAAAAGGAGTCGTTGCAGAAGGATTTCTTAATGATAAAAAATTTCTGGTAGCAGATAAAATTTTGGCTAAACACGATGAAAATTATATGCCACCAGAAGTTAAAAAATCTTTAGGAGAATAAATTGGTCATTTCACAATTAGGATATTATTCATTAATTTTTGGCTTGTTGACATCAATTTTTATTTTTTTGAATTCTTCAGTTCAAATAAAGAGAAATGTTACAGTTGTTTCTGGTAAAATCGCTGGTTTAATTGGTTTTCAATTTTTTTTTGTTTTTATCTCTTTTATTTCATTAATTTATTCTTTTATAATCTCTGATTTCAGTAACGAGACAGTCTACAATAACTCTCATACAACGAAACCTCTGTTTTATAAAATTACTGGAACCTGGGGAAATCATGAAGGTAGTTTACTTTTATGGTTATTGGTTTTAACTGGTGTGTTATTAGGATTTATTTTAAAATCAAGAAATGAACCAATCAATTACAGACTTTTAACCACATTATTTCATCAAATTATTGTAATTGGTTTTTTCGTCTTTGTTTTAAAAACATCAAATCCTTTTAATGAAATTTTTCCAGTTCAAAAAGAAGGACTTGGGCTTAACCCTATTTTACAAGATCCAGCATTAGGTATTCATCCTCCAATTTTATATTTAGGTTATGTTGGAACATCAATAATTTTTTCAGCTGCATTAGCTTCTATGATTTCGAACAATGTAAACAAAAGTTGGGCTAAAAAAATTAAATTTTGGATACTATTCTCCTGGATTTTTCTTACAGCTGGAATTTTATTAGGTTCGATTTGGGCATATTACGAACTTGGATGGGGTGGATTTTGGTTTTGGGATCCGGTGGAAAATGTATCTTTGATGCCATGGTTAAGTTTAACGGCTTTGCTTCATTGTGTTGTAACTCTAGAAAAGAGAGAACTTTTTAAAAATTGGACAGTTGTATTATGCATCATTACTTTTGCATTAAGTATGGTTGGGACTTTTTTGGTGAGATCTGGAATTTTAAATTCCGTTCACACTTTTGCGAATGATCCGTCTAGAGGAATTTTTATATTAACATTTTTGCTTGTTTTAGTTTTATTATCTTTTGTAATTTTTGTTTTTTATGAAAACAAAAATTTTGTTCAGAAAAGTGAAATTTTTACTTTAAGTAAAGAAACTGCAGTCTTAATTAATAACTGGTTCATATTATATTTTTTGAGCGTCGTTTTAATAGGTACGATTTACCCAATATTTCTTGATGTCATATTAGATGAGCAAATTTCTGTAGGGCCACCATTTTATAATAAGCTTATTTTACCTTTCCTAATTCCATTTGTTCTTTTTATGTCCATCGGTCCCAGCATGAAATGGATTAAAACAAACTTTAGGATTGGACTTAAAAGTTTTCTAGTTATCATAATTACATTAATTTTATCTTTCATGACTATTTATTTTATTGGTGAAAAAAATATATTTGTTCTTTTACTGTTTATAGGATTTTTTTATTTATTGATCAAAAGCTTGGATCAATTTAGCAAAAAAACAAAAAATTTTGCACAAATATTTTCACATACTGGGTTTTCGTTACTTTTAATATCTATATTGTTAAATAGTTTTTCATCGAAAGAGATAGTCAAGAATATTAAAGTTGGAGAGAGTTTTGCTCTAAAAAACGAAAAGATAATTTTTAAAAAGATCACAATTGAAAAAGAAAATAATTATGAATCGATTATTGGTTTTTTTGAAATACTTGACGAGAAAAATAAAATCATCAATCTTAAACCAGAAATAAGAATTTATAATGAACCAGAAATGGCTACTAGTGAGGCATCTATAAAAACTTCGTTATTCAAAGACAGATTTATAACAATTAATATTATTAAGGATCAAAATTTTTTTAATGTAAGATATCAACATAAGCCTTTTATGATTTGGATCTGGATTTCAACTTTAATAATTATACTGGGAGGGATATTTGCAATTTTTAGAAAAAATAAAGAAGTCAATATTTAGTCTAACAATATTAATTTTTCTAATTATATCATTTTTTGTTTTTAAATTTGCTCTTCAAAAAGAAAAAATTTATTCGCCAAAAATAAGTGATAATCAAATTTTTACTGATTTTAAAGTTCAATCTTTAATTGATGAAAATCAAATATATTTTAACAAAGTGCTTGTAGGACAAAATTTTTATTTAATTAACATTTGGTCCTCCTGGTGCGTACCTTGTAAGGATGAAATTAAATATCTTTTAGAATTGAAAAATGTTACCCCAATTATGATGATTGGAATAAATTATAAAGATAAAAAGAAAAATGCCTTAGATTTTTTAAAGTCGTACGGAGATCCATTTGACCAGATCTTTATTGATAAACAGGGTACAATATCTATTAACTTTGGAGCATATGGAGTTCCAGAAACATTTTTAATAAATAATGATAACAAAGTGTTGAAAAAATATATAGGCCCGTTAAATGAAAAAGATGTCAATGAAATCAAAAAAATTATCAATAATTAAAATTTTATTATATTTTCTTTTAGTCTTAATTTCTTCAAAAGGTATCGCAACACCATCAACAATTTATGAAGAACAAACAATAAATATTACAAAAAATTTGCGATGTTTAATTTGCCAGGGTCAGACAATCCATGAGTCTAACTCAGACTTCGCTGAAAGTATGAAAAAATATATACAAGGTGAATTAAAAAAT
Source organism: uncultured Pelagibacteraceae bacterium (assembly GCA_902597865.1). Lineage (GTDB taxonomy): Bacteria > Pseudomonadota > Alphaproteobacteria > Pelagibacterales > Pelagibacteraceae > Pelagibacter. The sequence goes on along the minus strand of CACJZL010000001.1, from coordinate 26,782 downwards.
GGAAAAACAAATGACGAAATATTTAAGTCTCTCGTTGAAAAATATGGTCAGTGGATAGTATATGACCCAGGTATATCAAAAAATACCCTTTTATTGTGGACATTGCCCTTATTGTTATTTTTAATAGGAGGTGCCATAATAACAAGAAAAATTTTAAAAAAAATATGAATAATAGAACAATTAAAATTTTAACAATTTTTTTAATGCTTTTTGTTAATCCAATAAGCATAAATGCTGATGAACTGAAAACTTCTGATAATCATCAATTTAATTTTTTTTCAGGAGTGTTTGATATCAACACTAGTTCTAAAAAAAGTTCAGAACTATTTGGTATTCAACATTCTAATGAAGATTTGTTCAGAGAAACCTTTTTAGGTAAATTAAGTCCAATAACAGGGTTTATGGTGACAGCAGACTCAGCATCATACTTTTATACTGGAGTTCAAGCTGAATATAAGGTCGGTAAATTAAATTTAACCCCAAGTTTCTCACCTGGCATATATTCTATGGGTGATGGTAAAGATTTAGGTTCGCCCTTGGAATTTAAATCTGAGCTTCAACTATCTGTAGATCTTCTACCCGGTACTAAACTGGGCTATTCGCACAGTCATTTATCAAACGCTAATTTGGGTGATAAAAATCCTGGGGCAGATAGTTACATGTTTAATTTCATGAAAAGTTTTTAAAATAGCCCTATGAAACTTTCAAATTGTCATAACTTTCGTGATTTTAGAAAACTAGCAAAGAAAAAACTTCCATCTCCGATTTTCCACTACATAGATGGGGCGGCAGACGATGAAATTACTTATGCAAGAAACACAAGCGCATTTGATGATGTTGACTTAGTTCCAAATGTTTTAAGGGGCGTTGAAAATGTTGATCTATCTACTACAATATTTGGCAAGAAATTAGATTTACCTTTTTATTGTTCACCAACAGCATTGCAAAGACTTTTCCATTACGATGGAGAAAGAGCAGTAGGTAAAGCAGCACAAAAATTTAATACTATGTTTGGAGTTTCTGCTTTAGCCACAGTTAGTGTAGAGGAAATATCCTCAATGATAGATACTCCTAAAATGTTTCAATTTTATTTTCATAAAGATAGAGGATTAAATACTTCTTGTTTGGAAAGAGCAAAAGCTGCAAAATTTGATGTCATGGCCTTAACAGTCGATACTATTACTGGAGGAAATCGTGAAAGAGATTTGAGAACTGGTTTTACATCGCCTCCTAAGTTAACATTATCAAGTTTATTTAGTTTTGCTACTAAACCAATGTGGGGAATTAATTACTTAACAAAAGGTAAATTTGAACTACCACATCTTCAAGATTTCGTGAAGGAGGGAACAAGTACCAATTCTTCTATCGGAAATTATTTTTCTACCATGTTAGACCAATCTATGAATTGGAAAGATGCAGAGAAACTTTGCTCTCAATGGGGAGGCCATTTTGCACTAAAAGGCATTATGAGTGTTGAGGATGCTAAAAAAGCTGTTGATATTGGATGCACAGGAATAATGGTTTCAAATCATGGTGGAAGACAACTTGATGGCTCAAGATCTCCTTTTGATCAACTCGCAGAAATAGTAGACGCGGTTGGAGACAAATTAGATGTTATCTGCGAAGGTGGATTTCAAAGAGGAACACATATGTTAAAAGCTTTATCTCTTGGTGCTAAGGCTTGTGCAGGAGGAAGATTATATCTTTACGCTTTAGCAGCAGCTGGTCAGGCAGGTGTAGAGAGAGCACTTGGACAGTATAAAGCTGAGTTACAAAGAAATATGAAATTAATGGGTTGTACTAAAATTTCAGATTTAAATAGAAGCAACTTAAGATTTAGAAGATAGTGAGCTTAAAAGACTGTTATAATTTTGATGACTTTAGAAAATTAGCAAAAAAAAAACTCCCTTCACCAATTTTTCATTATATTGACGGGGGTGCTGATGATGAGTCTACTCTAAAAAGAAATACAGACTCATTTAACGAATGTGATCTAATTCCAAATGTTTTAACAAGTGTTGGAAAACCAGATTTAACCACAACAATTTTTGGAAAAAAAATTGATATGCCAATTTTTTTGTCTCCGTGTGCTATGCAAAGACTTTATCATCACGATGGAGACAAAGCTTCCGCAAAAGCAGCTGATAAATTTGGAACTTTCTATAGCATGTCCACAATGGCAAATAACACTATTGAGGAAATTTCTAATATTTCTGGGGGTCCAAAATTATTTCAGCTTTATGTTCATAAAGATCAATCTATTACTGATGATTTAATTGAAAGATGTAAAAGGTCAGGATTTGACGGGATGTGTTTAACAGTCGATACCTTAGTTGCTGGCAATAGAGAAAGAGATCATAGAACTGGTTTTACAACACCTCCTAAATTAACTTTTCGAAGTTTAATGAGCTTTGCGACACACCCAATGTGGGTTTTAAATTATTTAACACACGGCAAATTTAAATTAGCGAATGTAGCAACGAAGACTGATAAAGGAACAAACATAGCTAAATCAGTTATAGAATATATTAATGAGCAATATGATCCAAAAATGAATTGGAAGGATGCTGCCTATTGTGTAAAAAAATGGAATGGACCTTTTGCGCTCAAAGGAGTTATGTCGGTGGATGATGCTAAAAGAGCAATAGACATTGGATGTTCTGCAATAATGATATCAAACCATGGTGGTCGTCAATTAGATGGTTCAAGATCTCCATTTGATCAAGTGAAAGCTATTTCAGATGCCGTAGGAGACAAATTAGAAATTATTCTTGATGGAGGAATTAGAAGAGGGACCCATGTTCTTAAAGCTTTAGCTGCTGGAGCGAAAGCTTGCAGTTTTGGAAAGATGTTTTTGTTTTCTTTAGCCGCTGGTGGTCAAGATGGTGTAGAGAAATTATTGAAAAATATGCATAACGAAATTGAGAGAAATATGGTGCTTATGGGATGTAAAAACTTAAAAGAGTTGAATAGTTCGAAATTAATTTATAGAAATAGGGTATAAAATATTTTTTATGAAACTTGCAAGAAGTTTAGATAGGTTGGGAACTGAGTCTGCATTTACCGTGCTTGCAGAAGCAAAAAAGTTAGAAGCTCAAGGTAAGCCCATGATTCATTTAGGACTAGGTCAACCAGATTTTAAAACTCCAAAGCATGTTGTTGAAGCAGCCAAGAAAGCACTTGATGATGGACATCATGGATATGTAATGTCTAATGGTATTCCTGAATGCCGCCAGGCTGTCACTAGGTGGATAAAAAGACGTTATAATGTTGATATTGATTTTAATAGAATTCTCATTATGCCAGGCGGAAAACCTACTATGAGCTATGCTATCCAATGTTTTGGTGAACCTGGAGCAGAAATAATTCATCCTACACCAGCATTCCCAATATATGAGTCGATGATAAACTATACTGGCTCAACATCTGTGCCTTATGATTTAACAGAGGATAAAGATTTAAAATTTAACCCAGATAAAATATTATCTTTAATAACTGACAAGACTAGATTGCTAGTCTTAATTAATCCAAACAATCCGACAGGAAGTTTTGTTGAAAAAAAGGATATTGATTTCTTAGCTGATGGCTTAAAAAAATATCCGCATGTAACAATACTAAGTGACGAAATTTATAGCAGGCAAATTTTTGATAATAAAGAAATGCCATCTTTTTTTCATTATCCAGAATTAAGAGAAAGATTGATAGTTTTAGAGGGATGGAGCAAAGCATATTCAATGACAGGTTGGAGGCTTGGTTGGAGTTTTTGGCCTCAACACTTAATCGATCATGTTAATAAATTATTAATCAATAGCGTTTCATGTGTTAATGCTGCAGCTCAGTTTGCAGGTATTGCCGCATTGGATGGACCAGATGATTCAATCAACGCTATGATGGAAAAATTTACTCAAAGGAGAGATTTAATTTATAAAGGGTTAAATGATTTACCAGGTGTCGAATGTAGCTTACCAGGTGGAGCATTTTATGCATTTCCAAAAGTAATTGGAACTGGCATGAATGGTGCTGAATTTGCGAGGAAGGCTATGCATGAAGCAGGAGTAGCAATAGTTCCTGGATCAGCTTTTGGCGAAACTTGCCAAAATTATGTTAGATTCAGTTTTGCTGCATCAAGAGATAATATTTCTCAAGCATTAGAAAACATCAAAAAAATGCTGAAATAGTTTTAATAGTATTTCCAAAAAATATTAGATAATATCAAATCTTATGAATACCATTCTTCAACAAGAATTAAAAAAAATTTTGAATGGAAGATTTTCTCAATCAGAGTCTACACGTTTAAATTATTCTAGAGGAGAAGATACTTACGATCCGATTTTATCTAAAGCAGTAGTTTTTCCAGAGTCAAATGAAGAAGTGTCGAAAATACTAAAACTTTGTAATGAACACAAAGTACCAGTCGTTCCTTTTGGTACCGGCACATCCCTTGAGGGAAATGTAGTCGGTAATGATAAAGGCATAACAATTTCTTTAGAAAAAATGAATAATATTTTAACAGTTAACACTCAAGATTTTGACTGCAGAGTTCAAGCGTGCGTAACAAGAGAACAACTCAATGATTATTTGAGAGAGGACGGCGTTTTTTTCCCAATTGACCCTGGTGCAAACGCTGCAATAGGAGGTATGGCTTCAACTTCTGCTTCTGGAACAATGGCAGTAAAATACGGGACAATGAAAACTGTAATAACTGGCTTAACAGTTGTTCTTCCTAATGGTGAAATAATGAATACAGGAGGACGAACAAAAAAAACTTCCGCTGGATACAACTTAACAAATTTATTTGTGGGATCAGAGGGAACCTTAGGAATTATAACTGAAATTCAATTAAGATTGTCTCCCATTCCAGAAAGTATAATGAGTGCTGTTTGTCATTTTCCATCTTTAGAAGACGCAGTTAAAACTGCGCAAGAAGTTATTCAATATGGTATCCAAATAGCGCGAATTGAAATGCTAAATAAAGATCAAATGGAAATAAGTATTAATTATTCAAAATTAGAGGATGTTAAACCTCTTCCAACACTATTCTTTGAATTCCACGGTTCAGAAATTTCAAACAAAGAGTCAATTAAAACTGTGGAGGAATTATCAAAAAATAACAATGGAAGTTCATTCAAGTGGGCAAAAAGTTTAGAAGAAAGAAATAAATTATGGAAAGCGAGATGGGATGTATATTATTCAGTTAAAGCTTTAATAGATAATGGCAGGGTTTATTCAACAGATGTGTGTCTACCAATCTCAAAAATAACAGAGTGTGTAAAATTTGCGGAAGAAGAGGTTAAAAAATTTGGATTAAGGGCCCCAATGGTAGGTCACTTAGGAGATGGAAATTTTCATGTTTTACTCCCTTACAATCCTGAAAAAAAAGAGACTTACGAAAAGATAAGAAAGTTTAGTGACATTTTAATTGAGAAAACATTAGAACTTGAGGGAACAATTACTGGCGAACATGGAGTGGGATTACATAAAAAAGAGTATCTAAAAAAAGAACACGCCGATAATCTTCCAACAATGAAATTAATTAAAAAAACTATGGATCCAAACAATATAATGAATCCTGGTAAAATTTTTGACTTAAATTAGTTAAACTATGAAAAAAATATTAGTTACCAGAAAATTACTTGACTCGAATGAGGAAAAATTAAAAAAGCTTTATGATGTTAAACTAAATTCAAATGATGAATTATATTCTCAAAAAAAATTAATAGAAATGAGCCAAGGTTGTGACGGGATTCTTTCTGCATTGACTGATAAATTAGACAAAGAAACTATAAATTTGTTGCCGGAAAGCGTGAAAATTCTTTCCAACTTTGCTGTTGGATTTGGTAATATTGATCTTGAGGCAGCAAAAAAAAGAAATATTACCGTCACAAATACTCCAGAGGTTTTGACAGATGCTACAGCAGAAATTGGCATTCTTTTAATTCTTGGTGCATGTAGAAGAGCTTCAGAGGGAATAGAGGGAGCAAGAGCTGGAGACTGGAAGTGGTCAGCAGACTATTTGATTGGAAAACAGCTGACAGGATCAAGACTAGGTATTTTGGGAATGGGAAGAATTGGTCAAAAGATTGCTAAAATTGCAAAATCTTTAGGAATGATTATTCATTATCATAACAGATCAAAATTAAATTCTGAAAAAGAGCAAGGGGCCATCTATCATGAAAAATTAGAAGGTTTGTTGTCTGTTTCAGATGTTCTCTCAGTTTGTTGTCCTGCTTCAAAAGAAACAATTAATTTAATCAATAAGGATAGTTTAGAGCTTTTACCGAAAGGTGCAGTTGTCACCAATGTTGCAAGGGGGGATATTGTAGATGATGAAGCTTTAATTGATGCATTAAATAGAAGAAAAGTTTACGCTGTTGGTTTAGATGTTTATAAAAATGAACCAAATCTGAACCCTGGGTATTTAAAACATAAAAGTGCTTTTATCCTTCCTCATTTGGGAAGTGCTACAAAAGAAACTAGAACCGCAATGGCAAATTTAGCTATAGATAATATCAGCGAATTTTTCCAAACAGGTTCGTGTAAAAATAAAGTAAATTAATAAAATAATACCACTCATAGTTGTAAATAAATTACCTGAGCGCGAATTAACAGTAGGACTCTTTTTAATTATTGTGCTTAAATAGTCGCAAGTTAATTAACTTAATAAGAGGAGAAAATAATGATTAAAGAAAAAAAATCGTTGAAGGGAAAAATTCCTTCAAGACGTAAGTTCTTTAAGGCAGCGGCAGCAACTGGTGCAGCAGCAACAGCAGCAGTAGCAATGCCAAACATTGCATTCGGAGCTCCACAAACTCTAAAAATGCAAGCTGCTTGGCCAAGTGGTGCTAACATCTTTTTTGAAATGGCAGGAGACTATTGCAAAATGGTTAGCGACATGTCTGGCGGTTCTTTAAAAATCGATCTTCAACCAGTTGGAGCAGTTGTAAAAACTAGTGAGATCGGTCAAGCTGTAAGCTCAGGTGCTGTTGATATGGGACACTGGGTAACTGCTTATTGGTACGGTAAAAATCCAGCCGCATCTTTATTCGGAACTGGACCATCATACGGAATGTCATCTCAAGAGGTAATGGGATGGATGGAGTACGGTGGAGGAAGAAAACTGTATGAAGAAACTTTAAGAAAAGTTGGTTTCGACTACACAGGTGTTTTCCATATGCCTATGCCAGCTCAACCTTTCGGTTGGTTTAAAAAGAACGTAACAAAAGTATCTGATGTTAAAGGTATGAAGTACAGAACAGTTGGTCTTGCTACTAACGTTCTTACTGCGATGGGAATGGTCGTAAGACAGTTACCAGGTGGTGAAATCCAGCCAGCAATGAAGACTGGTTTGATTGAAGCAGCTGAGTTTAACAACCCAACTTCAGACTCTCAGTTTGGTATGCAAGATGTTTCTAAGCATTATCACTTAGGAAGCTTCCACCAATCACAAGAGATGTTTGAAATACCAATTAACAATAAAACGTTTAATGGTCTGTCACCAGCAAACCAGGCAATATTGAAAAATGCTGCTTATGCTGCTAACACAGATAACTACTTTAAAGCATTAGTAAGATATTCAGCAGATTTATCTAAACTAATGAATCAACATAAAGTAAACGTTTATCAAACGTCTGATGAAATTTTAGCTCAACAATTAAAAGGTTGGGATAAAGTTATCGGTGATTTCAATAAGAAAGATGCTTTCTTTAAGAAAATCGTCGATTCTCAAAAGGCATACGCTAAGAGAGTAATGAAGTACTTGCTGATGAATCAGCCTAATTACAGATTAGCTTATGAAAATGAGTTCGGACCTTTAGGAAAAGTTAAAATCTAAAGATTTATCTTAATTAAATTAAGGGGGCCCTTTGGCCCCCTTTTTTTTGTTTGATTAATAGGTAGAATTTAACATAAAATAGCACTATGAAATCTTTCATAAAATTTGCAGATACTTTAAGTGCATCAATGGGTAAAGCTTTTTCATGGTGCATAGTAATTTTAATGGGTGGCACATGTTATGAAGTAATTATGGCCTATGCTTTTAACAGCCCAACTTTATGGAATTTTGATTTTAGTTTGCAAATGTACGGAGCAATTTTCATGATGGCAGGCGCTTATTGTTTATCAACTGAAGCGCACGTTAGAGGAGATGTTATCTACAGATTATTTCCAACAAGAGTTCAAGGTTGGATTGATTTAGTTTTATATTTTATTTTTTTCTTTCCAGGTATTTTAGCTTTAGTATTTTACGGATATGAATACGCTGCATTGGCTTGGAAAATAAAAGAAACTAGCTGGAATAGTCCAGCACAAATACAAATTTATATGGCAAAATCTATAATACCTTTGTCTGGATTGTTATTAGCAATTCAGGGTATTAGCGAAGTGTTTAGAGCGATTATATGTATTAAAACAGGTCACTGGCCAGAAAGATTATCAGCAGACGCTGAAGAAACAGAAAAAGTATTAATGAGAACTTCACAAAAGGACGATCAAGCAGATGTTATTTGAACTTACAAATCCTGAGATAGCAATTTTAATGATGAGCTTATTTTTATTTGCTGTCTTATTAGGTTTTCCAATTGCATTCACTTTATTAGCTATGGGAGTTGGATTTGGTTATTATGCTTATTTTGATCCAAGTAGGATGGATCATTTACTCGATAATCGGATATTTTCTTTATTAGTTCAAAATACTTATACGATAATGGATAACACCGTTTTAACTGCAGTCCCCTTATTTCTTTTTATGGGATATCTCGTTGAAAGAGCAGGAATTGTAGCAAAATTATTTTTTGCGATAAGATTGGCATCTCATCGACTGCCAGCATCAATGGCGGTAGCAGCACTAGTAACTTGTGCTTTATTTTCTACAGCAACAGGAATTATTGGCGCTGTTGTAACTTTAATGGGACTTCTAGCTTGGCCAGCAATGATAAGAGCTGGATATGATAAAAAATTTGCATCAGGTGTAATTTGTTCTGGAGGATGTTTGGGAATACTAATTCCACCAAGCATTATGTTAATTGTTTATGCCGTTATAGCTCAGCTGTCACCTTTGAGACTTTTCGCAGCTGCAATCTTTCCAGGTTTAATGTTAGCTGGATTATATATCCTTTATGTAATTATAAGAGCATATTTTAATCCATCTTTAGCACCTAGACCCGCCGCTGAGGAAATTCCTCCTAGATCAGAAATTTTAAAAGAGGTCTTAGTATCTTTTGTCCCATTATTTTCATTAATAATATTAGTTCTTGGTACAATTTTAGCAGGACTTGCCACTCCAGCTGAGGCTGCTGCAGTCGGTGCTTTTGGAGCTTTAGTGCTTTCATATTTTTATAAATCTTTAAAATGGAAAAATTTTAAAGAGTCAGTTTTTCTAACTGCAAAAACAAGTGCAATGATAATGTGGTTGTTTGTAGGTTCATGGACCTTTGCTTCCGTATTTTCATACCTTGGAGGACATGAAGTTTTTGAAACTTTCTTTAAGTCAATGGATATTCAACCATGGCAATTTTTAGTAATTACACAAATAATAATCTTTTTGTTAGGATGGCCACTTGAGTGGACAGAAATTTTAATTATCTTTGTTCCAATATTTTTACCCCTTGTTGAGTTTTTTGGAGTAAACCCTTATTTCTTTGCAATGTTAATTGCTTTGAATTTACAAACCTCTTTTTTAACACCACCCATGGCAATGTCTGCTTATTACTTAAAAGGTGTTCAGAGTAGAAATGTAGAGCTTATGCAAATATTCACAGGTATAATGCCTTTCTTAGCAATAGTAATTCTTGCAATGGTTTTGATGTACATATTTCCTGGTATAGCTTTATGGCTACCTGATGTGTTATTTGCAGAGTAAATTTAATGTCCAATATCTTTTCATTATCAGTTTCCGAAATTGCGGAAAAAATTAGAAATTCAGATTTAAACTCTGTTGATTTATGTAAATCATATATTGAGCAAATAAATAAATTCGAAAAAGATGTTAAGGCGTGGGCACATTTTGATAAAAAACTTCTTTTAGAAAAAGCTGAAGAGGCGGATGAACATAGAAGATCCGGAAAGTCGGTTGGACCTCTTCATGGTATTCCAGTAGCACTTAAAGATATAATTGGAACCTACGATATGCCAACTGAATGTGGAACTGTTTTAAGAAAAGGTAAAACTGAGTCTCAAAATGCTGAAATAGTAGACTTATTAAAATCTGCTGGAGCCCTTATAATGGGTAAAACAAATACATCGGAACTAGCATTTCTTGCTCCCCCAGAAACTAGAAACCCTCATGATTATTCTAGAACACCAGGTGGATCCTCAAGTGGTTCTGCTGCTGTTATAGCATCTCACATGGCACCACTATCAATTGGATCTCAGACAGGAGGATCAGTTATAAGACCTGCATCTTACTGTGGGGTAGTTGGTTATAAACCAAGTTATGGTTTAATTTCACGAAATGGAGTTTTAAGAACATCCTATCATTTAGATCATATTGGAGTATTTGGAAAAACTGTAGAAGATGTTGCGCTATTAGCTAAAGTTTTAATAAAAAAAGACTCATATGATAAAGCGACCATTCATTATTCATCTGAATTTATGTTAGAGGAATGTAAGAAAGGACCAATGTTTGATCCAAAATTTATTTTTTATAAAACTGAAAGTTGGAAAAAAATTGATAAAAAATCAAGAGAGTCCTTTGAATTTTTTATAAAATCTTTTAAAAAAAATATTGAGGTATTTGATACACCCTCTTATTTTAAAGATATTGATAAATATCATCGGATTGTTCACGAAACTGATTTAGCAAATAATTTTCAAGTTTATTATAAGAAATCTAAAAATAAACTTTCAAAAGAAATGCAAACAGCAATTTCTCGAGGAATGAAACATTCTGCAAAAGAATACCTGGATGCAGTTGATTTTATGAGTAGAAGTTATGAATCATACAAAGAAGTTTTTGAGGATTATCATGGAGTATTAAGTCCTTGTAGTACAGGTGTAGCTGACAAGGGTTTGAAAAGCACCGGAAGTGCTGATTTCAATAGAGTTTGGTCTTATATGCACACACCTGCAATTTCTCTTCCTTTACTTCAGGGGGAAAATAACTTACCATTAGGACTTCAGTTAATTGGTGACAAATATGATGATCAAAGATTTTTAGGTGTTGCTAATTGGCTAGAAAAAGAAAGTAAAAAATTTAATGAATAAAATTACTACACTAGTTGGGTTGTCTTTTGCGATCTTCTTTTTAATAGGACTAGCTACTACATTAACAAGATCAATGATGATCGGTTTTCTTGATGTATTGCCTGTTTACATATTAATGGGCTGTGCAATTGCTATGATGATTTACGAAGCTTTTTTTGACAAGTCTAAGTAACTAAGTGAAAAAAAAGGATTTTTTACCTTACACACTTCTTTTTATTCAACCTATTTTTATGGCGAGCAATCTTGTTGTTGCAAGAGGGGGTGTAGAATTTGTTCCTCCTATCTCCCTAGCTTTTTGGAGATGGTTATCAGTATTTCTTTTATTGATGTTGTTCAATTACAGAATTTTATACAAAAAAAAAATTTTATTTAAAGAATATAAAGAACTTTTCTTTTTAGGATTAATGGGGTGTGGAGTTTGTGGAGCTTTTCCATTTATGGCTGGTCAGACAACTACAATAATAAACATGGGAATTATTTATACTTCTTCACCTATTTTTATAATTTTAATTTCTTATTTCTTTTTTAAAGAAAAAATGAATTTTTTCAAATTCATTGGCCTTTTATCATGCCTTCTAGGAGTTTTAATTATTATTGTAAGAGGTGAATATTCTACTTTGATATCTTTAAAATTTACAAAGGGAGATTTGTGGATGTTAGGAGCTTCAATAGGCTGGGCATTATATTCTATATTTCTGTTTAATTGGAAATCTTCCCTAAATGTTTTTGAAAGGTTTACAGCTATCTCTTTTTTTGGAGCTTTAAGTTTGTTACCATTTTATATATTTGAACAAAATTTTATTAACGTAACGACATTTGATTTTAAATTTTTATTTTGGGTAGTATTTGCGGCGATTTCACCAGGAATAATAGCTTTTATATTGTACACTTACACTCAAAAATATCTTGGTGCTACAACGACAGGATTTACTTTGTATTTATTTACAGTCTATGGAGCATTTTACGGCATATTATTTTTTGGTGAGACCTTAGAACTTTTCCATTTATATGGAACATTTCTTGTTTTCCTTGGAGTTTATCTGGTAAGAAAAAAGGCTTAGAATGTTTGATAAAAAAATTATGATCATCTTCAGTACTTTAATCGGTTTAATTACTATTTATGTGATTATTTGTTTGGTAATTTTTCTGTCGCAGAGAAAATTATTATATCATCCTAACGAAAATAACTATTTAGATGAGAACAAACTGACACATAAGATTGAAAAGGTGTTCGTTAAGTCAGACAATAGATTAATTGGTTGGTACCATTTTAAAGATAGGAAATATAAGACATTACTATTTTTTCATGGGAATGCAGGAAATCTACAAAATAGAATTTACAAATTAAACGAGATAGCTGAATTAGAGTTAAATTATTTAATTATTGCTTACAGAGGTTTCAGTGGAAATGAGGGAAAACCTACAGAAGAAGGTTTGTATAATGATTCAATGGCAGCGAAAAGGTGGTTAAATTCAAACAACATTGATGATAGTAATATCATTCTTTACGGAGAGTCTCTAGGAACAGCTGTTGCAGTAGACCTTGGTTCAAAATTTCTGTTTGCAGGAATAATCTTAGAGTCCCCTTTTACCTCAATGGTAGAACTTTCAAAAATTTATTATCCTTATTTACCAGTGAACTTACTTTTGAAAGATAGATATGACTCCATAAATAAAATTAGCAAAATAACTTATCCTAAACTCGTTATGCACGGAGATAAAGATAACATTGTTCCATTTAGAATGGGAAAAAGAATGTTTGAAAGTTTTTCAGAACCAAAATTTAGTTATTTTAAGTCAGGCGATGATCACATGATGGATTTTGATCAAGAACTTTTAGGGAATCTAAAAAATTTTATCAACGAATTAAATTGATTTTTATATATTTAAAAAATTTTCTGCAAAAGTTTCAGCATCAAAAGATTGTAAATCGTCCTCTTTTTCCCCAAGACCAATTGCAATTATTGGAAGTTTAAATTTTTTTGCAGCAGCAATTAGTATTCCCCCTTTTGCAGTTCCATCAAGTTTTGTCATAACAAGGCCAGTTAAAGGAATAATATTATTAAATTCTGTTACTTGATTTATTACATTTTGTCCTGAGGTTGCATCCAAGATTAGAACAACATCATGAGGCGCATTGTTATCAACTTTTTTAACTACATTTGCAATTTTTTTATACTCATCCATCAAATTTTTCTTGTTCTGCAATCTACCTGCTGTGTCTATCAAAACTGTATGAATTTTATTTTTTTTTGAATATTCCATTGCCTTAAAAGCGACAGACGCAGGGTCACTTCCTGCATCTGATTTTATTATTTCACTTCCAACTTTTTTTGACCAGTTTTCTAATTGATCTATTGCTGCAGCTCTAAATGTGTCACAAGCAGCTAGTACTGTTTTATTATTATTATTTTGAAATATTTTAGACATTTTCCCAATTGTGGTTGTTTTTCCTACTCCATTGACACCTGAAACTAAAATTGTTCTATTCTCCTTGGATTGATGAAAAAAATTTTTATTCTCTAAAGGTTTCATTAATGAGAGAATATATTCTTTAAGAATTTTGTTAATCTCATCCAGTTTATTTTTACTTGGATCAATTCTGCTATTAGCTATTTGCTGTCTAATCTCCGATGAAGCCTCAACCCCAACGTCTGATTGAATTAAAAATTCCTCAATTTCCTCTAAAGTTTTATCGTCAATTTCTTTGTTAACAACAATATCTTTTATACCTTTTGAAAAATTTGATGTAGTTTTTTTTAATCCATCCTTAAATTTTTGAAAAATATTAATCATATATTTATATTAATATGTTCAATTTCTGAGACTGAACCTTCCATAATAACGTTTCCTTGTTCATCTTTATTGATTTTAATTTTTCCTAATTTAAATTCTATTTCAGTTGGAAATTTTGAAATACCATTAATTTCACCAGCTACAGCAGTTGCACATGCTGCAGTTCCACATGCTTTTGTAAGACCAGCTCCTCTTTCCCAGTGCAATACTTTAAAATGATTTTTACTTTGCTCTTTTGCAAAAGTAACATTAACTTTTTCAGGAAATAATTCATGATTTTCTAAGATCGGTCCAACTTTTTTAATTTCGATCTTTTCTAATTCGTTTATAAAAAAAATAATGTGAGGATTTCCAACATTAATTGCTGTTCCTAAAAACTCAATATCACCAACCATAACTTTTATTTTTTTTGTATCGATTTTCTCGCTTAGAGGTATTTGATCCCAATTAGTTTTTGGTTTTCCAATATTTGTTTGAATCAAATTATTTTTTAATATTTTCGACTCTAATTTTCCTGAAGAAGTTTCAACAGTAATAAAATTTTTTGAATTTTCTTTTGATAACAAGCTCGCTACACATCTAGTTCCATTTCCACATGCTGCGGAGTCCGAGCCATCTGAGTTTTTAAAAGTGAGAAATGCATCAAATTTATCACTTTTATTTATAAGAATTAGTTGATCACAACCAATATTGCCTCTGTCACAAATTTTTTTTATTTGAGAATTGTTTAGATCATATTTTTTTTCACGTTGATCAATTATGACGAAGTCATTTCCAAGTCCATCCATTTTATAAGCTTTAAAATCCATATAATAATACTTAACTTATTTATTGACTTTTTGAACCTCTATTATAGTTTCTCACAACTTCCGCAAAAACAGCATTTTGCGGTGTCTTTGGAAACAAAGAGATCGACACCAGTCAGCGAGGGTTCGCCCACTGGTGCGATTGCTGCTGGAAGAAATTATGTTTGAAAATTTGACAAATAAATTCGAGGGAATACTCGATACATTTAAAAAGGCTCCATCCCTAAATGAAAAACAGGTTGATGAGGGTCTTAAGCTTATAAGACAAGCTTTACTAGAAGCAGATGTATCGCTAGAGGTAGTAAAAGAGTTTGTAACAAAAGTTAAACCAAAATTATTAGGAAAAGAAATAATAAGATCCACAGCTCCAGGACAAATGGTTGTTAAAATTGTTCACGATGAGCTTGTTTCATTTTTAGGTGATAGCAATCAAGAAATTAATTTAAAGTCCAATCCACCAGTAACAATAATGATGGTTGGTTTACAAGGTTCAGGAAAAACAACCACAACTGCAAAACTCTCAAAATTTTTAGAAAAAAATAATAAGAAAAAAATTATGATGGTAAGTTTAGATATTTATAGACCAGCTGCTCAGGAACAACTAAAAATTTTGGGTGATCAAAATAATATCCAAACCTTGCCAGTGATAAAAGATCAAATTCCAGCTGACATTTGCAGAAGAGCCCTATCTGCAGCTAATTTAAATGGTTCTGATATAATTATTTTTGATACCGCTGGAAGAACTCAAATAGATCTTCAGATGATGTCTGAGATAAAACAGATTGAAGAAGTAATTAAACCAACAGAGACTATACTTGTTGCGGACTCATTAACTGGACAAGTAGCAGCGAGTGTTGCAAAAGAATTTTCTAATACAGTAAAGGTTACTGGAATAATATTAACTCGAGCTGACGGTGATGGTAGAGGTGGAGCTGCATTGAGTATGAAACATATTGCCAATGTTCCAATTAAATTTCTAGGTATTGGAGAAAAAATTGAAAATTTTGAAAGTTTTCATCCTGATAGAATTGCTAACAGAATTTTAGGAATGGGGGATATCGTATCCCTTGTAGAAAAAGCAGCAGACGAAATTGACGAGGAAAAACTTAAAGAAACTGAAGAGAGTTTAAGGAAAGGTCAGTTTTCTTTAGAAGATTATCTTTCTCAATTAAGACAAATGAAAAAAATGGGAGGACTAGAGGGCGTGATGTCTTTTTTACCTGGAGTTTCAAAAATAAAATCACAAATGGACCAAGCTGGTGTTGACGAAAAAATAATTACACAAAATGAAGCGGTAATACTGTCAATGACTAAAAAAGAAAGAGAAAATCCAAAAATTATCGATGGTTCAAGAAAAAAAAGAATTGCTAATGGCTCTGGAACAGATATTGCCACTATCAATAAATTGTTAAAACAATTTAAAATGATGTCTGACATGATGAAAAAGATGTCAAAGGGAAATACAAAAGGCTTGATGGAAAAAGGAATTCCACCTGAGCTATTCAATCAACTTAAATAAAAAGGAGAAACAAATGTTAAAGTTAAGATTATCAATGGGAGGAACAAAAAAAAGACCAGTTTATAAAATTGTGGTTGCAGACAGCAGATTCCCAAGAGATGGGAGATTTATAGAAAAATTAGGTTTTTTTAATCCTCTAATGCCAAAAGAAAAAAAGGAAAGAGTTGGATTGCAGTCAGAAAGAATAAAGTACTGGCTTAGCCAAGGAGCAAAGCCGACAACTAGAGTTGCTCGATTACTTGGAGAAAATAATTTAATGGAAATGCCTAAACCAGGAAATAATCCAAATAAAGCTATTCCAAAAAAAGACAGAAAGAAAGATGCTTCTGAAGCACCAAAAGAAGAAAAGAAAGCGGATGCACCTAAGGAAGAGAAAAAAGCTGATGCACCAAAAGAAGAAAAGAAAGCGGATGCACCTAAGGAAGAGAAAAAAGCTGATGCACCAAAAGAAGAAAAGAAAGCGGATGCACCTAAGGAAGAGAAAAAAGCTGATGCACCAAAAGAAGAAAAGAAAGCAGAGGCCCCTAAGGAAGAAAAGAAAAAATAACTATGTTTCAAGCGAAAATTTTTACTTTGTATCCTGAATATTTTCCAGGACCTTTCGAAATAGGTATTTGCAAAAAGGCTTTTGAAAAAAAGCTTTGGGATTTAAAACTTATTAATATTAGGGATTACGCAGATGATAAACATAAAACTGTTGATGATACTCCATATGGCGGTGGTGTAGGCATGTTAATGAGACCAGATGTAGTAGCAAAATCTTTGGACGCAAATTTGGATGAAAAAGAAACAGTTTATTATCTAACACCAAAAGGTAAAATTTTTAATCAAGATATTGCAAAGGATATTGTTAAAAAAAACAAAGTTAATATTTTATGTGGGCACTTCGAGGGAGTTGATCAACGAGTTCTAGACTCAAGAAATGTAGAGGAGATAAGTATAGGTGACTTTATCCTTTCCGGGGGAGAGATGGCATCTTTTGTTGTTTTAGACACAGTTTTAAGATTAGTGCCTGGAGTATTAGGAAATCTAAATTCTACAAAAGATGAAAGTTTTGAAAATGGGCTTTTGGAGTATCCACAATATACCAAACCTCAAATATGGGAGAAATTAAGTGTTCCTGACATACTTTTATCCGGAGATCATAACAAAATTAAAAGCTGGCGTTTGTCACAATCTGAGGCTATAACACGGCACCGAAGACCAGATTTATGGCAAAAATATAAAAAGGATTAAAATTGCAAAATTTAAACATGAAAAATATAGAAGACATAAATAAAGCAAATGTTAAAAAAATTTCAGCTGAAAAAAAACTCCCAGAGTTTTTTCCAGGAGATATAATAAAAGTTGGTGTTAAAATCACTGAAGGAAAAAGAGATAGAATTCAGTATTTTGAAGGTGTTTGTATAGCAAAAAAAAATAGAGACTTAAATTCATCCTTTACAGTTAGAAAAATTTCTTTTGGAGAAGGTGTTGAAAGAACTTTTGCACTTTATAGTCCAATAGTTGATACAATCAAAGTTATAAGATCTGGTAAAGTAAGACGTGCAAAATTATACTATTTAAGAGAAAGAACCGGTAAATCAGCAAGAATTGCAGAAAAGATAAAAAAGAAAATTGGTATTGATATTGAGGCCAAACCTGAGCAAGTTACAGAAGAAAATGTGTTACCAGCAACAGAACAAAAGAATACTGAGGAAAAAACCGAGACAAAAGTCGCTGAGACACCCAAAAAACTTGAAGAGAAAAAAGAAGATAGTAAGATTTCTACTGAATTAAAAAAATAATCTTTTTTTAAATGCCAAAGACTTTATACGATAAAATCTGGAGTGATCACTTAGTCCACCAACAGGATGATGGAACATCTTTGTTATTTGTGGACAGACACTTGATACATGAGGTGACTAGCCCACAAGCTTTTGAAGGACTTAGAAATAGTAAAAGAGATGTAAGACATCCAAACTTAACCCTTGCTGTTGTTGATCATAATATACCTACAACAGACAGATCTAAAGGTATTGATGACAACGACTCTAGAATTCAAGTAGAAACACTTGAAAAAAATTGCAAAGATTTTGATATCAAACTTTTTGGAATGAATGATAAAAGACAAGGAATAGTTCATATAGTAGGACCTGAGCAAGGCTTTACTCAACCAGGAACAGTTATTGTTTGCGGAGACAGTCACACCGCAACTCACGGCGCTTTTGGGGCTTTAGCGTTTGGAATAGGAACTTCAGAAGTTGAACACGTTTTAGCAACACAAACTCTTGTTCAGAAAAAAGCAAAGAATTTTAGAATTAATGTTAATGGAAAACTTCCTTTAGGAGTAACTTCAAAAGATGTAATTCTTCAAATTATTGGAAAAATAGGAACAGCTGGAGGAACGGGATGTGTATTAGAATATGCTGGTTCAGTCATATCAAATCTTTCTGTCGAACAGAGAATGACTATATGTAACATGTCTATAGAGGGTGGAGCTAGAGCAGGATTAATTCAACCCGATGAAAAGATTTTTAATTATCTAAAAGATAGACCAATGTCTCCAAAAAAAGAAAACTGGGAAAAAGCTCTTGATTATTGGAGTAAATTAAAAAGCGATAGTGATGCAAAATTTGATAAAGAAATTCATTTAAAAGGCGATGAAATAGCGCCTATGGTTACATGGGGAACTTCGCCTGAGGACGTAGTTTCAATTAATGGAAAAATTCCCAATCCAAAAAATGAAAAAAATATTGATAAAAAGAATTCAATAAATAGATCGCTTGATTATATGGGGCTTAAACCTGATGTGAAAGTTCAAGACATTAAAATTGATAAAGTTTTTATTGGGAGTTGTACGAACGGGAGAATTGAAGACTTAAGAGAGGCTGCGCAAATATTAAAGAACAAGAAAAAAGCTTCACATGTACATGGAATGGTCGTCCCTGGTTCTGGTTTAGTTAAAGAACAAGCTGAGCAAGAAGGTTTAGATAAAATATTCATAGAGTCTGGTTTTGAATGGAGAGAACCAGGATGTTCAATGTGTTTAGCGATGAATGCTGATAAACTAAAACCTCAAGAAAGATGTGCGTCCACTTCTAATAGAAACTTCGAAGGAAGACAGGGAAGAGGAGGAAGAACCCATTTAGTAAGTCCAGGTATGGCAGCCGCTGCTGCTATCGCTGGAAATTTAGATGATGTTAGAAAATATCAAAACTAATGAAAAAATTTACTTCACTTAAAAGCATTCCAGCCTATTTACCGATTGTAAATATAGATACGGATATGATTATTCCTAAACAGTTTTTAAAAACGATTAAACGTACAGGATTAGGAAAAAACTTATTTCATGAAATGAGGTACGATGATGATGGAAAAAATATAGATAATTTCATATTAAACAAATCCCCGTACAATAATTCAAAAATTTTAATAGCTGGAAATAATTTTGGCTGTGGATCATCGAGAGAACATGCTCCGTGGGCACTTTTAGACTTCGGAATAACATGTGTAATAAGTTCAAGCTATGCAGACATTTTTTATAATAATTGTTTTAAAAATGGTATTTTGCCGATAATCCTCGATGAAGAAAAAATAAAAGAGTTAGCTGAATATTCAAAAAGAAAAGAAGAAATTGAAATTGATTTAAAAGAAGAAAAAATTCTTTTTGGAAATAAAGAGTTAAAATTTAAAATAGATCCCTTTAAAAAGAAATGCTTGATTGAAGGTCTAGATGATATTGCTTTATCATTAGAAAAATCATCTCATATCAGCGAGTTTGAAAAAAAGGTTAAGTCAGTAAGGCCTTGGATTTTTAATGATTAAAGTTAAAAAAAGAAAAATTCTTCTTTTACCAGGAGATGGAATAGGTCCTGAGGTTATTGCGGAAGTTAAAAAAATTATTCATTGGTTTAACAAAAACAAATCTCTAGATTTTGAAATTGATGAAGATCTTGTTGGAGGAGCAGCATATGATAAATACAAGACACCCATAACAGATGAAGTGTTTTATAAAGCTTTAGAGAGTGAAGCAGTAATACTTGGTGCTGTAGGAGGACCTAAATGGGACAAGCTAGAATTCTCAAAAAAACCTGAAAGAGCTCTTCTAAAACTTAGAAAAGAATTAAAACTTTTTGCTAATTTAAGACCTGCCATTTGCTTTAAACAATTAGTGGACGCCTCGAGTTTAAAACCAGAAATTGTTTCAGGTTTAGATATAATGATCGTAAGAGAATTAACAGGCGGAATATATTTTGGGGAGCCAAGAGGGATCAAACCGATAGATAATGGTGAGCGAAAAGGAATTAATACTCATACTTACACTACAAAAGAAATTGAAAGAGTTGCGCGAGTTGCTTTTGATCTAGCTAAAAAAAGAGACAATAAAGTTACATCATGTGAAAAATCCAATGTGATGGAAGCAGGTCAGCTTTGGAAAGAAGAAGTTCAAATTTTACATGACAAAGAATATAAAGATGTAGAGTTAACTCATATGTTAGCAGATAATTGTGCTATGCAGTTATTAAGAAATCCAAAACAATTTGATGTAATCGTAACTGATAATTTATTTGGAGATATTCTATCAGACGAAGCTGCAATGTTGACAGGGTCTTTAGGTTTATTACCATCTGCTTCATTAGGAGCTAAAGACAAAGATGGAAATATGAGATCGATGTATGAACCCGTGCATGGTTCAGCTCCTGATATAACTGGCAAAGGTATTGCAAATCCTATTGCAACTATATTAAGTTTTTCAATGGCGTTAAAATATTCATTAAATTTAGACAAAGAATCTAAAGCCTTAGATAACGCTGTTCAAAAGGTATTAGATGATGGATTAAGGACAAAAGATATTATTTCTAAGGGAAAAAAAGAAGTTTCTACTTCAGAGATGGGAGATGCGATTATTGCATGTTTGCAAAAATAAATAAATTAACTTACGTTAGATAATTAGAAAAAATATGACTATTTATACTGCACCAGTTGAAGAAATGATGTTCCTCTTTGATAATCTTAAAGATAATCAAAGATATAAAGAAATTGAAAAATACAAAGAAATTAATTCGGAACTTGTTAAAGGAATTTTAGAGGAAGCAGCAAAAATAAACCAAGAGCTTATTTTACCATTAGCTAAAGCAGGAGATGAAAATCCTTGCGTATATGAAAATGGAGTTGTGAGAACACCTCCAGGCTATAAAGAAGTCTATAAAAAATTTATAGAGGATGGCTGGACTTCTCTATCTTGTGATCCAAAATATGGTGGTCAGGGTATCCCAAAGACTGTAAGTACTTTTTTTGAGGAAATGCTGTCATCGTCAAGTTTAGCATTTAAATTATATAGTGAACTTAGTATTGGCGCTTATAATTGTATACTTACTCATGCTGAGCAAAGCATAAAAGATAAATTTCTTCCAAAAATTGTAGAGGGAAAATGGAGTGGGACAATGTGTTTAACAGAACCACAATGTGGAACCGATTTAGGTTTATTAAAAACTAAAGCAGTCCCAAAAGGCAATGGAACCTATGAAATTACTGGACAAAAAATTTTTATTACGTCTGGGGACCATGATTTAACAGAAAATATAATTCATTTAGTTTTAGCAAGAACCACAGATGCACCAAAAGGAACAAAGGGAATAAGTTTATTCCTTGTACCAAAATTTGAGGTCAGTGATGATGGAGTTGTAGGTTCTAGAAACGGTGTCAGCACAAATTCAATTGAGAGCAAGATGGGAATTAAAGGTTCACCAACTTGTGTTCTAAATTTTGAAAACTCAAAAGGTGTTATGATTGGACCTGAAAATAAAGGTTTGAATTCTATGTTCACGATGATGAATTTAGAGAGAATTGTAGTTGGTGTTCAAGGTTTGGGAATTGCAGAAACTGCGTATCAAAATGCTGTTGCATATTCAAAAGAGAGAAAGCAGGGAAAAGCAAACAACAGCAAAAATGGAGAAACAGATTTAATTATCAAGCATGCAGACATAAGACGAAGTCTTATGAATATGAAATCAATTATTGAGGGCCAAAGGTCTTTTGCTTTCTGGTTGTCTCAGCAAATTGATGTAAGTTTATCTCACGATGATAAAGATGTAAGAGGCGATGCATCAAACATGGTCGCATTGCTTACTCCAGTTATAAAATCATTTTTTACTGATAATGGTGTAGAAATTACCAATGATGCAATTCAGGTATTTGGTGGATACGGTTATACGAAAGATCAAGGAATTGAACAATTATTTAGAGATAACAGGATAACACCAATTTATGAAGGCACAAATTCTGTACAAGCAATTGATCTTGTCTACCGAAAAATTTCTTCAGAAGGCATATTTGAAAACTTTATAAAATCAATGGATACTGAAATCAAAAATTATAAAAACGAAAAAAATCTGGAAAGTTTTTTAAACATCTTTGAAAAATATAAAGAAATCTTGGTATCTTTTACCAAGTGGATGAGAGAAAAAATCAAATCAAATAAGGATGATGCAAGTGCAGCATGTAATGATTATTTAAAAGTATTAGGTTACACAGCTTTAGCTTTTGCTTGGATTAAAACTTTAAAAATAAGTTTTGAAAAACAAAATTCAAATAAAGAATTTTATGAAGATAAAATTAATACAGGAAAGTATTATTTTGAAAAAATTTTACCAAGAGCACAGTCTCATTATGTTGTTGGAACAAGTGGCAGCCACACAACCATGAATGCTAAATTTAATTAATGAACAAATATAATCAAAATTTAGATAAAAATAATGCGAATTTTGTACCCTTAACCCCTTTAAGTTTTTTAGAAAGAGCAAAAGATATATATCCAGATTATGAAGCACTAGTATACGAAAATCGTTCTTATACCTGGTCACAAATTTACAATCGCTGTATTAAGTTTGCTAGTGCATTAGAGAAGATTGGAATTAAGGAGGGTGATACTGTTTCAGTGATGGCGTTTAATACCCCTGAAATATTTGAGGCTCACTATTCTGTTCCAATGACTGGAGCAGTTCTAAATACCATCAACACAAGATTAGATGCAAAAACAGTCTCTTATATTTTGGACCACGCTGAGGCAAAAGTTCTTATAGTCGATAGACAACTTCATTCAGTAATAAATAAAGCATTAGAAAATGTAAAATCTAAGCCTTTGATTATCGATATTCAAGACGATAACGCAGATCAATCTTTGCTTAAAAAAATTGGTGATAAAGAATACGAAGATTTTTTGAATACAGGAGATGAAAATTATGTTTGGAAAAAACCAAAAGATGAATGGCAAGCAATCTCATTAAGCTATACATCAGGCACAACAGGCAATCCAAAAGGCGTAGTATATCACCATAGAGGTTCTTATCTTATGTCAACTGGAAGTGCAGTTGCATGGAATATGCCTAACAGATTAAATTTCTTAACAGTTGTTCCAATGTTTCACTGTAACGGATGGGGATACCCTTGGACAATTCCAATGTTAAATGGAAAAACTATATGTTTAAGAGCTATAGACATAAAAAAAATTTTTGAATTAATTGAAAAACATGACATCAGTCACTTTGGTGGTGCACCAATAGTTCTTAATATGATTACAGGTGCTTCAGATTCTGAAAGAAAAAAGCTGAAGAAAAAAGTTTTCGTTTTGACCGCAGGCGCTCCACCCCCAAGTATAATTTTTAAAAAAATGGAAAATTTAGGTTTTGAAGTAATGCATGTTTATGGATTAACTGAAACGTATGGTCATATCCTGCAATGTGCGTGGAATGATGACTGGAATTCATTTGATGAAGACAAGAAGAATGAAATCAAAGCCAGACAAGGTGTTAGATATCCAAACACAGAAGATACAAAAGTAATAGATCCAGAAACCATGAAACCCGTACCAAAGGACGGCAAAACTATTGGTGAAATTATGATTAAAGGAAATATCGTCATGAAAGGTTATTTTAAAGATAAAGAGGCAACTGATAAAGCAATGGCTCACGGATGGTTTCATTCTGGAGATTTAGCTGTGGTGCATCCAGACGGTTACATAAAGATCAAGGATAGATCAAAAGATATAATTATTTCTGGTGGAGAAAACATCTCATCTATTGAAATAGAAAATACTTTGGCTAAACACCCTAGCGTTTCAATAGCGGCAGTAGTTGCTAAACCGGACGAAAAATGGGGCGAGGTACCTTGTGCTTTTATTGAAAAAGTAAAAGATCAAGAGGCAACAGAGAAAGAACTTATTGATTTTTGCAGAGAAACATTGGCTGGTTTTAAAATTCCAAAAAAAATTGCTTTTTGTGAACTACCGAAAACTTCAACAGGAAAAATTCAGAAATTTGAGTTAAGAAAAAAGGCCAAGGAACTAAGTTGATTTTTGAAATAGATAAGAAGCAAGTATTTGCATCTACTGCAGGTAAAGACTTTGATCCTACGAAGAAAACTGTATTTCTTTTACATGGAAGTGGATTGTCTCACATTGTGTGGTCTCTTACAGAACAATTTTTATCTAACAAAGATCTAAATATTTTATCTTTGGATTTACCAGGTCATGGAAATTCGGACGGGCCTTGCATTGATTCAATCGAAAAAATTGCAGATTGGATTGAAAGCGTAAGACTTTTTTTAAAAACCGAACAAGTTTCAATAGTAGGACATTCTCAAGGATGTTTAGAAGCATTAGAGTATGGTTCGCGTTTTAAAAAAAATACTCATAAATTAGTTTTTTTAGCGGGCTCCTATAGAATGCCTGTTAACCAAGATTTAATTGATCTAGCAGATTCTGGAGATAAAAAAGCTGTACACTTAATGATGAAATGGGGTTACGAAGGTTCAAGGAAATTTATAGGAGGCAATCCAGTCGAGAAAATTATTAATTCCTCAAGAGAGGTGAAAGAAATTTTAGCCATAGACTTAAAAGCTTGTAATAATTATAAAAATGGCAAAGAAGCTTCAGCTGCAATTGATTGTCCAACTTTATTAATTTTTGGAGCTCTGGATAAAATGGCCCCCTTAGAAAATGGAAAAAAATTCGCAAATTTAATTAAAAATTCAGAGACCCAAATAATTAACGAGTGCGGACATATGATTATGTTTGAAAAAGCTTTTGAAATGAGAGAAAAGGTAGCTGAATTTTTAAAAAAATGAAAAATTTTCCAATTATAAGATCACGTAGACTTAGAAGCACACCTTACACAGAAAGAATAGAAGCTCACGGTGTTAGCGGATATACAGTTTATAATCATATGCTATTACCTGTATCTTTCAAATCAATTGAAGATGACTACAATCATTTAAAAAAGTATGTTCAAGTTTGGGATGTTGCTGCGGAAAGACAGGTAGAAATATCAGGCAAAGATTCAGCAGAACTTGTTCAATTAATGACATGTAGAGATTTATCTAAATCTAAAATTGGAAAATGCTATTACGCCCCATTAATTGACCACGAAGGACTTTTAGTAAATGATCCAATAATTAATAAACTTGAAAATGATAGATGGTGGCTTTCAATTGCCGACTCTGATGTAATCTTTTTTGCGAAAGGCTTAGCTGCAGGACATAATTTTGATGTCAAAATTCATGAGCCAAATGTTAACATACTTGCTATTCAAGGTCCTCTATCAGACGACTTAATGGCTAAATTGTTTGGTGATGAAATAAGACAACTAAAATTTTTCAATTTTAAATACTTTGAATTTAAACAAAATAAATATTTTGTAGCAAGATCAGGTTGGTCGAAACAAGGGGGATTTGAGGTATATGTTGAGAATGATATTGCTGGTCAAAAATTATATGATGGCTTATTTGAACATGGCAAGGAATTGAACGTCAGAGCTGGTTGCCCAAATCTAATTGAAAGAATTGAGTCAGCGCTTTTATCTTATGGAAACGATTTTGATAATGGAGATAACCCATTTGAAGCAAATTTCGATAAGTATATAAACTTAGATACCGATATTAAGTTTCTAGGAAAAGAAAAGTTAAAAAAAATTAAAAAAGATGGAGTGTCTAGAAAATTAATGGGTGTTAAAATTGATCATGACAAAATCAATATGAGCAAAGAAAAGGAATTGTTCGATGAAAAGAATAATATTGTTGGATACTTAAGATCAGCCGCTTATTCGCCAAATTTTAAAAAGATTATTGGTATTGCTATGATTAATAAACCTTATTGGGATGGCAAAAATCAATTTAAGATCGAAATTAACGATAAAACATATTTAGGAACAGTTTGCGATTTACCCTTCATCTAGTATAAGTAAAACATCATGAATATTGCTATTGTAGGTGCCACAGGAAATGTTGGGAGGAAAATAATTGAAGTTTTACATAATAAAAAAATTTCGATTGAAAATTTATATTTTGTAGCGTCGTCTAATAGCGCGGGATCTACTCTTAAATTTGGTGATAAAGAAATCAAAGTTGAAAATTTGGAAAATTTTGATTTTTCCAAAGTGAATATTTCTTTTTTTTCAGCTGGAAAAACAATCTCTGAAAAATATGT